>JAKAKJ010000075.1 GCA_021824575.1 Chloroflexota bacterium
GGTAGTGGTCAGGTAATAAGTGATAGGTTGTGATGGATAATAAACAGTCTGATTACGATTTCGTGCATCGCATCGGATTTTGAAAATGAGAGTGTTTTTCGGACGAACCGCGCACACGATTGTCGCAAGGTGCAATACCAACGTTCCATGTGATTGGTTTGGCCGCTTCCTTTGCCAACGCATGCATGAGTTTTTTCAGGAAAGACCCGTTGATAGGCTTCCCAAAAATCACTGTAACTCTGACAACCCTTGTAGGCTGCAGGAATTCGCTCCCAGAGTGTACGACAAGTTGCCTCGCTCCGATCTCCGATCACAAACGCCACAATTTGGCGAGTTCGGCGGCACATGATCGTCCACAGCCAGCGTTTATTCCATTTTTCGTGGACGAATGACCACATTTCATCGGCTTCCAGCACATCCTCAGGTTCCGCAGACAAGAGCGTGTCTTCAAGTTTCGGATTGGTTTCGTCTTTTTTTTAGCCAGCTCGCCAAGGTTGGACGGCTGACGCCAAATGTGCGTTGTACCCCACGCATGCTCGAACGCTCGTTATAAGCCGCTAAGATTTGTTCTTTCTGCGCCTGAGTGTATCCACGTTTCGGTTCCAGTACGCCGCGTTTGCCGCAATCCTTACACCAATATTGTTGGCTGCCACTGGCATTGTGACCATTTTTCACGATTTTCTGGCTGTCGCAATTTCGACATCGGTAGACAATCTGTTTAGCAATCATGTGCCAACTATATCGCCAATCACTTCATTTTGACCACTACCAAATAATTTTCCGGATATCAAGCTAAAAAACGAATATCCCGGCAATGATCGCTGCCAGCGTGACAGTGATATTATCCACATCCTTGAACGGCAGAGACTCAACAAGCGCGCCAACGACCGCGATAATAGTGATTGGCAGTAAATAACCGCTGAATGACTTTGTAAAGATTCCCGCCGAAACGTAGATGAAAAGAATCAGGGCGGTCATCAGCCAGCCGCCGAGGAACACGCTCACCGATCCGGCCACGGACTTTTGGCGGCTCCACGGAATCGAGGGCGAAGCGACGCGTCGTCCGACGATGTCGGCCAGGCCGTCGCCGCCGCACATCAACATCAATGCGGTCATGCCGACGGGGGAATCTTTCCAATAAATGAGAGTCAGCAAAACGAAGACAATTCCATAATATAACGGGCCGCGCAGAATCTCGCGGCGGTCGCCGGTACGCGACATGGCTTGCACCGCGGCTTCGTCTTTGAGGACGCCCAATCC
This sequence comes from Chloroflexota bacterium, assembly GCA_021824575.1. Taxonomy (GTDB): domain Bacteria; phylum Chloroflexota; class Anaerolineae; order Anaerolineales; family Villigracilaceae; genus Fen-1038. The sequence goes on from JAKAKJ010000075.1 coordinate 1,261, forward strand.
GACCAGCGCAAATTGAAGGACGATCATGAAGGGGACGAGCGCAGCCAGCCATCGGGATGCGGGATCGTCCGGGAAAAGCAGCCAGCACAAGACAAAGATCGGACCGGTGCCGATATGAATCAGCTTGCGGCTGAGGCGGGCTTCGATCCAGCCGCGATGGGCAAAGAAGTCCATGAGACGCAGAAATCCAAGGGCGATGGCAAAGGTGATGACCGTCGCGATGATGCTGTTCATTGAATTCTCCGGAAAAGAGTTTTGTTTATAGAAACCCCACGATAAACGAAAAGACGCCCCAATGGGCGCCTTTATTTTATTTTCGTTCGACTGTGTGCAGGCTGTAGCGTTTGCCCTTGAAATACTTCAATGCGAACTCTGCGACATCTTTCGGCTCATACGGCGCACAGCTGAACACGTCCAGATAGATCGCGCAGCTGGCTTCCGCAAAATGGGCGGACACGAGCGAGGTCTCGATCAGTTGCGTCATGCTGAATCCGTTCACGCGCGGATCGTCGCCGAAGTGTACAACTTGCGTTTCACCGTAACGCTTCATCTTTATCAGATCGCACAACTGTTTTACAAACTCGCGGATTGCATCCGCGTCTTTCATCAGTCCAAGGTCACATTCGTACAGATCAATACAGGAAGAGAGTCCCCAGTATTGAGGCGCATTTTTCATTCGCAAAATTTCCTTTCGATACCTGCAAAGTTTTTTAATATATATCATTGATTTGGGATTTTGATAACGTTTTGAAAGAGGAGAAATCCCGCTGACTTTGGCGCCGGCAGGAGAAGGGCAAGTGTGAGAAGCTGACGAAATAAATGGTTCAGCCTTGAAATTCTTATTCAGGCCTGTACGGCGCTTCGGCTTCGATGCTTTATATGTTACTGAAATGTAATCTCTTCCACGCGCCAGGATTCCTCGCCGATCAACTTACCCAAACGCGCCAGCATTTCGGGGCAGATGCGCGTCGTGTCGCCGGGGAAATCAATCAAATGTCCCTTGCCGTTCTCAAAGATGTGGAATGAAAACTTGTCGCGGCCGTGATATGAAATCAGCGTGCCGTAAATGGTCTTGATGCGGCGCTTATCGTGGTCCTTGTCGCCGGTCGAGCGCAGCAATACCGTGATTTGTTTCGGCGGATGATCCTGGTCTTTTTCTTCCTTGACGAGCGGGACATACAGCGACGGCGGAATCTGCGGTTCAGGCCCGATTTCTTCAATGGGATGTAATGCCGCTTCCTCGCGCGGACTTTCCATCGGCTCGCGTTCTTCGACTTCTGATTCGGCTTCGATTGATTCCGCTAAACGCGGCTCAATAGGCTTGTCGTCAACTTTGGGCTCTGGCCGCGACGCAATCTGTTCAACTTCAAACGATGGCTGCCATTCTGCATCCCAATCGGGAGGGAAGTTATCGGGCGGGGGAGGAACATCTTCCTCTTCCCGTTCGACTTTTGCAGAAGATGGAATAGACGGCTTGGCCGCGTAAATTGCAGGGCGCTCTGCAGTCTGATTTGCGAGAACAGGTTTCGGCGCGGGTTTGACGGGTTGTGGCGCGGGGCGCGGCATTGCTTTCGAAACAGGAGCCGTGATCGGTTTAGAAAGAGGCGGAGCCTCAGTCGGCTTGTTTGCAATATCCGCAGACTCAATTACCTTCATCTCGGTCTTGATCGCATCCACTAAAACTTTGGGCGGGTTGCTTCCGGTATCCGCTTTGCCTTCGACGATGATGATTTGCCCGACCGCCAGCACGCCTTGATATTGTCCCCACGTGCGCGGGAAGAGCACGAGTTCGATGTTGCCTTGAATATCTTCGAGCGTGACGAAGCCCATCGGCTTGTTGGTTTTGGTCATGTATGGGCGGACGGCTGTGACGAGGCCCGCCACGCGAATCTTTTCCTGATTCTGCGCTTCGTTCAATTGACCGGAGAAATGCGTAACGATCTGTGCGAGATTGGCTTGATATGGCGTGAGCGGATGGTCGGAAATGTAAAGGCCGATCAGCTCGCGTTCCCAGTTGAGCATCTCGCGTTTATCAACATTATTGACGTCGGGCAGCGTGATGACTTCGGTCACGCCTGTGGCCGCGCCGAACAAACTGAGTTGTCCCGCTTCGGCCGCGCGGAAATGATTGCTGCTGATGGCGGTGATTCGGTCGAGCGAGGCGAGCAACGCGGCGCGGTTGCCGAAGGCATCCATCGCGCCGACCTTGATCAAACATTCCAGTCCGCGTTTGCCAACCGAACGCAAATCGACGCGGCGCGCGAAGTCGTTGAGATCGTTGAACCTGCCGTTCTTCTTGCGTTCTTCAACGATCAATTCCACCGCGCTTTGACCGACGTTTTTTACCGCGCCCAAACCAAAACGAATTTGTGGTTTGGTTTGCTCTTTGCTTGAGCTGCTGCCTGAAGTGGGAGGGTCTTCAATTCCAAAATCCCAATCCGATGCATTGATGTCGGGAGGTAAAACCGGCACGCCCATGCTGCGCGCATCGGCAACATATAACGCGACTTTTTCTGTTTGTCCCGCCGAGGCGGAAAGCAAAGCCGTCATGTATTCGGCGGTGTAATGCGCTTTGAGATAAGCCGTCTCGACTGCGATTACGCCGTAATCGGCGGCGTGCGATTTGTTGAAACCGTAACGTGCGAACTCTTCCCAATCTGCATAAATCGCGTCGGCGATTTCGCGCGCCATCCCATGCTTGACCGCGCCTTCCACAAATTTTTTGCGGTGCTTCTCGATGTCTTCTTTCTTTTTCTTCGAGATGGCTTTGCGAAGTTCATCTGATTCAGAGGGCGTGTATCCCGCCAGTTCGACCGCGGCGCGCATCAACTGTTCCTGGTAGAGCGGAATGCCGTACGTGGATTCAAAAATGGGTTTCATCGCCGGATGACGATATTCGACTTCCGCCTCGCCGTGCATGCGCGCAATGTAATCGGGGATGAACTGCATCGGGCCGGGACGATACGCCGCGACCATGGCGATGACGTGATCCAGCTTGGTCGGCTTCATCTGGACGATGTAGCGCGTCATCCCGCCGCCTTCCACCTGAAAGACGCCCGCGGTTTGACCGGAACCCAAGAGCTCGAACGATTTCGGATCATCAAGCGGGATGTTGCTCAAATCGAGATGAACGCCATGCCGCTTCTCGATCAAATCGCAGGCTTTGGCCATCACGCTCAATGTGATCAGGCCGAGGAAGTCCACCTTTAACATGCCGAGCGAATCGAGAATGCCCATTTCGAATTGCGTCACGGTTTTGATGGGCGTTTCTTCCGAGCCGGATGTTGGGCGATGCAAAGGTAAATATTCGAGGATTGGTTTATCGGAAATTACCACGCCCGCGGCGTGCGTACCGGCATTGCGCACGGTGCCTTCCATCTTGGCGGCAACATCAATCAAATCATGCAAATGTTCTTGCGATTCGTAGATTTCTTTAAACTCTGGAATTTCAAGCGCATCTTGCATCGTCGTCGTGCGGCCCGAAACGAAAGGCACGAGCTTTGCGACGCGATCCACTTCATTCAATGGAATATCCATCACGCGGCCTACGTCGCGCAATGCGGCTTTTGTGCCCATCGTTCCGAACGTGATGATCTGCGCGACCTTGTCATCGCCATATTTGGCCGCGCAATAGGCCAGCATCTCACTGCGGCGGTCGTCGCGGAAGTCGAGGTCAATATCCGGCATTGAGATGCGCCCCGGATTCAGGAAACGCTCGAAGATCAAATCGTGCTGGATCGGGTCAACGAGTGTAATGTTCAATGTGTACGCGACAATGGAGCCGGCGGCGGATCCGCGTGCGTTGTACCAGATTCCGTTTTCACGCGCGTAGCGGCATAAATCCCACACGATCAGGAAGTACGCGTCGAATCCCATCTTGTGGATGATGCCCAACTCGTATTCGAGTCGTTCGCGGACCTCGTTGCTGGCCGCGCGTGCCCCGTAGCGACTGTGTGCGCCTTCTTCACACAGATGACGAAGATACGTTTCCGCGGTGTGTCCCTCCGGCACGGGGAAATCGGGCAGGTGATAACCTTTAAAGGAAAGGTCAACATTGCAGCGTTCGGCAATGAGCAATGTATTGCTCAGGGCCTCCGGCACTTCCGCAAATAATTGACTCATCTCCTGAGGCGTGCGGAGATAATACGAGTCGTCCGTCATCCTCATGCGCTTCGGATCGGACAACAACGACTGCGTTTGAATCGAAAGCAGAATATCCTGCAAGCGCGCATCTTCAGGATTGATGTAATGCACGTCATTCGTCGCGATGAATTTGGCGGAATAGCGCACGCCCATCTCCACCAGTCTGCGGTTGAGATCGGTTATTTCTTTGATGTTGTGCTGCTGCAATTCGACGAAGAACCGTTCGGGGCCGAAGACATCGTAGTACCAGTTCATGCGGCGCACGGCTTCCTGCGGATTCTCTTCGAGCAGCGCGCTTGGGATTTCTGCGGACATACAGCCCGAAGTGCAGATCAGCCCTTCGGAATGAGCCGCCAAAAAGTCGTGGTCGATGCGCGGATAATAATAGAAGCCTTCAAGTTGCGCGGCAGAGGCGATCTTCAAAAGATTCTTATAGCCGGTTTCATTTTCCGCGAGCAGAAGCAGATGATAGGATGAACGGTCCAGTTTGGAGTCGCGGTCTTGCATCCCGCGTGCCGCCATGTATGCTTCAAGTCCGATGATCGGCTTGATATTCTCTGCCTTGGCCGCCTTGTAAAAATCAATCACGCCAAACATCGTGCCGTGGTCGGTGATGGCAACCGCGGGCATATCCATTTCCTTGACGCGTTTGACCAGCTTCTTGATATTCGAGAAGCCGTCGAGCAGGGAATATTCGGTGTGAACGTGAAGGTGGGCGAAGGACATTTTAGTTGGATAGCAGCGTAGTTTGATCGTTAGATGGTTGGGTAGTTCAACTACAAAACTATGTAACTATCAAACTAACCAGCTAAATAGGATTATAGCACCCAGACTCAAAATTAGAACAAATGATTGCCTTAAAGATTCGCGCTTCCCTGTGAGCGTCTGAACCGAATGTTGGCTTGAAATAGGCGAAAGCTTGGAATGCAAATTCCGCGCAGTGTGCGGATGATGTGTTGATGATCAGATTGGCAGAAAGATTACCGGCGCGACAGGATTGGGGTGGTGGGCGTATCGGGCGTGATCAACCCCAGCTGCCGCGCCCTGGCGATGGCTGCCGCACGATTGCGTACCTCCAGCTTGAGATATGCGCTGGATAGCAAGTTGCGAACTGTGGAATTGGCGACTGACATCTTGTGCGCCAACTCGCCCGTTGATGAATCCGGATAAGCCAGGCACAGGGAGAGCACTTCCCGTTGGCGTTGGGTCAGGAGATGATCGTTCTCTTCCTGTTCCCGCGGAAGAAGATGTCTGCGGGCATTCTCGCTCAAATAGATCTCCATTTCGCCTTTGGCGATGGAGTCAATGATGGCCCCCAATTTTTGAATTGTCTCCTGGTCGTCTTTGAGGATGTAGCCGCTTGCCCCAGCATCCATCACTGCCCGGATCAACCCGCGCTCCGTGTACATGCTGATGACCAAAATGCAAAGAGCGGGATAACTTTCCAATAGATTGGGAATGAGGTGCAGAATCGGATAGGGATTTGAGTTTTCAGGCGAGGTGGGAACGTTGACATCGAGCAGCAGAACGTCGGTTGGGTACTTCTTCAAGGTTGGTTCGAGCTGTTCGCCAAAGCCAATGGTCGCGACAACAACTATATTTGGCCTCTCTTTTAAACGATAAACATAACCATCAATGATGGATTGATGATCGTCCAGGATTGCTACGCGGATTTCTTTCGCCATGATGATTCTCCCACGATGCTTCAAGAGTAGCAGAAAGCATGCCTTAATTCAAGTTTCTTGGGCAAAAACAGTACATTTGCCTATTCACTCATCTTGCTTTAATGACTACAATGTCATTACTTCGGTTTTTAAAAGGCGGGCAATCAGCAGCAAGCTCGCATTATAGGGGAATGCCAGGGAAGGGCGGAGAAAGGGGGATGAGTTTTTTCGACTTGGTGGGAAACGGGTCCCTTTTTGGAAAAAGTCCATTTTCCCTCGAAAAGAAATTGTATGGGATAGTGTTGTGGGCGAACGGCTTGCTTTGAGCAAAATGCGTTTTGTTTATGGTTATAAGGCTTTGGCAGGGCTGCCCTATGCCTGGGGAACAGCCGTCATTATAGCCTGAAATCAACTTGGGAGGTTTGGTTGGTACCGATCGGTTTTACAGTGACCTCCCGCTTCTTGATTGGCGTTTGTCCCATAACCTGATTGCTCTGCAGAGATGAAATTAAATCAATATCGTAGGCGTTGTTGAACTCGTCCCGCGCATAAAACTTATAGCCTCCATGACCTTCAGCCTTTGCGAGTGAAAGCGCAACTTTGACGTCCTTCAGGATTTCATTGACGCTGAAATATCCCGCGTCGCACAAGACAATGCCAACATGACTCTTGCTCTGGATGAATTTTCCTTCCATATTACTGGCAAGCCGTTCGAGAATGCGATTTGCTATGTAGATGGGAATGTCCCAGTTGGTTACTTCTTCGATTAAGACGGCAAATTGTGCGCCTTCCATTCTGGCAATGGTATCCGTGGGGCGCAAGACTCTCCTAAGTGTTCTGGCTGTATCCTGCAATAGCAGGCGGCTGTAATCCGCGCCAAGCTGTTCCTCAATCTTCTTGAATTGGTCAATGTCTGTCAAAAGTACTGCGAAATGATTAAAGGCAATTTGCTTTGAGCGAGCCAGCGCATAATCCATCAAGCCGGCGAAAAACGAACGATTGAACAAGCCGGTTATTTCATCGGTGGGGGATTCGGTTGCAAGTTCACTAACTGGCTGCAGACGCTTAACCAGATTAGTCAACTGATCGAGGTTGACCGGCTTTAGCAAAACCAATTCAGCTTGATCTTCGAGGTTTCTGGCCGCGTTTGAATCCCCCGTGATTACGATGACCGGTTTATCCTTTAAGCGTTCGCTGGAACGGATCAGGTGGAGGATTTCTGTGCCAGAAACACCCGGCAGGATCAGGTCCAGGAGGATGACATCTACGTCCATGTCTTCCTCGGAGAGCCGTTCGACTGCCGTCTTGCCATGCAAAATAATCTCGGTCTGGTAACCTACCAGATCAAGAACGTGCCGGAAGAGGATGACGATATCGCGGTCATCCTCAATGATTAAAGCGGTTGGCTTTTCCACAGGCTAATACCAGTCTACGCGACATAAACAAGACGCAAATTGTATAGGTAAGTTACAGGTACCCTCTGGCTAATCTGTTTGCGAATGGACCACCGCACAAGAATGGAACAACAGTGCGGGTTTGGTGGCATAATTTCTTATACTCCTCCAATTCCCCTCTGTTATAATCCCACGCCGAAAGGCGAATATGCTTGGAAAATTTGTAAAAGTAGTCGCTGGGAGTCGTCCGCACCAGCGCGAAATCGAAAAACTGAGTGAAGAGGTCGAGCAGATCAACGAACTCGAAGCCGAATTCGAGAAGTTGAGTGATGACGCTCTCCGCACCAAAACGGATGAGTTCAAAGCCCGGATCAAGGCCGCGGTGGATGGCATCGAAGAGGAAAAAGAACAGCGTGAAGCCGAGCAGGATGCGCTCGAGGAAATTCTTCCCGAAGCCTTTGCTGTTGTGCGCGAAGCGTCCAAACGGACGATCGGCCTGCGTCCCTACGATGTGCAATTAATTGGCGGGATCGTTCTGCACCGCGGCAGCATCGCTGAAATGAAAACCGGCGAAGGCAAGACGCTGGTCGCGACGCTGCCGCTGTATCTCGACGCGCTGACCGGGCGCGGCGTGCATCTCGTCACGGTCAACGATTATTTGGCGCGGCGCGATGCGCGCTGGATGGCTCCCATTTTCGAGATGCTTGGTTTGTCGGTTGGCGTTCTTCAATCAGCTGCCGCAACCGAGAACGGCAAGAAAGCCTATGTTGTTGATCTGGAAAAAGAATCGCCGCACGAAGATCAGCATCATTTGCGGCTTGTGGACCGCGTCGAAGCGTATCGCGCTGACATCACGTATGGCACCAATTCTGAGTTCGGTTTCGATTATCTGCGCGATAACATGGCCATGCGCCTCGATGAGCGTGTCCAACGCGGACATTATTACGCCATTGTGGATGAAGTGGATAACGTGCTGATTGACGAAGCGCGCACGCCACTCATCATCTCCGGCCCCGCGCAGGGTGAGCTGGAATGGTATGGCAAGATGGCGCAGGTTGTCAAACAGCTCAAGGTCGAAGATTACGAAGTCAGTGAGAAGGATCGCTCGGTTAATTTGACCGAAGTCGGGGTGGCGCACGCGGAACAATTAATCGGCCAGCCGCTCATGGATCCGGACCGACCCGAAGATGTCACGCCCGAACAGGCGCATTTGACGGGCTTCCTCGAACAGGCGATGCGCGCTCAATTCCTGTTCAAGCGCAATAAGGATTATCTTGTGCAGGGCGGCAAGGTTATCATCGTGGATGAATTCACGGGCCGTCTCATGCCCGGACGCCGTTGGTCAGACGGTTTGCATCAGGCGGTCGAGGCCAAAGAGGGCGTGCGCATCGAGCCGGAAAATGTCACATACGCGACCATCACACTGCAAAATTATTTTCGCATGTATAAAAAGCTGGCGGGCATGACCGGTACGGCTTTGACCGAGGCCGAGGAGTTCAGCAAGATTTATAAACTTGAAGTCACGCCCATCCCAACCAATCTGGAATATCAGGCATTTGGAAAAGAAGCGCCGCTGGTCGAAGTCAAAGCGAAGGATGAAGAAGGTTATCAATATTCATACTATTCCAAACGTGACGATGGCAATCGCCCAATTTATTTTCGCCGCAAGGATTATCCCGATGCCATTTACCGGACTGCCGAATCAAAGCTGCGTTCCATCGTGACAGAGATCGTCCGTTATCACGCGCTGGGACGGCCCATGTTGGTCGGCACATCCTCCGTGGAATCATCGGATCGTTTGTCCAATCGTTTGCGCGCCGAGCCGATCAGACGCATGTTACAGATCGCTCTGGTTCGTCGTGGATTTTTGAATGCCAGCAAGCGTGAAGAAGACGGCCGCTTGATCCCTGAACTTCAGCCGTTCAATGAACCGCTTGAAACCATCACGCCCGATGCTTTGCGTAAGTTCGCTTCGGGCTTTGGGATGACGAGCATCAGCCTTGATGATCCGGCCAATTTTTCAACGCTTCTCGAGGTCCTCAACTTAACCGAAGAATCATCGGAGCGCTTGAAAACGATTTTGCAAGCCGGTGTGCCGCATCAGGTTTTGAACGCGCGCAAGCACACGGAAGAATCGCAGATCATCGCGGGCGCGGGCGCATTCGGCGCGGTGACCATTGCCACCAACATGGCTGGACGCGGCGTGGACATCAAACTTGGCGGCGAACTGGCTGAGGAAGTCATCTCGGCGGTCAATCGTGTTTTGCGCCGGGCGGGTTACGAAGATCCATTCGACATGCCGCTCGAGGAACGCCGCCAGGCTCTGCAAAAAGTTGATCCATCGCTTTATGGCCTCTACGAAAGCGAGGTCAAACTTTTCCTGCAGTATTTCGAAGACATGGAACGCGTCAAGCAGTTGGGCGGCTTGCATGTGATCGGTTCAGAGCGACACGAAGCACGCCGCATTGACAACCAGTTGCGCGGGCGCTCTGCGCGCCAGGGCGATCCCGGTTCGTCGCGTTTTTATCTCTCGCTCGAAGATGATCTCATGCGGCTCTTCGGCGGCGATCAGGTCAGCGGTTTGATGCAGCGTCTCAAAGTGGACGACTCGCTTCCGCTCGAAGCGCGCATGGTCAGCGGCATCATTGAGTCGTCCCAACATCGCGTCGAAGGCGCCAACTTCGATGTCCGCAAACATCTGCTCGAATACGACGATGTGCTCAACAAACAGCGCGAGCAAATCTATTCCCAGCGTGACCGTATCTTCGTCAAGCAGGATTTGACCGAAGATGTGGCCGAGATGCTGGAATCAGAAGTCGAAAAGCGTGTTGAGCTTGGACTGACGGACGAAGAAGGCCCGTGGAAATTGATCGCCTGGCTCGAAGGTGTCCAACCGCCGATTGAGTTGCAAGGCAAATTGATTCCGACGTTTGGATTGAAGCTCGTTCTCGAGGAATTCAATGCAGATGTGTCGCGCTCGGATTTGAAAACGGCCACCGTTAAATTGGTCGAGCGCGCCATCGAAGCCGAACAGACACATACGCTGCGCGCCATCGAATCTTTGATTGATAAAACCGAAGAGACTCTCGAGAATCAGATCGCCGAGCGCACCGACGCGCTGGATGCCTACTTCCAGGGCCTGCGCGATTCAGAAGAACAAGTCCGCCCGCAAAAAGCCGTGGAAGAATTAAGCGGATTGATTCGTTTTCAATTGCGTTTGAATGGCGAGCAATCGCGGTTGTTTACCGACGATCCGGACGAATTCAAAAAGTGGCTGGAAGAATATGTTGAGGCGAATCTGATCAGCATCAATGCCAGCCGTGTAGCTGGTGCGATCGAGCGCCGCCTCGGCGAGCCGCTTGGACAAAAAATCGAAGCCGAAAGTTGGGATGATGCCGCGAAGCAAGTCCTGTCTGCATCGCGCGATTTGATGCAGCGCCAGCGCGAACGTTTGACGTCTCAAGTCGGGCGCGACGTGGATGATTTGCTGCAACGCGAACCTGCCACTGACGACACCGGCAAACTTCGCTTGTTGTTGTCGCTCTCGCAGGGCGCACGCACGATGTTCGACCAGCGCACACATCGCCAAATTCGCCAGCTTTTCAACCGCTTTACTTATATTTATCTTGCCGCGCATCTGCTCGAGAATCGAACAGCGGAGGATGTCACCGACGCCGTGCTCGAACATCTCGATCAAGCTGAGTCGGCTTTGCAAACCGCGTGGGGACAGCGCGAGTACATGCAGCGGAGTCAAAATGCCGCGCGCCTCGCGGACTTCGGTCCCGCCGCGCAAGTTTTCGGCGAGGATAGACTCAACGAACCGGTAACCGCGTTGAGTGAGTCCGACCGGGAGAAGTTGATCCAGGCCATCGGGTCGTACATCCTGAATGAAGTCAAACGCCAGCTGCTTTTATCTTCCATCACGGAATTATGGGTTGAGTATTTGACAAAAGTCGAGGCTTTGAGAGTCTCAATTGGCCTGGAGGCTTACGCGCAGCGTGACCCACTGGTACAATATAAAGGCCGCGCTTCTGAATTGTTCCAGCAATTGTTGTCTGATGTGCGCGCTGCCGTGATCGGACGTGTATTCTCGTACCAGCCGCGGCACATCGAGATCACACCGACCGAAGTACCCGAAACACCTGTCGAAGCGCAAGCCGCGCCGGCTCAGATCGAAGGTGGCAAGAAGAAACGAAAGCGACATTAATTGAACCGTTAGCGTGCGAAGATCGCGGAGCGTTTTTTTCTTTGTGGTCTTGGCGTCCTTTGCGGTTTGATTATAGAAATTACAGGTATGTCCGACCGAGCGACCGCACGACTGACAAATTACCGCGCCCTCCCCAAGGTTGAACTGCATCGTCACCTGGAGGGCACGTTGCGTTTGGATACCATGCTCGATATTGCCCGCCAGCATGGGATTACAATCCCTGAGGATGTTTTGCGTCTCAGCAATCTCGTGCAGATGCAGGAGGAAGAAAAATATTCGTTCCAGAATTTTCTTTCCAAGTTCAATACGCTGAGATTGTTCTATCGCTCGCCGGAAGCAATCCACCGCATCACGCGTGAAGCGATTGAAGACGCGGCGAAGGATAACGTCAGATATCTGGAATTGCGCTTCACGCCCGTGGCGTTGAGCCGCGCAGAACGCTTCCCGCTTCACGATGTATTTGACTGGGTCCTCACCAGCGCCCGGGACGCGGCTAAAGAATTTGGTATCATCGTTCGGTTGATCGCCTCTGTCAATCGCCATGAGAGCAAGGAACTGGCCGAACAGGTGGCATGGGTGGCTGCTGAGAATCAGGAGCGCGGATTGATCGGGATGGATTTGGCTGGCAATGAGGCCGAGTTCAAGTCTGAACCGTTTTATGGAGTCTTCAAGGAAGCGAGGCAGGCCGGGCTGCGTATTACCATTCATGCGGGTGAATGGGGGCCGGCGGCCAATGTCAAGGAAGCCATCGAAGAACTCGGCGCGGAACGGATTGGTCACGGCGTACGCGTGCTCGAAGATGACTACATCACCCGGCTCGCCAGGGAGCGCGGCATGGCGTTTGAAGTATGTGTGACCAGTAATTTTCAATCGGGTGTTGTGCCCGCGCTGGAGGCGCACCCGTTGAATCAAATGCTCGATCGCGGACTCAATGTTACGCTCAATACTGACGATCCCAGCATTTCGCGGATCACACTGAGCCATGAATATCATGTGGCTTGTGATGATCTTGGCGTCCCGATGAACACGCTCAAAGAGCGCATCCTGGCAGCAGCACAGGCCGCGTTTCTTCCTGAGAAAGAGCGCGGGGAGTTGGTTAGCCAGGTAAAGAAGGATTTGAAATTTTAAAACACACCACAAAGACCCTTAGGGTAACAAAGGCGCTCCTTTGTATCCTGCTTACTTTGTGGTGAATGTGGTTGCATGAACTGTAACCCGTGAATTTCACCATCAAAGGAGTTAGGTATGGACGATTTCTTTAAGGCGCGTGACGTTTTGAAAGCGGGGAAAAGGGAATACATTATCTACCGGCTCGACGCATTGCAAAAAGCGGGTCTCACGGATTTGAAGCGGCTCCCGTTTTCGATCCGCATCATGCTCGAGGCGGCCCTCCGTCAATGCAACGACAAGGAGATCACGCAGGAAGATGTGAAGAATATCGCCGCGTGGAAGCCAACTGGAACGCGTCCCGGCATTCCATTTTTGCCGGCGCGCGTCATCATGCAGGATTTCACGGGCGTGCCCGCAGTCGTGGATCTGGCTGCGATGCGCGCGGCAGTTGCCCGTCTAGGCGGCGACCCGAAGAAGATCAATCCGCTCGTGCCGGTTGACCTCGTCATTGATCATTCCGTGCAGGTTGATTTCTTCGCCACCGCGGATGCACTCAACCGCAACGCGGAAGTCGAATTCCAGCGCAACCGCGAACGCTATGAATTTTTGAAATGGGGACAAAAAGCGTTCAGCAACTTTCGTGTTGTCCCGCCGATGACCGGCATTGTGCATCAGGTCAATCTCGAGTACCTTGCTGAAGTTGTGAGAACGAAACAGGATGGCAAAGATACATTGGCTTTTCCCGATACGCTCGTCGGCACAGATTCGCATACTACGATGATCAATGGCCTCGGCGTGCTGGGCTGGGGCGTAGGCGGCATCGAAGCGGAAGCTGTGATGCTCGGCCAGCCAATGGACATGTTGCTGCCAGATGTGATTGGTTTCAAATTACACGGCAAGTTGAAAGACGGCGTGACCGCAACAGATTTGGTCCTCACGGTGACTCAAATGCTGCGGAAGAAAGGCGTGGTGGATAAGTTTGTCGAGTTCTATGGTACGGGACTCGATAGTATGTCGCTCACTGATCGCGCCACGATTGGCAACATGGCTCCCGAATATGGCGCGACGATGGGATATTTCCCGGTTGATGCCGAGACGCTGCGCTATTTGAAGATGAGCGGGCGTCCCGATGAAGTTGTGGAACGCGTCGAAGCATATTGCCGCACACAGGGATTATTCCGCGATGATTCGACTCCTGATCCCGAATTCACCGATACGCTCGAGCTCGATCTTGGATCGGTCGTGCCTTCATTGGCTGGGCCAAAGCGTCCGCAAGACCGCGTGCCAATGGCTGAACTGAAAGAGACTTTCAAAAAGGCGTTGACCGCGCCCGTCAAAGAGCGCGGTTTTGAGTTGAAACCCGAAGCCATCAACACGGAAGCCACGTTTGGCACGAATGGCGGCTCGATGAAGATGAAACACGGCGCGGTTGTGATTGCGGCCATTACTTCATGCACGAATACGTCGAATCCATCTGTAATGATCGGCGCGGGATTGCTTGCCAAGAAAGCCGTCGAAAAAGGTCTGAGCGTCAAGCCTTACGTCAAGACATCGCTCGCGCCTGGCTCACGCGTCGTGACAGAATATCTCAAACAGGCTAAATTGATTGATCCGCTTGCGAAGCTTGGATTCAATGTCGTCGCGTATGGCTGCACAACTTGTATCGGCAACAGCGGTCCGCTCCCCGGCGAGGTGGCGAAAGCCGTTACCGGGTCCGATCTGGTTGCGGCGGCGGTCATTTCCGGCAACCGCAACTTCGAGGGCCGCGTGCATCCGCTCGTCAAAGCCAATTTCCTCGCCTCGCCGCCGCTGGTCGTTGCGTACGCGTTGGCTGGCACCGTTGATATTGATCTCGATCAGGAACCGCTTGGAACCGGCAAGGATGGACAGCCAGTTTATCTCAAAGATATTTGGCCAACACAAAAAGAAATCGCGGATACGATTGCATCGAGCCTCGATGTGAAGATGTTCAAGGATCGCTATTCGAGCGTATTCGAAGGCTCGGACATGTGGAAGAACATCAAGGTTTCCGGCGGCGACATTTATGAATGGGACGAGTCTTCGACGTACATCCATCATCCGCCTTATTTCCAAACTTTGACGTTGGATGTGCCTTCGGTTGGCGATGTCAAAGGCGCTCGCGTTCTCGGACTTTTTGGCGACTCGATCACGACCGACCACATCTCGCCTGCGGGCAACATCGCCGCCGATTCTCCCGCCGGAAAGTATTTGCAGAGTTTGAATGTCCAGCCGAAGGATTTCAATTCATACGGATCGCGTCGGGGCAATGACCTCGTCATGGCGCGCGGCACCTTTGCGAATATCCGCCTGAAGAATTTGCTTGTTGCTCCAAAAGAAGGCAACTGGACGAAACATTTTCCTGACGGCGCGGAGATGCCCATCTTCGATGCCGCGATGAAATATCAAAGTGAAGGTGTACCTTCCATCATCCTTGCCGGCAAAGAATACGGAACCGGCTCCAGCCGCGACTGGGCCGCGAAAGGTCCAAACCTGCAAGGCGTCCGCGCGGTGATCGCCGAATCCTTCGAACGAATCCACCGCTCAAATCTGGTCGGCATGGGAATCCTGCCGCTTGTTTTCATGAACGGTCAAAATGCCGAATCGCTTGGACTCAAGGGCGATGAAGTTTATGACATCGTCGGCTTGAGCGATAAGATGACGCCGAAGAGTGTGGTTACTGTCAAAGCGAAGAAGGCGGATGGAAAAGTTGTGGAATTCAAAGCCACCGCGTTGTTGAATACTGAAGTTGAAGTACATTATTTCCGCAATGGTGGTATTCTGCACACGGTGTTGAGAAATCTTGTTGCGTAATTGAACGACGAAACATCCAAATGGACGTGCGAATTCCTGACTCGAACGAGCCGGGAATTCGTTTTGTTTTCGCTTCAAAGCATTGTAAAATTATGTTGGCGTCAGGGCGAACTTGAATTTGCCGAATCACTTGTTAAATCTGTAAATGGCAGCCGGCGCATTCTGTGTTATCTTCATCGCTCCAGAGGAGATTGCATGTACGCAAATTTTCTTTATAAGTTATCTGTTCGAGTTATCAGGCTATATGCCCGCATTATGCTCCGGCTCGACGTGCGCCTGACGAGCGAATTGCCTTTTGGCCCGAAGCTGTTTATTGCCAATCATCCAAGCGCCACGGACCCATTCCTTCTGCCCCTGCTTTCGTCGAAACATCTTGGCGTTTTGATCAGCGGGAATGCCTTTGCCATGCCTCTGTTTGGAGATTACCTTCATTACTGCGGACAGATTTGTGTAAGCCCGGGACAAGGCAAGGAAGCATTGGACGAAGCCAAACAACGCCTCCAATCAGGACATTCGGTCGGCATCTTCCCCGAGGGCCTGGTCAGCCCTCGAAGCGGGGGCTGCCATCCGCCGCGGACAGGCGCGGCGCGGCTGGCCATCAGCACGGGTGTGCCCGTCATTCCGGTTGGAATTTATTTGCCGCGCGAACGCAGCGTCTATATTTCATCCAACCTAAGCGGGAAACATACCGCGGCGTACTGGTATTTGCACGGCCCGTATGGAATGACCATCGGCGAGCCAATGCGATTCTCTGGCGATGTCGAAGATCAAAATCTTGTCCAATCGGTGACGATGAAAATGATGGAAAAGATACATGAGCTGGCTGAGGAAAGCGAGCGGCGCGTCCGCATTGCGCCTGCCGGTGCGCGTCTGCCTGCCATGTAAAAAATGATCTACAGATTTCCAGATTGCACAGATGAAAAAATCTGCGGAATCTGAGTAATCTGTGAATGGATTTTTTGATGCTGGCAATCAAATAACAAGAGCAGCCAATTTGGCTGCTCTTGTTTGTAATTTATGATGCGGGTGGTAGCGGCTCGTTCGGCGGCATGGGCGGCGTCGTGGACGCAGCAGCAGGCTTATTGCGAAGCATGAGGAACCCCACCACGATTGGAATCGCAATGAATATGAGTGACAGGCAAAGCATGGCAAATCCATAGCTGGCGGGCACAGTGCCTGTGCTTGTCACGTCATTAAGAGTAGTGCTGTAAGGCATCGAGCCGGTGGCGCTTATTGCGCCAAAGATGCACAGGAAGATTCCCGGACATCCGCATAAGACAACAGACGCGATGGTTGCAATGATCCCGGTCGTTTTCTTGTCCATGTTCTGCATTCTCCTCTTTAAGATGATTTGATTTCAGTATACAGATAAAAGAAACTGGATGCAAGTAGATCCTGCGTCCAGTTTCATATCAACTTCTCAGCTTCTCAACTTTGCGCCAATTTCCTGTTCCAGCCGTTTGACAATTTTATTGCGGATCGCAGCGGCTTCAGAATCGGTCATCGTTTTATCAGGAGCCTGGTAGGTCAGACTGTATGCCAGCGACTTTTTACCTGCGCCAACTTGATCGCCGCGATAAACGTCGAACAAGCGGACATTTGCCACGCTCTTTCCGCCCGTTTGGCGGATCAATGCTTCGACGCGTGACGCGGCAACTGATTCGTCCACGATGACGGCGATGTCTTCGAGGATCGGCGGGAATTCGGGAACAGGTTTGATCTCGTAAGTTGCATTCAACGCACGAAGGGTATCGAGATCAAATTCCGCAGCGAGAACCGGCGAATCGCCAAGCTCGTATTTTTCCTTGACGAGCGGATGCAGCTCACCGAACGCGCCGACAACTTGTCCGTTGACTTTTATTTCCGCGGCTTTGCCCGGGTGCAAATATTTAGCGGAGTCACTTGCAGAGTAAACGACATCTGTGAAACGGAGTCCACTCAAAAGGAGTTCGACGCGGCCTTTCATGTCGTAGAAATCCAACGCGGACGAATCTTTTACATCCCAAGCGGTTGGCTCGCGTCGACCTGTCATTGCAATCGCAAGTTTGCGCGGCTCATTTGGTAATTCATTTGCGCGTGGCTCGAATACAGATCCGATCTCGAAGAATGCCAGCGATTCGCTCAAGCGGATATTGTGTTCGAGCGCTTCGAGAACCGATGCAAGCAAACTGCGGCGCATCACGCTTCGTTCGGGCGCAATGGGATTGGCAATGCGGACATAATCGCCGGTGACGCCGAGCCGCGCTTCGCTTTCAGCATTCGTGAGGCGGTAGCTGACAACTTCACCGAAGCCGAGCGCCACAAGCACATCTCTCAGATGCTCTTCCCATTCGTGGATGGGGTTGCCGATCTGCGGCGGAAGCGCATCGGCCATGCGCGTGGACGGAATTCGGTCATAGCCATAAACGCGTGCAACTTCTTCGAGTACATCCGCCAGGCCAACAACGCCCTCGCCGATGTCCATGCGATGCGAAGGGGCTTTGACTTTGACTTCACTCTTTTCAACTGTGCATTTGAATTCAAGCCTCTCCAATAAACCTGCGATTTGTTTCGCGGTGAGATCAATGCCGAGCAAACGCTTCACATCTTTTGATGTGACAGTGACGGTCGGCGTTTTTGGTTTGAGCGGATATTCGTCCACGAGCCCCGGTGCGATGGTTCCGCCAGACCATTCAGCCATGAGTTGAAGTCCGCGTTTGACGCCGATCTCTGCCATGGCAGGATGAACGCCGCGCGAGAATCTGAACGATGCTTCGGATGGAAGATTATGCTGTTTCGCGGTGCGTCGAATGTTGATGAAATTCCACGCCGCGCCTTCGAGCAAAATGTTAGTGGTGCTTTTGCCGCGCATACTGACTTTGCCCTGAGACATTTCGCCATCTTTGATATCAATGCCTTTTGCGTCAAGGATTTCTTTCGACGAATCGTAGACTTCGCTTTCAAGTCCGCCCATCACGCCAGCAATCGAGAGCGGGCCCTTCTCGTCGCAGACGAGAACATTTAGTGAAGACAGAGTCCGTTCGGTATTGTCAAGCGTAACAAGTTTCTCACCATCTTTCGCGGGACGCGTGATGATCTTGACATTTTTCTTTCCGGCTCGTTCCTTCAAAACGTCATAATCGAACGCGTGCAGCGGCTCGCCAAGTTCGAGCATGGCATAATTTGTGGCGTCCACGATGTTGTTGATTGGACGCATTCCAGCCAGTTTGAGCCGTCGCTGGATTTGATATGGGCTGGGCTTGATCTCGACGTTGCGAATCAATCCAAGCACAAACCGTGGATTGAGTTCGGGATTGGTAATTTCAATCGAAACCAATTCTTCAACCGATTCGCCATCCGTTTTGAATTTGATGCCCGGCTTTTTGAGTTCATGCCCGGTCAGCGCGGCAAGTTCACGCGCCACACCGATGACGTTCGCATTGCGCGCCATGTTCGGCAGGATGGAAATATCCAGAACCGCGTCACCCATGTAATCCGCAAGCGGCATTCCGACTGGTGCATCGTCATCGAGCAGAATGATGCCCTCGTGTTCTTCGGTGATGCCCAATTCTTTTTCCGAGCAGACCATCGAATACGAATCCACGCCGCGGATTTTTGCGCGCTTGAGCGTCATCAACTGCAAGCCTTCGGCGTGTCCATCGTAAAGCGTCGAGCCTTCTTTGGCATACGCGACTTTGATCGGCTTCGGCAATTTGCCCTGACCTTTCAAATGAAAGATATTCGGCGCGCCGGTCAACACGACTTGAGTCTGCTGACCATCGAATAAGTCGAGTAGAGTCAATCGGTCCGCGTTGGGATGCGGTTTGACTTCGAGAATCTCAGCTACGACGATTTTGTCGCGATCCCATGCAATACCGCTGGTTTTGAATTCGTGCTTTTCACCTTTGCCATAAGCGGGCATGGGCAGACCAACGTATTGAATCTCGTCCACTTCGAGACCGGCGAGAGTCAATTTGCGGGCAATGTCTTCAACGGATAGACCCTCGAGGTCAATGAAATCTTTCAGCCATGATAGAGGTGTTTTCATAACTCATTTCCTTCTCTGAACCGCGAAGCTCGCGAAGAGCGCAAAGCTTCTTTCCTCTTTCTTTTCCTTTGCGTTCTTTGCGTTAAATCTTTTCAGAACTGCTCCAAGAATCGAATATCGTTTCCCCAGAAATAACGAATGTCTTCGATCTTGTAGCGCAGCATCAACTGGCGTTCGGGTCCCATGCCCCACGCGAAGCCGGAATAAATCTTTGGATCGTATCCGCCATTTTGCAGGACGGTCGGATGCACCATGCCCGAGCCGAGAATTTCAAGCCAGCCCGAATTTTTGCAGACGGCGCAGCCTTTTCCTCCGCATACAAAACATTCCACGTCCATTTCGGCGGACGGTTCGGTGAACGGAAAATACGACGCGCGAAAACGCGTGCGCGCGTTCTGTCCGAACATGCGATGGGCAAATTCGATCAACGTGCCTTTCAAATCGCTGAACGTGATTCCTTTGCCAACCGCCAATCCTTCCACTTGATTGAATTGCACTTCGGATCGCGCCGTGATCTGTTCGGCGCGAAAACACATGCCGGGCAACGCAATGCGAATCGGCGGCGGGTCTTTTGGATTCATCGCGGCGAACTCGCGCATGGCATGAATTTGTCCGGGCGAAGTATGCGTGCGCAATAGAATTGGATTTTCGCCGCGCTCGCCTGCTTCAATGTATAACGTGTCCTGCATATCACGCGCGGGGTGATGCGGTGGGAAGTTGAGCAATTGGAAATTTATTTCATCTGTCTCGACTTCGCGCGACGTATAAACCTGGAATCCCATTTCAGCCAGAATCGCGAGCACGCGTCGAAGTTGCTGCGTGGATGGATGCAAGCGTCCGCGGTGGATGGGACGGCCTGGCAAAGTTACATCCAATTTTCCTTCGTTCAACGAGCGCTCCAACGCGGACCGTTTAACGGATTCTGTTTTTTCGGCTAAAGCCGCCTCGAGCGCCACCTTGACGCGGTTCGCGGCCTGCCCGACCGTTGGGCGCTCCTCCTTTGACAGTTTTCCCAGTTCTGAGAAAACCGTCATCAGCGGCGAACTGCGTCCGAGATGCGCGACCCGCCACGCGTCGAGGGATGATGCGTCCTGCACTGATTCCAACGCGTCCAACGCGGACTTTTCGATCTCGCTCAATTTATCCAGCATTCAAACCTCCGTTATTCGATACTTGTTATTTGCTCTTCGTAAGTCGAGTATCGCTTATTGAATATCGAAAAACAAAACCTCCCGCCCGCAAATGGGGCGGGAGGGAGTTCCCGCGGTACCACCCAAATTAGTCACATGTGTGACTCGCTTTGTGCCGACCAACATCGGCTTCCCAGATAACGCTGAGATGACGGTTCAGACTACCTGGCAGCACAAGATATTATCTTGTGCTGCTTTCACCCGAACGGCTCAAGAGGGAACTTCAACTGGTTTCTACCGGGCGCAGGTTTCAGCACTTGTCCATGTCCACATTGGGGATTGCGCCTGCGCCTCTCTGACGGCTTGTACCAGTTTACTTTCCTCTGTCACAGCCTTTTGTTTATTGCCGTAATTATCCGCAAAAAGATTTGAATGTCAAGTGCCGTTTAGATGACTTTGTTGCCGCCGGTTTGCTTGGCGCGATAGAGCGCGATATCGGCCTTGTACAGCAACTCATCCAGTGTGCTGGCGGCTGTGTTGAAGGTAAATAATCCAATGCTGACGCGCGGATGAATTTTTGTCGCGCAACTGATCTCCGCTTCTTCCAAACGAAGAAGAATTCTTTGGAGACATTCGCGGGCCTGCGCTTCATCGGTTTCCGGGAACAACATGACGAATTCGTCGCCGCCGTATCTGGCAAAGATGTCCATTTCACGGATGTTGGCGCGGCATATATTGCTGACCAGCGCCAAGGCTTGGTCGCCAACCAAATGCCCGTAATGGTCATTGACCGCTTTGAAGTTGTCGAAATCCAGAATGGCGAGTGAAAGCTTGCCGCCGTATCTCTCGATCCGGGCCAGCTCCGCGTTTGCCAGCTCGATGAAATGCCTGCGATTGTAAGCACCGGTCAGGTCGTCGGTGGCCGCTAAAACTCTGAGTTTTTGCTCGGCCCTATCCAATTCAGCCAGCAAGTGAAAGGAGCGGTATTCGAAGCCCGGAGCCAGGATGAGCGGAATTCCGATGGATAGCGCAGTGGCATACATCGAGAGTTCGTGTTCGATGACAAAGTCCAGGGCAGTCGTAATGACAAGGGAACACAACATGACGATCAAAGTAACGCCTATTGTCACTTTGACAGCACCATACCGCCGCAGCAGGCTTCGAATTAGGGTATGTCTTGTTTTTGGAGCTTCGATGTCCATCTGTGATTCTGTTGTCGCTTTGCCTGCAAAAGGTTCGATAGCTACCGGATTCCACTGTCGTAACTCACATTCAACTGGACAAATTCATGCGGAGGAACAGTGAAGGTTTGATCGCGGCCGCGCGGCAGGGCGCCGGGTGATTCAGGATGCAGGATATATACTCCGGGGGCCAATGCAACGCGGAAACTTCCATTTGCATCGGTCTGGAATTGTATAACTTTGCTGTGATCTGTGGTTGTCAAAACGGTAAGGGTGGCCCGGTAGGGTTTATCGGGGCACGGATTATTGATCTGCTGAACCGGACAAGTTGGCCCAATCGTGACTTGTCCATAGATGCCGCTGTCGGCTGGCGCGGCAACAGGCATGGACGTTGGAATACATGCCGTGAACAAAAAAGCAAACAGAGCGAAAAGAAGTTTCAGTCGCATAACAGACTCCTTTTCGGTATCAGACTCGCAATCTCTGATATTTGTTCCGTCAAGGCACTACGGAATCGGCGTTGTTCCTGGAGTCCGCGTTGGATATTGGGTATACGTTGGGATGGGCGTGCGCGAAGCTGTCGGCGTGGGCGTTGGCGTATCTGTGGGCAGGAAGGATGGATCGCCCAGCCACGGCAGGAAGCGGATAAAGCTCTTTACATCTTCCGTGCCTCGGATTTCTTCCCGCTGCAACAGGAACAGATTCCCCTTGCCCTGATCGGCGGCAAAACCGGTGGCTCCCATTGCGGCGATGTATCCGGCAAAGTGAACATAATCCACGGCGGCACTGCCTGCATCGCCGAATGGATATGCAAAGGTCAAGATCGGAACGCCAAGCATGGTCTGCAAATCCTTGCGGGATTGGACAATTTCATAGCGCAAGGCTGTGGCGTCCGCCAGCAAATCGGGATGCGTCTCGGTGTGGCTCCCAATTTCCCAGCCAGCCGCGGCCATTTCCTTGAGTTGATCCGTCGTCAGGTAATTGGGATCGGCCTCCAAACCGCTGGATTTGTTTATATAACCAACAACGGTATAAAGCACTCCGGTAAAGCCATATTTTTTCATGATGGGAAACGCGTTGGTGTATTGACTTCCCCAACTGTCATCGAACGTGATAATGACAGGGCGCGGCGGGAGAGACGCGCCTTGCGTGATGGCCTGCACCAGCATGGACGTTGTGATGGACGTGTAATTCCAATCGTGGAGAAGTTTGATCTGCGCTTCGAACTTGTCAGGCGGGACGTAGAAGATGCTGCCAACTGGCGAGACCGCGATGTGATGATACATCAGGATCGGCACAAGAACATGATCCGGACCCTGCGCCACCCATGTCGGCGTTGGCGTGAGCGATGGCGTTGCGGTGTTGGGGGTGATCGCGAAGGTCGGCAAAGCGGTGGCCGTTTCAGTCGGCGGAAGCTGCGTTTCCGTCTGCGTGGCAGTCGGCACGGGCGCGGCGAAAACATTGACGCCGCATCCAGTCATCAATGCGGATATTAGCAAAATAAAAAACAAAACACGATGATTCATTCAGCTCCTGAAGACACGAATGGCGATTGTATCCCCAATCCGCGTGTCGAAGAAATTTGCTTATCGAATTCTAACGGTTGAGTTCCCAGATGAACCGCAGGCCGTCGAGCGTGAGCCACGGCGCGAGGATGTTGATGACTTTGGTCTCCTGCGCGACGATTTCCGCGAGACCGCCGGTGGCGACGACTCTCATGTCGCTTCCCAACTCGGACCGGAAGCGGGCAACCATTCCCTCGACCATGCTCACATATCCGAAGAGGAGTCCCGATTGCATGGCGTGGACAGTGTTCCGCCCGATGACAGACGGTGGGCGCTGTAAATCAATACGTTGAAGTTTCGCGGCATGCGTGAAGAGCGCGTCTGCGGCCAGATTGATTCCTGCGGTGATCGCGCCGCCGAGATAATCGCCATCTTTGGTCAGCGCATTGAACGTGGTGGCCGTGCCAAAGTCCACGATGCAGGCCGGGCCGCCGTAAAGATTCATCACCGCCACCGCGTCCGCGACGCGGTCCGCGCCGACCGCTTTTGGATCTTCGTAACGAATCCGTATGCCGGTCTTGACGCCGGTATCCACAACGAGCGGCTCTTGTTTCAAATATTCGCGGCAGGCCTGGATGACTCGTTGAGTTAATTGCGGCACAACCGAAGCGAGGCTGATGCCGGTTAAATCTTTGTTTGATTTGCCGACGTGCTCGAGCAATCCAAGAAATTGCAGGCCGTATTCGTCCGGCATCCGGTCATGGTCGGTGGCGAGCCGCCAGTGCGGGCCGAGTTGATCGGCTTCGTAAAGGCCAAGTGCCAGATTTGTATTTCCAACGTCAATTGTCAGCAGCATTTTGATCACGGATTTGCGAAACAGGGGCGATGTATCGAATTATATCTTCCGGTGCTGACGCTGCCCAGAAAAACAGGAACAGCGCCGACGGAAACAATTGGAACAAAAGGCGGTCCAATGAATATTGTAAATGAAATTCCAGGGGCAGGGGAGTAATCACATAAACGAAAATATAGCCGATCAGCTGGATGGCAAGAATTGCTGCGCCGACTCTCATCTCCTTCCAGATGGAATTTTCCGTTCGAAAGCCAATGATCGCAAGAAAAATGGCGAGCGCGATAAGAATGCTCAAGGGCCAGTCTCCGAACTTGAGCAGAGTTGTCCCAATGGCAGTGAAAATCGTTTCGTAGCGCTGGAGCGAAAGTAATTTGCCAATAAAAACTGCTGCGTTGAAATTTGCAAACAAGTCGTTGGATGGTGCCAGGGTAACTTTATAGGAAAGTATGATGAGTGCCGGGACCGACAAGCCGAGCCAAAACAGGCGAAGCGTTTTCCACAGTTGTTTTTGCATCAGCCCGTAGATGGCACAGCCCGTCATCGCAGACACGATGAAAAGGATGCCTTCGTTTTTTGTCCATGCGGAAAGCCCTGTTGATAAACCAGCCAGGATCAGCAACCCGGGCTTCTTCTCAACGAAGTAAAAGGCAAACAACACGATGGTTGAGAGAACAAAATAAGCAAAGGGAACATCTGCGGTCTGGAATGTGCCGAGCAAAATGAAATAAGGCGTGCCCATTAAGACCAAAGATGCCAGCGCCGCCTGGCCCCAGGTTTTCAGGCTGTTCAACGACATAAACAGCAAACCGACCATCCCAAACGCGAAAAGACCGGCCAGCACAATGGGCACTCGAGTCGTTTCGGAGTTCAGGAGATTCCACCCCCAAACCACATCGAGCGGAGTCAGCAGTGGATAATCGGGGTGAAACCGGGAATCGAATTCCGGCGAGAATACTGTTTTCCAGTTCGCAGGATCCCGGTAAATGATGCGGGCATGCAGATTCCAAATTGCCTGTGCGTCGCGGTCGCCGTGCTGATGTGTCAGGGAATAGGAGATGAAACTGTTGTAAGACAGGATGAGCGTTATGATGAAAGCAATTGACAATAGGATGCTCAACCAATTTGGCGCAAGGCGGATTCCCGGAAATCGAAATCCAAACGGCTGCTTCATGGAACGGTAGATTTTTATCAGGATGCCGCCGACGATAATTCCGGCCAGCAGCCATGCAAAGCCGTTTAATTGATTGGTCAGCCACAGCCACACAAAGAGAAGCAGGGAAGTAGCTCCCAGACCTATTCCCAATCCCAGGAATAACTTCAGGACAGCCTGGCGCTTGTTGGCTGTCTGCCAGATGAAGTCAACGATCAGGTATCCAAGAAGGATCGGCGGGACGAAACTTAGCAGGCTCTTGTACATCATGGCTTGACTCTGTGAATAAGGTAAATGCCCCAGCCGTAGTAATGGATGTCTGCGCCTTTGAAATTCTGATTGAGCCAATCATTGGTTTGTGGAAGGGTCAAATTCCCGACGATCCATTCATACCCGCTTCCTCTTTTGACGATCAGCGGTGCGAGAGTGTATTGAGTTAAAACATACTCTTCATCCTGGCCAATAGGATCGGAGTTCGGATTGATATCCCAATCAGCGACATAACCGATTTCATTGCCTATGTTGGAAGGCAGGTTAATCGCCAGGATTCTTTTCTCCCATTTTGATTGGGGATCATTGATGACAAAAGCAGGATCCAGATTCCTGCGTATCGCCGCCCAATATTGAAAGGATGAATAGACGCTAAAGCCCGCCAGAAGAATGATCGCGAAGACTTGTATGTAGCGACGCCACATATATTAATTCCCGTCCTTGTTTAAAGGTTTTGAACGAAATATATTTTCGGGTATCTGTGTGGCAGAAAGAATCAAGAATGCAATCAGAGGAAAAACCTGCAGAACGATCCGCTCGATGGAATAGGAAAGATGCCAGGTCAAATCATACGGCGTGATCAGATAGACGCCGTAATCGCCAAGCAGTTGGACGGCCAGCATTGTGATTCCGGCGATATACGCCGGGCGTTGTTCTTTATTGACCGGTGCTCGAAAGAGCAGAAGATAAATAATCAAAATGGGTAGGATGCCAATCAGGCTTGTCCAGCCGCCGAAATAGAAAAGCTCGCGCCCGAGAAATTGGAGGATTTCCAGATGGCGCGGCAATTCGAGGATTTGCTGGATCGAACGCGTTGGTCCGCTGCTCAAAACATCGCTGGGAGGCGCGAGGAAAAGTTTGAAACCGATCACGATTGCCAATGGAAACGCGAGCCCGAGAACGAAGCGAAACAAAACAGGCAAGGCACTGTTCCGAAATTTCATCACTACCCCCCCAAGTCTCGAAGTCACCGTTTTTTCTTGTTTTGTGGCAAGTTCAGGATTGTTTCCAAACAGAAACGCGACAGCAATTGCAATCCCGGCTGAGACTACGAACAGGCTGCCTTCGTTTTTCGTCCACGCCGCGAGACCGGCAGTCAAGCCAGCCAACGCAATCAAGGCGGGTTTCTGGTGGATCACATAAAAATAAATCAAGATGCCGGTTGCCAGAATGAAAAATGCCAGCGGCAGATCTGCCATTTCGCGCGCGCCTTCGTTGACCAGCGTGGGCGTGCCCCACAAAATGATCAGCCCGAGCGCGGCCTGTCCAAGCGATTTGGTCGAGGCCAGCGCGCTGACCAGAATTCCGATGCAGGCAATTGCGAACAGCGCGCTTTGCGTCATCGGGATGCGCGGCGTTTCGCTTCCAACAGCCTGCCAGCCCCAAGCGGTGTTCATGGCGAGAAGCAAAGGATAATCGGGATGGAAGATCGGGTCCATCTGGTGCGAGAAGGACGCGGCCACCCAATTTGATTGACCGCGATAAACAAAAAGGGCGGAACGGTTGTACATCATCCACGCGTCCCAGTCGCCCTGTTTTCTTCGCAAGAGATAGCTGATTGTGCTTAATAATGAGATGACAAAAATGACGAGGGCGATTCCAAGGAAGATATTTTGCGCACGAGTCAAATTCCATCGCGGAAGGGAAAGTCCGCCGCGTTTGCGTTCGACCCAAACAACAGCAATTAGCAGACCAATGACAATGGCAATTTGGACAAAAATAAACCAATGT
Organism: Chloroflexota bacterium; assembly: GCA_021824575.1. GTDB lineage: Bacteria > Chloroflexota > Anaerolineae > Anaerolineales > Villigracilaceae > Fen-1038. Next base: position 28,458 of record JAKAKJ010000075.1, read on the forward strand.
TGTCCCGCGAACAAAAGCATGTAGAGAAAGTATAAAAGGGATGAAATCCCAAGTCCAATCCCAATCCCCAAGAATGCCTTGAAAAATAAAAGCGATATTTTTCTTTCGGGCCAAACCAAATGCAGAAGCAATGCGCCTGTCAGGGTTGGCAAGATAAAGACAGCCGGGCTCAGCAAACTCATTTGATCAACCGCTTTTCACATGTCATTGCGAGCGTTTTTTGCGAAGCAATTTCCTCGATCAACCATGAGATTGCTTCGCAGCGCCAAAGTGCCGCTTGCAACGACGCAATGTTGTTTAGTGTCATTTGCTTAACCTGTGCAGAAGATATAAGTTCCCCTTGAAAGGAATCACATCAAACTGGCCGTTGCTCGACTCGCTCCAAACTTTATAAGCAGTTGGAGTCAGCAAGGCAATATTCCATTCCTGATTTGTGCCTTTGACGATCACGATCGGCGACATCACATATTGCGTCAATGTGTATTCCCCCTCATCGTTGGCTGCGTCGTATTTGATCCCCGGAATGCTCGAATCGGAAATGTATCCAACTGTGCCAATTTTGAACGGAAGTTTTGCTTTCAGCGGATCGAAGCGTTTTGAAAAATCCGCCACCGGGTCATCAGTCAGACTGCCGAGGTCTTTCGTGGCGATCAAATTTCGGATGCTTGCATAAAGGCTCACAACGACAATCAACGTGAGCAGGCCACGCTGCAACCATTTAATAATCATGTGGCGCTCTCTGGCTGTTTCACTTTCTCGATGATCTCCGCGATCAAGTCGAAACGGCTGAATTGCGGCATGATGTAAACACCCTGCGCCCACGGCTTGATCTGCTCGATCAATTCTACCGCGATCCGCGCGCCCTCCTGCGCGGCATGGTCGCCCGCTTTTTCCATTCGCGCGATGATGTCGTCGGGGATGGAAATGCCGGGCACTTCATGATTCAAAAAATTGGCGTGCTTCAAACTGACCAATGGAAGAACACCGATCAACACCGGACGATCAAGCGGCCCATGCTGTGATTCGTTTTTCGCCAGGAATTTTTCTCCGTCTTCCGCGCGATAAATTGGCTGGGTGATGAAGAAATCGGCTCCGGCCCGGACTTTGCGGCGGAGATTCTTGATCTCGTTATCGGGATCAGGCGGACAGAGATTCAGCGCCGCGCCGACGAAGAAATTTGTCGGCTGGCCGATGCTCGTCCCGGAATGATCCACGCCCGCGTTGAATCCTTGTTTGATAAGTTTGATCAAGCCCGAAGGCACAAGGTCGTAATTGTCTGTCGCTTCGGGATAATCACCGATGGCCGTCGGATCGCCCATGATAACGAACACATTTCGGATTCCAAGTGCGTGAGCCGCGAGCAAATCGCCCTGCACTCGAAGCAGATTCCGGCCGCGGGTCGGGAAGTGAAGCGTCGTCTCGACATTGACGCGGCGTTGAACCACATCGCATACCGCCCACGCTGACATTCTCATGCGCGCCATCGGGCTGTCGGCAATGTTGATGACATCCGCGCCGGCTTCGGTCAGGAGCGAGGCGCCCGCAATCAATTTATGCGTCGAGAGTCCGCGCGGCGGATCCATCTCGACCGAAATTACAAATTTTCCATCCGCAAGTTTTTGCGCCAGTTGAGTTGGTTGTTCCTGTGCGGCTTCGATGATTTCGTCAGCGGGCATCATCGTGATGTGCGATGGATTGATCTCCGGCGCAGTATCGAGCGCTTTTCTCATGGCCGCGATGTGTTGCGGTGTTGTGCCGCAGCACCCGCCGACGATGCGGGCACCAGCCTCGCGAAACGAAAGCGCATAATCGCCGAAGTAATCGGGATCAGCCGGGTACATGATCCGCCCGCCAACTTGTTCGGGCCAGCCCGCGTTCGGCTTGACCCAAAACTTTCCATCGGGCACCGCGTGAACCATTTGCTTGAGCAAACGCAAAAGCTGCGCGGGACCGCCGGAGCAATTGACGCCGATCACATCCGCACCAACTTCATGAAGCGCGCGCGCGACTTTGACTGGATCATCGCCCAAAACCGTTCGATCATCGCGCGTGAAAGTAACCGACGCGACCACTGGCAAAACACAAGTTTCCTTCTTGGCTTTTACTGCCTCGCGAATTTCATGCAGATCAGCTATGGTCTCGATGACGATCAAGTCCGCGCCTGCCTCGCAAAGCGCATTGATCTGTTCTGAAAACGCGGCGCGCGCCTGCTCCGGTTGGACGCGTCCGAACGGCGCGAGACGCACGCCCAACGGACCGACATCGCCCGCGATCAAAACATCTTTGAAGGATGCCGCGACGATTCGTTTGGCAAGTTCGACACCGGCTTTGTTTATTTCAACTGTTTGCTTTTCAAGTCCATGTTTGCTCAATTTGAATCGGTTTGCGCCGAATGTATTGGTCAGGATAATTTGTGCGCCCGATTCGATGTATGCGCGGTGAACGTCAGCGACGGCGGCAGGGTTGGTGAGATTAAGTTCATCGAAGCATTTGTCGAAACCGATGCCGTGGCTGTGGAGCATGGTTCCCATCGCGCCGTCGGCGAGGAGAGTTTCTTTTGTGAGTCGTTCCAGTAAGTCGTTCATCGCTTTTCCTTGTCCGTTAATCTTTGCTTGCTTCGGGCTGGGTCTCGACCCTGAAAGGGCGCAGGGCGTTACGCAAAGAGTGCTACTCGACCACCAGCCCTCGCAGCGACAGAATAATTACGGTTGTTTGATTGTTGTCAACACCGCGCCATCGCGCGTGATGGTGTAAATTACTTTTGCATTTGGATACGAGGTCAGATCGAGATTATAGCGGCTGGTCGCAACAACATAATCGTAATGGTCAGCGCGCGTTGCTTCATAGGTTGAATAGATTTTCAAATCGGGCCGTACATACAAAGCCAAAATGTGTGTTGGACCTTCGACCCAAATCGGCGCGTTTGCCGGAGCATTTTTGTCGAGCCATTCTGCGGCTTCGCGGTAGGAAGTTCCCCAATAATCCAGTTCAAATTTTCGATACGCGCCCTGCACGCCGCCGATGAAACTGTTGTAATAAATATATTCATACGGATGCAGATTAATACCGCCAATGATTCCCGGCAAAACAAGCAGTCCGATCAACGCGGCTTGCAGCGCGGGGCGTTTGATTTTTTCGAACACAACTCCAGCCATCATGAACACTGGCGGCAAAATAAAAAAGACCTGACGGAAATTATCGTATAACGGCGAGCGCGTAACAATGAATCCGATAAGTGGGATGATGAACCAGACGAGAGTCAGGATCAACAATATGCGGCTCTCGATCCGCTTCTTTATGGCCCCGTAAACGGTTACCGCCAAACCGGCCGCAAACAAAAACCAGACCGGTTCCGTTAATTGAATCCCAAGCAGGACGGGTAAATACGAGCGCGGAATTTCCGTGGAAAGGTAAAATGTGCCGTCGAATAAAACCTGTCCGCGCCACGGATATTCTGACATGACACGCACGCTCTCGATGAAATGCCCGATTGGATCAGGCCAGAGATAAGGCCATGTGAGATACATCGCAATGAGCGCGACAATGCCATACGCGATCAACGCCGGGATGGATTTCCATCTCCATTTCCACAACGCGTATGCTATAACCATCAATCCGGCGAACGGGCCGAGGATGCGGATGGAAGTTGCAACGCCGAGGAAAATCGCCGCGGGCAAAATGGAAAGCAGAAAGCGGAATGCAGAGGAAACTTTATGCCAGAGCCAGAAGATGATGAACGAAGAAAGAAGAAAAAAGATGGCGCGAGTCCACAAGAATAAGACGAAGAATTTTTCGATATAAACTTCGGGCTTGACTTTGTGAATTCCTGATGCGAGGCTTGCGATCAATGATGGCAGAAACGATGTGTTTCCCGCGGCCGCGGCGCGGACAAGGCTGTCAATCCACGCGGAAAAGATTGGAGTGGCGAGATAAAGCCCAAAAATGGAAGCCAGCCAGAGGGCGCTCAGAACGAAGAGAGTCCGCTTGAAGCGCGGAGAAAGCCCGTCGAACGAAACGGTCACCAGCGAATCAAAAGCCCTCAATCCGAAAAGAAGAGCAAGAAGAAAGAAAGTGAGGAACGGAATGTCTTTCGGGCTGATGAAAGCGTGCCCCCAAAAAAGCGGTTGCGTCGCAAAAAGAAGAGTTGCGCCAAAGCTCGCAATTTGATTCAACCAGCGTTTGCAGAGTTCGTAAAAAGCCCAAATGCAAACAAGATACGTGATGAAGTAAATCAAGTGGCGTAAATCGGAGATGCTATACGGAATGAAGAGGTGAAGAAAGCGCGCGCCCAACGCGACAATCATCACATACGCCGGGCCATAATTGTCGTAGGTGTTGCCCGTGAGTTGAATCGTGCCGGTCAGCGGCCATGTTGAATAAGACTTCAGCGCGTTATCGGCGTATTTGAAAAATTGAAGCTCGTCCCACGACTCGCCGTATTGGGTGAGGGTGAAGATGCCAATGAGCAAACTCACAACTAACAAAATAATGATCGGCAGATGTTCGGAACGAAGGAATTTTTTCATGGACAAAATAAAGCGAGTCTTCCGAATGCAGAACGGACTCGAAAGATTTGAATTCTACTTCATCAATTGCTCAACGCGCGACTCGCCAACGCTATAATATTTCGCGTCCTTGTGATGGACGATGATCGCGGCGGTAGATTGTTCCGGCATCAATTGGTATGCGGCTGTAAGGTCCATGCCGAGTTCGGTTCTGACGGCAGGCAGCAACTCGAAAACTTTCTTATGATCTTCGAGTTCGGGAATGGCGGGATAGCCCCATGAGTAACGTTTGCCTTGATCTTCACCGATGCCGAGTTCGCGGCGGATATGTCCGTGTAAATAATCTGCGGTGGCTTCGGCGGACTGGACAGCGAGCCCGTGGGTGAAATAGCCTTCCGAATAATCACCCGCGGCTTGCAATTTGTCGAAACGTTCGGTCGCTTCCTGACCAACTGTTACAACCTGGAATGCAACCACATCCATCTTGCCAGACTCAACCGATGCAAAATAATCCGACAAGGCAAGATGATCGTCATAAGGTTGGCGCGGAAAAGTGAAGCGCGTCAACTCATCGGGCGAAGCAGAGTTGATCGTTTCGGGATCGTAAATAATCAATTCGTCGCCGTCGGATTGACACGGAAACAAACCATAAACGCCCTGTGGCTTTAGCCACTTGAATCGCAACGCGTCCTTGGTCATTTTCTCAAGCCGTGCATCGAACTCCTTTTGCAGCTTTTCCCATTCTTCACCATGGGCATTTTTTGCACCCCACGAAAGACGATACAGTTCATTGATGTTGAGATGCTTCAACACAATTTCCAGCGGCATGTCTTTGACGACGCGCGGACCCCACTTGAGCGGATGCTTGATCGGCTCAGGCTGGATCGTGGAGCGGGTTTCCGTTTTTCGATATGCGGGTACCTGTGAGGCGCGTCCCATTTCCATGTCTGCTTCCTTGCGGATTTGCGCAAGAAGTTCTTCGCGCTTCTCCGGGACGATGAGCTGGTCCATCGTCTCGAGACCCTCGAATGCGTCCTTGCAATAAAAGACGCCCGGCTCGTGAGCATGGCCATCCTCGGCAAAAAATATGCGCCGTCCAAAGCGACGATTGATGGCCGCGCCGCCAACCAGCACGGGGAATTTCAAATTGCGGCGATGCAGCTCATTGATGATCAGCGGCATTTGCTTAGAGGTTGAAACCAGCAACGCTGAAAGTCCGATTGCAGTGGCGTTGACTTCCACAGCTTTGGAAATAATTGTTTCGGCTGGGACTTGCTTTCCAAGATCAATCACATCATAGCCATTGTTGGAGAGAATCGTTTTGACTAAATTCTTGCCAATGTCATGCACATCGCCGTAGACGGTTGCCAAAACAACCAGTCCCTTGCTTGTGCCTTCTTTCTTCTCAAGATAATTTTCGAGATGCGCGACGCTCTTCTTCATTACCTCAGCGGATTGGAGCACGAACGGCAAAATTAATTCGCCCGCGCCGAATTTGTCGCCGACTTCTTTCATAGCAGGAAGCAGGACCGTGTTAAGAATTTCAACGGCCTTCAAGTGATTCGCTTCCCTTTTCCCCTTGTCCCGTATTCCTTCAGGGGTTAAGGGATAAGGGACGAGGGAATCAATATCTGCCTCGACGCCTTCCTTGTGACGGTGCAGAATGGCCCAATGCAAACGTTGTTCGGGCGTCATGTCTTTTGTTGGATCGGACGCGGCGGATTGTTCAGTGGGCGAGACCTTTTCAAAATATTCGATGTAATGTTGGAGCGCGTCGGGATGGCGGTTGAAGATCAAGTCTTCGGCCAACTCGCGTTCCTTCGCGTCGATCTCAGCATAAGGCTTGACCTGTGCGGCGTTGACGATAGCCATGTCGAGTCCAGCCTGGATGCAGTGATACAACATGACCGAGTTCAAAACGGGCCGCGCATGTGGGGCGAGGCCAAAGGACAGATTGCTCACACCAAGCGATGCCATCACGCCGGGTAGATTCTGTTTGATGAGTCGAATGCCTTCAATGGTCTCAATGGCTGAGTTTGAAAATTCAGGGTCACCAGTTGCGAGCGTAAATGTCAATGCATCGTAGACTAAATCTTCTGGCTTGAGGCCAAACTCATTAACGGCGATGTCGTAGATTCGTTTGGCAACTTCAAGTTTGCGTTCGCGCGTCTTGGCCATGCCGCTTTCGTCAATCGTCAATACGATGACGGCCGCGTTATGTTCTTTTGCCAGTTTGAAAACTTTATCGGCTTTCGTGCGGCCTGCCTCGAGATGCGTTGAATTAATTAAACATCGTCCAGGCGCAGTCTTTAGCGCGGTTTCGAGAACATCGAGTTCGGTTGTGTCAATCACGAGCGGAACGTCCACGCCCATCTCAAGTTTCTTGACGACTTTACGCATCAGTTCGACTTCATCGGGGCGTTCAGTGACGGCGCAGGAAATGTCCAACGCGTGTGCGCCGCCATTGACTTGCTCGCGCGCCAATTCCAAGATGCCATCGTAATCTTCTTCGAGCAGCATCTTCTTGAACTTGCGCGAGCCTTGCGCGTTGCATCGCTCGCCGAGCAGAGTTGGCGGAGGATCCTGTCGCATGAGAGTCGCTGACATGGCGGAAGCCAGCTTCGGGTCCGCATGATGCGGACGCGCGGGGTGCGGACGCGTCCCAAGTTTTTCAATCAACAACTTCAAGTGTTCGGGAGTCGTCCCGCAGCATCCACCGACAACAGAAATATTATGCTTGGTCACGAATTCATAAAGGTCATTCGCGAACGGTTCAGGCTCGAGCGGATACACTGCTTGACCATCAACGTTCAACGGAAGTCCCGCGTTGGGGATGCACGAAACGGGCAGCGTGGAATTTTCGCCGAGGATGCGGATTGGCTCGCGCATATGCTCGGGCCCGGTGGAACAGTTAAGGCCGATGACATCAATGCCCATGCCTTCGAGGATGGCGAGCGCGGCAGCCACATCGGTGCCGAGCAGCATGCGTCCGGTCGTGTCGAGCGTGACCTGGGCCTGGATCGGCAAATAAATTTGAGTCTCGTCGAAGGCTTTGTGGATGCCGGTGATGGCGGCTTTGACTTCGAGAATGTCCTGCGAGGTTTCGATGAGCAGAACGTCCACGCCGCCTCGAATCAGACCGATAGCTTGCTCGCGGAAAACATCAGCGAGTTCATCGAAGCCGACGTTGGACAGTTCGGGATCATTCGCGGATGGAAGTTTGCCCGAAGGTCCAATGGAACCTGCCACGAATCTTGGTTGACCTTCATCAAGATTCTTTGAACCGCGAAGGCCGCTAAGATCGCCAAGATTTAAATCTTTTTCCACTTCGGCTTCGCTCAGTGCAGGCTTCGCGCTCTTTGCGTGCTTTGCGGTGGAATATTCGTCTGCCAAACGGCGCGCAAGTTTTGCGGCGGTTTCGTTGATCTCGATCACGCGATCTTGCAGACCGTATTCCTTCATCGTGATTCGATTTGAACGGAAGGTATCCGTTTCGATCACATCCACGCCGACTTCGAGGAACGAGCGATGGACTTTTTCCACGGCTTCGGGGTACGAGATGACAAGGTAGTCGTTACATCCGTTGTATTGCTCACCGCCGAAATGCTCGGCAGTGAGATGCTGGTTTTGCAGGCTGGTTCCCATCGCGCCGTCGAAGACGAGGACTTTCTTTTCGAGGGCGTCAAGGTAGCGGCGGTTGGGGTATTTGCGTTCGATCATTAAGTTCTCCTAGTCTTACCGTGCTAATATGTTGAATTAGCAAGATTATGTTTTTTGTAAATAAAGTTCTTTTAGAACGTCAAGAATGGCTGAATAAGATGGTTTTGGATTGAAGTCTTCGTCCAAAATTAAAGGCGCGGCATCAGTATCGCTTGTACCTAAGGCTTTATACCAAGAATCTCCATCATAAACACCATAGTAACCAAAACGACTGTTTGTCTGAGTGTATGCTTCAAAGGTGTCTTTATATATTTGGGCTTGAGCTTGAAGTTTGTCGTCAACAGTATTTACTGTTCTTCGCCTATTTGGTTCAATTGGGAATTTGTCGCTTAACACTACAGTAGTTTGAGCATGCCCAACTTTATATCCCATACCCTGAACTTTATTTATTGTTTCAAGCATGCTTTCTGCGCTAGGTGGTGCAAAAACCCAAAAATTATTTTCAAACGAAACGCCATCAATTGGAATTTGATTTTGTTTTAGATCATCCAATAGTTGGAAGAATGCGTTATATGCCTGTTGTCGCGCATCCTCGGTTGTTGCATCTAAAATGTTGTCTTCAATTAAATTCAATTGACCAACGGCTCCAACTTCATGTGCCCATGTAAAAGCTAAATGCACAATATTTGGGTAGCCAATACGTCTCTCCCAAAACGCCGACTTGCTGTCACCCCATAGGTTGCGTGCAACAGGTTCTGATATAACAGACCATTCAGCCACTTTGTCTTTGTACCGCAACATTTTTGCCTTTAGCATATACTCCGCTATCTTTGTCAAATCACTTTTAGCAAAGTTAGACGAAAGCAAAGATGGAGGTATGTCTTCACTCCAAAGCAAGTTGTCAATCGCTACTTCCATATTGTACTGAGATGCAATGCTAAAGAGACCACCCGCCTCACCACGTCCCCAGGGATTCCACAGGATTTCATCAACAAAAGGAATTTGCCCATCTGCTAATTGCTTTTGAACCGTATCCCAATTATCTATAACTTTCTGAAAATCAAATTGACTAAAAATATACCTAAAGAACAGATCGTCAGTAATCATTACTTCGTTGGCGATGTTCGCTGCCGTCGTGACATATTGAGGGTTATCTAATTTATCAGTATTAAGCATCACGGCGATTTTTATTTTAAGAGCGTCAGCAAATTCTCGGATCGTTTCTGGTGGATGTGGCGTAACAGTAGATGTGGGTTGATGAGTTGAAGTCTCAGTTGACAATATTGTTGGAGTTGATAGAGATACTTCGGTGGCCTTCACACCACATGCGGAGAGCGCCAATCCTGCTGAAGTGGCACCAGCTAATTTTAGAAAATCCCGCCGAGACAGTTTTTGTTTCATGAACTACTCCTTTTGAATCTTAGTCAGAGCTGACTTTCAATCCTTCTGCATCTTCCAGTGCGGACCTCGCCCAAGCTTTGATATCTTCGCAATAAACCTCTGTGTTCTCAGTGCGAACATCCAGAATCGTTTTTGTCCATGCAAAAAAATCAAACCCGTTTTCAGGGCGAAAACGGGTTGGCGTCTACTTTATCTTGCGGATGCGATGGCGATTTTCTTCGACCACCACGAACGCTTTTGCCAGCTCCGTTTCGCCGTAGGTTTCAAGAACCTTTTTCATTTCCATATGAACCGCCTCCATTGTGGAGGGCAACATCCTCATGTAAATCACACCGCTTCCTGCGCCATGCACAAAGACCAGGTTGCCGTAATCCCTGTCACGGGTTACAAAAATGCGTTTCTCGTCTGTTGCGCGTTTCAAAAGGTCAATATCTTGCGCGCGGGACAAGCCCAGTTGCGAGGCAGTGACAACGTCATGTCCATGCTCGATAAGAAAGCGTACGGTCAGGGCGTACACATCCTGATCCAGCAGGAACTTCATGCCGTCACCGACGAAATATGAATATCCTCTGCCGCCACGAGCGCGATGGCATATTGAAGACAGGCATGAATGTCATCCTTTTTCAAATCGGGATAATAATCTCGAATGATCTGGTCAAAGCTCAAACCTTCGTTGACCAGTTCCAGCACGTTTTGCACAGTGATGCGTGTGCCTTTGATGACAGGCTTGCCAAAATGGATTTTGGGGTCAACGGTAATTCGTTCCATAGGTCACCTCTTTATTTGATTTTATCACCAACGTTCTCGGCGTCTTCCAGTGCGGACCTCGCCCAAGCTTTGATATCTCCGCAGTACACTTCCGCATTCTCCGTGCGGACATCCAAAATCGTTTTCTTCCATGTGGTTTTGCTGATGATGCGTTTGCCATCTTTAGATGTGATTTTGAACTTTCTCTTACCGCTGTCAACCAAATCCTTGTTTTGCTTTCTGATAAAAGATGGCGATTTATTTTCCACGAGAAATTCTCTCAATAACTCTCGCTCGTAAAGCCAGCCTTCCTTTGTCAGCTTGCTGGAATGTTGAAGCATGAACGTTGCCACAGTTAAATTATGTACCGTGCCGAAGTAGGCTGGGTCTGAGAATTCCAGCGCCATCAATTCATCGAAACGGGTTCTGCATAAAGAATCAACCGCACCGCATTCGGGACAATTCATTTCTGCAACCTTCAAACTTTCCAACTTTTTAACCAATTACAACAAAAACGCCTCTCACATGAGAGGCGACATAATCATATCATCATCTCTCATCTCCCAGACTGTTGTCTGCCGAAATTGGCACCTGATTTAGTTTCGTAGTTTGTTAGTCGTATAGTTTGATGGTTTTTGAACTATCAGACTACCTAACTATTGAACTATCTAACTACATTCGGTTGCCGAGGCGTCATCGGGTCGGTCCCTCAGCCTCTCTGGATGAGTCGGGCGCAAAACATTGCGTCCCTACTATTGAATTGTTGCGGGAGTTTATCACGGCGGCGAGGGAATGTCAAACCGACGCGTGGCGAGGAGCGGCGATTATAATAAGCGTAAATTTTCTAAGTTGAAATGCAGGAGCAATCATGCAGGTTGTGTGGAAGCGATTCAAAGGCTGGATTGGAAAGCCTTTATGGGCGGAGTGGTTGCTTATACTACTCGCTCTTATTCTTCGCCTGCGTCAATATATTGCAAATCGTTCCTTTTGGGTGGATGAAGCCAACCTCGCTTTAAACATTGTTGAGCGAACCTTCCTCGGTCTGACGCAACCATTGGATTATGAACAGGGCGCCCCAATTGGTTTTCTTTTCATAGAAAAATCTATTATTACTGTTCTGTGGAATCAAGATTACATTCTTCGACTCTTCCCGCTTATCTCAGGCATTCTCGTTTGTTTTCTTTTTTATCTAATTGCAAAATCGTTTTTAAAAAGTAAGGTAGCGCTTTTCTTTGCTCTTTTTGTGCTGGCCATTTCCTGGCCGTTGATTTATTATTCCTCCGAGCTTAAACAATATTCCAGCGACGCGATGATCGGCCTGCTGCTCATTTATCTGTCGCTTCGATGCTTTGGCGATAAGGCTCGATTCAGGGATTTCATCTTGCTCGGAGCTGTGGGTTTTGTGTCCATTTGGATATCACACCCATCGGCCTTCGTTCTGGCGGGGATCGGCGTTGTGCTTGCGTTTGAGCGATTCATCAAAAAAGCTTACGCGTCTCTTTTCTGGACGATGGGGCTGGGCGCTGCGTGGGCAGTTTCGTTGGGCACTGAATACTTGGTCTCCCTTCGTTATTTGGTTGGGAACGATTATCTTCGTAATTACTGGGAACATGGCTTTATGCCGTTGCCGCCCTGGAGCGATCCGGGTTGGTTTCTGCAATCCTATTTGTCCTTGCTGATCACTATCAGTCCGAGCTTGGACCGCTGGTATCTCGCCAGTATTTGTTCATTGTTACTTGTCATTGGTATCGTCTCCTTCCTTCTCCGCGATCGGATCAATGGGCTATTGGTTCTCTTGCCTTTTGTGATGGTATCCATCGCCTCTGAGATGCAACGGTACCCACTGAGGGGACGGTTCATGCTTTTTTTAGTTCCCTATGCGATTTTGCTGATGGCCGAAGGATTGGGCCGAATATATTCCCTTATCAATAAATGGAATCGCGTTGCTGCAATTTTGGTCATTGCGGCCTTGGTCGTAGCACTGCTTTGGGTCCCTCTTACCGGGATAAATGTGAAGTTTCGTACGCCCCCGCTCGGACAGGATATTAAACCTGTGATGGCTTTTGTCAGCGCAAATAGGGCGCAGAATGATGTTGTTTATGTTTTTCATGGAGCGCGGCCCGCATTTAATTACTATGCAACCTTCTACGGGTTTGATAAAGGCGACGTGATTACTGGCCAGGACCTTCCGAACAATCCTGCCCTCAAACAATTCTTCAATGATGTTGATCAGTTAAAGGGAAGAGGCAGGGTATGGTTCATCTTTTCAAATATTATCGATTGTGGTGGATGCAAAGGAGATATGGAGACCTATTATGTACAATACCTGAACCAATTTGGTTCGGTAATAGATAGCTTTCAAGCCACCGGCGCAGATGTATATTTGTATAATCTAAATCAGTAATTTTTGATTTTGCGGTTTTTTATATTTTTTCCATGCGGTCTTAAAAAAACAAGTTTGGCTGGGCGCGTACTATTATGGATATTCATCCAAAATCAACGGCTTCTGACTGGGCAAAGAAATTTCAGGTATTTCTGTTCGAACATATATTTCTGATAATTGCTCTAGCAATTTGTGCACCTTTGTATCTTACCAATGCACTGAGGTATTCGATTCCGATGGGCTATGCGGGGCTTTTTACCCAAATGTCACAACAAATTGCAGACGCGAATTTTCGACTCCCTTTTTCCTCACCGTTCTACGGTCCGGGCGGTATTCCTTTTGCATATCCGCCATTAGGTCTGTACTTGCTGGCCGTTTTTATCAAATTGACGGGCAAATACTATATCTTTCTCCGCCTGTTGCCTCCGCTGTTCGGGCTGATCGCTTTCATTCCACTTTATTACCTGACTTTGGAATTATCAAAGTCCATGATTGCAGCCGTTGCCGCGGTAATCATTGCAGCCGGTTCAACAGATATTTACATCGCGCATGCATGGGCGGCTGGAATTGTCCGCGCGCCGGCCTTTATTTTTGCTTTGACATCGATTTTGTTTTTTACTTTTCAATCAAATGGACGTTCGTTGCGCCGTGTCATCTTAGCAGGTATTTTTCTGGGGCTGGCATTCCTGTCCCACCTTGAATATGCATTATTTGGCTTTCTGTGGATTTGGTGGTGGAGCGTTTTTAGCAAAAACGCCATTTCTAGAGTTAAGGATGCATTGCTCTCTACGGGTGTCAGCCTGCTAGTTGTTTCGATATGGCTGCCTTTTATAATTGTGCGCTATGGTGTTGATGTATTTATCAATGCCTTTGGCTCTCACGGGGGACAGGGCCTGCTCTCGGTCTGGAGCAATGTAAGTGGGCTAGCCGGTTTATTTTTGGATCATTTTGGGTCAATCAGTTCTAACCCAGTCTTATTCGTTTTGGTTCTGTTGGGTGTGATTGTCCTGGCAATAAAAAAGGAATTTGCCGCGCTTCTGTTTTATTTGTTCATCATCCTCGCCTTCCCGGATGGATCACGGTTTGTCTTTCTGATTGGAAGCATTGTAGCTGGAGTCGGATTATCTGTTATTGTAAATCGTGTCTCTGCCATTTTACCTTTTTGTGCAAAACCAATAGCCGTTTTAGCATTTCTTATCCCTATCCTTGGATTCTTGTGGTGGCGTGGTTTCTCAACTTTCAATAAACAATCTCCAATTCTTGACACCACCACATTTGATCTTGCAAAGAATATCCAGTCAGCCATGCCATCCGATAAAAACTATCTGGCTTTGATTAACCAGGATGAAGCAGAGTGGCTTCCTTTTTTATTCCAGCGTGAGCCTGTCGTTGCACAATGGGGCAGCGAATGGCTGGGAAAATATGATGAACAAACTTATTTAATGGGTCTCTTTCGAGATTGTCAAAGAGCTCAGGATTGGAATTGTGTAGCAAACGTTGCTCAAGACAATCAGATTAAGATGGATTACATTATTACTTACATAAGGGATAATAAGCTCAATTCAAGCATTCTATCGACCGGTGAATGGCAAGAAGAATTTGCAAATGGTCGTTATAAGGTTTGGATGAAAATAAATTAGGCGGGCATTCTTGTTTTTTTCAATCATGCTTCAGGGTGAACCATAATTTTTGGCCGGGCTGCAAAGATTTGACTAACCATAGTTGCATGTGCTACACTTCGATTAAGTTTTTCCTTAATCGCAATGGATTCAATCCAAACACTCAGCGCTTTTGATCAGATCAAACTTCTTGCGGACTCACGCCGGATGGCGATCCTGCGTCTGCTGATGGCCGAACCAGCCACGCTCACACATCTCGCGCGGACGCTCAAGCGGTCCCCGGCATGGATTCGTCACCACATCCTGGCACTTCAAGCCGCCAACCTGGTTGAGCTAGCCGAAGTCCGCACGACAGGTACAGTCACTGAAAAATATTATCGGGCGAAATCCGGAGCATTTCTTTTGCAGGAATTGATTTTGCCAAAAGGCAAAAAGCCCGCAGTAATCTTTTCGGGCAGTCACGATCTGGCAATGGAAAGCATCGCCGAACATCTTGCTAAAAATATTCTATTATTAAGCCTGCCGGTTGGTTCATTAGATGGCTTGATGAATCTTCGTCAGGGGCTTTGCCAGATTTCGGGCGCGCATCTTCTGGACGAAAACGGCGAATATAACACGCCTTATATTCATCGTTTCTTTCCTGATCGTGAAATGGAAATGGTGACGCTTGCCAACCGCACGCAGGGATTAATGGTTGCATCGGGCAATCCGAAAAATATCAAGCGCATTCCTGATCTTGCTCGCACGAATGTGCGTTTCATCAATCGCAATCTTGGTTCGGGAACGCGATTGTGGCTCGATCATGAATTGAAACGATCTGGTCTTGCACCTGACTCAATTCGCGGATATGGCCGCGTAGTCAAAACTCACAGCGAAGCGGCATCTTTGATCGAATCAGGGAAAGCCGATGCCGCGCTTGGTTTACAGGCCGCCGCGCATCAACATAGACTCGATTTCATTCCGCTCTTCGAAGAACGTTATGATCTCGTCTTGCCGCGCGAGAACGAAAAAACGCTCACGCCTTTGCTGGACTATCTTCAAACCGCGGCTTTCCGCAATGAGCTCAATTTGCTGACGGGCTACAACTCGACGCACAGTGGAGAACAAATTCCAATCTAAAAAACCGAGGACCGGGATGAAAAGATTTTCTTTGATCATTTTGTTTATTGCATTTTGCGTTTTGATTTCTTCATGCTCGCCTGCATCCAATGCGCCAAAGACTCCTCAAGCCTTGCAACCGACTGCTGTTTCAACCGCGCTATTTCAAATCGTCAAACCGGATGGCTCAAAAGTCGGGATGACAGTGGATGATTTGAAGAAACTTCCGCTTGCGCAACTCACTATCGAAGGCAAAGTGGAGGAAGGTCCGAAGCTGATTGATATTTTGACCGCGGCTGGCGTGACCGATTTCACCGAAGTTGCGCTGACTGGAAGTTCAAGTCCCGTCACGCTGACGCGCGCTCAGGTGGACAACAATACCATTTTAGATTTCAACAATCACGGCACGATGAAGCTGGCAACAACCTATGTTCCCAAACCAAATTGGACAAAAGATATTTCTGAGATCACTGTCAAATGAAATTTCTGATTGGCGTTGACGACACTGATAATCTGGAAAGCCGTGGCACGGGACACCGCGTCCGGCAGTTGGCCGATGGATTGCAAGCCAATCGTTTGGGCGAGCCGCAGAGTATCACGCGCCATCAATTGTTGGTTGATCCGCGGATTCCTTATACGTCTCATAATAGTTCGGCGTGTGTGCTGCTTGAATCTGGCGACGCTGATAGCGTCTGGAATTTCTCGCGCGAATTTCTTTTGCATGAAAGCGCCTCCGGCTCGGACGTTGGGCTTTGTCTCGCAGTGTGGGATTCGGTCAATGCTGACGTTGTCGCGTTTGCACGGCGCACAAAGCTTGAAGTGTTGACCATGCCCGAAGCGCGGGAGATCGCTTCAAAGTCCGGGATAAGATGCGAAGGCTTGACCGGAACCGGCGGCGGAATCATTGGCGCGTTGGCTGCCGTTGGTTTACGTCACGCGGGCAACGATGGACGTTTCCTCTGGCTGCCTGGTCTGCGTGAACTTGAAGGCAAATATCCTGTGTCGGCATTGGCTGTGGCACACATGGATTGCGTCTGCACGTTGGACGGAACTCAACTTCGCCCTGAAACGTTGGTGGATGTCGGAGAATGGGGCCGACCGATCTTGAAAGACGGTAAGGCAACACTTTTCGTCGAGGAGAAAAATCATGAATGGTATGTCATCTCAAAAGATCGCATCAAGAGTCTTTCTGACTGACTGGGCGTTGACCTGGCTGGAAGCGCTGCTCCTGCTTGGCAGCGGCGCGCTGATCGTCGTCTTGCATCAAAGCTTGCGTTTGCCGCTGGGCATGCCAGGTTGGCAGGGCACCGGCTGGATGGCTTTGTTAATCGCCGGACGCATGTCATCGCGCTTTCGCGGTGCGGCCAGTGTTGCGAGTGTCGGCGCATCGCTTACATCGTTAGTGCCTATGTTGCGCGGCGGTGATTCTTTTATGTGGCTTCTTTATCTTTTACCGGGACCGGTGATGGACGTTGCGTTTTATTATCTGCCTCGCTATGCCAATAAACTTTGGTTTCTTGTTTTGCTCGGCGGCGTGGCGCACATTACAAAGCCATTGATCCGCCTCGCGATTAATCTCATCACGGGCTGGCCGTTTGGCTCGTTTCGCTTCGGGGTTGAATACCCTGTGACGACTCACTTTTTGTTTGGCTTGATCGGCGGATTGCTTGGCGCTCTGGTGGTGCTTGGCCTCCATTGCGTTTCGCAAAAATCAGAAGCATAGAGATCGGCAAGAGATTTCTGTGCTGATGGCTATTTAACGGCTTGCCCCGCGATCGCTCGCGGGGTAGCCAAAGACCAACTCAGAGGGAGGAGAGAGAGTCTGCCAAGTGGGCTTTGATAGCCCAACGAGGTATTTAGATTGGATTGTGGTCAGGGTTCGTGCCGCACCACACGCAGACTGGTTGATCAAGCTGGTTGCAAACCATTGCGTTGGAACAGCGGCGGGCGACCACTCTGGGGGGCTGGTCAGGCAATTGCTCGGCTGGATAAACCACCTCAGTCTCGAGCGCAATCTCATGCCTAACGTGTTCACAGTACTGGATCTTGCTCACTTGCCAGGTACGGAAGGCCATTTGAACCTCCAGATTACGCCCCAAGTGTACGAGAAGTGGAAAACGCCTGCCAGTGACACGCGTCACGCGCATTTGTGACAAACCACCCTAATTTAAGACTAAAACGACCGAGTTTATTGCACGACTCCCTTATTTTGTAAGGCGATAGATGGTGCCGCGCCGGTCTGCAAAATAGATTTCACCGGACGGGTCTTGCCCGAATGTGGTGATGTTGGCTCCCGTCTCGTACAGGAGTTGTGACTGCCAGCCGTTATTCGAGCGGATCAATCCCCAGATTTTTCCACTGCACTCATCGCCGTAAAAATATACACCTTGCCACTCGGTCATTGCGCCGCGATAGACGTGCCCGCCGATGATGGCGCATCCGCCAACAGTGTGGCTGTATTCCGTTACCGGAAATGTAAAGTTCATGCCCGCGGGAGGCTGTCCCGCATATGGATGCATTCCCTCGTAATAGTTCCAGCCGAAGTTCAAGCCACCAGCATTCGCGGGGACGACATCCACTTCCTCCCAGGTGTCCTGCCCAACGTCGCCGATATATAAGCTGCCGGTCGGAATATCAAACGAGAATCGCCATGGATTACGCAATCCATACGCCCAAATTTCCGGCCTGCCGCCGCCATTGGCGAATGGATTGTTTGCGGGAATCGAATATGGATCGCCGTGATTCACATCAATCCGCAAAATTTTTCCGAGCAAGACATTTTTATTCTGTCCATTGCCATGCGGATCGCCTTGCGAGCCGCCGTCGCCGAGTCCCATATAAAGATAGCCATCGGGGCCGAAAACCATCTGGCCGCCGTTGTGATTGGAAAACGGTTGCTGAACGTGAAGCAAATCCTTTTCGCTGTTCGGGTCGGCGATATTGCCATTGACGGTGAAACGGGCGATCACAGTATTCCCATTGACATCAATATAGTTGACGTAAACGTACGGATTCTGCTTGAAGTTCGGATGAAAAGCCAAACCCAATAATCCCTGTTCGTTGCCCTGACTATCCACTTTCGAAATAATATCGAGAAATGGCGGATCGAGCATTTGTCCGTTTTCGATGATGCGAATTCGCCCATCCTGCTCGATGACGAACATGCGCCCCGAGCCATCGTCAGGAAATTGAATGTCCACCGGCGAGGCCATACCTGAGATCACTGGCGTCCAATGATAATTCGATGGATTTGGAAATATGCTCGCGTTGGGCGGTGCGGTTGTTGGGGCAACGGTTACTGTCACTGGAGGGTTGGTGAGAGTCGCCGTCAGTGGGACAGAAGTTTCGGTAACGGGAGCCGGTGGAGGCGTCGAAGGAAGCATCGCAGTGGTTGATTGGCCCGCGCAAGCTGTCAAAAAAGTCACCAATAAAAATGCCAGAGCGCGTTTCATCGTCTTATTTCTTTTCGTTTTTCACTTCCACCGAGTCGGCGTCCACCACATCCTGGTTGTCTACAATGTCCATATTGCTGGTCAACTTTCTGACGTGCTCCTGCACAACGTCAGATGGGCAGAGTTCGATGAACAAATAATTGGTGAGCCAGAGAATCGCAGCATCATCCAATTCGCCGATGATGGGAAGCGCAATATCAGGGATGAGATCAATCGGCGAGATCAAATAGAGCAATCCGCCGATGGGAAGGATCTTCAGCCAGGGACTGACGCGCCGGTCACCGACCAGGCGCAGGATCAGCTTGATCCGCAAAATAAAGTCGCGCATCATGCCTCCCTGCGACGGAATGATCGAACCTTTTTTAGAAGCCATATCTTGTTCCTTTCATGGAGGATGTAAATTATACACGCGGAAAATTTTTGTGCTTTCTGAAAATTGACTGTGAGATAAGCAGGGCGTTTCTTGTTTATTTTTTCTCTGAGGACTTTGTGATCCGGTAACGAAAATTTTCGTGTCACTTGCATTTTATGTACGAAAAAATGATTGGGCAGTGGCAGCGATTCCTGCGTGGACGCGCGTATAATCGAGCAAATGCCTTATCTGGTTGATGGTCACAACCTGATTCCAAAGCTTGGCCTGCGGTTGGATTCGCCCGACGATGAAATGGAGTTGGTCGCGTTCCTTCAGGAATTCTCGCGGCTCTCGCGCCACACGGTCGAAGTTTATTTCGATGGCGCGCCGACGGGCCATTCGGGCACACGAAAGTTTGGTGTAGTGACCGCGCATTTTGTCCGGCAGGGAAGGACAGCGGACTCCGCCATCAAAGCGCGGCTCCAGCAAATGGGGCGCGCCGCGCGCAATTGGATCGTGGTCAGCTCAGATCATGAGGTGCAGGGCGCAGCGCGGGCCGCGCACGCGAGCGTCACTTCGTCTGATAAGTTTGCAGGGTTGCTGAAAGGAACCGAATCATCTGCTTCGCGTTCAAGTGGGAAGAGTGAGATGTCGCAGGAAGAATTGGAAGATTGGCTAAAGTTGTTTGGCAGACAAGAATAAATTCGGACAGTTTGTGTCTCGTTTCTCTAATGCGAGTTTAATGTTATATGGATAATTCGGAGGTATATTAGACGCACGACACCTGCCCTCCCTTTTACTGGTATTAAAGGTGTCAACCACCGACAAATCGGTCCGCATGCCCCCCCCATGTTGACTGACGGTGGTGTCCCTCCCCCCTCAAGGTTGCCAGGTGACACTTTAGTGCCACCTGGCAACCGTTTAAGGGCATGTATAATGATTTCATGACCACGGCTTATTCATTCGTCCCCTCGCCGAAACATTTTTATCCCGATCATCCCGAAGAGCCGCGACGCTTCGATCTTTTAGCGCCGCGGCTCGATTCGTTTGGCGCACAAAAATTGGATGCGGATCCCGCAACGCGCGAGGAAGTCGCGCGTGTTCATGATCCCAACTTGATTGAAGCCTTGGAAAATATTTGCAAACAGGGGCCGGCGATCATTGACTCTGCGCCGACGTTCGTAACGCGATCTTCGTTTGATGACGCGCTTCTCGCCTCAGGCGGGACGTTGAGCTGTGCGCGTGCTGTATTGAGCGGATCAGCCCGGAATGCTTTTGCCCTCGTCCGCCCGCCGGGACATCACGCCGAGCCGACTCGTTCGATGGGATTCTGCATCTTCAATAACGTTGCCATCGCAGCCTGCGACGCGTTGACGCGCGGAATCAATAGCGTTGCCATCGTGGATTATGACGCGCACCACGGCAACGGAACTCAAGCCGCGTTCATGGATGATGAGCGCGTGGCATATTTGTCAACGCATCAATGGGGAATCTATCCCGGCACAGGTTGGTATGAAGAAGCACCGAATGCCAAAAAGAGAATTGTTAATGTGCCATTGCCTGTTGGTTCAGGCGATCAAACGTATAAAAGAATTGCGGATGAAATCATTATGCCGTTCATTCAAACATTCAAGCCAGAAATGGTTTTGGTCTCCGCCGGCTTCGACGCGCATTGGAATGATCCCATCACCACGCTTGGATTATCCACGACAGGGTTTTATATGCTCTCCAAGAAATTAGTTGACTTAGCCGAGGAACATTGTGGCGGCAAAATCGTGTTTGTGCTCGAAGGCGGATATGATCCAGTGAATCTTGCCAATGGGGCGGACGCTGTTTTTGCCGCGTTGACCGGAAAAGATTTTGTTGATCCGCGCGATGTGTCACTGCGCAAAGAGGTGGATGCAAGCGAGATGGTTGAAAAAGTTTGTGAGTGGCATGGATTTTAAATTTGCGAGGACGAACGTTGTATCCCTGCTTTGAACAAACCCTCTTGCAGTGCAAACTCTACCAATGCAGTGCGTATCCTCTTCCATTCCAGCGCGCCCAATACGTTTCCGCAGTCTTTGCGCTCAGACGCAATGGATCGGCGATTTCTGCGCTGGTAAATCCCAATGCTTTAATAACTTCCTGCTCACGCCCGCTGAGGCTGTCCCAGCCTGTGGCGCAATAGAGCGTAGGCACGCAGCAATGGAGCCCACCGCGGCTTGAAAGACTCAGGCTTGTGTCAACTTTTCAACTGACAGCCTCTGACAGCAGGATTGTGGCAGAGGCTATTTTCCTGCCGCCAGCCAGCCCCACGCGTGATAAAAAACTGCCGCGCTGATAAAACCGATGGCGAGGTTATTTGTCCAGAGCGTAAGAGCAAGGACGAGCAAAGCGGTGAGCCAGGCTTGCGCACCGCGCAGGTCGCGCGCCAGAAGCGTGTGTTGAAAACCAACGTATGCCAACAGGACGCCCAGCACGGGGAAGGGAATCAGCCCGAAGATTTGCATACTGGCTGAGCCGCCGAGCAATCCCAGCAAAAGGAAGATCGTGCCGAGCATGAGCGGCGCGCCGCCCGAACGCGCGCCGAGGCGGTAATGCGAGGTCAGCCCGCCGCAGCCGTGACAGAGCGGCACTCCGCCGATCAGCGCGGTCATGGCGTCGGTGGCGCCCATTGTCAGCATGAGTTTACGCTCGGTGACGTGCGCGGCTTTTTCGCCGAAGTACTGGCGCGCCGCGTCGGCGGTGGCGTAGATGGAGTTGCCGAGGCTGAGCGGAATTTGCGGCAGGGCGAGCAGAATTAGTCCTTGCCAAAGTTGACTCCAGGTAGGGATGAGCGGGAGAAGATGGGGGAGAGTCAAATGCAGGGAAACGGGGGGCATGCCGAGGCGGAGTCCCGACGCGCCAATCCCAAAGATGACGACTCCCAGCGCGGCGAGGTCGCGTTTCCAAAAGAGAAAAATCAAGAGGAAGATCAACGCACCGCCAACCAAAATCCACAGCCAGTTGATCGTCTGACCCGAAAGTGTGAAGCCGCCCTGCCAGCCTTGCGGCGCTTTGGTGACCAGCGTCCAAGCGGATTTGAACAACAGCCAAGCCAGTCCCAATTGAATGCCGCGCACGACGGGTTTTGGGAATGCTTTTTGCACCCAGCGGTCGAGACCAACCAATCCCATGCCAAGAAAAGTGACGGCATTCCAGATCGCGCCCGTGACGATGACAACAGGGGCAAGCCCCATTGCCAGCGCCAGCGCCGAAACGGACTTAAGCGGCTGGACAGGAATGGGCAGACGGTAAACCAGCGCGACAAAAATGTAGGCAAGACCCACGCCGAAGAAAACAGCGGTGGCGTCCATGCCATTCAGGGCGATCAGCGCCAGGATGAGCGGAAGCATGACGCCGAGGTCGGCGAGCGCGCCGGAGAATTCGGCGAAGGAGAATATAAAAGAATTACCAGTAACTTGCCTTTGCATGTCTCGACTCCTGATGGGATTCATCTGCCTGTCATTTGCAAATCCATTTCTTGCGTAGAGATGCGGACAGCCGCATGATAATATGAATTCCCCGCGCAAGCGCGGCAGAGCATGAGACCTTCGTGCTGAATCTCGCGCTCGTTGATGATCTCCTCGCCGCATACGTCGCAGTTGACGCGCGCGCCAGGTCGCGAGACGATGGCTTCGATGGGGGTGGTCAGTTGCACTTCGGCGACGGTGAACATTTCGCAATCGGGCATGATTTGATAGGCTTGCATTTGTGCGAAGTAGTGACGCGGCTCATCGGGTGCGTAGGCGTAAGCCTTCTGGCGGATGTCCAGTGCAGGAGCGACGCGCACGGCGCGGCCGGTTTGCGTATCCACAAGTGTCGCGGCGGTCTTACCGTAATCCTCCACGCGCAATGTGCGGTGACCGACGGTGCAGTTGGTGGCGGCGATGACGCCGTCCGCAAAACAGCCGTCAGATTCGACGATGACCAGCAAACGTTTTTTGTCTGGTGGCGAATCAAAGCTGAGCGCTTTCATGCCCAGCAATCCCAGCCGCACGCCGAGGATTTGTCGCGGACAAAGGTGGGAATGATGCAAGGCGGATCGCTCGAGGAGTTCAGATAAATCATTTTTATTCATGAGTTCTCCCTCACCCCGGCCTCTCCCAAAGGGAGAGGGGGAAATGAAAAAGGCTGTCTCATGGAAAAGAGACAGCCTCTGCAAACGCATCAGCCTGATCTCCTTTCCAAAGTCGGGGGGACGAAGCGTTTCCGCTGAATCCTGGATCACGATGGTGATCGGCCGGCCGCCATGCTTTGATGTTTAGGCGGATAGGCTTCGGAGAGACGATACTAATATAACCTGTTTGTTGATTAGCCATTAGTGACAAGCGTCACTGATTCTCATCCTTGTTTCCGTTGATTCCTTTCTTGAAGGCGTGGATGCCAGAGCCAACGTTCGTCCATGTTCAAAGTAGTTCTGCAGCCCGAATCATTTTATCGGTTTCCAAAGCCCTTCAGGGTTGGTCCCTTGGTAACATTCTAGCCGACAGAATGCACATGCTTGACAGGGGCGCAAGCCAAATCTAAAATATATTCAAGTGGACGAATATTATGGCGAAACGAAAATACAATTACGATCCGCAGGCAAAGCTATTCAAAACCTTGATGCATCCGGCGCGTCTTGCCATCCTCGATGTGCTTCGCACGCGCGAAGCCTGTGTCTGCCATTTGGAAGCGGCGCTTGGATACCGGCAGGCATATATTTCACAGCAGTTGATGGAACTGCGAAAAAATGGAATTGTCGAACCGAGGCGCGATGGGCTGAACATTTTTTATCGTGTCAGCAAACCATACATTTTCTCCGTGCTGGATTCTGCGCGGACAGTGTTGGGAGAAGAGACACAATTCACTTGGCCGGAGACGTTGCCCAGTTGTGATTGCCCGCATTGCTCACAGCAGGAATAGTTGTGAACAGGAAAAGCGGCTTGCCCGTTTTTCTTTTTTGGGACAATATTCATGTTTTTGAATGATTATCATTGTTTAATGATGATGTAAATCACATTGACTTCGACCCAGGCAGGATATATTATGTATTCGGAAGTTTGAATATATCGAAAATCCGCATCCACATCAGAGACGATCCATGGCGCGGCGGGTCAATATTTATATGACGCCGGTCATTTTGAAAATTGAAGGAGGCTTCTTTAATGATTACTATCAAAGTTCTTGGTTCTGGTTGTGCCAATTGCAAGCGCGTGGAACAGATTGCTCAAAAGGTTGTTGCCGAGATGGGCTTTCAGGCGGAGATCGTCAAAGTCACCGATTACAAAGATATTATGGCCTACAACGTTCTCTCCACTCCTGGTCTGGTCATCAACGAAAAACTTGTTTCATCGGGGCGCATCCCCACGCCAGCCGAAGTAACCACCTGGCTGGCAGACGCGCTGGAAAACGTATAGATTTTTGCAAGAACGTTTTGAAATTGCCTCATTATCAATATGTCGTGCGAGGCAAGTCGGTGATTGTGCGGTCAACCAGTGACTTGTTCTACAATATTGTTGAGCGTGGAGCTTATCATGTCTGAAACAAAGAGTCTGAGCAAGCAACTCTCTTTCCTTGACCGCTACCTGACGCTATGGATTTTCCTGGCGATGGCGGTGGGAGTGGGGCTTGGTTTTTTGTTTCCTGACGGAGTCAAGAGTTTCAATGACGCCGTTTCGGTGGGAACCACCAACATCCCGATTGCGATTGGCTTGGTCCTGATGATGTATCCGCCTTTTACCAAAGTCAAATACGAGGAGTTGGGGGATGTCTTTCGCAACAAAAAAGTGCTGACGCTCTCGCTTATCCAGAACTGGATCATTGGTCCCATTCTGATGTTCGTGCTGGCGATCATCTTTTTGCGCGGCTATCCCGAATACGCGGCGGGACTGATCATGATCGGGCTGGCGCGTTGCATCGCGATGGTCATTGTGTGGAATGAACTGGCGCACGGCGACACGGAATACGCGGCGGGACTGGTGGCGTTCAACAGCATCTTTCAGGTACTGTTCTACAGCGTGTATGCCTACATTTTCCTGACCGTCCTGCCGACCTGGTTTGGTCTGAAAGGCGTGGTGGTGAACATCACCATCGGGCAGATTGCCGAGAGTGTCTTCATTTATCTGGGCATTCCGTTTTTGGCTGGATTCCTCACCCGCCTGATTTTGGTGCGCGCCAAAGGCAAGGACTGGTACTACAAGAACTTCGTGCCGAAGGTCAGCCCGTTGACTTTGATCGCCCTGCTGTTCACCATCATTGTGATGTTCTCGCTCAAGGGCAACCTCATTGTACAGATTCCGTTGGACGTGGTGCGGATCGCCATCCCGCTCCTGATCTACTTCGTGGTCATGTTCCTGGTCTCGTTCTGGATGGGACACCGCCTCGGCGCGGACTACTCGAAGACGACCACCCTCTCCTTCACCGCCGCCAGCAATAACTTTGAACTGGCGATTGCGGTGGCGGTGGCGGTCTTTGGCATCAACAGCGGCGCAGCATTCGCGGCGGTGATCGGTCCGCTGGTGGAAGTGCCGGTGATGATCGGGCTGGTGAATGTTGCCTTCTATTTCCAGAAGCGTATGTTCGGCGGTATGGTTTCACCTAATCCAGCGATGGCTGCAGCAGCAGCGGAAGCCTGCCCGCCCGATCAGAAATTGATCAAGTAAACAATCAAATCCCCGTTTGCCCAACGGGGATTTGTATCAATAGATAATATTCAAAAGGATGAATATAATACAAATCTTGTGACATTGCGTACCTTTCAAATTTTCTCCTCCTCGCTACAATAACATTCAATAGATTGAATAAAGGTGTTTCCATGTACGATTATCCTGAAGAAGTCAAATTACTCAAGGCGCTGACCCATCCGGCGCGGCTGGCGATTTTGGAAATCCTGCGCGGCGGCGAGGAATGTGTCTGTCACCTGGAAGCGGCGTTGGGTGTTCGGCAGGCTTACATCTCGCAACAGTTGATGGTGCTGCGAGATGCTGGTCTCTTGCAGGATCGCCGCGAGGGCTGGAACGTGTATTACCGCATCATCCGCCCGGAAATTTATTCGGTGTTGGATGCCGTGCGTCAAATGGCCGGTATGCCGGAAGCAAGATTGACGCTGACGCCCATCGTCTGCACATGCCCGAATTGCAAAGAAGAAAATACACACCAGGTGAATATCCCGGTGGAACTCCTAAATGTGAGGTGAAAAATGTTAAACGTCAAAATTCTGGGAAGCGGCTGTGCGAACTGCAAACGATTGGAAAAGAATGTCCGCGCGCTGGCGGAGAAACATAATCTGCAACTGGAGATCGAAAAGGTGACGGATTATGCCGAGATCATGAAATGGCCGATCCTTTCGACCCCGGGGCTGGTCGTCAACAACCGGCTGGTTTCGGCGGGAAAAATTCCCAGCGACCAGCAACTGCTGGAGTGGCTGAATCCGGCTTGATGTCCCGGCAAGAAGCGGCTTGTCCGCTTTTTTTACGGTGAGAATCCATTCGATAAATTGAATATAACTCAAAGGAAACAATATGGATCAAACACTTTCCACACAACATAAACCTGAAATTCCGTGGCGCATGATCGGCCTGCTGGTTCTGGCGGCTATCGCCTGGCTCGCGGCTTATAACATCATCCAACCGCTCGCAAATTGGATCGCCTATGGTCTGTTGGCGCAGCCGCAAGGTTCGCATCTCGGCGACGCGCTGGCCTTCTTTTTCTATGACGTTCCGAAAATCATCTTGCTGTTGGGCGGCATGATTTTCCTGATCTCGCTCCTGCGAACATTTTTCAGTGCAGAGCAGACGCGCGCCTGGCTGGGCGGGAAGCGCGAGGGCGTGGGCAACGTGCTGGCGGCCATGCTTGGCATTGTCACACCATTCTGTTCGTGCTCGGCGGTTCCACTCTTTATCGGATTTGTCGAATCGGGTATTCCGCTCGGCGTAACCTTTTCATTTTTGATTGCCGCGCCGACCATCAATGAAGTGGCGGTGGTATTACTCTTCGGTTTATTTGGTTGGAAGGTGGCCGGGATATATATCGCTTCTGGGCTGATCATTTCCATCATCGCCGGTGTGGTGATCGGGCGGCTCAAGATGGAGCGCTATGTGGAAGATTTCGTCTGGCAAATGCAGAGCCAGGGCGAAGGCTTGACTGAAAAGCTCACGTTCCAGGAACGCATCGAACGTTCGTGGGATTCGGTCAAGGAAATCGTTGGCAAGGTTTGGCTGTACGTAGTGGTGGGTATCGCGGTGGGCGCTGGCATTCACGGCTATGTTCCGGATGCGGCGTTGGCGGGAATTATGGGCAGGCAGGAATGGTGGTCGGTGCCCGCAGCTGTCTTGGTCGGCATCCCGCTGTATTCCAACGCGGCAGGCGTCATCCCCATTGTCAGTGCGTTGATGGAAAAAGGCGCCTCGCTGGGCACCGTGCTGGCGTTCATGATGTCGGTGGTGGGTTTGAGCCTGCCGGAGACGATCATTCTGCGCCGCGTACTCAAGCCGCAATTGATCGCGGTCTTTATCGGCGTAATCGCCGTGGCGATCATCATCACCGGTTATTTGTTCAACTGGATCATGTAACTCACCTCGCCCCTGACTTTATGCCAAACACTGCAACGATGAAATATCACGTCAACGTGATCATTCAGGATGTGGCCCGCGCTTTGGCTGATGCAATCCTTGCCGATTCGCAGGCTCGAGGCTATCAATCCGCCATCCGAACCTTTGAAGATGATCCGCAAGTCGTGGCGCTTGAAAAACGTTTCATGGATCTTTATGCAGAGCTGATCGCCCGCCAGCAGAAAGGCGAAATTCTCAGCCAGCAGGATATGGCGCCGTTCTACACTCTGCGAAGCGAATATTATGCTCACCCATTGATCGTTGCGCGCAATGATGCGCTTAGCGCGTTCAAGCCTTTGCTCGCCGACATGGCGGAACAAATCAGTGTCCAGCTTGGACTCGATTTCACCGAACTTGCCAGCGCCGCGTAACGCGAAATTCATTCCGCAAACCAAGCGCAAAATAAATTTTGCGCTACAAGGAGATTCTCATGTCTATCAAAATTGCCGCCATCACCGATGACGGCCAGACCATCAGCCAGCACTTCGGACGCGCCAAATATTACGCCGTCCTGACCATCGAAAACGGGCAAATCATCGCCCGCGAACAACGCGAGAAAATGGGGCATACCCATTTTGCAGGCGAAGAATACGCCGAAGAAAGCGATCCGCGCGGCCACGGCTTTGCGCCCGCCGAACAGGACCGCCACTTCCAAATGGCCGAAGCCATCCGCGATTGCCAGTTCCTTTTGGCGCGCGGCATGGGAGCGGGTGCGTATTACAGCATGGAACAGGTGGGAATCAAACCCGTCATCACCGATGTCGCCAACATTGATGAAGCCGTGCTGCAAGCCGCGCAGGGCGTCATTGTGGATCACAAAGAAAAACTGCATTAGAGGAAATCGCTATATGATTTGCTTGCACTTATTAACGCGGATGCTGCAATCGAAACGGATCTCATACAATGGCTGACCGTCTCGCCCGCTGGGTTTCCATTCTCTTCGACAGTTCGATTCTCTCCCTGCCGATTTTCATCGCCTTTGGATACGCCTCTGCGCGGACCCCTGGCCTGCTCTGGGCAATCCTGATGCTTCTCCTCGTGACGGGCATTCCGCTCGCCTACTTGATTCTCGGAAAGAAGCGCGGCTGGGTAAGCGACATGGAGCTCACGCACCGCGAAGAACGCCCACGCTTCATCCTTGTCAGTTTGAGCAGCGATGTTTTTGCATTGATTGTGTTGT
The DNA here is from genome assembly GCA_021824575.1 of Chloroflexota bacterium. Classification (GTDB taxonomy): domain Bacteria; phylum Chloroflexota; class Anaerolineae; order Anaerolineales; family Villigracilaceae; genus Fen-1038. The sequence continues at coordinate 57,470 of JAKAKJ010000075.1, forward strand.
GGCTAGGTCACGGGCCGCACCTCTTGCGCCTGATTATATTGACCTATTTCTGCCTCGCCATCGTCATGTTCACAATCTCCAGTTTTTGGAAAATCAGCATGCACATGGCGGGTGTGGGCGGGTTTTCAACTGCGCTGGTCTTTGTCTTTGGCGCACCTGCGTTGTGGGCGTTTCTCTCCCTGCCATTGGTCGCTTGGGCACGCCTGAATCGCCGCAAACATGACATACCACAACTGATTGTTGGCGCGCTGGCAGGTGCGTTGATCACCGTGCTGGTATTTGGCTGCCTCGGCAAATTTCTATAGAATCAGCAGTTCACGAAAAGGCTTGAGCATGGTTAACTTGGTTCCGACCAATGAGACCAACAGCCATGTGCAAGCCTGCCACAAGATTAACCGAACAATTTGTTCTAAGTAAGTGTTAAAAGTAGTTCGGAAGAACTTACCGCTTGAATTGAAAAACACGCGGATCACGTCAGAAGATATTACTTATGCGCTGGCGTAGTTATGCAGATAGGCATCTTCGTATTTGTGGGCGAGCCACAGTCTTTCGTGAATCCATTTTATGGATCAGAGGTGCCATACGCTGCGAAGCAAACTTGTTCTTATACCGGATATAGATATATAAACAGACTCGATTGCCTATCCCTGTTTATTTAACTTGTCTGGCCCATCTTCTCGAAACTTGCTTTCAAAGCCGGATACAACGCACGATACAGATCGTACGCCCTTTGATATGCCTCCACCTCCGATGGATTGGGGTGTGTACTCCCCGTCACTTGGATACACGCTTTACACGCGGCCGCCACATCGCCCCACGCACCCATGCCGACGCCTGCAAGCAAGGCTGCGCCGTATGCGCCGCCCTCGGTGGTGTTGACCGTGACCAGCTCCACATTCAATACCGTAGCCATGATCTGACGCCACAGCGGGCTCTTCACCCCACCGCCCGATGCGCGGACTTGTGTAATATTCCCCAGTCCTGTGTTTTGAATCAAGGTAAACGAATCCTTCAACCCAAATGTGACTCCCTCCAGCACCGCACGAGTCATATGGGCGCGGCTGTGGCGGAGAGTCAAGCCGATAAAAGCTCCCCTAGCCAACGGATCGGGATGAGGTGTGCGTTCTCCCGACAGATACGGCAGAAACTGCAGGCCTTCACTCTCCGCGGGGCTTGTTTCCGCCTCCATCAACAAATCATCAAAACTCATATTGGGTGCAAGCGTATCACGATACCATTGCAGACTTCCTGCTGCCGAAAGCATCACCCCCATGAAATGCCACATGCCCGGCACCGCATGACAAAACGCATGCAGGCGCCCCTCGGGTTCGATCAGCGCTGACGGTGTTGTTGCAAAGACCACACCACTCGTACCGACCGTTAGCCCAACAATGCCGGGCTCAACTGCACCAACGCCCACCGCGCCCGTCGCCTGATCACCGCCGCCCGCCACAATAGGTGTGCCAGCTTTCAGTCCAGTGAGTAACGCGGCTTCTTCGGTAACACAACTTGTAATCTCCGTCCCCTCATAAGTTTCCGGCATCCATGTGCGCGGAATGTCAAGCGCGGATAAGACTTCATCCGACCAATGACGCGCTTTCAAATCGAATAGCACCGTACCCGCGCCATCGGCTTTATCCATCGCGTATTCGCCAGTGAGTTTGTAACGTACATAATCCTTTGGAAGCAGCATATGTTTCGCTTTCGCGAACACAGCAGGCTCGTTCTCTTTCACCCACAAAATCTTCGGCGCGGTGAAACCCGTCAGTGCCACATTGCCTGTGATCTGAATGAACTTTTCCCTCCCAATCCTGCGGTGTATCTCATCGCACTGAACTTGCGCGCGTTGATCATTCCACAGGATGGCGGGCCGAAGAACATTTCCATCATCATCCAACAGGACAAGCCCATGCATTTGCCCTGTAAGACCGACGGCTGCGACTCTTTCCCCACCGATACCTGCTTTTTCCAACACAGAGCGGATACTTGCCGATGTCGCTTTCCACCACTCGCGCGGATCCTGCTCCGACCAAAGCGGCCTGGGCATTTGAAGCGTATGCGGGTTGGATGTCACCGCAACGACGTTGCCATTTTCATCAATAAGCAGCGCCTTGCTGGAAGTTGTGGAGGTATCAATACCGAGGAAAAAGTTCATGGTCTACTCCAATTTCAGAGCTTCTGCGAGGGCCTGCACATCTTTCTCATTTTGCGGAAAGGGAATGTCTTCGTAAAGATTCCATGTTTCAACATGGGAAGCGGTCTGCTGCGGCTCGATGACCGTGATAGGCGCAAGAGTTTCCAATTCCAGGAATTGGTCGTTGCAATAGCACTCGCTGGAGCTGTTGAAATCATAATACTGCGCCTGTGCGTTATAGCCAGCGTGTTTGACGAACAACGAGCCATTGAACCAATATGCTAGCCACCCGCGCGGGTTGGGAAATCCCACCTTGAAGGGTAATTTCATATTCGCATGGAGCAGAATGTAATCTTTCCCCCATGTTACATTCGTATCGGACATATCGGTATAGGTCCACAATGCCAATGAGCGATTGGGAAGAACGCATGCGTCATGCCGCGCCTGCGGCAGGATCGCCACTCCGCCTGTTTTGAATTGTGTAATCGCCCAAGGCGCACAGGTAACGGGTTTAGTTCGATGGTTAGTGATGTGGTGTTTAATGACCACCTGTGTTTCATCGCCCAGAAGTATCTCCAGCGATTTCTGCAGGCCGGTCTGCGGTTCAATAAGTTTGGTAACAAGGTATCCATCCTTGACCGGCGAAATGTTAACGGGAGAGTCGTCAGGGGCATAGGTGGTGGCAAAATCTTCAGGAGCAACCCACAAACGGTGTCCGCCGTAAAAATGGAACAAACCGCCGCCGGGAGGTTCAGCGACAAAGCTTGGCAGATCGGCAAAAAGATTTTCATCGTTTTTGAAACCAAACCATAGGACGCGAGGACCAATGTTACGCGTCACCAGAAGGCGTAGCATCGAATTTTCCAGCACAGAACATTCCTGGCCGGAGTAATAATGTACTGTATCCATTCACTTATGGGCTAGCGTACACCGAGCAAAATTTCCGCGGTCAATTGGTCGAGACGTTCGTATCTCAAGCCGCGCGAGGCGATGGCATTGCGATCGAACGATTGCGCTTTGAGAGTGTTGGCCTTCTCCGCCGAATACTTACCGAAGTACTGGCTCATCGAGCCATCATCTTCATTGATTTCTGCCAGAAGCGCTTGGATTTCCTTGTCGGCATTGAACTGGGCGGCCTTCTCTTTCAGGATGAGATAGGTGCGCATACAGCCGCGCGCGAAGTCCTTGACGCCTTCGAAATCCTCGGTGCGATAGGCATGCGCGTCAAAATGACGCGAACCTTCATAACCAACATCTTCGAGGAACTTGACCAGGTAGAAAGCGGCTTTGATGTCACGCGAACCGAAACGCAGGTCCTGGTCATAACGACCGGGATACTGGTCATTAAGGTCAATGTGGAAGAGCTTGCCTGCCTCCCAAGCCTGAGCCACGCCGTGCATGAAGTTGATGCCAACCATGTGCTCGTGCGCCATTTCCGGGTTGACGCCAACCATCTCGGGGTGATCAAGAGACTCTATGAAGGCCAGCATGTGCCCAGTGGTTGGATTGTAGAGGTCACCGCGTGGTTCGTTAGGCTTGGCCTCGAGGGCAAATTTCAGGTCATAGCCTTGATCGAGTGCGTATTCGCAGAAGAAATTTATAGCTTCGCGATTACGCTTGATTGCTTCTGTAGCTTTCTTGGACGAATCCGTCTCGGTGCCTTCGCGCCCGCCCCAGAAGACGTAAACTTTAGCGCCAAATTCCACGCCAAGATCAATGGCCTTTAGCGTCTTTTGGATTGCGTAAGCGCGCACTTTCGGGTCATTGCTGGTGAAAGCGCCATCCTTGAAGACTGGGTCATAGAACAGGTTAGTGGTTGCCATTGGAACAACCAGTCCTGTATCCGCCAGTGCCTTGCGGAAATCTTTCTTGATGGCTTCTGCCTCAGTGAATGTGGCATCAATCGGAATCAGGTCATTATCGTGGAAATTGACGCCATAAGCGCAAACTTCGCCGAGCAGATAAACCAGTTCCGCGGGAGTTTTCGAAGAGCGAACGGGTGCGCCGAAAGGGTCGCGGCCTGGATTGCCGACCGTCCATAGTCCAAAGGTAAATTTGTGTTCCGGTTTGGGGGTGTAGTCAGACATTCGTAACCTCTTGAAGATATAAGTGATTTTTGCGGTTCTTCCTGAAATTTGTGTTGAGAGAAACGGATGGAACGGAAGCAATGGCCTTCCAAAGACATTGCCGCGCAGATTCAATAACCGGTTTTTTATAGGGCATTGGTCGGGCAACCCAATGCCCAACATTTCCATACTTCAGAATAATACGTTGCCAGAATAACATAGTGGCTCTGTTATCTGGACGAATTAGCGGTTTCTTTTCAAATACACATCACCGAGGACGGCGATCACCAACACTACGCCCGAGACCACATACTGCCAGGCGGCTGGGAAGTTCATAATTTGCAGGCCGTTGGTCAGACTGGCCATGATCAACGCACCAATCATGGCGCCGACGATGGTGCCCTCCCCGCCGAGGGTGGAGGTTCCGCCCAGGAAGCAGGCCGCGATTGCGAACAGCTCATAACCCTGTCCAGCAGAAATTGTCCCATATCCCACGTAGGAGGCCATCACAATGCCTGAAACACCGCACAGGAATCCCATCAGGACGAAGATCCAGAAGGTGTTGGCGGTAATGTTGATGCCTGAGAGTCGTGCGGCCTCACGGTTGCCGCCGATTGCATAGACATAGCGACCAAACTTGGTATTGTTCGAGATATAAGTCACGATCACAACGAGGATCGCAAGCAGCAGGACGGGATTCTGGACACCGCTGTATTTATTGACATAGAACACATAACCGAAGAGCAGGGCCGCGAAAAAGCCAGTCTTTAACAAGTCCATGCCTAGTGGTGGCAGACTAAAACCATACCGGGTCTTTCTACGCCTGCCATCGAACATCAACACAAACATTAACACTGCGACCACTACCGCGCCAATCCACCCAACTGTTGGCGAAACATACCCTTGTGCGATCTCAGAGAAGAGAGGCTGGTTTGCGGGTATAGTCTTCCCTGCCGTTTGAACCAGGATCAGGCCGTTGAGAATCCACATGCTGCCCAGTGTCACAATGAAGGCGGGTACGCGTTGAACGGCGATGATATACCCTTGTAGGACACCATAGAGTGTCCCGACAAGCAACCCGATGAGAACGGAGAGGGTCGTGGTCAGCACAGGCGACGCGCCGGGCAGGAGTTGGTTCCAAGTGCGAGCTTGAAGAACCGCCACAACAACAGATATGTATCCGGCTAGCTTGCCTACCGACAAGTCAATGTGGGTAGCCACAATGACCAGCACCATGCCGACTGAGAGGATCGCGGTGATCGTCATCTGCCGGAAAAGGTTGGAAAAATTTTGCGGTGAGAGATAGACTCCGTCAGTCACGATATAGAAGAAGGCCCAAATGACAACCAGCGCGATGATCAGACCATACGTCTGGAAATTAAAGCGGAATCGCTGGTTGACTGGGGAGATGGTTTTCTCATTCGAAGAGGTGGTTGTTGTGCTCATAAAGATTGCCTTTCGGGAATATGATAGGTTTCTGTGCCTGTTGCCAGTGTCATGATCTTTTCCTCCGTCGCCTCAGAAATATCAAGAGTGCAGACGGAGCGACCCTCGCACATAACCATGATCCGGTCGCTCATACCCAGAACCTCCTCCAGATCGCTGGAGATCATGACAATTGCTATGCCTTTCTCAGCCAGATCATTCATGATCTTGTAGATCTCATATTTTGTCCCAACATCAATGCCGCGCGTGGGATCGTCCATAATCAACACTCTTGGGTTTGACATCAACCATTTGGAAATCACCGTTTTTTGCTGGTTTCCGCCGGAAAGGGAATCGGCCCTGGCATGCAAGTTGTGCGCCTTGATGGCCAAGCTTTTGGCAAAATCCATGCTTTCCTTCAATTCGGCCACATCGTTGATGCGCATGAAAGAGGCAAACCGGTCCAGGTTGGCCAGTGAAATGTTGCGCAGGATGGACTGGATTAATACCAGCCCATGCAGTTTGCGGTCTTCAGGCACAAGACTGATGCCATGCTGCATAGCCTGACGCGAATTGCGTATGGTGATCTCCTCCCCTTCCATTTTGATCTTTCCCCGGCCAATCTTGGCATATTCACCAAATAATGTCATTACTAATTCTGTACGCCCAGAACCCATCAGGCCGGCAATTCCAAGGACTTCACCACGACGCAGGTTGAAATTCACGCCTTTTAGAATCTCATAATTTCGATCTTGGGGATCGAACGCATGCAAGTCTTCGACCTCGAGAATGATTTCACCGGGTTTGCGGTTGCCTTTCGGGAATCGTTCCTTCATTTCGCGCCCTACCATGTTCTTCACCAACAGTTCTGTGGTCAGTTTCTCGGTAGGTCGGGTGATAACCACCTTGCCATCGCGCAGCACGGTAATCGTATCTGTAACTTTGAAAAACTCGTCCAGTTTGTGGCTGATGTAAATGCATGTAACGCCGTGTTCCTTGAGGCCGCGCAAGATCTCCATCAGTTGCTCGATTTCTACTTCAGACAGCGCACTGGTCGGTTCATCCAAAATCAGAATCTTGGCATCCTCCGCAAGTGCCTTGGCGATTTCCGTCATCTGCATCTTGCCCACTCCCAAGTGGCGAACGATGTTTCTCGGTGGAACATCCAGATGATATTTTTCCAAAACCTTCCGTGTATCCGAGTAGAGTTTTTCCCAGTTGATGATTCCGTGCTCTGCCGGTTCTTTTCCTAAAAATATGTTTTCACCGACTGTAATGCTGGGTACCAGGGTCAATTCTTGATAAACAATCGCAATGCCCTCTTCCACTGCCTTTTGGATTGATGCATCGCTCAGTTTCAACTCTTGTCCTTCATAAATGATCTGTCCCTCATAGGAACCCCACGGATAAACACCGGACAGAATCTTCATTAACGTGGATTTGCCTGCACCGTTCTCGCCGCAAATGCCATGGATTTCACCGCGCTGGATGGAAAACGAAACGCCATCCAACGCGGTGACCCCCGGAAATTTTTTGGTGACATTCTTGAATTCGAGGATAACATCATCACTCATGAAAAGCTCCTTTTATCCGGTGAGGAGAGGGCTCCCTTTTCTGGTAATATCCTGACCAAGGAAGCCCCACTCCATAAACTTACACCAGGATTGAAACCTACAGACCAACTATATTGAATATGGTCGGAAGGTGTGAGCTATTACGGGCAACTAACCTTTTCTGGCAGATTGGTGGTAACGTCACGATACACATCATCGTACGTCTGGAAGCAGCTCTTGACGATGAGATCATAGACATTGTCCTTGGTCACCTGCTTCACCGGCAGGAAGAGTGCCATCACATCGCCGTTCGTGATGGTGTTGTTGGTCAATTCCGCCATGGTGTACTTCGTCAGACCTTCGATTGCCTTGCCGTTGAGCAGAGCATCCATCATGTCCACGGCCATAGGCGATAACAGGCGGATGTCTTTATACACACTGACAGTCTGTTCGCCTTTCACAATGCTGTTACAACCATCCGCCGTCGCATCCTGACCGGAAATCGGCACCTTGCCTGCCAATCCCTGCGCCTTCATCGCCTGCAACTCCCCCAATGCCGTGCCGTCGTTCGAGGCGATCACCCCATCAATCTTGTTCTGCTGCGCCGTCAGAATGTTCTCCATCATCTTCTCGGCATTGGCCGCATCCCAGTTGTCCACCCACTGATCTGCCACCACCTTGACAATTCCCTGGTCAATGTATGGTTGTATAATTTCCATCTGGCCCTGGCGAACCAAATGGGCATTGTTATCCGTCGGTGATCCGCCGGACAGAACAATCTTGGCCGGATTGTCTTTCGTCCAAACTGTGCTCCCTGGTATTCCCAGGGCCGTCATCACTCCCAGCGCTTCCTGCCGACCCACTTCGACATTGTTGAACGACAGGTAGGCAGCTATTTTGGGGGTCTTGATCAGACGGTCATAGGCGATGACCTTCACGCCCGCATCCGCCGCTTTGTCCACCGATGTGACCGCTGCATCACCATCTTCGGCAATCACGATCAGACCTTTGATGCTCTGACTAACCATGTTGTCGATCTGGTCGTTCTGCATCTTCACATCATGATTGGCCTCCTGGACGATTACATCATAGCCTTTGTCATTGAGAAGCTTTGTCATCAGGTCCGCTTCGTTCTTCCAGCGTTCCGTCGCAAAGTCTGAGAACGAGAGACCAATTTTGACCTTTTCAGCCGGTACGCTGCTAGATGCACCCGGCTTTGGCGGGCGTTGAGAGTCAGGAATATCACGATACACATCATCGTAGCTCTGGAAACCGCTCTTGACGATGAGGTCATAGACATTGTCCTTGGTCACCTGCTTCACCGGCAGGAAGAGTGCCATCACATCGCCGTTCGTGATGGTGTTGTTGGTCAATTCCGCCATGGTGTACTTCGTCAGACCTTCG
>JAKAKJ010000023.1 GCA_021824575.1 Chloroflexota bacterium
GACGCATGGATAGCCTCTCCGCGAGCAAACAATTTCAGGAGCAGTCTCATTCTATTCCGCCAGTTTCAAAACCGCAATTATTTCTTGGTTTCATTTAGCCAAGTTATTGGTTTAGGTTGCATCGAGATTGACATCGGAATTCTCCCACATACATCAACAATTATCGCACATTTTATCATGCCTTCGATTTATTCTTTTATAACTATGGACAAAGAAAGACTTCCGAAGTCTTGAAGACTTCGGAAGTCTTTACGTTCTACTATTTGCGTTTTGCAGTCTTCGATTTTGCTTTCTTTACTGCTTTCTTAGCAACCGTTTTCTTTTTCCCTTTCGGGGACGATGTTGGCGCGGCTTTCTTTACCTTGACTGTTGCAGCCTTGCGACCATTTGCCGCATATTTCAACGCTACATGCGCCGCGGCCAGGCGCGCAATTGGCACGCGGAACGGCGAGCAGGAAACGTAATTATTGCCGATGATATGACACCATTCAATCGATTCGGGGTCGCCGCCATGTTCGCCGCAGATACCGACTTCGAGTTCAGGACGAGTCGTGCGGCCATCTTCAATCGCCATTCGCATCAAGCGGCCGACGCCGTCGCGGTCGAGCGTCTGGAACGGGTTCTTCGGCAGGATGCCCTGCTCCACATACGTCACAAGGAAGTTGCGCTCCGCATCATCGCGCGAATAACCGAAGGTCATTTGCGTCAGATCGTTCGTACCGAACGAGAAGAACTGCGCCAACCCCGCAATCTCCGCGGCAGTGACAGCCGCGCGTGGGATTTCGATCATCGTGCCAAACTTATAGTCCAGTTTCTTGACACTCTTCTCAGCCAATACCGTCGCCGCGATGCGGATCAAGCGCGGCTGAATCCACTCCAACTCCTTGACCGTACCGGTCAGCGGGATCATCACTTCAGGCTTGACCACGATGCCGCGCAAAGCGCAATCCGCAGCCGCTTCAAAAATGGCGCGCACCTGCATCTCGACGATCTCAGGCATATCGATGCTCAAACGCACGCCGCGCAAGCCCATCATCGGGTTCGATTCGTGCATAGCCTGAATATCTTTGAGCAGGCGCTCTTTCTCAGCCAATCCAGCCGTCTCGCCTTTGACACGCATTGTAATAACTTCTTCAAGCAAGGCTTCTTCGGATGGCATGAATTCATGTAGAGGCGGGTCAATCAAGCGGATGATGACCGGATAGCCATCCATGGCTTCGAACAAGCCATCAAAGTCTTTGCGCTGATAAGGTAGAAGTTCGTTCAAAGCCTTCGTCCGCTCTTCGCTGGATTCGGCGAGGATCATACGCTGGACAATCGGCAGGCGCTCCGGCTCGAAGAACATGTGCTCGGTTCGGCACAGACCGATTCCGACCGCGCCGTACGAACGGGCGCGGCGCGCATCCTTTGGATAATCCGCGTTTGCCCAGACTTGCAAGCCGCGCGTCGGCCAGCCTTTCGGCGCGCTGCGAATATCCTTGCGCGCGGAAATTTCGTCGGCCCATTTGAGCAGAGTCATCAGTTCAGTTTGCTCTTCCAACGACGGCGCAGTCATCGGGATTTTGCCAATGAACACATTGCCCGTTGTACCGTCAACAGAAATCCAATCGCCTTCTTTGACAGTCTTTTCATCCACTAACATCACACGCTTCTCAAGGTCAATCTTGATCATCGAAGCGCCGACCACGCAGGGAATACCAAACTGCCGCGCCACCACTGCAGCATGTGACGTCGCGCCGCCTTCGCTGGTCAATACGCCTTTAGCCGCGATCATGCCATGGACATCGTCGGGCTTGGTGAACGGGCGCACCATGATGACATCCTGCTTTTGTTCTTTCGACATCTTCTCAGCGGTATCCGCATCGAAGTAAACCTGTCCGACAGCCGCGCCAGGCGAGGCATTTACACCTTTGGCAAACAATGCGCCATCTTTCTCGGAATTCTTCAGGGCTTGCAAATCAAACTGCGGATGAAGCAGAGCATCCACCTGTTCCGGTGTGACGCGCTGGACAGCTTGCTCTTTCGTGATGAGTCCCTCGTTCACCATGTCCACCGCGATCTTGACGGCGGATTTTGCTGTCCGTTTGCCGACGCGGGTCTGGAGCATCCACAACTTGCTGCGTTCGATGGTGAACTCCACATCCTGCATGTCTTTGTAATGCGTCTCAAGTTTGGATGTGATGTCCATAAAATGCTTATAAACAGCGGGCATTTTTGTTTTGAGGTTTTCGATCTGATCCGTGTTACGAATACCCGCCACCACATCTTCGCCCTGCGCATTGAGCAAATACTCACCCATCATCTTTTTCTCGCCCGTGGATGGGTTGCGCGTGAATGCCACGCCGGTGCCCGAGTCATCACCCATGTTGCCGAAGACCATCGTCACGATGTTGACTGCCGTACCGAGATTATGCGGAATGTGTTCGTGGTTGCGATAATCAATGGCGCGTTTTCCATTCCATGATTTGAAAACCGCTTCGGTTGCCAGCTCGAGCTGCTTGTACGGATCCTGCGGAAAATCGAATCCTTTATGTTTCCTGACCACTTCACGGAAAGCGCGAACCATTTCCTTCCAATCATCAGCGGTCATTTCAACATCAAGTTTGTAACCTTTTTTGGCTTTGTATTCCTTGAGCGGCTCTTCGAACGCTTCATCGGGAATTCCCAACACAACACTGCCAAACATTTCGACCAGGCGTCTGTACGAGTCATAGACGAAGCGCGGGTTGCCTGTTGACTTTGCCAGCCCCTCCGCGGTTTGATCGGTCAAACCGATGTTCAGCACCGTGTCCATCATGCCCGGCATGGAAAACTTTGCGCCGGAGCGGCATGATACCAGCAATGGGCTATTGGGATCACCGAACTTCTTACCGGCTTTCCTTTCAACTTCCTTCAATGCCTTCAGTTCCTGATCCCACATCCCCGCCGGGAACTTGCCCAACCGCTGATACTCATTGCACGCTTCCGTCGTGACCGTGAGAAATGGCGGCACAGGTACGCCTGCGCGCGTCATATCGAATAAGCCCGCTCCTTTGCCTCCTACAAGAGCCTTTACATCATCCCAGTTACCACCGGCAACTTTTTCCACTTCCTTGAACTCATTGAACAAATAAACCCACTTTTTCATTCGAGCCTCCTAAGCTTCGAGATATCCATGTTAAATCGGGAAGTATTCTACCAAAAATAAGCCTTTTGACCAATGACAAATATCACATTCCAATAGGTCTAATCTGTAAATAACCTGCAAAGTTCAAACAGCAATATATCCATATAATACAATCATCCATGAAAACAAACGTATTGACCATAGATGACGATCCCGCGATCACTGAGCTTCTTTCGGTCATTTTGCGGACACATAATTTCGACGTGCTGGTTTCAAACAGCGGTGAAGAGGCCATCCAGGTTATCAAGGAAAAAGCTCCACAATTGGTCTTGCTCGATCTAATGATGCCGCACATGGACGGTTGGCAGATCTGCAAGGCTGTGCGGGCTTTCAGTAACGTACCGATCCTGATTTTATCCGCCCTCGATGACCCTTCCATTGTCGCAAGCATCCTCGATGCCGGAGCGGACGATTACCTCGTCAAGCCAGTGCCAAGCGCCGTGCTGGTTGCGCATTTGAACAAATTTGCTCGGAGGACGGGGGCCCTTTATCCAGCAAGCGACGATGGGAAGTGGCATCCATATACTCATCCGTTGACGCCCTGACGCATCAAAAACGGGACCTGATAACGGGTCCCGTTTTCAATTCGATTCTATTTTCAAGCCTTGACAAAAAAACTCAGCGCCTCAGCCACAGCCTTTGGATTTTCCATCATCGTCATGTGGCCCAGCCCCGGCAATTCGACATAATGTGCGGACGGCAGCGCGGTTTTCATCTCGCGTCCGCGCTCGACGGGAATCAACGCATCCGCATCGCCGTGGACGATCAAAACCGGAAAATTAAACTTCGCAAGAATATCACTTGAATCAGGCCGTTGAGCCATTGCCTTCAATGAACCGATTACGCCCGCCGCTCTTTGTTTCTTCATCAAAGCATGAACGAAAGATTGAACACGGGCATCTGCCGTGAGCTTTGGTGTCAATGCGTCGGCGACAACACCGACGCCCTTTTCGGCAACTTCCGCCGCGGATTTATAACGGCCCTCCTTGCGATCCGGCGCGTCCGCGAGCATTTGCGAAGAAATCATTGCCAGCCCATGCACGCGTTCGGGATATGCGCGGGCAAATGCCAGTGAGACATATCCGCCCATCGAGTGCCCAGCGATGAATGCGCTTTTGATTTTCAAATGATCCAATAGACCGGCAATATCCGATGCAATGTCGGCCATCGTGTAAACGGATTCAACTGCATCTGATTCTCCCATTCCGCGCAGATCGGGCAGGATGAGGTCGAAATCTTTTTCGAGAAGCGGAGCAATTTCATTCCACGTCGTGTGATCCAGTGGATAACCGTGGATCAAAACAAGCGGCAAGCCTTTTCCGCGCCGCTCATAAGCCAGATTGATTCCATTGACCTTTACATTTTCCATTTTCATCTCCAATTTACATTCACCTTCAATTTGCTTCCCAATTTGCTGTAATAATAAACGAATCCATTATCGCGCCCAAACTCGTAGACGCGGCGCGTGATGTCCACATCGGCTTTGCAATATTCGGCGACTTTATCTTTCTCGCCGCTGCGAAACCATTCCACCGATTGGACACCATCAGCCGTTTTGGTCGCGCCGAGGCAGGCCTTCGCCAGCGAGTCGAGAGAAAGCCGGAAGCCGAGAGTCCGGCTGAGGTCGAGCATCAAGTCCAAAGTCCGGAGCGAGGCGAAATTGAACACTGGGACGTACGGACGCAAAACTTCGTAATCAAATTCGCGGATATTGAAGCCGATCACTTTGTCCGCTGATTTGAGTTCATCAACCAAAGCTTGCGCGTCGCGTTCCCAATAAACGCTGAAATCATTTTTGTCCGTCGAATATGTGACTCCACAAGCCAGCAGCAACTTGCTGGCATCGCGCCCGCCGACATCCTGAAATAACTTTTGCGTTTCGAGATCGAAGAAAACCAGGTTCACTTTTGATTTTCCTTTAACCACTCGCGGCCAAACACAAGCGCTTCTTCGCGCGTGGACACCTTGCCGGTTGCCTGCGCTTCACGGATTGCTTCGAGAACCTGCCCGACAACCGGACCTTGTTCAAGTTTGTATTCGTTGATCACATCGAGTCCGTTTACAAGACGCGGCGGCGCGACAGTTTCTTCCGGCCGCTCCCAAAAATTTTCCAAAAGGAGGCGCGCAATATCAAGCGCGGCTGCCCAGGTTTCCTGCGTCAACGTGTGGCCGCGCGTGCCGCGCAAATCTGCGAGGCCCAGCAAGACAAGGTCAACGCCGCCTTCGCCTGAATCGCGAAAGAAATGGTAAATGGCTTTGCGCGACGGTTCCTGCTTCCCGCCTTCCATGCGGCTCGAAAAAGCGTGAAAGCGCATGTGGTTTTCGATGATGATTTTTAAGCGATCAATTTCATCGTTGCTGAGATTGAAAGCCCGTGCGCGTTCGGATGCAACCTTTGCGCCGAGTTGATCGTGGTCAAAGAAGCGAATGCGCCCTGTCTCATCCACGGATTTGGTGGCGGGCTTTGAGACATCGTGATAGAGCGCGGCGAAAAATAAAAGCGCGCGCATCGAGCGATCTGGATTCAACGATTTGGAAAAATGCGCCACAAATTTTTCGCCATAACGTCCGAGGCGAAGAGTCAACAAGCCAGTAAAGAGGTCATTGCTCCCGTTATCCCTTATCCCTAGTCCGTTGTCAGTTGGGAGTGAAGAGGGAATAAATGACGGGGGAACAAGCACTGCAAGGATTCCCTCAAGATTTTGCATCATGCTCAATGTATGCTCCCACACATCCGACACATGCGGTGCGGATTGTCCGACGCCTTTCATGGCAGATAATTCGGGAAGCAAATATGGAAACACGCCCAGCATTTCCAACGTGCGGATTGACGCATCCGGACGCGGACCTTCGAGGATTTTGAACAACTCATCGCGCTGACGTTCGGGAGAAATGTTAGGCAGCAGATTCGCGGCGCGTTTCATCGCGGCGCGAGTGTCGGACTCGATTTTGAATCCAAACGCAGCAGCCTGACGAACCGCACGCAAAATGCGGATCGGATCGTCATCGAGGGATGTGGCAGAGCAAGCGCGAATCAATTTCGCGCGCAAATCTGCCGCGCCATTAAGCGGATCGAGAATTGCCTGCCGGCGCGGATCAAATGCGATGGCGTTGATGGTGAAATCGCGGCCGCGCAAATCGGCGTCCAGATCCGGGCCGCGGAACGCCGAGAAATCCAAAATATCGCGCGACCCGTTTTCCGTCGAGACGATGACGCGGGCAATGTCAAAAGATTCGTCCATCACATAAAAGTCAGCGTTCAAAATCGCAGCCGCGCGTCGAGCAACAGCAATCGCGTCCTTGGGAATCGCCAAATCCAAATCGTGTGAAACGCGTCCAAGCAGCGCGTCACGCACCGCGCCGCCGACCAGATACATTTCCTGGTCGGGCAGCGCCGCGCACAAACGTTCAAGTAGAGGTGAAACAGCAAATGAAGATTCGAGGGGCATATAAATAATTTCAGGTTTTTCCTTGTGACGGCTTTTCTGCGCGGCAATCAACGCTTGTTCGGGTGTGCCGCCATGAGCAATGATGTGTCCCTGCAAACGGGCAACCCAGCGTCCCGCGTACGGAGAAGCATTCTGCGATTTCTTTTCGGTCAAGCCGCCCTCACCCATCTCACAAATCAATCGGGGTTGTATTTCTCCAGATCCACAACACCGACGAAACGAAGGTTACGATAATATTCATCGAGGTCAAGGCCATAGCCAAAAACGAATTTATTTGGAATCGTGAAACCGCGATAGTGTATCGGGACCACTGCTTCGCGGCGTTCGGCTTTGTCGAGCAGTGCGCAGACTTTCAAACTGGCGGGCTGGCGGGTTTCCAGCATGCCCAACACAGAAGCAATTGTATTGCCGCTATCTACGATATCCTCGACCAGCAAAACATCTTTATCTTTGATGTTGGTTTGCAAGTCGAACGTGACCCGCACGTTGCCATCTGACTCGCGCTTGCCCGCGCCATACGACGAAACCGCCATGAAGTCCATCATGTGCGGGACCGTGATATGGCGGCTCAAGTCCACCATGAACGGCACGCCGCCGCGCAGGATGCAGATGAGCAACAGGTTTTCATTGCCTTGATAATCCGCGCTGATCTCCGCGCCAAGTTCGGCGACGCGCTTCTGCAAAGTGTCTTCGTCAATCAAAATTTCGGATAAGAGTTCTTTATAGTCTTGCATTTTTTCTCGTAAGTCTAACAGGTCTCAAAAGTCTAACAAGTCGACAAGCGAGACTTGTTAGACCACCTGACTTGTCAGACTATCGTGGGACTTCGTGATGAATGCGGCAGCGCGCTTCATACAACTCCGACGCGCCGACGATCACTACCGGGTCATCATAGCGCGCCGGCTTGCCGTTGACAAGTCTTTGCGTACGCGAAGCTTCATCGCCGCAGACCATGCAAATGGCATGAAGCTTATCCACGCGCTCGGCCATGGACATCAGAACGGGCATGGGCCCAAACGGCTCGCCGCGGAAATCCATATCGAGTCCAGCCACCAGCACGCGGACGCCGCGCTCCGCCAATTGCTGCGCCACCTCGATGATTCCATCATCCATGAACTGCGCCTCATCAATGCCGACGACAGTCGTATCCGGCTCCAATCTGGATTTGATCTCCGCGGACCTTTCAATGGGGACCGCATCAAAATCAGCACCAGCATGTGATGTGACTTTTTCGACCGCGTAGCGCACGTCAATGGCGGGCTTGAAGACCTGCACCTTTTGCCTGGCAATCGTCGCCCGGATCAAACGCCGGATCAACTCATCCGTCTTGCCGCTGAACATCGAACCGCAGATGACTTCAATCGAGCCGTGAGTATGGCGCATGCATTCTCCTCATCTTAGCAAACAGGCATGGCGTTGTGCCATGCCTGTCAAGTTTACCTGATAAAACTTTCCCTGCAAATCCTACGCAGATGTTTCCTGCGCGGGGGCTTCGGGCAATTCATAACCGAGGGCACGCAGTTTTTTCTTTGCATCAATCAAAGACTTTTGGCCAAAACCCTGGATCGCCAAAACGGCGGCATCGCCTTCACCAAGTTTTGCGAGGAGTTGATTGACTTCAGTAATGCCAGCTTTGGCAAGCGCGTCCACAGACCGCTGCGGAAGTTCGAGTTCAGAGATTGGGCGCGCAGGGGATTTCTTTGCCGCTTCCTTTGCTTTCTTGGTCTCGATGTATTGCTGGCTGACGTTCAACTTCTTGTAGAAGCGATCCACCTGGCCCTCGATATCCAGGATGCGCGCCGACTCGCCCGTGAAGAATGGATGGCAATTCGAGCAAATATCAACGCGCAATTCTTTTTTCGTCGAACCGGTCGTCCAGGTATTTCCGCACGACGCGCAAGTCACTTTGGCATCGGGATAATATTTTGGATGGATTTCAGCTTTCATGTTATTTCTCCGCGGGCACGACGTTCACACGCTTGCGGCCGCGCACTGTATCAAACATAACCACGCCATCCGCCGTAGCAAACAACGTATCATCTTTTCCAGCGCTAACATTCAAGCCCGGCTTGATCTTCGTCCCGCGCTGGCGGATCAGAATATTCCCAGACAACACAAACTGGCCTGCATAGCGCTTGACGCCCAAACGCTGGCCATTTGAGTCGCGACCGTTGCGGCTTGAACTGCCACCTTTTTTATGAGCCATTTCTACCTCTCACTTTACTTGCTCGACTTCTTAGCTGTCGAGGATTTCTTTTCTGTTGACTTCTTAGCCGGAGTCTTCTCCGCTTTTTTAGCAGGCGATTCTTTCGCGGCAGCCTTGGCAGGCTTCTCGGCCTTAGCCTTTGGTTCGGCCTCGAGCTTTTCTTCCTCCGCCTCGACAACTGGCATCGGTTCAGCCTTATCAGCCTTACGGACTTCGCCGGGCTTGCCGATGAAATCCACCATCAGCCGCGTATACTGCTGACGATGTCCGCCGCGCACACGAATGCGTTTCTTGGGGCTGTATTTGAATCGGAAGACTTTTTCGCCGCGGAAGTGATCCACGACGGTGGCCTTGACTTCGATGCCGCTCACGCTCGGAGTCCCGACCATGAACTCATCGCCATCTGCCATCAACAGCGCCTTCAAATCAACCTGAGCGCCTTCTTCATTGGACAGGCGATCCACTTCGATGGTCTGTCCTTCGACGGCTTTGTATTGCTTGCCGCCGCTTTCCACAATTGCGTATCTCATTTTCTCTCCAGTCATTCACTTCGCCGCGTGGCCCGCGGGTCCTTCGACTTCGCTCAGGATACCCTCGCCTGCCATCGGGGAAGCTGGGATCTTCGCGCTGGCAAAACACCAGCATCCTTGACAAACAACCGCCCCGGCATTCTTTCCGCCAGGGCAGAAGCGGACGGTATTATAACGGCTGGGGTATTCTGTGTCAACGGCAAAAGCGAAATTGCAGCCAAAATCACCCCGATGAAATGCAAGCGCCGCGCATTTTATATTCCCAAATGATTTTCTTGTTGACAAATCCCCCTGCATCCGCTAATCTTGACGTGTGACCCGCATCACTCTGACCTCGCATCAGCTCGCCGTTATCGAAGCCGACCCAACCTCGAAGCTTTTTCTCGCGGGTCCCGCGGGCGCAGGCAAATCCACCGTCGGCGTTGAACGCTTGAAATATTTGCTGGCTTCGGGAATCTCTGGAGATTCGATTCTCATCCTCGCGCCGCAGCGGACTCTGCAAGAACCTTATCTCGAAATCATTCAATCACCTGAACGCAGCGCGGGCGGCGAAGCGACTCCCGCCACGGTCGGCGGTTTGGCGCGGCGCATGGTGGATTTGTTCTGGCCGCTCGCCGCGGAGGAAGCGGGCTTCGCCCATCCCGATCGTCCGCCCGTTTTTCTGACGCTCGAAACCGCGCAATACCACATGGCGCACATCGTCCGGCCTTTGCTCGATCAGGGTTATTTCGAGTCTGTGACGATTGACCGCAATCGTCTGTATTCCCAAATTCTCGACAACTTGAATAAATCCGCGGCGGTTGGATTCTCATTTACCGAAATCGGTTCGCGGCTTGACTCGGCCTGGGTTGGCGATCCGGGCCAGCGCCGAATTTACACCGACGCACAAGACTGCGCCACGCGCTTCCGCGAATTCTGTCTGCAAAACAACCTGCTCGATTTCTCACTGCAGCTCGAAATTTTTCTGAACCATCTTTGGCCGAATCCGCTCGTGCGCGATTATCTTGTCAAAACATACAGCCACTTGATTTACGACAACGTTGAAGAAGATGTTCCCCGCGCTCACGATCTGATGCGTGAATGGCTGCCGCAACTTGACTCGGCTTTATTGATCTACGATGAAGCCGCTGGCTATCGCCGTTTTCTCGGCGCGGACATTGACACCGCCTTCGCTCTGCGCGAACTTTGTGATGAGCAAAGGCGGTTTGACGAATCGTTCGTCATGTCAGAGGGGATTGCATATCTTGCGGACTCGCTGGCTGATGCAATTTTCCCTATCCCTTCTCCCCTTTCCGCTGAAAGGGCTAAAGAACAGGGGATAAGGGAATCAACGCTATCCATCATCACGTCCCCCTTCTATCCCGAATTACTCGACTCCATCATTAGCCAAATCGAACATCTAATCAACAAGGATCGAATATCAGCTTCCGATATTGTCATCCTCGCGCCCTATCTTTCCGACGCGCTGCGCTTTGCCATCACGAGCCGACTCGAGGCGCGCGGCATTCCATGGAGAACGCATCGTCCGTCGCGCTCACTGCACGACGAACCCGCCTCGCAAACTTTGTTGACTCTCGCCGCGCTGGCGCATCCGCATTGGAATGTGCGTCCATCCAAATTCGACGTCGCCTACGCGCTCAAGCTCGCCCTCGACATGGACTTGGTGCGCGCACAGTTATTGGCCGAGATCATTTATCGCACAAAAGATTTCACGCTTTCATCCTTCGATGAAATCAATCCCGAAAAACAGGAACGCATCACATTTAATTTCGGCAATCGCTATTCGACTCTTCGCGATTGGATTTTGAATTATCGCGAAGAGTCGCCTTTGCCATTGGATCATTTCCTGCGCCGCTTCTTTGGCGAGATTCTGTCTCAGCCGGGATTCGGATTCCATCGCAACCTCGACGCGGCGCGCGTCGCCGCCAGTCTGATCGAGTCGGTGCGGAAATTCCGTCTGGCGATGGAGCCTTCTTTCGTCAATCTCGATCATCCTGATTTCGATTTCGGACGTGAATATATCGCCATGCTTCAAGATGGCGTCATCGCCGCGCAATATTTGGAATCGTGGAAAACAGAAAACGAAGAATCCGTTTTGGTTGCGCCCGCTTACACATTTCTGATGATGAACCGTCCCGTGACCGTTCAGTTCTGGCTCGACGTTGGCTCGAGCGGATGGTACGAGCGTCTCGACCAGCCGTTGACACATACGCAGGTGCTCAGCCGCGAATGGCCCATTGGCCGTCCGTGGACATTTGCCGACGAAGAGCAGACCAACCAGCAAACGATGGCGCGTCTAGTTTCGGGATTGCTACATCGCTGCCGCGAGAAACTTTATCTCGGCATCAGCAACTTGGGCGAAAGCGGATTCGAGCAGCGAGGAGAATTGTTGAGAGCGTTTCAACGAGTGTTGCAAGAAGGAACCACAGATGAACGCGGATAAACGCGGATTTCAAGCGCGCATTTCCCCTCTCCATTTAGAAAACGGAACAGGATAAGGTTCGTGAAAACAATAAAGCAAAACACGGCCCCGCATCTTTATGTTAAGGCCTGGCAAATAGTATCGGACAAATCAGTCTGGATATTTGTCATTATCTTGCAAATCCTCTATTCAACGTTGACACAAATTACGCCGAAAGTCCAATGGGCTTCTTTCCTGCTGGTTCCAATTTGGTTAGCGATATTAGAGTCTGGATTAATCGATGCTGTTGTTCGGTTGGCAAACCACGAGAAAATTACCTATAAAGATATATGGCTTGCCATAAAAGAAAATTGGCTTAAACTCTTGGCCGTCTACTATGCATCTATCATCATTGTCATGTTGCCGCTTGTCTTTATCATTTGTGTTTCACTAGTATTCTTTTCAAAGACCCCAACATCAATTGCGTCTATTATCCTAGAAACCATATTTGCATGCCTTTTGTTTACATGGTTTGGAATTTTTTATGTAGCATCCCGCGTTGTAGTCATCCAGAGAGAAGGGATAAAAGAAGCGATACGCAAAGGAGTAAGAATATTCACAGTCAATCTTATTGAATATTTCGCCATAACTATTCTTTATGTCGCCTCTGCAGGAATCGTTGGGAGCATAATCATATTTGCGCCGAATTTCTACTCAAATATCTCGGCCAAGGCGGAAATCCAAACTGCATGGAAAATTGTCATATTGATTTTCATATGGGTCATTAGCATTCCTATCTCTATGTGGGCATCGTCCATTTTCACTCTTACTTTTCTAAAACGCACCAACTCGGACACTTGATATTTGACACATGACACTTCTCTTCACTCCTCGCCCTTCTTTGCCTTCGGCGACAACGGACTATAGACTACAGACCGCCGTCTGTCGTCCGTCGTCTATGGTCTGTCGTCCCTCAAACAATAAATCATGACCTTCACGCCTCGCCCTTCCCAAACAGAAATTTTGAAATACACAGGCGGCACGCTTGGCATCTCGGCTGTGCCAGGCTCGGGCAAGACGCACACGCTCTCTGCTCTCGCCGCGCAAATCATTTCGAGCGGCCAGCTCGAACGCGATCAGGAAGTGCTCATCGTCACGCTGGTCAACTCGGCGGTGGACAATTTCTCGGCGCGCATCGGCGAATTCATCCAAGCGCGCGGACTCATTCCTCAACTCGGCTATCGCGTCCGCACCTTGCATGGATTGGCGCACGACATCGTCCGTGAGAATCCACCGCTGGTGGGTCTCGACAAAAAATTTTCCATCGTGGACGAAACCGCTTCATCGTCCATGATTGCGGATGCGGCGCGCGCCTGGGTTCAAACGCATCCCGATTTTCTCGATCAATACATCTCGCCGTCGCTCGACGATTATCAGACTCGCCGCGTGCGCGACAAGGATTGGCCCGACTTAATCGAGTCGATTGCGTCGAGCTTTATTCGATCCGCCAAAGACAGACGACTCACGCCGGATAAACTCCGCTTCGCCCTCTACCGTCAACCGGCCCCCCTTTTGTTGGCTAACATGGGGCTGGATGTTTATTCCGATTACCAGCGCGCCCTCGCTTATCGCGGCGCGGTGGACTTTGACGATTTGATTCGACTCGCGTATGAGATGTTGAATACCTCCGATGAACTTCTCGAGCGACTGCGTTATCGCTGGCCCTTCATCCTCGAAGACGAAGCACAAGACTCATCGCAGTTACAGGAAGATATTTTGAGATTGCTTTCAGGTGAATCCCCCTCTCCCAATGGGAGAGGGGCTGGCAATTGGGTTCGCGTCGGCGATCCAAATCAAGCCATCTTTGAAACCTTCACCACCGCTGATCCAAGATTGCTCAAACAATTTAGAGAAAGCGCTGATCAATCTCTTGACTTACCGAATTCGGGACGAAGCCAACAATCCATCATCAATCTCGCCAATTATCTAATTGATTGGACGATGACCGAGCATCCCATCCCCGAAGCGCGCGATGCGTTGTCGCCGCCATATATTCAGCCGACTCCGAAAGGTGATCCGCAGCCAAATCCGCCCGATGATCCAAGTGGGATAAAGTTATTGAGCAACAAATACAATCCCGATCAAGAAATCGAAGCGGTGGTTAAATCCATCGAGAATTGGATTCCTGACCACAAAGATTCGACGATCGCGGTGCTAACATCAACCAACGATCACGCTGCGCGTGTCGCGGAAGAATTGAAAAAACACAAAATCGAATATCGCGAGTTATTACGAAGCACCTCGCCCACGCGCGCCGCGGCTGGGGCGTTGAGTTATGTTCTGGGTTACCTTGCCGCGCCTGATTCCGCGTCGAAGCTGGCACAGGCGTATAAAGTCTGGCGACGCGATTGGCGCGAAGATGAAGAACATGAGCCGCTAGTCGAACAAGTTACAAGTTTGATTCGCAAGTTCAAGAATGTGGAGGAATATCTCGCACCTCTTATTCCCTCGTCCCCTAACCCCTTTCAAGGGATAAAGGGAGAAGGGATAGGGGAAGATAAAACCGATGAAATCATCGCCGAATTGAATTCTTTCCGCGAAGTTGTCCTCCGCTGGCATGGCGCGACCGTCCTGCCCATTGACCAATTGATCCTCACGTTATCGCAAGATATTTTTACATCGCCCACTGATTTGGCATTGGCGCATAAACTTGCCCTGGTGCTTCGACAAGTCGCGGACGAAAATCCGCAGTGGCGCTTGCCAGAGCTGACTCCGAGCTTGCATGAGATCGCGCGCAACGAACGGCGCTTCGTCGGTTTTTCGTCGGACGACGCCGGTTTCAATCCCAGTGATTACAAAGGTATCGTTGTGGTTTCGACGGTTCATAAAGCCAAAGGCCTGGAATGGGACCGCGTGTATCTGATGTCGGTGAATAATTACGATTATCCATCGAACCAACCCAACGACCGCTTCATCTCGGAGCGCTGGTTCGTGCGCGATAGTTTGAATCTCGAAGCCGAAGCGCTGGCGCAATTGACCGCCGCGATTTCAACCAGTGAATATGATTATTACGAAGAAGGTTCTGCCACACGGCGCGCACGATTGGATTACGTCCGCGAGCGTTTAAGATTGTTTTTTGTTGGAATCACGCGCGCGCGCAAAGAATTGATCGTCACCTGGAACACGGGCCGCAGAGGCGATGCCACGCCGTCGCTTCCATTTGCTGCGTTGATGGGCTGGTGGGAGAAACATCTATGATTCTGCGAGGAGGGCGCTTTTCCCGACGAAGCAGTCTCGCTGCACATGCAAATGATTGTTTGAAAGTAAGACGGGATTGCTTCGCTGCAAAAAGCGCGGCTCGCAACGACATACGATAAAATGAAATTATGGGCGACAAACAATATTGCGTTTACATCATGACAAATGCTCACAACCGCGTTTTATATACGGGTGTTACCAATAACTTGAAGCGCCGCGCGTACGAACATAGATCAGGATTGGGCGGAAACTTTACAAAAAGATACAACGTGACCAAACTGGTTTATTATGAATATGGCTCAAGCGTCAATTCAGCACTTCTCAGAGAAAAACAAATCAAAAGCGGTTCACGGCAAAAGAAGATTGACCTGATAAACAGCATCAATCCAACTTGGAAAGATTTGTACGACGAAATCTGAAATTAATTTTCATTTCACCCGCGTCAGCACAATAACCGGAATCTTGCGCGTGGTCTTTTTCCGATAATCATCAAAGCCAGGCATCATCTCGACCATCTTGTTATACAGGCGCGTCCGCTCCGGTTCTTCAACCACGGTCGCATGAACATGGAACGTTTCCGTCCCTACTTCTATCGTAACATGCGGATTGGCAACAAGGTTGTAATACCAATCGGGATTCGTCGGCGCTCCGCCTTTGGATGCAATCACTACATACCGATCACCATCCCTGACATAAGCCACCGGGTTGATACGTTCCTTTCCACTTTTCGCTCCTTTGTTATGCAAAAGAAGCAATGTTCTACCTTCAAACGGCCCGCCGACCTTTCCGCCGTTGGCTCGAAACTCATCAATGATCTTCCTGTTTCGTTCGTTTGCTTCACTCATTTACATCTCCATATCAAATACAAATTCACGATGCCAGCAAAGCATGAATTCTTACCAATCTGTCGTGCGCGGTGGATAATGGCTTGAAAATATCATCCAGCGAACATTCGATAATATAATGGATGCCATGAAAACAAAGCCGCGCATCACAGCCATTCTCCAAGCGTCGCTTGTTACGTTTCTTTGGTCCACTTCGTGGGTGCTGATCAAGATCGGCTTGCACGACAATCTGCCCGCCATCACGTTCGCGGGATTGCGTTACATGCTGGCTTTTGCATGTCTCGTGCCGTTCGTATTCTTCAACCCGCTGGAGCGCGCTGAACTGATGAAGCTCTCGCTCCGAGATTGGGGGACGCTTGCCTTGCTCGGCGTGGTAACTTACACATGGGCGCAAAGTGCCCAATTCCTGAGCCTGGTTTATTTGCCCGCCGCGATGGTCAGCCTCGTCTTGAATCTGACGCCGCTCTTCGTCAGTTTTTCGGGGATTGGATTTCTAAACGAGCATCCGGCGCCTCTGCAATGGGTCGGCGTGGCATTGACCGTCATCGGCGTTGGATTTTATTTCCTGCCGGTTGCGATTCCACAAGCGCAGATGACTGGAATCTTGATCACGCTCTCGTGCCTGGCAGGAAATGTTCTCGCTTCCCTCCTTGGACGCGGGGTGAATCGCGATAGTTTGCATTCGCCCCTGCTGATCACTTTCGTCAGCATGGGAATCGGTTCTGTATTGATGCTGACGATTGGCATCGCGACGCAGGGCATCGGAGAATTGAGCTGGCAGGATTGGGCGATCATCGCCTGGCTTGCAGCAGTCAATACCGCATTGGCTTTCACGATTTGGAATCAAACGCTGCGGACTCTGACCGCGGCCGAATCGAGCATTATCAACAGCCTGATGATGCCGCAAATCGCGATCCTGGCACTTGTCTTTCTGGGCGAGACGTTGACCGCAAAAGAAATCATCGGCCTGGTTTTGGTCAGCGCAGGCGTGATCGCCGCACAGTTGAAACGTCAACGCGTGCTGGCACAAGTTCAACAGGAAGCCGAAACATCCCGCGGCATTGAATTGCGCCATGAATAATATTCAACTTTTCGGCGGCATCGAGGCGGGCGGGACAAAGATCATTTGCGTGATCGGCAGCGGGCCGGAAAATCTCGTTGATCAAATTCGCATCGAAACCACCACTCCTGATGAAACCTTTCAAAAGATCATTCGATTCTTTCAGCCTTACACAACTTCAGGAAAAATCAAATCCCTTGGCATCGGCTGTTTTGGCCCGCTGGATTTGAATCCTGATTCTCCCACATACGGATTTATCGCGTCCACGCCAAAATTGCGCTGGCGCAACACGGATGTGCGCGGACGGATTCAGCGCGCGCTGAATGTCAACGTTGCGATTGACACCGACGTCAACGCCGCGGCGCTTGGAGAATTTCGTTGGGGCGCAAGCCGGGGTCTGGATCCGTCACTTTACCTGACCATCGGAACCGGCATCGGCGGCGGATTCATCAAAGATGGCAGGCCACTAATCGGGCTGTTTCATCCAGAAATGGGGCATATCCGCATCCCGCACGACCGGAAGCGTGATCCGTTTCCGGGACAGTGTCCATTCCACGGAGATTGCTTCGAGGGACTCGCCTGCGGTCCTGCCATCGAAAAAAGATTCGGCGCGCGCGGTGAGAAACTTTCAGACGCCGATTCTTTCTGGGAACTCGAAGCGGAGTATATTGCTTTGGCACTGAATAATTTCATTGTCACGCTCGCGCCGAAGCGGATCATCCTCGGCGGCGGAATCATGAGCCGGACTTTTCTATTTCCGATCATCAGGCGCAAAGTTTTGGAAACGCTGAATGGTTATATTGAGATTGAAAGCCTGCTAAAGAATATTGACAAATATATTGTCCCGCCTGCGCTCGGAAATCAATCGGGTAGTCTGGGCGCGATCGCTCTGGCACAGATGGGATAAAACATAAAAATCGGGACCCATTCAAAGTCCCGATTTTTGATTCGTTCAACAAGATGTCTGATTTTCGTTATGGCACGGCCACGTTGAAGTCAAACCGCTGTGAGGCAACATATCCGCCTTGATAACGCGCGCCGACCACAACCGCGACGGGAGCAACTCCGCCGGGAAAACTGGCCGTCGAACTTTTTGCTTTGAAGGTGACTTGCACAGTAGCGGTTGTGCCACCGCCAGCATGGTCGCCGCCCTTTACCGCCACGACTCCCTTGCCGGGAAATTGAAAGTCAGGCAAAGCCGTAACGCCGTTGAAAGGCTGATCGCTGGTGACTTGAACCACCACGGTCGCGGTGTCGCCCACATTCATCGTGGACGGCAATCCGCTGACAAGTGTGAACGTCACATTGGGCGTCGGCGCGGCGGCAGTCAAAGCGCCGGTCAACAAAATCAGTAGCGCTGTCAGCCCAATCAGGGAAATGATTTTCTTTGTCACAATACGCCTCCATTCGCAGAAAGTGTACGATGAAAAAACGCGATGGCGGGGACTTTACAATTTTGTCCTGGCTAACTGACAATCTTGAAATTGAACCGCGAAGAGTCGATCACACCCCACAATCTGAGCCAGAGCGGGACAAGCATCTCAACGCCGCGCGAAGTGGTGATATCGCCCAGGTCAATGACAGAGTGCCAGCCAAACCATTTCTTGAGAATGTTGATGACCTCCGCCTTGGCTTCGATATCGTTGCCGCTGACGAAGGCATCATGGTCGCCGTGAATAATGGTTGGGTTGACCATCACATTGACGTTCATGGTGTTCAGCGTTTTGACCACGCGCGTCTCTGGAAACGCGCGCTGGATCTGCTCGCCAAGCGAATCCGTGTTGCAGACTGAAAGCGTCGGATTCGGGCCGGCGGAATAATCCAATGGATTCGACAAGTCAATCAGAATCTTGCCCTTCATGTTTTCGGCGCCAGCCTGCCGTAACGCGTCGAGGCTGGCTGTACCCAATGTGCAATTGAAGATGATCTCACCGAAAGCTGCGGCCTCGGCAAACGTACCGAACAAAGCGTTGCCGCCCTCTTCCTTGGCCCATACCACCGCTCGCGGATTGGCTTCCGTTCGTGATCCCAGCATCACGCTGTGTCCCAACTGAACCAGCTTGGAACCAATCGTCTGCGCGACAACACCCGTGCCCAAAATACCGATGTTCATTGCCTGCCTCCTTGTTAGTCTTGTCTGGTTACCCGATTTTAACCTATCTGCATGAATTTGCAATTAACCAGGTTCTTTTAGAAATCTATAAGATTTTGCCCAATCAGGCTTGACAATCCCGATTCACAAAATATAATTGCCTTTTACAACTATTTTCAAAGGAAATCAAATCGTGACATCTTCCCGTCAGACTGCGGCGCTTGTCATGGATATCGTCCCGTTGTTGACGCGCCTGATGCGGAAAAAATTCCGCGAGAAGCGTGTCGGCGACCTCTCGATGGCGCAGTTTCGCACATTGGCATTTCTCGATGCGAATCAGGGCGCGTCGCTTTCAGACGCGGCCAGTCACATCGGCCTGGGACTCCCCTCGATGTCCAGACTGGTGGACGCGCTGGTCAATCGAAAACTCGTCACGCGGGCCACGCACGGGGGCGACCGCCGGAGGGTTTGTCTGACACTGACACGTCAGGGCAAACGCGAACTGGAGGAAGCCCACAAACACGCGCAGGCTTATTTTACAGACAAGCTTTCGGAACTGTCGGACGAGGAGCGGGACCGCGTTTCGGAGACGATGGATCTGCTCTGCAAACTCTTCACACTCGATGGAAGAATTTCCGCGCGCAAACCCACAGAATAGTCGTAAGAAACCTAAAACCACAAACCTTCTATTAAAGTTGGCTAAAGGAGAGACACAAAAGAAAATGGAAACGCAGTATTCTCTGTTTGGAAGAAAGATCGAATACAAGTGGATCGTGTTGAGCGTGACGACCATCGGTGCGCTGATGGCTTCAATTGACAGCACCATCGTCATTTTGGGCCTGCCCGATATGCTGGTCAAGTTGCACGCCGACCTGATCGAAATGATCTGGGTCATCATGGGATACATCCTCGTCAGCACGGTTTTCCTGTTGAGCTTTGGCCGCGTGGCCGACATATTGGGCCGCGTGCGGATGTACAACCTGGGCTTTGTGATTTTCACGATTGGCTCGGCTTTATGCGGCTTTTCGGGCAATGCCACACAATTGATTATTTTCCGTTTGGTGCAAGGCAGCGGCGCGGCGATGATGGTAGTCAATAGCGTGGCGCTCATCACCGAGGTTTTTCCGCCCAACGAGCGCGGCAAGGCATTGGGCATCAACGCCATTACATTTTCAATCGGCGGTGTGGCCGGACCCATTCTCGGCGGCCTCATTTTGACTTTAGCCGACTGGCGCTGGATTTTCTTCATCAACGTGCCGGTTGGAATCTTCGGCGCGATCTGGGGCTACCGCGCATTGAGAGAAATGAGCGTCCGCAAGCAAGGCGAACGTTTCGACACTGTCGGCGCTGTCAGTTTTAGCGCCGGCCTGACCGCCCTGCTGATCGCGTTGACGCTGGGGATCGAATATGCCTTCACTTCCACACCGATCCTGATATTATTCGGGATATTCCTTGTCGGCGTTGCATTCTTCCTGTGGTGGGAACGCCGCGCGGATAATCCGGTGCTCGATCTTTCGTTATTCAACGACCGCATTTACAACTTCTCCGTGCTTTCAGCCATGATGCAGTCATTGGCATTGTTCGCCGTCAACTTCCTGATCGTGTTTTACCTTCAGGGTGTGCTCGGATACGATCCGTTGAAAGCGGCCTTGCTGCTGATCCCCTTGCCAGTTGTCACATCCGTGATCGCGCCGCTGGGAGGCAACATCGCAGACCGCATCGGGGCGCGCATCCCGGCGACGATTGGGCTGCTTATTCAGGGCGCGGCATTGGTCTGGTTCACCCGAATCACTCCGGCCATGCCGTATTGGCAAATCGCAGTCGGGCTTGGACTGATGGGCTTCGGCGGCGGCCTGTTCTATCCTCCGAACACCAGCGCGGCCATGAACGCGTCACCCAAGAATCGACTCGGCATTGCATCCGGCACGCTGGCAACTCTCCGCCAGGCAGGAATGGTCACGAGCTTTGCACTGGCGCTGGCGGTCGCGGCCAGCAGCCTGCCGCGCGATGTGATGATGCAATTATTCGTGGGAACCAACGTCACACTCGGCTCGGCGCCGATGCAGGCTTTTGTTACCGGCATGCACAGCGCATTCTATGTCTCGACAGTTCTAGTCTTGATCGCGGCCGGCATTTCCTTTGTGCGCGGCAAGGAAGATCGCAGCAAACTTGCAGAGGAGCACGCATCCGTTGTGATCGGCGAATAGAATTCATTGGAGTCAATTCGATGATCCTGCCGCCCGAAATTATACGGCAGGATTATTCTTTTTCAGCCGCTCTTGTGGTACATTTGTGCCAGCCAACATGACAACACTTCCAGCGCCGTTCGCATTCTCGCAATCATCCCTGCAAGATTACGCGGACTGCCCGCGCCGTTTTCAATTGCGGTACATTGACCAGCTTTCTTGGCCGGCAGTTGAGTCCGAGCCGGTTGTGGATAACGAAAAACGTCAGCAGGAGGGACAACTATTCCATCGCCTCGTTCAGCAACATTGGCTCGGCTTGCCAGCCGATAAATTGGCCGAACTGGCGAATACAGCAAACCTCGAACGCTGGTGGCAAAATTATTTGGGGGCCAATCTGCAAATGGACGGTTTCCAAAAATATACGGAGCTGACACTTTCCTTCCCCATCGGGGGTCATCGCCTGCTTGCAAAATATGATTTGGTCGCGATCAGGCCGGGGGAGAAAGCCGTCATCTTCGACTGGAAGACATACGCCAAACGTCCGCGCGACGAGTGGATGGCGGCGCGCTGGCAGACGCGCGTTTACCGGTCCAGCTTGATATTGGCCGGCTCCCATTTAAACGGAGGCCGGCCCCTCATCCCGGAACAGATCGAGATGACCTACTGGTATGCCGACTTTCCGAATGAACCGGCGCGCTTCACGTACACGTCCGCTCAATTCAAGCGCGATCAATCTGCCATCGAAAAAGTCATCCATGAGATTTCAAAAGCAGATGAATTCCCGTTGACCGAAGACGAAAAGATGTGCCGCTTCTGTATCTATCGTTCGTACTGCAATCGCGGCGCGCAGGCGGGTCAGCTCGACGAAGCCGAAGCGGAGATGGAATCCGAAACGGCATTCGATATTAACTTTGAACAAATCGGGGAAATTGAGTTTTAAGTTTTAATCGCGAAGATGCGAAGAACGCAAAGTTTTATTTTTCTCGTTTATCAAAGCGTAATTTCCTGTTCGGCTTGACGCATCGTCTTGAACGATTCGATGGCGACTTCGAGCATCGAGGCATCCGGCTCGCGCGTGGTTAGCGATTGGAGCATCAAATTGGGTTTGATCAACCAGCGGACGATTCGGCTGTCCAAATGATTTGCCGTCCAGCGGATGTATTCGAGCGCGATCCCAGCCAGCACCGGAATCAATAAAACGCGGCTGGCCAATCGCCAAAAGATCGGCAGTGGTCCGAGCGCGGTGAAGACGAGGATGGAAACCAAGACCAGCGTCAGCAAAAAGGCCGTGCCGCAGCGCGGGTGCTCAAGCGAAAACTTCGCAACGGATTCGGGCGTCAATTCTGCGCCAGCTTCATAAGCATTGATTGTTTTATGTTCCGCGCCGTGATACGCAAACAATCGTTTGATATCGGGCATAAAGCCGATGGCCCAAATGTAGCCGACCAGCAACAAAAGCCGCAGAGCGCCTTCGAGCAGATTGTTCCACCAAACATTCCAGCCGAGATATTTGCCAGCCAGCCCGCCAATTCCCGCGGGAAGCAAAAAGAAGAGACCAATTCCAAAGATCAAGGCAAAGCCCAAAGTCACATAAAGAGCCGGGCCTTCGAGTTTTTGATCCTCGCCGGTTTGCGTGTTGGCCGCGATGGTCAGGGCGCGCATCCCCAGTCCAAGCGCATCCCACAACAAAATCACGCCGCGCAAAAACGGAATCTTCGTGATCTTCGACCGGTAAATCGAATCCAGCCTCTCTTTATGAACGACAATCTTGCCATCCGGTGCGCGCATCGCAATGGCAAACGCCTTTTGCCCGCGCATCATCACGCCCTCGATGACTGCCTGACCGCCGTATGTGATAATTCGATCTTCCATAAATTTTGTAGGTGCAGATCCGCGATCCGCCCCTATCCTTCTATTTCAGGTTGTAAAAGAAATGTATCAACGCATCAATGCCTCTGTAGAATGTTGGCAGATGCAATTTTTCGTTCGGTGAATGCACGTCACTATCATCAAGAGCAAAGCCGGTCAGGACAGAATCTACCTTAAGGTACTTCTGCAATTGAACCACAATGCCAATCGAGCCGCCTTCGCGCTGGAAGAGCAGCGGCTTACCCCAAACGGATTCCATCGCCTTGCTCATGGCTTTTACGCCAACATTCTCCTCGCTGACCAGGGCCGGGCCCGCGCCATGCAAATACTGCAATTCCCACTTGATATCCTTTGGCGCCTTCTCTTTGAGATATTTCTTCATCTGCCTGATCGTCTCTTCCGGCGTTTGATCCGGAACGAGGCGGCAGGAAATCTTTGCCATGGCCCAGGCAGGAAGAACGGTCTTTGAACCCGATCCCGTGAAGCCAGATAATAGACCATTCACTTCCAGGGTCGGGCGCCCGCCGATCCGCTCAGCAGGCAGGAACTGCGGCTCACCCCATAACGTTGGCGCCCCCGTCATTTCCAAAACCGATTTTTTATTCAATGGCGACCGCAAAAAGTTCTGATGTTCCTTTTTGCTGATCCTGCGAACTTTATCGTAGAAGCCGGGCAACATGACTTTGCCGTTCTTATCGTGCATACCCGCGATCAACTCAATCAGAGCCTGTGCTGGATTGTGAACTGTCCCGCCAAACAAACCGGAATGCAAATCTTTTGCCGGACCATAGACACGGAGTTCGAAATAGGCAAGGCCGCGCAATCCAGTGCTGATGGAAGGTTGGTCCGCATTTGGAATCCCTGCATCTGGATTCAGGCAAAAGTCACAGGCAAGAAGTTCCTTATGGTTCTTGATGAAATCACCCAGATGATCGGAGCCAATCTCCTCTTCCCCTTCGATCAGCCATTTGATGTTGACCGGCATCTTACCGGACTTCATAACGGCCTCAACCGCTTTGAGCGAAGCCAACACCGGACCCTTCATGTCCGCTGCGCCGCGCGCATAAAGATTATCGCCGCGCACCGATGGCTCGAACGGAGGCGTTGTCCACAACTCGAGCGGATCGGGCGGCTGGACATCGTAGTGGCCGTAGATCATCACGGTCGGCGCGGATTTGCCTGCGCCCATCCATTCGCCATACACAACGGGGTGACCGCCAGTCGGCATGATCTGAACATTGTTCATGCCGAACGAACGCAGTTGCGAAGCCAACCATTCGGCGACGCGCTGCATGTCCGGATTGTGATCCGGGTCAGTGGAAATGGAGGGGATCGTCAGGACTTCTTTCAACTCGGTAAGAAAACGATCCTGGTTTTCATGTGCGTAACCTAATGCCTTCTCAAGCATGTTATCCTTCCTGGGAGATGATGACTTTTCCTGACATGGAACTCAGGGTTGGACTGTCGATGTGGGTGCCTGCTCCAAAGCGCGGCGCGTGACCAAATACCAATTTGCGATAAAAGACAGCCGGTCGCTTGTGTCATACAACAACGGCGCCACCTGAACGCCATGCACTTGGGCGTCCACGCCGTAGTTATAAACGGGGAAATACAACGGAAGCGACGGCATATCCTTCTCGAATACAACCTGGAAGTTGCGATACAGGCGCGCTCGGACGGTGAAATCCGTTGTGGTGCGCGCTTGTTCGAGATATTCACTGGCAGCGCGATTATCCCATTGAGAATAATTCTGTCCGCTGGTGGCTTCGGCTTGATGCCAGAACGGATACGGATCGGGGTCGGGCGTCCGCGCAAAATTCAAGTCAATCAACGCGGCCTGATATGAGCGCGGTGCAAGATAGGTCGCGATTAACTGGTCGTATGGCACAGCTTGCAGATTGACCTGCACACCAATATACGCCCATTCCTGCTGGATCAATTGCGCGATCCGCACGTGAAGCGGATCATCTGGATGAACCAGCGTAAAGCTCAATGCGACATTATCCTTGTCCGTGCGCACATTTCCGCCAGACGCGGGGATTACGTAACCTTCGCCTTTGAGCATGGCAATTGCCGCGGTCGGATCGTAAGGGATATGCTGGATGCCGTCATAATACGCCCATGAGTTGGGCAGGATCGGCCCATCTGCCACGATGGCCTCGCCTTTTAGCAGGGTCGAAACAATATAATCGCGGTTGAGTCCCAGCATCAACGCGTGCCGGACATTGGCGTTTTGCAGGAACGGAACCTGATTGTTATTCAGATTGAGCATCACGATGCTCAATTGCGGCAGGGTGCTTGTATAGATCGAAAGATTCGGATCGGCCAACGCAGCGGGCAGGATATCATTCGTAATCTGGCTGACGCCCAGCACTTCACCCTGTTCATACGCGTCCAGCGCGGACTTGGAATCGGGATAATACCGAAAGACGACCTGCTGAATATAAGGGCTTTTGCCGTAGTATTTATCGTTGACCGTCAGCACCACGCCCGTGATTTTACCGTTGTCCAAAATTAGATGATCAAACTTATAAGGCCCGGTCCCCACCGGGTTGATGTTGAACGGCGCGCTGGCAAGCTGCGCGGGATCCGTCGTGCCAAGAATGTGTTGGGGGAGAACGCCAAACGTCATGTAATCCAGGAATGGAGCAAACGGTTCGGGCAATGTGAATTTCAGATTCTTGTCATTCAGTTTTTCGATCTGGATCTGATTCCACAAATCCTTCACATCCTGCGGAAAGAGCGAACTGGACTTGATCAGGCCGACCGTGAATATCACATCATCGCTGGTGACCGGTGTCCCATCCTGCCAGACCGCGTTATCGCGAATCGTGAAGTTGTAAACTGTGCCGTCGGGCGTTACGCCCCATGAATCGGCCAGGTCCGGCTGCGGAAGGCCGCGCGCGTCGAATTTGATCAAGCCGCTGAAAACCAGACGGTCAACATCGCGGTCGGTTGGATTATTCCAATCGAGCATCGGATTGAGACGCCCAAGCGACCCGATCAGCGCTTCGGTATAAACTCCGCCGGGAGCGGCTTGCGGCAGAAGCGGCGTCAGCACTGGCTGTTGGCTGACCAGCAGCGCGGCCACAATCACCAGCGTGATAACCACGACCAGAATCTGCCAGCGTAAACGTTTCATTATCAAGATTATTTGGATTCGGAGTTAAGCAAAAAGAAAGGCCGTATGCCATCCCCGCAGAGATCGCGCGAACAGCCGGCCTCTCTTGATTTGGGTTGAGTTAGCGCACAACCAGAATAGTCGTAAGTGCGAGCGCAAAGAACAAAATGCTCAAAACGATCGTGACCCAGAACAAAACGCGTTCGATGCCGCGTCGGGCTGTAAATACGCTGCTGACGTCAGAACCCGTGAGACCGCCAAGCCCTGCGCCTTTGCTTTGCAAGATGACGCTGAGGACCAGCCCCACAGAAGTTATAATCAATGCGATATCCAGAAACTGTACCATTCGTGTGCCTCCTGAAAATTAGCGGGCAAATTATACCTGTTATAAACGGGAGTCGTCAACCAACGCCGCTTCATATCCATCCAACTTGTTTCAAAGACTCAGGTAATATTCATAATTGAGCTATGGAAGAAATTATTGTCAACCTTCACATGCACACCCGCTACTCTGACGGCAGCGGCAGTCACCAGGACATTGCAAACGCCGCGCTCAAAGCCGGTTTGGACGCTGTCATCGTCACGGACCACAATATTCTGGTAAAAGGCTTCGAAGGTTACTACAAAAACGATCGGCGAAAGATCCTGGTGCTGGTTGGGCAGGAAATCCATGACCAGGACCGCGATCCGCAGAAAAATCATTTGCTGGTCTTCGGCGCGCAGCATGAATTGGCGACCTTCGCCGATGATCCGCAATTGCTCATCCGTGCAGTAAAAGATTCCGGCGGGCTGTCCTTCATCGCCCACCCGAATGATCCGTCCGCGCCGGTCTTCGGCGAAACGGATATTTCATGGGCAGATTGGTCCGTAAAGGATTTTACAGGCGTCGAACTTTGGAATGGATTCAGCGAATTCAAGTCAGTCATACCAACCAAACTGCATGGCATCTTTTACGCCTTCTTTCCCGAACTCATCGCACGCGGCCCGCTGTCGGACACGCTTCGCAAATGGGACGACCTGCTCGAAGAGAATCGCGCCGTTGCCATCGGCGGCTCGGACGCACATGCGCTCCAGCAGCATCTTGGACCGCTTCATCGCGTCATCTTTCCATACGAGTTCCATTTCCGCGCCATCAACACGCACATTTTTCTTCCAAATCAATTGACCGGAGACACCGCGACCGACAAACGAATGATCTATGACGCGCTCGCCGCCGGACGTTGCTTCATCGGATACGACCTGCCCGCGCCCACGCGCGGCTTTCGCTTCACTGCCCAGGGACGCGAGGCGGACGCCGTTATGGGAGATGAAATCCAGGCTCATGGCGGAGTCACGCTTCAGGCGCATCTGCCGTCCATGGCCGAGATCAGACTTTTGAAGAATGGGCAAGTGCTTCGAAGCGTGAAGAACAAACAGGCCCTGACACATATCACTATTGAGCCAGGTGTCTATCGTGTCGAAGCCTACAGAAATTATCTCGGGCGCAGACGAGGCTGGATTTTCAGCAACCCGATTTACGTCCGGTAAGACGCGGGGATTAAAGTCGGGCGAAATCTTTAAACCGCGAAAGGGAAGATCGCCGAGTTTCTTTCATCTTTCCTCTTTGCACCCTCCCCAAAATCAAAGTCTCATCGTACAATCAGCCCGCTTGTAAGGTACGTCTCATACGTGCCTTTCCGCTCCCGGCTCGCCCACGGCGTGAACAGGAGCAACCCCAAGGAAAGGAGGCATCCCCATGCGAAAATATGAATTGGTTTGTGTGGTCCAGCCAGACCTGGACGAGGCCGCGTTCAACGGCGTACTCGACCGCGTCAAAGGCTGGATAACGGAATCCGGCGGCAGCGTGGACAAAGTGGATATTTGGGGAAAGCGCAGAATGGCCTACGCAATCCGCAAACACCGCGAAGGCAATTACGTGCTGTTCAATGTATCACTCAAGCCAGACACAACCGCCGCGCTGGAACAGAACCTGCGTTATACTGAAACAATCATGCGGCACATGCTGACGCTCGTTGCATAATTTTTGTGTTGCCCGGTTTTAGAAAAAGGAGATTGATATGAGCCGAGGCTTGAATAAGGTAATGATCATTGGTCATCTTGGCAAAGATCCCGAAATGCGCTACACCCCATCCGGGCGTCCTGTGACCACATTTACGGTAGCCGTCAGCCGTTCGTGGAACAGCGCCGACGGAGAGCGTCACAGCGAAACGGAATGGTTCAACATTGTGGCGTGGGGCAATCTGGCTGAAATCTGCAAGCAGTATCTCAACAAGGGCCAACAGGTTTATGTGGAAGGCCGCCTGCAGACCCGCCATTGGGATGATAAGGAAGGCCAGAAGCACACCAGTGTCGAGATCGTTGCCAATGAAATGATGATGCTCGGCGAACGCCGAGAAGCCAATCACAGCGAGGATCAATCCATGCCGGCGGAAAGCGAACAAGCCGCCGAAGAGGATGAGTTCCCGTTCTAGTTTATGGAGTGAATTAAATCATGGCTGAAGAAGAAGTCGAACGAGGCAATGAAAGCGGCCCCAGCGAGCGCCGTTACTTTGCCAAACCAAAAACCTGTCAATTTTGCGCTGACAAAAGCCTGAACATTGATTACAAAAAGGCAGACATGCTTAGGCGCTTTGTCACGGACGATGGCAAGATCCGCCCCCGCCGCCAGACCGGAACCTGCGCGCGCCATCAGCGCGTGTTGGCTGGTGCGATCAAGCGCGCCCGCCATATTGCATTGCTCCCCTTCACTGGCGAGCGGTGGGATGAGAACAGCCGCTAATCCACGCAGAACGGGGCATGGATCAGCTCCATGCCCCGAATTTTTTCAAGTGAGGAGTAAGAGAACATGGCAAAACCGCGGGATAAACAACCCGTGATTCATACCAAGAAACATATTGCGCGCCTCGAACGCGAACGCCAGCAGACGCGGCTTATCATAGCAGCCGCCATCCTCATCGTTGTAGCAGTCGTCGGTCTGCTGGGTTACGGCTACCTCGATCAAAATTATTTGCAGTACCGCCGCGCTGTCGCAAAGGTGGGGAACGTTACCATCACCGTTGGCGAATGGCAGGCGCGCGTCCGCCTGTACCGATCGCAGATGATCAACCAGCTTTCGATGTACCAGCAATATTCGCAACTGCTTGGGATGGACTTATCTTCCCAGATTCAGCAAATAACGTCGCAACTGAACGATCCGACCACGCTCGGCCAGACCGTGCTCGACCAGTTGATCAACGAGGAACTCATCCGTCAGGAGGCGGCCAA
This sequence comes from Chloroflexota bacterium, assembly GCA_021824575.1. Taxonomy (GTDB): domain Bacteria; phylum Chloroflexota; class Anaerolineae; order Anaerolineales; family Villigracilaceae; genus Fen-1038. The sequence goes on from JAKAKJ010000023.1 coordinate 29,448, forward strand.
GCGCGGCATCACAGCCAGCCAGCAGGAAGTGGACGATGCGATTCAAGCTTCGTACCAATATTTTCCGAATGGCTCACCCACGCCGACCATCACCCCCACCTCGGTTACGTTTCCAACACTCTCGCCAGAAACGCTGGCGCTGGTGACAATTACGCCCACGCCGACGATCGAGCTGACAGCGACAGTGACGCCGACTTTAGCGCCAACCGCCACAGCAACCTTGAATCCCTCGATCACGCCGACCGAAACGGTTCCTCCAACAGCGACAGTTCCTCCAACCTCGACAGGGACTCCCGGCCCGACAGCAACAATCACACCCACCAGCACCCCGCTTCCAACATCCACGCCTTACACCTATCAAGCATTCCAGGATCAATACAACCAGGGCGTTCAATCGCTGGAGAAATTGGGGCTGACAGCAGATCAGGTGCGCCAGCTTTACACCGTCAATGTTCTGCGCCAAAAGCTCTTCGACATCATTACAGCAGATGTACCGCGTTCACAGGATGAAGTCTGGGCGCGCCACATTTTAGTCGCAGATGAGAAGACAGCAAATGATATCCGCCAGCAGCTGCTCAACGGCGCGGACTTCGCCACGCTGGCCGCAAAATACTCAACCGACACTGCCACAAAAGATAAAGGCGGTGACCTCGGCTGGTTTGCCAAAGGCGTTATGGTTCCGGAATTTGAGCAAGTCGCCTTCAGTTTGAAAGTTGGCGAGATCAGCCAGCCAGTGAAAACCCAGTTTGGTTACCATATTATTCAGGTTCTGGCGCACGAGACGGTTCCGTTGGATGCCAGCGCGTACAGCCAGGCACAGCAGACCGCTTTCAACGACTGGCTGACCGGATTACGCAAAACTTATAATGTTCAAACTTTCGATATTTGGAAGAACATCGTTCCCACCGATCCCGCCATACCAACAGCCGCGCAGTAGGAAATCGGCTGCGAATTTTCTGAGCTAAACAAGACGCCCGGCTTTTCGAAAAGCCGGGCGTCTTCGTGTAAAGTATCATACTCGAAGAGTAACTTCACCGCTGGATTCTTTTACGTTCGGCTTCCCCCCAGCATTTCCTCGCTGATCTCATCCAGTTTCAGACTGATAACCTGACTCGCCGAGTCGCGTCCCATCGTGATGCCGTAGATCACATCCGCAGCCTGGACGGTGTTGCGGTTGTGCGTGATGACGATGAACTGCGTGTCTTTGCTTAAATCAATAAGTAGATCACGGAAACGCCCAACGTTGGCTTCATCCAGCATCGCGTCCACCTCATCCATCACGCAGATTGGCGTAGGCGAAACCTTGAGCAGTGCGAAAACCAATGCAATCGCCGTCAGGCTGCGCTCGCCGCCGGAGAGCAAAGACAAACCTTGTTCGCGCCGTCCGGGCAGACGCGCTTCGATTTCGATTCCGGTCTCGATCAAATTGTCGGGGTCGGTCAAGGACAAATGCGCCGAGCCGCCGCCAAAAAGTCGGGTAAAGATCGCGCGGAATTGTTTATCCACGGCTTCGTACGTCCGCGAAAATTCCTGACGCGTCAGTTCATCCAGCTCCGCAATCACCTGATGCAAATCGGTTTCGGCCTGGCGCAAATCCTGAACCTGTGCGGACATGAAGGAATATCGTTCAGACTCGGTATCGTATTCCTGCTTGGCATCAGGATTGGCCGGCCCCATTCGGCGCAAATGTGCGCGCTGTCGCGTGAGATGATCCTCCAGATCAGGTGATAATTCAGTGACAACAGGAAGCTGTTGAACCAAACCCTCAAGCGGCAACGGAACCGGGCCTTCGACATTCGCCGCGTACTCAAAAGACACCAGGCCAAAATCATCAACAATTTTTTGCTGCAATAATTCAAGCGCTTCCTGTTTGCGTAACTGTTCGAGCTGGACTTGTCCAAGAATGCGTTCGGCGTTCGCAAGATTTCTTTGCGCGTTCGTCTCGATTTCCTGCAAACGATTCTCCTCCTGCTCGGCACTTTCCAAATCCTTTTCAGCCGGTTCGATCTTGACGCGCAGTTCTTCGATCTGTGCGTGCAATTCGCCTTCGCGTCCATGCAAAATTATTTTTTCTTCTTCCAGTTCTTTTAACTGGTGTTCGATCTCGCCCTGCCGCGCTTGCGCGTCCTGCTGTTGAAGCACAAGACGATCAATGTTTTGTTGGCGCTCTGAGTTGCGCGATTGAACGCCGCTGGATGACTGCTCAACGACAGCCAAACGCGTCGTCCAATAAGCGACTTGTTCCTGGGCCTCATCAAGACTCAATTCATTGAATTGACTTGTCAGCCTGCGGATTCCCTCCTGCGCCTGATTCGTCTTCGCTTCATTCTCGGACACCGAAGCGGACAACCGCTCCCGATCCTTTTCCGCGTCTGCTATTTCTTTCTGCAATTCCTCACGCTGGCTCTTTTGCCAATCGAATTGGCGGCGCACTGTTTCCAAATCCACTAATGCTTTTTGTTCAGCAGATTGTGTGTTTTCAAATTCAGCGCGTGACGTGCGTAAATCTTCCTCGTGATTCGCAAGCGCTTTTTGCGCGGCGTTCAAATCGTTGGAAAGTTTCTCGACCGCACGATTCAAATCGTCGAGGCGCTCGTTGAGATACGTCAGCGTTTCGCCAAGCTCTCGCTTTTGACGCGGACGGCTCAATGTTGACCCGCTAGGGGAAGCGGATTTGCCCGCGATAATGAGTCCGTCTGCGCGAAAGACTTCGCCGCGCAGCGTCACGATGCGGGCATGCGCGGGAATGCCCGAAACCAAACGACGCGCCGCTTGACGGTCGCGCACGACGAGCGTGTGCCCAAGCAAAAGTTTAACCGCCGCGCGCAATTCATCCGGCGCATTGACCAGTTCGGCGGCAATGCCAAGACAATCCGCGTCGCCCGGTTTGTTGAGCGAATGATTCGATTGGCCATCCAACGGCACGAGCGCTGCGCGCCCGGCATCGTCAGATTCGAGCAAACGCAGCGCTTCTTCAACTTGATTCGTCTCGAGCAAAACGGCATCGAGCGTATCGCCCAACGCCGAGGCAATCGCCGTTTCGAGTTCCGCGGGAACGTCGAGGCTGGCGCTCAACGCACCGCGCGCGTTGAGCCGCGATTGGCGCGCGGCCTCCAGCAAATAGCGCGCGCCCTCAGCATAGCCCACAAGCGACTGTTCTGCCTGCATCAAAATATCCAGCTGCGCCTGCGCCCGCGAATATTCAGCCTGACGCGCCACGCGCTCTTCCAGTTTTGCGCGGCGGTCTGCATCCAATTTTTCGACTTCGGTTTTCTTGCTTTCATATTCAGCAATTGCTTTTTGAACCGCCTCCCCCATTTTCTCGCGTGCCGTTTGCGCCGAACGATGAATCTGTTCTGCTCTTTTCACTTCTGCTTCCGCAGATTGAATAGCTTGCTGCACAGATTCAGATTTTTGTTTTTGCGATTCAAGCCGGGTTGCAAGCTCGTCGAGCCGGGCTTGAAGCTCCGCTCTTTGCGAATGAAGCGTTGTAATCGTGTTACGTGCGAACTGCAATTGTCCATCCGCAGTTTGGCGCTCGGTTTGGCGCGTCTGCAAAGCCTGCTGTGCGCTTGCCAGTTGAGTTTTCGCTTCTTCGAATTCAGCCTGCAATCGCGAGGCTTCCTGTTCGACTTCAGTGAGTCTCTCACGCGCCAGTTTTTCTTCGTTTGCGGAACGTTCCTGTTCGGCCAATAATGCGGCATGTGACGCGCTCAATGCGCGCTGGCGTTCTTCGAGCACAGCCAGATCACGACTGACCGACTCGCGCTGGCTGTGCAAATCCGAAGACTCGCGATGCCAGGTGTTGAGTTCAGCGCGCAGTCCGCTTAAACGTTCGCGAAATTGGGAATATTCCGCCTGGGCCTTTGCGTACACTTCGCGCGATTCGTTGACTTTGCCTTCCTGCACGCGGACGGTTTCGCGCGCGTCGTTCAATTGCTGCTGGGCATGATGCCAGTGATAACCATACCATTCAAGCAACAAGACTTTCAAATCAGCCTGCGCCGACGCATATTCGTTGGCGCGCTTCGCCTGGCGCTCAAGGCTTTTGATGCGCGGTTCAAGTTCGGCCATAATGTCGAGCACGCGCTCGAGATTCCGCTGCGTATTTTCGAGACGCTTGATGGCATCCTCGCGGCGGACGCGATAAAGTCCAACGCCCGCGGCTTCCTCGAAGAGACGGCGGCGCTCATCGGCTTTCAGCGCCAGCGAAGCATCTACTAATCCTTGACCGAGAATCGTATATGTCCGCTCCGAAAGCCCGGACGCCGCCAGCAATTCATTCATGTCACGCAGACGAACCTGCTGGCCATTCAACAAATAATCATTATGCCCATCGCGATAAGCGCGGCGCGTGATCGCGACTTCCGCGAAATCAACCGGAAGCCAGCTCGTGCTATTATCGAAAACGATTTCCGCCGAAGCCATTCCCGCACGCGGACGATGCTCCGAGCCGGAGAAAATCATGTCTTCGGTTTTTTTGCCGCGCAAAAGCGTGTAGGATTGTTCGCCCAGCACCCAGCGCAGGGAATCGGCAATGTTCGATTTGCCCGAGCCGTTCGGCCCAACAATCGCGGTAATTCCGCTCGCGAATTCGAAGACCATTCGCGAAGCGAACGTTTTATATCCGTGCAGTTCCAGGGATTTGAGGCGAAGAGGCATGGTTCAGTTTATGATTTCCAATTTATTTTTAGTATCACCGGTCAGCGAATGTCCAATGTTTCCAGCGCAATCTCCGCCGCAACCTGTTCAGCCACTTGTTTGCTTGGACCTTTACCGCGTCCATAAGCCTGATCTTTCAGCCGGACCTCCACCTCGAAAACTTTGGCATGGTCAGGCCCGCTCTGACTCACCACCACATAACGAGGCGTTCCCAATTTTTGAGATTGCGCCCATTCCTGGAAATGACTCTTGGGATCGTAGATTTCCGCGCGCAGGAGAACGCGTTCGCGGACAGAATCCAGCAATGGTTCCATGAATCTCTCGACCGCGGGAAGGCCGAGGTCAGGCTCCAGATAAATCGCGCCGACCACGGCTTCGAAGGTCGAGCCGAGCAAATTGTCACGTTCGCGCCCGCCCGAAGCGTCTTCCCCGCGTCCCATCCGCATGGCCTTGCCTAGTTCGAGGCGGCGGGCGAATTCAGCCAACTGCTCATTGCGGACCAAAGCGGAACGCATGCGCGTCAGCGCGCCTTCGTCCATTTCGGGGCAATGATTGTAAACCCATGCGCCGACGATGAAATCCAACACCGCGTCGCCGAGAAATTCCAAACGCTCGTTATCCTCCGATACATTCGGATTCTCGTTGAGATACGAACGATGCGTCAACGCACGCGTCAACAGCGCAAGATTGGTAAAGGTCAAACCCAGCCGCCTCGCTAAATTGGCCGGGGACTCAGGCAAACCTGCTTCCATTTGAGATGCCACGGGAACTCCCTGGAACTCAGGGAGCGCACTCCCCTCACCCAGCGGTGAGGAAAAAGCGGCCCATCAGTTCCAAATAAAATTTTAAGGTGATTTTATCGCGAAACAACCTGACTGGCTATATACAACGCGCGGGACATTTTGAGATACAATCGCCCAATCTCTGGAGGCCACATGGACAACGCTGTTAGCAACGAAGTGCGTTTTTTGCACGCGATTGAATTGGGATTGGGAGCCTGGTCGTGGGGCGACAGGGTGGTCTGGCAATATGGACGCGGCTACACCGACGATGACATTCGCCAGGCATTTCAGGCCTCCATCACAGAGGGAATCCGTTTTATTGACACAGCCGAAGTCTACGGGTCGGGCCGCTCCGAACGCATGACCGGACAATTTCTCAAGGAGACCGACCAGCCCGTTTTGGTCGCGACCAAATTCTTCCCGATGCCGTGGCGGCTGACAAAAGATTCAATTCCATCTGCGCTCAAACGCAGCCTTGACCGGCTCGGACTCGAGAAAGTGGATCTATATCAAATCCATTGGCCGACACCGCTGCTTAGAATCGAACGGATGATGGAAGGCTTGGTAGCCTGCGTTGACAAAGGCTGGGCACGCGCGGTCGGTGTCTCAAATTTCGACCAGCCGCAAATGCTGCGCTCGTATTCCGCCTTGGAGCGAAAAAGTGTTCCGCTCGCGTCGAATCAAGTTCACTACAGCCTGCTCAATCGCAAAGTCGAAAAGAATGGATTGCTGGCGCGCTGCAAGGAGTTGGGAATACGCCTGATCGCGTATAGTCCGCTCGAAATGGGATTATTGACCGGCAAGTACACCCCCGCGAATCCGCCGCCCGGCAGCCGCGGGGGACGATATGCAAGTCTGATCCAAAAATTAGCCCCGGTGCTCAAACTCATGACAGAAATCGGGCAGGATCACGGCGGCAAATCCAACGCACAAGTTGCGCTGAACTGGGTAATATGCAAAGGCGCGTTACCCATCCCCGGCGCAAAGAATGCTGCACAAGCTTTACAGAATGCGGGTGCGCTTGGATGGAAATTGACCGACGAAGAAATGGCAAAACTTGATGAAGTCAGCGACAAAACCGCTCAATAAAAACAGAAGCAAAATTTCTCCGATTCAGAATCTTTATGCTATAATACCGCCACCATGAACGGCAACATCAGCTTCGCCAACAATAATAACAACGATAATGACGACAATTCGCATGTCGCTGGGCGAAGCTTTGCAGGTTGATAAAAAACCCAAGTCAAACCAATCGCCCGACGCCAATGCGTAGGGCGATTTATTTTGTATATAGAATGTCATTGCGAGTGGCACCTTGTCGCTACGCAGCAATCTCAAGCGACCTTCAAGAATTCGTTTGATGAGGCCAGGAGATTGCTTTGGGCTTCGCCCTCGCAACGACATATAGCAAAATTTGGAGGCATCTTATGTACAAAACTCATACCTGCGGGGAACTGCGAGTAGTTCATGCGGGGCAGAAAGTGACACTGGCCGGATGGGTGCATCGCCGCCGCGATCACGGCGGAGTGGTTTTCTTCGATTTACGCGACCGTTACGGAATTGTCCAAATCACCATTAATCCCGATGTTTCCAAAGAAACCTTGAACGTCGTTGCCGATGTTCGCTTCGAATGGGTCTTGCAAATTGTTGGCACCGTTCAAAAGCGGCCCGCCGGAATGGAAAACCCGAACATGGCAACCGGCGAAATCGAAGTCATCGCCAGCGAAATCAACGTTCTCAACCCCGCGAAAACTTTGCCTTTCATGGTCAACAACGGCGACACGAACGAAGCCGACGAAAACACGCGCCTCAAATACCGCTACCTCGACTTGCGCCGCGAGCGGATGCGGGAAAATATCATCCTGCGTCACCGCGTGATCAAATTTATGCGCGATTACCTCGATAAGCAAAACTTCATCGAAATCGAAACACCAATTCTCTTCAAAGCCACGCCCGAAGGTGCGCGCGACTATCTTGTTCCGTCGCGCGTGTACCCGGGCCAATTTTATGCCCTGCCCCAGTCGCCTCAACAGTTGAAACAATTGCTGATGGTCGCGGGCATGGATCGCTATTTCCAGATCGCGCGCTGTTTCCGCGACGAAGACCAGCGCGGCGACCGTCAGCCCGAATTCACGCAACTCGATCTTGAAATGTCGTTCGTCCATCGTGACGACGTGCTGGCGATGGTCGAGGGTCTCTACACAGCGATGATCCCCGCAGTCACACCGCACAAAAAAATTCTTTCGTCGCCGTGGCCGGTGCTTTCGTACACCGATGCCATCGAGAAATATGGATCGGACAAGCCCGACCTGCGCTTTGGAATGCAGCTCATTGACGTGAGCGACGTTTTTGCAAAGAGCGACTTCCGCGTCTTTCAATCCGCCACTGAAGCGGGCGGCGTGATCAAGTGCATCGTCGCGCCTGACAGCGCGGATATGTCCCGCCGCGAAGTGGACGAGCTGACCGAAGTCGCGAAATCATTCGGAGCGAAAGGATTGGCTACTTTAGCGGTGACCGCTGAAGGTCCGAAAGGAACCGCTGCAAAATTCGTCAAGCCAGAGGAATTTGAAGCAGTCAAATCCAAAGTCGGAGCAAAGCAAGGCGATTTGATTTTATTCGCCGCAGATCAACGCGCAGTCGTCAACAAAGTCCTCGGTGGATTGCGACTCGTTTTTCGCGATAAACTTGATTTAGCCGATAAAGATGTGATGGCATTCGCCTGGGTCGTGGATTTTCCGATGTTCGAATGGAACGAGGAAGAAAAGAAATGGGATGCCGCGCATCATCCGTTCACGATGCCGAAGATGGAAGACCTGCCGAAGTTCGAAACGAATCCCGGCGAGATTTTTTCGGACGCGTATGACATGGTATGCAATGGTTATGAAATGGCGTCCGGCTCGATCCGCATCCATCGCCGCGACATTCAGTTTAAAATATTTCAATTGCTTGGTTTGAAGGACGAAGAAATTCAATTGAAGTTTGGTCACATGCTCGAAGCCTTTGAATACGGCGCGCCGCCGCACGGCGGCATGGCCCCGGGCATTGACCGGCTCGTGATGCTGCTGGCGGACGAACCGAACATTCGCGAAGTGATTGCCTTCCCGAAAAACTCCGGTGCGCGTGATGTGATGGCCGACGCGCCGTCGTCTGTTGAGCCGAAACAATTGAAAGAATTGCATATAAAGATCGTTGAATAATAAACAAACGGTAGGGGCACAGCGACGCTGTGCTCCTACAAAACATTGGAGGCAAGCATGCCAGAAATCATTCGTGTTGATGAAATTTCAAAATATGACGGTCAGGAAGTGACCATTCAGGGCTGGGTCTATAATCGCACCGACAAAGGCAAACTGGTTTTCCTGTTGGTGCGCGATGGAACCGGCTTTGTTCAATGTGTAGCCTTCAAAGGCGATCTTGACGAGAAACTTTTCGATCAAGTGATGAGACTGCCGCAAGAGTCAGCAGTGGTCATCACCGGGCCCGTCCGCGCAGACAAACGCGCACCCGGCGTCCCCGGCGGATATGAAATCGGTGTGAAGAAAATCAAGATCGTGCAAACCGCCGACGCGGATTATCCGATGTCGCTCAAGGATCACGGTGTGGATTTTGCGCTCGACAATCGCCACCTGTGGATTCGGATGCCGAGTCAGTGGGCGATTTTGCGCGTCCGCTCGACGGTGATGGCGGCCACGCGCGAATGGCTCGACAATAATGGCTTCATCGCGATGGATACGCCGATCCTGACTCCCGCCGCCGCTGAAGGCACGACCACACTTTTTGAAACTGAATATTTCGATGAAGGCAAAGCCTATCTTGCGCAGACCGGTCAGCTTTATAACGAGGCAAATATTTTTGCGTTTGGAAAAGTCTATTGCTTCGGGCCAACGTTTCGCGCGGAAAAATCAAAGACGCGCCGGCATCTTACCGAGTTCTGGATGCTCGAACCGGAAATGGCTTTCTGCGATCTCGACGGTTTGATGGAAATCGAAGAGCAGATGGTCACGCACATTGTCCAGCGCGTGCTTCGAGATCGAAAACCGGAATTGCTTTCGCTTGGACGCGATCTATCCAAACTCGAAAACATCAAAGCGCCGTTTCCACGCATTTCGTACGACGACGCGGCAAAGATGATCAATGAACTGCGCGAAAAAGAGACTGATCCCGAAAAGAAAGAATTGCTCAAATTCGATTGGGGAATTGATTTTGGCGCGCCGCACGAAACGGCCATCACACAACAATTCGATAAACCAGTATTTTGTTATGGTTACCCCACCGCGGTCAAAGCGTTTTACATGGAACCATGGCCGAATAGACCTGAAGTCTGCAAGTCCGTTGATTTGCTGGCGCCGGAAGGCTACGGCGAAATCTGCGGCGGCTCGGAGCGTATCAGCGACCATGATTTGTTGCTCAAACGAATTCGCGAACAGAAACTCCCTGAAGAAGCATTCAAGTGGTATCTCGAATTGCGGAAATACGGTTCAGTTCCGCATTCGGGATTTGGCATGGGCGTGGAACGCGTCACATCGTGGATTTGCGGAATCGAACACGTGCGCGAGGCAATCCCGTTTCCGCGAACGATCAAACGCGTTTATCCGTAATTTTGTAGGGGCGACTGGCCGGTCGCCCCTACCGTTTTAATCGAACCGCCAGCCATGCAAAGAGCGCCACGCCGAGATAACTTGCGGCCAAATCGAGCAGATCGAATGTGCGTTTGGGGAACCAAATTTGCGAGAGTTCTTCGAGACCAATTAGCAGGGCAAGAATCAAACTTGTGATAACAGCGAGCCGCTTGAAGTCCGAGGCAGGACGCGCCTCGAAGACACTTAAATTCACGATCAGACCCAGCAGTCCAAATAGAATGAAATGTCCAGCCTTGTCGCCGTAAGGAAAGTCGTACAGTGCCTGCAGAAAACCGAGGCGGCCTTCATCTGCGAGGACGATGATCGCGAGAATAACGAGTCCAAAGAAGATGGCCCAGCGCTTCATAAAAATCGAGACGCCTTGCGGCGTCTCATTGATTTCAAGCCTCAGCTCGTTTGGTTTGTTTTGATTTCGACTCGCGGCGGCTTCTCCATGCTTCAAAGCCCATTGGAACGAGCGAAATCAAAATGATGACAATGATCACCGTCGAGAAATGATCACGAATGAAAGGAATGTTGCCGAAGAAATAACCGGCGAATGTAAAGAGCGCCACCCATGTAATTCCGCCGAACACATTGTACGAAAAGAAATAGCCGTACGGCATCCGTCCAATGCCCGCCACGAACGGAGCGAACGTCCGGACGATGGGAACGAAGCGCGCCAGAAAAATCGTCTTGCCGCCATGTTTCTCGAAGAACGCGTGCGTGCGGTCGAGATATTCTTTTTTGATCCACTTGATATTGTACGCTCGTTCGCCAAGATAATGGCCGATCCAATAATTGGCAGTATCGCCCAGCACGGCGGCCGCAGCCAGCAAAATAAAAAGAACCCAGACGTTAAGTGAGCCTAGCGCGGCAAACGTTCCCGCAGCGAAAATGAGCGAATCCCCGGGCAAAAATGGCGTAACCACAAATCCGGTTTCCATGAAGATGACAAAGAACATCAAACCATACGTCCATGTGCCATACTGCGTAATGATTGCGCTGAGATGCGTATCAAGGTGCAGGAAAACATCAATCACAAATGCTACAAAATTCATGAATGTCCTTTCGGTTTGCAACAAGCGCCGAATTATACCGCATCATTCCGACCCGCGGGGCGGTGCGCGCCAACCAGACTCAACCAATCCCCAATGCCTAAAAACACGAGACTTCCGATAATTGCCATGCCAAGATCGAGCGGGCCAATTGGAAATAGAATCCAGCCGCGCCAATTCCCAACCCAATGCCCGGCGAAGAATCCCGCGATGCTAAGAAATAAATACAAGACGAGGCGTCCGAAACCGCCATCGCGCAGCAAGTGAAACAGGGCGCCAATCAACAAGGCAACGATCGAACCGAAGACAATGGATGGAATGGTCACGATGAAACCCAACCCGCTGGACGATTATATCTCACCGGATGATACCCCCGCCCAGCATAACATCGCCTTGATAAAAGACCGCGGCCTGACCCGCGGTGATATCGCGCTGTGGCGCGTCGAACCGGACTTCAGCCTGATCGCCGTTTAGCAGCCGCACCTCGGCTGGCATTTCTTTTGCGGTATAGCGAGTCTTGACATCCGCACGAAACGACCCCTTTGGCGCTTCGCCCGCAATCCAATTAACTTCGTGCGCGAGGAGTTGATTCGATCCAAGCTCATTCTGCGTTCCGACGATCAACGTATTCGTCGCGGCATTCTTACCAAGCACGTAAAGTGGAACGGGCGAACCCGCGCCCAATCCCTTGCGCTGACCGATGGTGTAATTTGCAAGTCCAGTGTGTTCGCCAACCACCCGCCCATCACGCGTGACTATCTGACCTGGCTTCAACATTTCTGCCGCATTGCGTTGGAGAAAGTTCCGATAATCGTCACCAGCGAGAAAACATAAATCCTGGCTGTCATGGCGGGACGCAGTCGGCAATCCAAACGATTCGGCGATCTGGCGAATCTCAGGCTTGGTGTAATCACCAACCGGGAACAAAGCCCTTGACAATTTTTCCTGATTCAAAACATGCAAAACATACGATTGATCTTTGCTTTTATCAACCGCGCACCACAATTGATTCTTTCCTCTTTCCTCTTTCTTTATTCGCACATAATGTCCGGTCGCCATAAAATCTGCGCCGAGCGCCAGGGCATGATCAAGCAAAAACGTCCAGCGGATTTGCCGGTTGCAAATCAAACATGGATTCGGCGTTTCGCCGCGCGCGTATCCTTCAAGAAAATAATTCACAACCGTGTTATGAAAAACTTCCTTCGCGTCCACCACGTAAAAGGGAATGTCGAGTTTCGCCGCGACACGACGCGCCAGCGCCATCGAATCCGGCGTACAACAGCGATTGGATTCCTCCTTCCCCGGCTCAGACCATAGCCTGAGCATCATGCCAATGACGTCATAACCCTGCTGTTTGAGCAAGGCCGCGGCAACGGAGGAATCCACTCCTCCCGACATGGCAACAACAACTTTAGTCATTAATTCAGCCACAGATGAACACAGATAAACGCAGATGGTTGTTCATCCGCGTTTATCTGTGGCCAACTTTCTCGCTTTTTCGACAAGAGAAGGTAAAGCAGTCAAAAATGAATCAACATCTTCAGGTGTGGAGTCTTTGCCAAGAGTCACGCGCAAAGAACCGAGCGCCCAATCGCGCGAAAAACCAAGCGATGTAATGACTTCCGACGGTTCAGGGTTGCCCGTTTTGCAGGCGGAACCAGATGAGCAGGCAAAGCCCGCGGCGTCGAGCATCTGCAATAAAAGATTCCCATCCACATCTTTGAAGACGAACGAGGCGTGATTCGGAAGGCGCGATTCGAGATGGCCTGTCAATTTTGAATCAGAGATCGTTTCCAAAACGCCGCCGATGATTCGATCACGCAATGGCTTGACGTGCGCGGTACGCTGTTCGCGTTCTTCATTAGCCAATCGCAACGCTTCTGCAAAGCCAACGATGTACGGCACATTCTGCGTCCCGGCGCGCAAACTGTTTTCCTGCCCACCGCCTGTTTGAGATGGAATCAGCGGCGTTCCCTTGCGAATGTATAACGCACCGACTCCCTTCGGACCATAAAACTTGTGCCCGCCAAGCGACATCAAATCCACGCCCAAGGCACTAACATCAACCGGCAGATACGTGGCGGCCTGCACGGCATCAGTATGAAATAGAACACCATGTCGGTGGCAAACTTCGGCAATCTCGTGAATCGGATTGATCGTGCCGATTTCATTGTTGGCATACATCACCGAGACCAGCGCGGTTTTATCGCAAATGGCTTTTTCAACAACATCAGGCATGACCATTCCGTGCTCATCCACATCGAGCCATTTAACTTGAAAACCATAATATTTTTCGAGCTGTTCGGCAGTCTTGCTGACGGCGTGATGCTCAGCCTTCGATACAAGAATCCAATTCGCGCCCGTTTTCTCGCGCATCGCCAACGCCGCGCCGCGCAAGGCCAAGTTGTCCGATTCGGAGCCGCAGGAGGTAAAGACAATTTCACCTGATTGGCAATGCAACACGGACGCCACCGTCTCGCGCGCGGACTCGAGGGCGGCATCCGCCTGCTGTCCATAACGGTGAACCGATGACGGATTCCCGAAGGAAGCGGAAAAGTAAGGCATCATCGCGTCCAGCACGCGGCGGTCAACTGGTGTAGTCGCAGCATAGTCAAAATAAATCGGTGCAGACATCGTCCGCCGATTATAGCATGTGCCAAATGGGGCATCCCTCAGCCGTGCTGCCTGTGATATATTCCAACGTCAATCAAAGGAATAGAGGAGATGCCATGAGCGACGCGAAAACTTTTCAATGCCCAAGCTGCGGATCACCAATCCTGACATCCGGTTTGGAAAAGGAAGTCAAATGTCAGTATTGCGGGAATACGGTGATCGTTCCCGAGGAGCTGCGCGAACAGCCTGCCCCGCCCCCACCAGTCAAATTCGATTTCAATGGGGAGCTGCTTCACGGTAACGACCAAGCCATGCAAACCATCGAAACGGCCGGAAAGGTAACGGCCGGTGTGACGGGTGCGAGCTTCATTCTGCCAATCGCGCTGACTTGCATTATTTTGGGCGCGGTTGGCGCAATCCTTTTCTATGTTTTTTCAAATGTCAATTCGGCTGTTAAGACTGCCCTTTCCACAGAAGCCCCAGTAGTGAGCGCTCCAACCATTGCCCCGCCCACGATTGCGCCAACATTTACGCCGCGGCCCATTGATACGCCAGTGCCATTTTCCAAAATTCTTTTCAAAGACAACTTCACAAAGACCAACAGCGGCTGGGATGTTTCGCACGATTCCAATTACACGCTCGAATACAAAAGTGGAAAGTATCACATTCTGATTAACAAAACCGACGGCGGTCAGGTTGTATGGAACGCGAACACCGACAACTTCACCGACATGAGCGTCGAGGTGGACGCGCAGGAAACGGCTGGCCCAAGCGACGGGCTGATCGGCGTCGCCTGCCGTGCATCTCAGGACGGCGGTATGTACACTTTTGAGTTCAGTCAGAATGGCGATTATGGAATCTATAAATACGACTCAAATGGAAACGCCACCTCATTGGATGAATCAACACTCAGTCCAAACACAGTAAACCAGGGTGATGCGAATCATATCGAGGGTGTTTGTTCTGGCAGCACATTGACTTTGATCCTGAACGGACAAGCCCTGCTTCAAGTTGAAGATTCGGATTATACAACTGGCGGTGCGGGACTCATCGTCCGAACCGGTTCGAGCGGTGACGCGGGCATTGATACGCTCTTCAGCAATTTTCTGGTCAAGGGACCGTGACCAAGACGATTCATATATAAATGTAAATCAATCTCCATTTCTGTGGAGATTGATTTCTTAACGAGATGAAATTTTATTTTGGGATTCTATGGATTCAATGTAACTATCTCACTATAAACATATGCCGGGCTGCTCAATAGATCGTCGGCTTGACGAATAAACAGCCGCGCCTGGGTCTGAACGTCAACTTTGTAGGGAATGGTCGTGGAAAAATTCTGCATGTTGAGATTCGGAAAATTCAACAAACGCAAGCCCAGGCTTTTGCCATCGTTGGAGATCAATTCGAAAACAACCGGCTGGCGGTTGTATGGCTGGAATTCGCCTTGAAGCGAAAGCACGCCGCCAGATACAGTGGGATTATCAGGAAGGTTGTTGAGCGCAGCCCGTTCGTAGATTGTATTTCCGGGCGGATTAATGATGCTGTCACCGTTCGAGATCAATAGCACGCGATCAGAAACCAACGCTTGAACGTTTCCAAGGTCGTCCTTGGTGCTGACCTGGATTATTCCCACTTCGGCAACGGCGCGTATTTCGAATGGGATTTTCACATATAAGTAATCGCCAAGCGGACGCTGCGGCGCATATTGGATCGTCCTTCCCAGCAAGCGGCCGTCTTCTCCATAAAGATCAAACTCGACTTTATTGCTTTTCCCCGGATAGGCAAGAACATTTAATTCAAGCGGCGATGCAACCTTCGACATCGGCCCCGGTTTGTTGATTTGAATCGCGGATAACTGAAATCCCGGCCCCAGCGTTGGAACAACAGTTGGACTGGGAGTTTCGGGAATTGGCGTGGGCGTATCGGTCACCGCGAGCGTGGGCGTGATCTCCGCGGCTTTGGTCGCGTTGATGGATTCGGCAGTCAGGTAAATCACTGTCGGCAGGTAATTGGCGGGATAAGCCGTCGGGATGGAAGTTGCTCCGGGTAACGCGCACCCGGCCAAAAGTCCCGCGAGCGAACCAAAGAAAAGAATTTTTCGAAGCATAAAAAGTCTGATAAGTCTGATGGGTCGAAAAAGTCCAACAAGTCTGACTGGTTCGACCTTTTTGACTTGTTGGACTTATGAGCTTTCTAGACCGACAAATTACAACCCGTAGATGCCGCTGTATTTGGTTGTCAAATAACGGACATACGGTTCGGGGGTGATCTTCGAGCCGGTGATCTTTTGAACCAGCTCCTGCGGATAATATTTGCGTCCCTGTGTGTGGATGTGTTTTCGCAGCCAGCCAAGCAGGGAATCGAATTTGCCCTTGCGAATCTCTTCGTCGAGGCCCTTGATGTCCTTGTTGATCTTTTCCCATAACTGGGCTGAGACCAAATTGCCAAGCGCATACGTCGAGAAGTAGCCAATGGAACCATACGACCAATGGACATCCTGCAAAACGCCAAGCGCGTCGTTGGGAGGCGTAATGCCAAGATATTCATTCATCTTTGCGTTCCAGATTTCAGGCAGGTCTTTGATGGCAACTTTGCCTTCGACCAGCGCAATCTCAAGTTCGAGCCGCAGCATGATGTGAAGGTTGTACGTCGCTTCATCGGCGTTGACGCGGATGAAGGATGGCTCGACTTTGTTGATGGCCTTGTAGAAATTCTTCAAACTGACACCATCCAATTGCGATGGAAAAACCTTCTTGAGTCTCGGGTAGAAATATTCCCAAAACGGAAGCGAACGGCCAACGAGATTTTCCCACATGCGCGATTGCGACTCATGTACTGCCAGCGACGCGGCATGACCAATGGGCGTGCGATCCCAGGCCGGGTTCACGCCCTGCTCGTACATGGCGTGTCCCGATTCGTGCATGGCGCTGAATAATGTCGCCAGTGGATTGTCAGCTTCAAAGCGATTCGTAATACGAACATCATTGACGCTGAACGATGTCTCGAATGGATGCGGGGCCTTGTCCATGCGCCCGCGCGTCCAGTCGTAGCCGAACTGTTTCGTCACGTCCGCGGCGAAGTTCCACAGTTTTTCTTCGTTATATTTCTTGTGCAGGAACTTATCCTCCACCTGCTTGCGTGCAGCAATCGCCTTGATCAATTCGACTTGTTTGGAACGCAGGCCGTCGAAGATGACTTTTACGTCAGCGGTCTTCATGCCCGGTTCGTAATCGTCAAGCAAAGTATCGTACGGATGATCCGCAGGCGGAAAGAAGCTGATGTATTTCTTGACAAGCTCGACGACTTTTTCAAGATGCGGTCGGAAGATGGAGAAATCCGATTTCGATTTAGCTTCGACCCAGGCTTCGAATGCCTTGGTCGTGACGATGGCCTGCTCCACCACGAATTCGGATGGGACACGCGTGGCTTTGTCGTAATCGCGCGCGGCCATGCGAACCATCGCCGCGTCTTCGGACGACAACGGATCAACGCCCGCAAATTCCTGCTTCAACTCATCGAGCAGTTTGCCAAATTCATCAGAGGTCATTTTGTCGTGCGAGATCTTTCCAAGCGTGGCAAGCTGCTGACCGCGTGCCTCGCCACCGCCCGCCGGCATATAAGTTTGCTGGTCCCAGCCCAGCAAGGCTGCGGCATTATTCAAATCGGAAATCTCGCCATATAACTCTTTCAATTGATTCAACTTTTCGCTCATGATTTCTCCTTGATGCCCTCACCCTTTCCCTCTCCCAAAATTGGGAGAGGGGTTAGAGGCGAGGGAGAATTATGATACTTTCCAGCGCAACGGTTCGCCGCGCAGCGCGGCTAAAACTTCATTTGCAATATCTTCCGCGGCGCGCGCCTGCGCTTCGACGGTTTGCGCGCCGATGTGCGGCGTGGCAATCACTTTCGGGTGTTTGATTAAATCGGTCAGGCCGGGCGGCTCATTTGCGAAGACATCCAATGCCACGCCCGCAACCTTCCCGGAATTCAAAGCGGCCAGCAAAGCCGACTCATCAATGATCCCACCGCGCGCCGCGCAGACGATCCGCACACCATCTTTCATTTCAGAAAAAGCCATCGGCCCGACCAGGTCGCGCGTCTGTACATCAAGCGGCAAATGCAAGGAAATAAAATCAGACCATTCGTACAAATCTTGAATCGAAACCGGTTCCGCGCCGCGCGCCTTGATCTCCGATTCCTGAACCAGCGGATCGTATGCGACAACGTTCATCCCAAATGCAACGGCGCGCTTCCCCACTTCCATGCCAATGCGTCCATAACCAATGATGCCAAGCGTTTTGCCGTTCAGTTCGACGCCTTCGAATTCCTTCTTGAGCCAGTCGCCTTTTTTCATCGCCGCGTCCGCGCGAGGAAATTCACGCGCTAAAGCCAACAGCAGGCCAAACGTCAACTCTGCGACGGCGACCGTGGTCGAGACCGGCGCGTTGACAACGGTCACGCCATGTTTCTTCGCGGATGCAAGGTCAATGTTGTCCACACCGACTCCCGCGCGGCCCACGACTTTGAGTTTCTTCGCCGCGTCGAAAACCTCGGCTGTGACTTTGGTGCGGCCGCGCACGATCAGCGCGTCGTAACCGCTGACAGCTTGGACAAGTTCCGCGGCGGAGATGCCCGCCTTATCGTCCACGCTGGATGCGGCACGAAGAATGGACTGGCCGTTCTCTTCCAGTCCATCTGTGATCAGAACATTGAAATTTGTCATGGCGCTATTTTAGCACGGGTCGGGTTAATCGCCCATTAAGGACATTTGCTTTTATTTCCATTGCCATCCCTGATGACATCAATCTCGGAACCTTCCTTGATTTCGACGTTCATCACTTCGGGGCTGCCTGACACGCTGGTGTCGTGAACGGTATAAATTCCCGGATTGATCTGAATGCGGTTATCCGGAAAATAGGCATACGAAGGCAGAACGATCGCGCCGGGATCAACTTCCATTTGGTCAGAAGTACAGTTTTGAATAAAAGCCAACGCTGGCCAAACTGTCGGCGTGACTTCGGGAAGACTCGCAACGTCACCAGTCACGGACGAGTAAACGGTTTGGATCGAAACCCAGCCGGTCTTTCCATCCTGGCCCGGAATGGGGATTTGAAGCCATTTCGACAAAGGATCGCGCCCGGTCGCGATCGCGCTTTGACCATCCATCAGCGCACCGACGGGATTGAATGCCAGGTCGGGTCCACGCCGGATGAAGAGATTGCCCTTTATGGCGGAAACCATGACCGTCGAGGAGGTTTGCGTTGCCGCCGGAGTCGCGGTTGCGAAAGGCGTCGCTGTCAAAGTCGGAATGGCGGTATTGATGAGTGGCGACGTAGAGGATTCCGTCACAGATGTAATCGGCGTCATGGTGGATACGGCGTCATTGGATATCCCATTCGTAAATCGGTTCGCCACCTGCATTCGACAACCGCTCAAGAGCAAGGCGCATAAAACAACAAAAGCAAGTTTTTTGGGCATGCTGAGGTCTTTATTCGTAGCGCAGCGCTTCAACAGGTTGAAGGCTGGCAGCGCGGTTGGCTGGATAAATTCCGAAGAACAAACCGACAGCAGCAGAGAAGACCGTTGCCAGCAGGATCGCGTCCGCGCCAACCACTGGTGTGAAATTATTTCCGGTCGCTACCGCGATCTTTCCGACCACAACAGCGATCAACCAGCCAAAGAGAATCCCAATAATGCCGCCGATCAAACTCAACAGTGACGACTCGACCAGAAACTGAATGAGAATATCGCGCTTGCGCGCGCCGAGCGCTTTACGCAATCCGATCTCGCGCGTCCGCTCGGTGACGGATACGAGCATGATGTTCATGATGCCGATGCCGCCCACGAGCAATGAAATGGCAGCGATGCCGCCGAGGAAAATGGTCAGTATCCCGGTGACACTTTGTGCAGTGCTGAGAATGCTTTGCTGTGTGAAAACGGTGAAATCATCCATGCCGACCGCAGTATGATGACGCGTGCGAAGGATTTGCGAAATTTCATTCGTAGCCGCGGTTACAGTGCTGAAATCTGTAGCCTGCACATAAATCACATCCACTGCGTCCGGGCCGCCTCGACGCGGCGGGATGAGTCTGGCTTGCGCCGTTGTGATGGGTACGATGATTTGATTGTCCGCCGATCCAAATGAACTTCCGCCAGTGGGAGTCAGAACACCAATGATGCGAAACGGCTGACCCGAAATCCGGATCGTTTCACCGACCAAACCGTCGCGGCGGCCAAATAACGCATCGGCTACATCCACGCCGATCACTGCCACTGAAGCGCGGCCAAGCTGATCCGACTGGCTGATGAATTGTCCCTCCAAAAGGCTGATGTTGCGGACGGAGTAATAGTCTGGCGTCACGCCCAGTATGGTGGTCGTTTTCGTATTTCCGTTAAAGTCTGCGATTCCATTTCCCTGCAAGACCGGCGCAACCGCTTTAACATCCGGCGCCTGATATGGATCCATCATGGCGCTGGCATCGCCCATCGTTACTGGCCGCGGATTTTTGACAGCAGGATTATTTTGTGCGCCGGAGAAAACGAACAACAAGTTGGTGCCAACGCCGTTGATCGAACCGAGGATTGAGGCCTGCGCGCCGTTCCCAACCGCCAACATTGCGATCACCGCTGCGACACCGATGACGATGCCCAGCACGGTCAATCCCGAACGCATTTTGTTGGAGTTCAGACTCTCAAGAGACTCAAAAATCAACTGCGTAAGATTCATTGGTTCCTGCCATTCAATGGACTCTCCACAATCCCATCCCGAATGCGAATGATCCGCTGGGTCTGCTCGCCCACCGTCGGATCGTGAGTCACAATGATCAACGTGGTGCCGCGTTCCTTGTTCAAGTTGAGCAACAGCGCCATGATCTCCCTGCCGACTTTCGAGTCCAGGTTCCCCGTCGGCTCATCGGCCATGATGATGGCCGGGTTGTTGACGATGGCGCGCGCAATGGCCACGCGCTGCTGCTGTCCGCCGGAAAGCTCCGTCGGACGATGATTGATGCGATCTTTCAATCCGACTGCCTCGAGCGCCTCCTGAGCACGCTGCCGCCGGCTTCCATTCACCATGCCGGAATAGCGCAATGGCAATTCCACATTGGATAGCGCCGATTGCCGGGGCAGCAGGTTGAATGACTGAAAAACGAAACCGACTTTATGGTTGCGGATATTCGCCAGTTGATCATCGTTCAGCGAAGAAACCGATTCGCCATCGAGGATATATTCGCCCGATGTCGGGCGGTCAAGACAGCCAAGGATGTTCATGATCGTGGATTTGCCGGAACCAGATGGTCCCATAATGGCAACCACCTCGCCGCGCGCGATCTGCAGCGATGCGCCGCGCAAAGCCTCGACTTCGACCTCGCCCATTTTGTAGACTTTTTTCAAGTCCCGGGCTTCGACCACCCAATCCATTTATCCGCCTCCGCCCCTGATAACCGGACCGGCAGGCCCGAATTGAGTTGGCGGGTTCAAGATAACCAAATCGCCTATTTTCAAATTGCCGCCTGTCACAACACTCATCGTATCCGACGAAGCGCCAAGTGCGACTTCGACCTGTTTCGGGGCGCCATTTTCCAGAATGTAGACAACGCGCTTTCCATTGACAAGACGAACAGCCTGGTTCGGAACCAGGATTTGATCTTTCACCTGATTCACAATGATGTTCACTGCTGCGGTCATGCCCGGCTTGACGAGTAAATCAGCATTCGTTAATTTGACCGTAACCGTAAAGTTCACTGCGCCCGATGACACATCACCAGCCTGCGAGACTTCGGTAACGACGCCGTCATAGGTTTTGCCCTGGATCGCATCGAACGTCAGGGTGACTGGCTGGCCAACCGCGACATTGTTGATATCCACTTCCGAAACCTGAACATCAACCAGCAGAGCGGAGAGATCATCCACGCGGAAGGCAAACGTTCCCGCTGAAACCTGATCGCCGGGCAGCGGGTTAGCCTGGGTCACCGTGCCGCTAAACGGTGCGACGATGCGCGCCAAATTTATGGTAGCTTGCGCGGCATCAACATTCGCTTGCGCGGCCGCCACATCATCCGGATTGGGGCCATTCTTCAAACGGTCATAGTTGCGCTGTGCGTCGTCCAGTTGAGCCTGCGCCAGAGCCAGGCTGTTATCCGCGTCCTGGATGGTCTGCGCGTCCACGAGACCTTTCTGCCATTTGATGACCGGCACTTGTTGACCGTTCACGTATTTGATGATTACGTTCTTGATCCATTGTTCGCCATTCAAAGACAGGCGATAATCATAGGCTTTTTGATAAGCGTCCTTCGCATTCTGCAAAGCAATTGCCGCCTGCGCGGCAGCCGTATTGGAAGACATCAGGTCTTGCAGTGTCTTTTGCGCCGAGACGAGATTGGCTTGCGCCTGAATGATGTTCTGCGGCAATGAGCTTGGATCCAATTCGGCAAGCACATCATTCTGATTTACGTGATCACCGACTTTAACATTGACCTTGCCGACTGTGCCGCTGGTCTGCCACATAAGGGAAGCGTTTTGTGCGGCGCGCACACTGCCTGTTGCGCCGACGATCGCATTCAGGTCGCCGCGTGCAATGGCTTGAGTTTGGTAAGTGCTTTGATTCTGCCCGCGGCCTCGAGTCAGAAGAAAGGCAAGGACAATGACCAGCACGATCCCAAGCGGAATCGTCAACTTGCGTTTGCTTTTCAGAAATTCCATGACTTTCCTGAAAAAAACACCAATTGAATTGAAAAACTTCGACATTACATAACCTCCGCGAGCTGCCTCGCCAACGCGCAATTTTACCCCAAGCACCTGTGCGCCAACATGACAGCCACCATAACTTAAACAATGTTCATACAAAATTGTGACGATTGTCGTCCGCATAGGTGACATTAGAGCATGTGCCTTCCAAACGGCTTTAGGTATCATGTCAATACATAACATAAGCCTTATTTAGTGTATACGGAGGACGCATGCAGGCCGTTCCAAGCGAATTTCTCGCCATTGACCGCAAGGCGCGCGCGAACAAACCATTTTATGATCTGGACTTACGACCGCCCGAAACCCGCACCTGTGATTTCGACGCGGTTGTAATTGAATTTAACGCAGAACGCGCGATGGTCGAGGCATCGCGCTGCATCCATTGCCCCGACCCGGCACCGTGCATGCTCGCCTGCCCGACGAACAACGATATTCCATCTGCCATGTGGCTGATCGAACAAGGCAAATTTGTCGAAGCCGCGCAGATTTATCACAAGACAAGTTCCCTGCCGGAAGTTTGCGGACGCGTTTGCCCGCATGAACAGTTGTGCCAGGGTTCGTGCGTTTTGAATAAACATCACCAGCCAGTGTTGACCGGCGAACTGGAAGCCTTTGCTGTCGACTATGAACGCCGCGCTGCAGGATACGTGATTCCGCTCGGCACTCCGACCGGGAAACGGATCGCCGTTGTCGGGGCCGGACCAGCCGGTTTGGCCTGCGCCGACATTCTCGTCCAGAAAGGATACGAAGTCACCGTCTTCGATTCCAAACCTGCGCCGGGCGGACTTCTCGTCTACGGAATTCCAAATTTCAAACTCCCGAAAAACATCTGGTTCGAAAAATGGGAGGAGCTTGAACGCGCCGGAGTCAAATTCGTCCCGAACACCTACATTGGCAAAGACAAAACCATTGACGGGCTTTTCGCGGAGGGCTTCGAGGCTGTTTTCATCGGCGTTGGCTCGGAAGTGGATGCGCCCATGGAAAACACTCCCGGCACCGATCTTCCCGGCGTTTATCAGGCAACAGACTTTTTGATCCGCACCAACGTGGATAAGAAACTGCTTCCCGAGAACATGAAGGAACCAGTCGAGATCGGCAGGCGCGTGGCAGTCATCGGCGGAGGGGACACAGCTTCGGATTGCCTGCGTACCGCGCTGCGACTCGGCGCAGAAGAAGTGACCTGTCTTTATCGCCGCACAGAAAAAGAAATGCCTGGCGGACGAAAAGACCGCCAGATGGCGCGCGACGAAGGCGCGAAATATCGCTTCCTAACCCAGCCAGTGAAATTCATTGCAGGCGAAGACGGACATTTGGCTGCCATCGAATGTATCGAAATGGTGCTTGGCGAACCGGATGCCAAAGGCCGCCGCAGGCCTGTGCCTGTTCCAGATTCAAATTTCAGTGTCGCTTGCGATACGGCCATTCTCGCGCTCGGTTATTGGCCCGATCCCATTATCAGCAAAACCACGCCCGATCTCGAAACTCACGATTGGGGTTTGGTCACTGTGAAGAACAAAGCCACCGGCGAGACATCACGTCCCGGCGTGTTCTCCGGCGGAGATTGCGCCACCGGACCCGATTTGGTTGTGACCGCCATGGTCGGCGGGCGCAAAGCCGCGTTCGCCATTGATGAATATTTGAAGAAGAAATAATCCTCCCGAGGGCAGGGTGTTGCAGGGACGAAGCATAGCTTCGTCCCTGCATTGGTTTAAAAAGCATTCTTATTCACGGCTAACCAAGCCTCGTTATAATCGCTGCCATGTTATATCGTATCAGTCGAATCTTCGAATGGTTGATTATTACCGCGATTTGTTTGACCCTCTTCACATACAGTTCGCCGCGCGCCACCAGTGAATTCGACCGTGTGCGCGCCTACACGCGCAATATCGAGTTTGATTACATTTCATGGATGCTCAATGCCGCCCGCATAAAAATCCAGCAGGGCGCGGTTGGGATGCCGGGCTATTTAAACCGGGCATCGAGCAAGGTCGCGGTGAGCGATTTTCTATTTGTCACACAGCAGATCAATCAGGCAGATGACGCATTGAATCGAGTTTACGCAGATCCGTCCATCACAGACAAAGTTGCGGCCTCTGCTCAAATCCGTGCCGAACTCGCGATGCTTGAAAAGCAACACTCTCAATTGGCTCCCATCGCCGAAGCGATCCTGCAGGGACAAGTCAGCCAGGTCGCGGCAGATTTCGGTCTCGCCACACTCGGACAGCCGATCCCCACAATTTCGTTTCATTCCACAGCGGTGCCGGACGCGTTGATCGTCTCGCCGCGCGATCATATCGAAGAAGTCGCGAACATTTCACTCGTGCCGGGCCTGAGTGTTGATCAACAAGCCGCACTGGAAGACCGCGTGGACAAAGGATTGAATGTTTCTTCGCTGGTCGTCCCGATTGGCGGCGTCGGCGTTTATCCGACCATGATCATGCAGACCACCGATCTTCCGTGGCTCGTCAGCACGATCGCGCACGAATGGACGCACAATTATCTGACCCTCCGTCCGCTCGGAATGTTGTATGATGCGTCGCCCGAACTTCGCACGATGAACGAAACAACGGCAGATATTTCCGGGACGGAAATCGGTGCGGAAGTCATGAAGCGTTACTATCCTGAATATGGCAGCGCACCCCTTCCAACGTTTGGATTGGCCGCGTTCCCAAAGATTTCTCCCAACGCTGACAATGCCGCGGCGCCCCCACCCTTCAATTTCAACGCTGAGATGCATACGACGCGTGTCCATGTGGACGCGTTGCTTGCGCAGGGAAAGATTGCCGAAGCCGAAGCCTACATGGAGCAGCGCCGCCAGGTCTTCGTGCAGAATGGCTATTACATTCGCAAGCTCAACCAGGCCTATTTTGCATTTTATGGCGCGTACGCGGATGTTCCCGGCGGCGCGGCAGGCGCGGACCCGGTCGGCCCGGCAGTGCGAGCCTTGCGGGCTCAAAGCAAATCATTGGCTGATTTTATCAATCGCATCGCGTGGATGACTTCATTTGACGAATTGAAGAAAGCAGTGGGACAATAGGGAAGATCTCTCCCGATTCGATCAATGTCATTCTGAGAAACAAAGTGACGAAGAATCCCATCGTGAAACCCTTGCTCTTCGAGTACGATATCGCCACATTCAGGGTGACATGAAGAAGATTAATGAATATTGCGCCTCTTCGCAGAAGGAAAATTCTTCATGCGTCTGAAAACTTCTTTCTTCTTGCTCCTTTCTTTTTCGGCATTACTACTCCTTGCATCCTGCTCATCGCAAACCGCAGCGACACCAACCGCCAACACGGTTTCGCCTCCAACGCCTACACTGATTCCTGCCACCGCAACTTCGACAGGCGCCGGTTGCACCGAGATCAACACTGCGCCAACGCCGGAAGCCAGTTCATCAAATTTCCCGGCAGTCACCGCCACGGATTTCACGCGCGGTCCATCGAACGCGCCGGTGACGATGATCGAATATTGTGATTTCCAAACGCCAATCTGTCTTTCGATGGCAGCGGTCGCAAGCAATCTTGTTTACAAACATCCGAACGATTTGCAGTTCGTCTTCCGGCCCGTGCCAATTGCCGCGTTGGACAAATCGCAAATGGCTGTGGACGCCGCCCTCGCTGCGGATGAGCAGGGACATTTCTGGGAAATGTACGATGTGCTATTCCAGAAAAATTCTGAATGGGCAAACCTTTCTGAGACGGATTTCGAATCGTGGTTGAAGAAACAAGCCTCGAGCATTGGACTCGACGCGTCCAAATTCTCAGCGGCATTGAACAGTCCCGAAACGGCGAACAAAGCCAAGTCCATGTTCGACGCGGCAAATACAGCGGGCTTGCAAGCTGTTCCGTTGGTTTTGCTAAATGGCAAGCCGCAGCCTTTATTCCAGCTCGATTTCAACACAATGGACTCAACCATCAGCCTGATTGCATTGGGCGCGAAGCAATTCAAATCCTGCCCGGCGTTCAACATTGATCCGTCGAAGCAATACATCGCGACCATTCACACAGAGAAAGGCGACATCGTGATTCAGTTATTCCCGGACAAAGCGCCGCTGGCCGTGAATTCGTTCGTCTTTCTCGCACAAAATGGTTGGTATAACGGCGTGACGTTTCATCGCGTCATCCCCGGTTTTGTGGCGCAGGCTGGCGATCCAAGCGGAACCGGCAACGGCGGACCCGGCTATGTTTTCAACGATGAGACCAATAATGGTTTGCAATTCGATAAACCCGGCGTAGTCGGCATGGCAAACTCCGGGCCAAATACGAACGGCAGTCAGTTTTTCATTACCTACACACCACAGCCAAGTTTGAATGGCCGATACACAATTTTTGGGCAGGTTCTTCAAGGCATGAACATTGTCGAGAGCCTGACGCCGCGCGACGCATCGAAGGATCCTGGCGCAGCACCCGGCGATAAAATCATCAGTGTGACCATCGAGGTGAAATGATGCAGAATCGCGGTCGCGACTGGCGCACAATCCTGCTTGTCATCGGAGGCGCATGCGGTGCGCTGGCTGCGTTTGGTCTGGCGGTTTTGATGATGTTCATCGAAAGCATCCAGTCCATCCTTCACATGCTTTCGCGGAACAGCCCATCGCTGGTCGAAACCCTCGTGCTGGCAAGCGCATTGATATTTGCGGGCGCGATGTTATTGCCCGCCGTTTATTTTGGAATTCAACGATTGCGCGGCAGGGACATCGCGGCAGGCTCGCCGCGTCCGTTGAGAATTTGGGAAGTAGTTTTGATTCTCGCGGTTTGGATTGGAGTTTCGTTTCTGGCTCAGGGATTTTTCGACTTTGGGATGCTGGGATGGCTCGCGCCTCCATTTTATTTGCTGGCAATCATCCTGCCCGTTTATCTTTTGGTGCGGCTCGCCACCGGCGGTCTGGACGCGGGTTCGCGTGAACGCTTGTGGGGCGCGCTGGCAACCGGCATGGCAGTGGGCACGTCAATCGCCGTTTTGATCGAGATGGCTCTTCTGATCATTGGATTACTCGGCGTTGGAATTTATCTGGGATTGAATCCGCAGTTTCTGGAAAGTTTTCAGCAAATTGCAAATCAACTCTCAAACGCCGCAAACCTGGACGAAGTGTTGATCATGGCAAGCCCGTGGCTGACAAGTCCGTGGGTGATTCTGATCGGGTTATTTTTCTTCTCCATATTGACGCCGCTCATCGAGGAAACCAGCAAATCAATCACAACCTGGCTGGTGTTCGATCATCTGAATTCGCCCGCGCAGGGATTCGTGGTCGGCGCGTTGAGCGGCGCAGGCTTTGGTCTGTTGGAAAGTTTGCTGGCATCCGCAACACCTGATACGGGCTGGGCTTCGACACTTCTGGTGCGCGGCGGAAGCACAATGATGCATATTGCCGCGGCAAGCATCACCGGCTGGGGCATTGCATCCTTTCGCGCCAGTAGACATTTTCGATTTGTCATCGGCTCGTATGCCCTGGCCATGTTCCTGCACAGCCTGTGGAACGCATGTGTCGTATTCATCGTAGCCGGAGGCGTACGCGTCGCCGCCGGGACAAATTCGCCTGATGCCATTGGGACTGTTATGGCGTTTGCCGGGATTTCCATTCTCGTAATTTTGTGCATCATTATTCCGCTTGCGCTGGGATTGGGCAATTGGAGATTCCGTGCTGCGGCGAATCCAATTGCGCCTGTTCAGCCGCCCGCCATCCATGAGCAAAGCTGAAGTCAGTCGGCGGTAAAATATCTTCATGTCATTCGACGACGCAACCTCCCCCGCCATTGGCAGGATTTCCAACATCGCGCGCGACGGCGACCTCGCTGAACTCGTCGGCTTGCGGCATAAGCATTTCATCATCACGCTCAAAGCCGGGACAAAATTCGAAACGCATCGCGGCGTGATTCAGCACGACGATCTAATTGGCAAAGCCTGGGGCACACAAGTCTTCAGTCATCTGGGCGCGCCGTTTTTTTTGCTGCAGCCATCGCTCGCGGATTTGCTCACCGACCTGCCGCGCTCCACGCAAATCCTTTACCCAAAAGATATTGGTTTCATTTTGGTGACGATGGGCATCGGGCCAGGCAAAAAAGTTATCGAAGCGGGAACCGGTTCCGGGTCCATGACGATCGCCATGGCTTACGCGATCGGCGCGGAGGGACGCGTCATCTCGTATGAAATCAGGCCGGATATGCAGAATCTGGCAAAGAAAAATCTTGAGCGTGTTGGTCTCGCCTCGCGCGTGGACCTCAAACTGCGCGACATCCAATCGGGCTTCGACGAAACGGACGGCGACGCGTTCTTCCTCGATCTGCCGAATCCGTACGATTACATTCCACAAGTCCGCGCCGCGTTGAAGCCGGGCGGTTTCCTTTGCAGTCTTTTGCCGACGGTCAATCAGGTTGAGCAATTATTAGTCGCACTGCGACGCGAACATTTTGCATTCATCGAAGTCTGCGAAATTTTGGTGCGTTACTACAAAGCTGAGCCGAATCGTCTGCGCCCCACCGACCGGATGGTGGCGCACACCGGCTTTTTGATTTTCGCTCGAAAGATCGAGCCAGGCGAAGATGAACGCGGTAAAGAATTGGAAAAAGAAATTGACTCTGCGGATGTGTTCGGTCACTAACAAATCAAACCATTGATTTTATGTGAAGGAGGCACTTTATTATGCGTCGAATGTTTCGCCGTGAATTGCGCCGGAGTTATGCCCCGCCCGATATGATCCTCGTTCTTCAGCGCGCCAACGAACTGATGGCAACCGGCGATTATGCCGGAGCCGCAAGTTCCTTTGAGCAGCTGGCACGCGCCGCGGAAGGCCGCACCGGGAAACGCGCCCCGCTGCTTTACATCCAAGCCGGGCGCGCCCGCATCTTCGCCGGACAGAGCGCTATGGGCGTGGATCTGCTCGAACGCGGACTCGGCTTGTTTGCTGTGCGCGGCCGTCCGCGGAAACTTGCGCGCGCCGCGTATCGAATCGTCAACGAATTGAATCAACGCGGGCTGACAAAAGAAGCGGGACAAATCACGAAATATGTCACGGAGCTTGAACCCGGCATCAATCTAAACAATGCGCCTGTTGAAGATTCGGAGAAACATCCGACTTTGCCGACGCATTGTCCCGGCTGCGGCGCGCCGATTCATCCAGATGATGTTGACTGGATAGATAACGTCACCGCCGAATGCGAATATTGCGGCAGCCCGGTGCGAGGAGAAAATTAACCGCAAAGAACGCCAGGAGCGCAAAACAGAAAAGAAAAAACTTCGCCCTCTTTGTGCACTTCGCGGTGAGAATACGTGATGACTATTCCGATCACAGAAGATTACATCGCTCGAAAATTACGCGAGGCCATCGAAGCCGCTGGTCCATCATCGGACGGGTACGCTGAAATTGATCTCAACGATGATACGCGCTTGAAATGTGCGGCGGTGCTTGTTCCGCTGATCTGGCAGGGCAATGAATGGCATTTGCTGTTCACGCGCCGCACTGAGAAACTCGAAAGCCACAAAGGGCAGGTTTCCTTTCCCGGCGGCGCGTGTGACGAAGGTGAAACGACTCCCGAAGAAACGGCCTTACGCGAAGCCAACGAAGAAGTTGGAATTGATCCTCACGACGTGCGCGTGCTGGGACACTTGGTTAACATGATCACCGTCACCAGTTTTCGCGTCACGCCCGTGGTGGGAATCATCAAATGGCCGATGGTTCTGCGCATCGGACAAAATGAAGTCGAGCGCGTGTTTACGATTCCGCTCAACTGGCTGGCGGACAAACGCAATCGCTGGGAATTCACGATGCTTGGACGCAGCCGTTCGCTGATCGCCTATCATCCGTATGACGGCGAATTGCTTTGGGGCGCGACGGCGCGCATGACAGTGGATTTTTTAAAAACACTAAGTTTATAGGATGTCATTGCAAGCCGCGCCCTGAGCGAAGCCGTACTCGAAGAGTAAGTCGAAGGATGCGGCGAGGCAATCTCAAGTGATGTTCGATCAAATATGTTTTTGGCAACTTCTTCGCTTGATGAAAAAACAAAAACTCCCCGCCAAATTGACGGGGAGTTCTCTTTCACATCGAAACTTATTTCTTCTTTTCGCCTTCTTCGGCAGCTTCCTCTTCCTTCTTGCCGCGTTCCACGGAAAGTTCAGGTTCAGCCGCTTCACCCTCGACGGGCACTGCGCCTTCAGCTGCTGCAACCGGCGCCTCTTCCTCAACCTTGGCGAAGGTCGCAACCACAACCATTTCATCGGGATCATCCAACACGCGCAATTTTTCGTCAATCACCAAGTCGCGCACATGGATACCATCGCCGGGTTTCACCAGCGGTGCAATATCCACGACAATCTTGTCCGGCAAATCAGCAGGCAGGCACTCGACTGAAAGTGTGTGCAAGCCGGTGACCAACACTGCGTTTTGATCCTTGACGGCGAGCGAAAGACCCGCCAATTCGATACGGACTTCCGCATGCAGTTTCTCGGTCAGCGAGATAGCCAGGAAATCAACGTGGATCAAATTCCCTTTGATGAAATTGCGCTGGCGTTCGCGAACCAAAGTTGGATATTCCTTTCCGTCCAGATCAATCGTCACCAACGTGGACGAACCGACTTTGTTCAATGCCAGATTCGCATCGTGCGCATCCAATGAAATATTGAGCGGTTCGATATGGCGGCCATAGATCACCGCAGGCAACTGTCCTGCGCGGCGCAAAGCTCCGACTTGTTTGCCTCGCACATCCCGCCTGGATGCTTTTAGAACAACTTTCTCCATCTTTTCTCCTCGAGCGCCTCTCACCGTAAAAGCTACGATTACCTTCGCTCTTTAGAATGAATTTTGCAGCAACGGCCAAAGTCGTTGCTGCCTTTCAACAATTTAATCGCGGCGGAACAAACTGCGCACCAGCAAAAACAACACGCCGCCGAACAATCCGCCAAGCAAACCCGCGATCAACGCGCCGCGGGCATCCATCACGGTGTGGACTTCACCCTCGACGCGGTTCCCGAACAGGACGAGCGTTTCAATCCGTTCACCCCGGACCTCGCGGCCGGCTACTACACCCGCGTACGTGTTGCCCAAATTGGCTGTTCCGGCCACCGCAACGCCGATAGCGCCATTTGCATTGACAGTCTCCGCACGGACGATGGCCGCGCCGCTTTCATCCAATGAAACTTCGCGGGCATTGACCACACCAAGCACGGATTCGTGCGCGTCGACTTTATCAGCTTTCAATTCAGCCGCGGCGCTCAAATGCAGTTCCACTTCGTCCGCGGAAATTTCCCGCGCGTCGCTATGACTCATCCGCACCAATTCAGCTTTCACGGACTCAACATCCGAATTCGACAGGTTGGTCACCTGAGGCAATTTGCTATCAGAGTCGCTGGTTGAAACGGAGTCCGGCATAAGTCCAGAAAGATACGTGGTCGCTATTCAGAAAAATGCGTGGCGCTGAGGCGCCACGCCAATCGAGCGGGGTGAATTTTAGTCGGACGGGTTGCTTTCGTCAAGACAACACAAATTCGGGCAGGTTCGTGATGAACGGCGGATACACAATGCCGTTCTCGGTAACAATGGCCGAGATCAGGCGGTTGGGCGTCACATCGAAAGCCGGATTGCGCGCCCTGGCATTTTGCGGTGCGACGCGTTCGCCGCGAAATTGAAGATCGAGTACTTCCCCACCATCGCGCTCCTCGATGGGAATCTGACTGCCATCTTTCAGGCTCAAATCAATCGTCGAAGTTGGGACAACGGAGTAAGCCGGAACATTGTTATCGTGCGCGGCGAGCGCCAGCATGTATGTGCCGATCTTGTTGGCAACATCGCCATTGGCGGTCACGCGGTCCGCGCCGAAGAAAACCTTTTGAGCCTTGCCCGCACGCAGGAAATAACCGGACATATTGTCGCTGATGATTTCATACGGAATTTTGTATTGCTCCAGTTCCCAGGCCGTCAGGCGCGCGCCCTGCAAACGCGGACGCGTTTCATCCACCAGAACATGCACGCGCTTGCCCTGCTCGTGTGCCATACGGATTACGCCCAGCGCGGTTCCCCAATCCACGGTTGCCAATGAACCGGTATTGCAATGGTGAATAACTGTATCGCCATCGTTAATCAACGCCGCGCCATGCTGCGCCATGCGCTTGTTGATCTCGACATCTTCATCCGCGATCTTCTGCGCTTCATACAAAACAGCTTGACGAAGTTCATCTGCGTTCAGATTTTTGTTTTCAACAGAACGGATGACTCGGTCCACCGCCCAGGCCAAATTCACCGCGGTCGGCCGTGCGGACTTCAAAGTGGCCGCGGCGGAATGTAAATCGGCCAACAGATCATCCGTCGAGGTAGAAGCGGATTCGTGCGCAGCAAGCGCAAGCCCAAACGCAGCCGCGGCACCAATCGCTGGCGCGCCGCGCACCACCATATCCTTGATCGCAACTGCAACATCTTTATGGCTGCGATACGCCACAACTTCAAAAGCACCGGGCAAACGGCGCTGGTCAATCATCCTGGTTTGATTATCTTCCCAAAAAACAGTTCGCATCGCATCTCACTTTTTGAAAAATTGTTCGCGCATTTCCACCAGTTTCGCACTGACTGCCGGCGAAATGCGTTCGACATGTCCCATCGTTTGTGCGCGCCAGAAAACTTCGGCCACATGTTCGATGCGTTCGAGCGCGATAAGACAATCTTCCAAATCTTTGCCAACCGTCAAACTTCCATGCTGGCGCAGAAGAATCGCATCGTGATCCCGGATCAATGGCCGGACAACATCCGCATCTTCGTGCGACGACGGCATCGCATACGCGCTAACCGGCACATTGCCAAGCGTGAGCATCACTTCCGGCAAAACATCCGCGGGAAAGTCCAAACCGGCCACGGTCAACGCGGTGGCAAAAATAGGATGAGCATGAACAACCGCGCGCACATCGGGGCGTTGTTTATAAACTTCGATGTGCATCGGCGTTTCAGAAGAAGGCCGGCGGTCTTTTTTGACCTGATGGACTTTGCCCTGCAAATCCATCACGATCAGGTCGCTCGATTCCATGCGGCCCTTTGAAAGCCCCGAAGGCGTAATCAAAATTAGATTTTCATCGAGACGCACAGAAATATTGCCATCGTTCGAAGTCAACAAATGGCGTTCATAGCAAACGCGCCCGCATTCGACAATCGCAAGACGTAATTGTTGTTCATCTGCATACAAAGGAAATCGTAACATAGCGGGCGAATTGTAAAGTTAGCAACGTAAGCCGTCAATATATCGTGCCGCTAATTTCACGGCGTCTTGGAATTGCAACGAGGGACGATCCTTAGCGCGAGTGAAGAAAAAGTCTGCGTCACCTGCGTAATGCTCTTTCCTCTTCGAGGACAATGCGAGTACGATGTCTGCGGATTATCTTCGCCTTGACGGTATAATAACCACAATTCCTTCCCAAGAGCAGACATGCGTAAATACCTATACTTCACCGTCTTCGTCTCCGGCATGACCACACTGGCCGCGGAGCTTTCGGCTTCGCGTTTAATCGGTAATGTGTTCGGGACGAGCAACCTCGTGTGGGCCAGCATCATCGGACTCATCCTGATCTATCTCACGCTTGGATATTTCCTTGGTGGTCGCTGGGCGGACCGTTGGCCGGACTCGGCCACGATGTACCGCGTCCTCGCCTGGGGCGCGTTCACGCTCGGCGTCGTGCCGTATGTTGCCACGCCGGTTTTGCGATTCGCCGCCAAGGCTTTCGAAGGACTCGATGTGGCGGTTTTGCTTGGCTCATTCGTCGCCGTGCTGATTTTATTCATCGTACCGGTGACGCTGCTCGGAACGATCTCGCCATTTGCGATTCGACTAAGCGTGGATGATCCCAAAACATCCGGCGTTACTTCAGGGACAATTTACGCCATTTCCACGCTCGGCTCGTTCATCGGGACATTCCTTCCAGTGCTGGTCACGATTCCAACAATCGGAACGCGGCTCACATTTTTTGTTTTCAGTATCGTTCTTTTGCTCGTCGCGTTATTTGGCATGTGGCAATATGCAAGCCGCAAAATGATGCTCCAGCATATTTGGATGCCGCTAATTTTGATCGTCATCGCGATTCTGGCCAGCAATCAAAATCTAAAAGATTCAACCGGGCAAATTTACGAAACCGAATCGGCGTACAACTACATTCAAGTGCAAAAGATCAACGGCTACACTCTTTTGCGTTTGAAC
>JAKAKJ010000058.1 GCA_021824575.1 Chloroflexota bacterium
CTCCCAGGGCGGAATCCAGATGCGGCGCGGAGTCATGGGATTCGTCACGCGGCTGATGGGTGAACATGAAGACTACATGCGCGCCTACCCGCCGGTCAACGGAAATTTTCGCGTGGGCAAGGATTTGTTCGAAGGAATTTAGAGTCTTGCTAAAATAGAATATTTGTTCTATAATGGTCGCTGTCCAACTTTAGAAAAGGAGAGAAACATGACCAAGCGAAATATTGTCCATATTGAAATCCCGACGCGCAATCACGATGAGTCCATCAAGTTTTATAAGGCGCTTTTTGGCTGGAAGATGGAGCGCTTCCCTGATATGCACTACACCACATGGGAAGCAGACGAACATCCGGGTGGCGGTTTTACCGAGGATGCCAAACCCGGCGAAGTGTTGATCCATATCAACAGCGATGATGTCGAAGCGGATTTGAAGAAAGCAAAGTCGCTCGGCGCAACCATTGTGCGAGAGAAAACGGAAATCCCGAACACTGGCTGGTGGGGCGTCTTCAAAGACCCGACTGGAAATCAAATCGCGTTATTTACAGTGCTAAAGCCAAACTAGCAGTAAGGTAAGATACATCATGTCAACGAGAGACCTTATACGGAGCTATTACGAGAGCTTGAATCGAAAAGATGATCATTGGCAGGAGCTGTATAACGATGATGCGGTCTTTTCGGATGCATCTCAAACTCTAAACGCAAAAGGGAAGGCCGCGGTCATTCAATCCTTTATTCCCTTTCTGAAAGGCGTTGACAAGGTAAAGGTCAAGCAAATGATCACCGAAGGCGACGATGTGTGCGCGATAGTCAGTTATGATTATATAAATCCTAAAGGTGCAAGGATGAATCAGGATGTTGCTGAAGTTTGGAAGCTCAAAAACGGGAAACTGGCTAAGCTCACCATCTATTTTGATTTGATCGCTTATAGGGATTTCATGCGCGGCTAGAATATTAGCGCAAAGATATTGCCAGATAATCTTGCGCGTGACGATGTACAAATGAAGGCGACCAGAAATTCTGGCCGCCTTCATTTTACTTTTTCTTCTTGCCGAAACTTAGTTCAAACGGCGGACGGCGATTCAGCCACATCAAATATGCCCCGCTTTCATGGATAGCCAGCATGGTTACGGAACCCGTGTCGCATCCGAGCCGTTGAAAATGATCAAGGGGCAGTCCGAGATAATGCGCCACTGCCAGTTTGATTGGATCGGAATGAAAGACACAGGCGATGATATCGCGCGGCTTGTATGCCGCACAAATTTTATCCAGCGCGGTGACGATGCGCGTTTGACATTCATAAAACGTTTCGCCTTCGGGAAATTGTGCGCGTGATGGCGCATGCTGGATAACCTTCCAATGCTTGTTCAAATTCAGGGCTTTGAGCGAACGTCCCTGCCACTTGCCGACGTTGGTCTCGAGCAAGCCTGGCTCTTGAATCACATTGAGTCCGCGCGCCGCGGCAATCGGCGCGGCGGTTTCCATGGCGCGCTCTAACGGACTCGAATAAATTGCTTTGAGCGGAACCTCTTTGAGCGCGTCCGCTAGAGCCTGTGCCTGTTTCTGTCCGCGTTCGTTCAAATGAACGCCCGGCAATTGTCCGGCCAATTTGCCTTTCCTGGTGTAGTCATTTTCGCCGTGACGGGTGAGTAATAATAAAGGCATCGTTATTTTATTTTCCGTTTCATCTCTTGAATTTTTTCTTCGCTCAAATCGGGGATGTTTTCAACTCTCGTAATTCCAAGTGCTTTGCGTTGGGCTTCGCGCCACATTTCCAAACGCGCGGCAACTTGCGTTTCATAACCTTCGCCTGAAGGTTTGTAAAAATATGTTCCTAATAATCGCTTTGGCAAATATTGCTGTGGGATAAAATGCCCCTCAAACTCGTGCGGATAAACATAATCCTTGCCGTGTCCCATCGCGGCGGCATCGCGGTTGCCATCCTGCAAATGGCGCGGCACCGAGACTTGGCCTTCCTCTTCCAGTTTTTGCATGGCTTTGAAATACGATCCTGCACTATTCGATTTGGGCGCGGTGGCGAGATACAACGTCGCTTCGACGATGGGATAAACGCCTTCGGGCAGACCGATAAAATCAAAGGCTTGTGCGGCGGACGATGCGATAACGATTCCCATCGGATCGGCAAGACCAATATCCTCGCCAGCCAAAATGATCAATCGCCGCAAAATGAAACGCGGATCTTCACCCGCGTATAACATCTTTGCCAGCCAATATAAAGCTGCGTCGGGGTCGGAGCCGCGGACGGATTTGATAAAAGCGGAAATCGTATCGTAATGTGCGTCACCATCCTTGTCGTAAAGCACCGCTCGTCGCTGGATCGATTCCTGCGCGACATCGAGTGTGATGTAAATGATCCCATCTTTATTGGGCGGTGTGGATTCAACCGCGAGTTCAATGGCGTTTAACGCGTTACGCGCGTCGCCGCCGGCCACTTCGATTAAATGGGTGCGCGCTTCCGGGTCCAGAACGATGCGCTTGTTTCCGTAGCCGCGTTCCTTGTCCGCAAGGGCGCGGTCAATCAAAATTCCCGTCTCTTCCTGATTCAAATTTCGTAATTGAAAAACGCGCGAGCGCGAGATCAAGGCGCTGATAACTTCGAAGAATGGATTCTCGGTCGTCGCGCCGATGAAGGTCACGGTTCCGTTTTCGATGTGGGGCAGGAGCGCGTCCTGCTGGGCTTTGTTCCAGCGATGGACTTCATCCACAAAAAGGATCGTGCGTTCGTTGTGCAATCGTCTGCGTTCGAGCGCCTCTGCGATGATTTCCCTCAATTCGGCTTTGCCCGCCAGAATGGCCGAGATGGTTACGAAGCGGCTTTTGGTTGTATTCGCAATGACTTGTGCTAAAGTGGTTTTGCCTGAGCCGGGCGGACCCCACAAGATGATGGACGAAAATAGACGATCCGCTTCGATGGCGCGGCGAAGAAGTTTGCCCTCGCCGACGATATGTTCCTGCCCGACAAATTCTTCCAGCGTGCGCGGCCTCATGCGCGCAGCCAACGGCGCTTCGCTTTTCATGCGCTCCTGCATGGCATGATCGAAGAGATCGGACATGACATGATTATAGCAGGTTGAAAGCAGAACGACCGCCACACGGCGGTCGTTCAAAATTCGAGCTGAGTTTGTTTAGAATGAGGCAAGCGCTTTTTGATAATCGTTGAATGTTTCGAGGAACATGTCGAAGCCTGCGGTTTCAAAGCCTGTCCTTGTTGCCTCTGATAAGTTCAATAGTTTCAGATGAGGCGATTTGTAGGTTCCTTCGTTAATGCGCCTTCGCAGCTCCTTTTCATCAATGTCTCCGTTGACCGCGCGGAGCTTATTGAAGATGGCGTTCAATGCGCGCAAGCCGGCGCTGCTCATATACGGCACGTTGGTAAGATCAATGAGTATGTGACGCGCGCCGCCCTGGATCAATTCCTCAGCTTTGGCCTCGAACTTCATTTGTGCAGCGGAATCGATATTGCCGGTTACTTCCATCACGGTAACCTTGACGCGTCTATTTTCAGTTGAGACTTTTATTTCCACTGGTTCTCCTTTAAAAAAACAAGCGGTGTTTCCGTCCCATTGTATTCTACAAAATATTTCTGTTCGAAGAGATAGATGAGTGTAATCTAATGATAATATGATTATGAAAAGGGTGCGACCGTGCAAAACCAAATAAAAAGGACTGCCGCTAGGCAGTCCCTTGATTCAGCGCGGATTGATCTATCCAACCGGTTGAGGTGTTGGCTGCGTCTGCGTGCTATCAGTTGGGACGGAAACCGGAGCGGGCGCGACGGCAGGGGCCGGGGTTGCAGCCGGAGCGCTTCCTGAACCGCGGAGATTCACCAGCTTCTTCAACATGTCAAACCAGAATGGCGCGCCCTGTGCGGCAGCCGCACCGCTGAGCAGGATGCCAAATAGTTTGCCAATCCAGCCCAAAGGATCATCCATCGCCGGAAGATTCACAATCAAGTTGCATCGATTCTGAAGCCAAATATAAGGGTGAACATTCTGGCCCGGAGTCCAGCCGCACTGGGTTGATGGGTCTTGTAACGGAGCTGTGGACCAACCAAATGGGATGGCAAGGCTGTTCGCATAATCCTGCGGCTTCAATAAGTTTGATAAGGTGTCGCTTGGGACGCTTCCGGCTGTTGTAGTGGTTGCTTGTGCGACCAATGCTTGTCGAATGGTGGGCGCTTTCCAAAGCTGGGCTGCTATCTGAACTGTGTCAATGTTGAAAATTATCGCGATTACCATTCCGATCACAAACGATAAGACGGTTGCCTGGCGTTTGTACCATCCGCTGGCGCGCGTTTGCACAGAGTCATACCAGTTCTGCATGTTGGTTTGCGCCTGTGTAGCGGATAAGCCTACACTGACGAGGTCGTTGGTGATGTGGGGGAAATGAACATCTATCATCTTACTGAAGCCAGGATATTTCTGCTTCATGCTCGCAATGCCGGCATTGATTCTCTGTTCGAGGGATGGAGCGCCTGCTCCAATGACCTGCTGATCGGCCGAGCTTCCTTCCTTGATAATCAAGTCCATCATAACGGTGGCAAAATCGGCAGCTTGAATATAGGAAGGTCCTCTAGTTTTGCCAGGCTCGACCAATGATTGGATGAGCGGATGTGCGTAGAAAGCCTGCACTAATGAGCCGTCCTTCAACATGCTGAATATGGCCTTTTCCAGAGTTTTAGCCCGGAACTCCAGCCACGTGCTGATCCACTCCTGAATCTGGCTGACGGCGACGCTCAAGGTCAACCAGGCGGCTACGAGGCCAATCGCGACTTCCAGTATTGCGTCCAGATTCATAGCTTCCTCCTTCTAAATTGTGAGCCAAGTATATTTGACTTTGGTAGCGGCGGCAAGCATTTTGCCGCTGAACCCGCGGCACAGGATTATTATCTTCACGCGTGCAGCAGGGCGGGAATTTCGTTCAACGTTGAGATCACCGCGTCGGGCCGGACGTTGAAATGGGGCGTCGTTTTTCGGACTCGGCGCGTGATCCAGATGCTGAACATCCCAACCTGTTCCGCGCCGACGATATCCGCGTCGAACGTGTCGCCAACCATCGCGGCTTCCTGTGCGGAAATCTCGAAGTGCTGAAGCCCCGCATCGAAGATGGCCGGATGCGGCTTTCGCTTTCCAAATGCTGCGGAGGAAATCGTCCAATCCAGGAAGGGCCGAAAGCCAGCCTTGGATATGAGCGCTTGCGTATTTTCATCGTCTGACGAGTTGGTAATAACGCCGAGTCGGAAATTTTTTTCCCTTAAAGCACGCAGGATTGCAATTGCATCATCTTCGACGTGCCAATTTTCCTGAGTCACAGAATACATGGCGCGCAATGCGGCGCGCAAAACATCACCCGGTATTTGCCGATTGCCTTGTTCTTCCAAAAGTTGTTTTAGTAAGACCAATGTCGTCTCTTCTTTGGTGTCATTTCCGCGGCGGTGGTAATAAAGATCGAGCAGGCCGCGAAAGCCGCGGTACATTTGCTGATTGGCCTGCAAGCCTGCCTCGCGTAGAACATCGAGCAAGGCCTGATCGGCGCGTTCGTAGAACGGCGTCCACGGATCTTTTTCGTAAATCAACGTATTGCCGAGGTCGAAGAAAACAACCCGGATTTCTGTCTTCATTGCACCTTGCCGATTTCGTTCATCCGCCTTTGAGATAGATTCCTTTTGGATCCAATTCTTTGCGCAGGATCTTCAATTCTTTTTCGGTGACGGGTTCCGTCGTTCGCAAATTCGCGGCGACTTTGAGCGGCCAGCCGGTATTCTCTTTGGCTTGTTCTGCCGTTTTGCCCGGATGCAAAGCCGTCAATATCAACTCGCCGTTTTCATCGGGTTCCATGAAACCAACGTCTGTCACAACGCCGACCATGCCTCCGCCGCGCAGACCTGCGGCCTCGCGTTGTTTGCGTCCGTTAAGAAATCCTGCCGAAGTCATGAAATCCACTTTTTCAGGGAAGCGCCGCTTTTGATGGGGCGTCATCAGATAACAGCGATTGGCCCACGCAGCAATTTCCTGCGAGCCGCCCGAACCGGGCAAACGCGTTTTGGGATGCGTGTAATTGCTGCCGATCACTGTCGCGTTGATGTTTCCGAATTTATCAATCTGTGCGCCGCCCATAAAGCCGACATCCACGTTACCGCGTTGAAGATATAACGAAAAAATGTCGTACATGCTGACGACAGATAGCGCGCCGCTGACGAGCGTCGGGTCGCCGATGGAAAGCGGGAGCCGCGCCGGTTCCGCACCGATCACGCCCGCTTCGTAGATCATGACCAGGTTCGGCGCGTGAGTCCGCTTGGCGAGGTTGCAGGCAAGGTTGGGTTGTCCAACACCGACAAAGACCACATCGCCATCACGAAGTAAACGTGCAGCGTTGATAATCATAAGTTCAGCAGATGAATAATTTAGTTCGGTCATAATACCTCTTTCAGGAAAGATTGCATGATCTCAAAAACTTCCTGCGGTTTTTCGAGCGGAAGCAGGTGCGTGGATTTTTCCAGCGCAACGATTTTGATTTTCGGATTTCTTTTCTCAACGGACTTTGCGGTGGATTCCCAAAATGTATCGGTCTCTGCGCCGCGGATGATGATGGTCGGAACTTCGATGCGAGGAAGATTCTTCCACAAGTCCAGATCACGCCAGACGCCGGTGTAATAAATCCGCGCTTCCCATTCAGGCGAATAAGCCAGTTCGTAACCTCCATCGGCTTTTTGTTTGGTCATGCCGTTGATGAAGATACGCAAATTTTCGTCGGAGAAGAAGCGAAAGATGGGTCTTCGACGGTATCCCTCGAAGACTTTGTCAAGATCGTCAAACTCGCGTCGGCGTTTGAGCGCGCCCTGAATGAGCGGATGGATTTTGTTCCCCAAGCCGAATACGCGCGCCAGATTCCATTCGAGGATAAAGTAACGCGGGAAAAGCACCGGCTCCATCAAAACCAGCGCGCGGAAGCGACTCGGTTCTCGAAGCGCGGCGCGCAATGTGACGATCGCGCCAATGGAATGTCCCACGCCGATCACAGAATCGAGTTTTTGTTCGTCGAAGAATTTCAGAAGATCATTGGTGAATGGAGTCCAATCATTGATTTCTTCTGGCTTTGAGTTCGGCCACAGTGGGCGCAACAACATTCCAACCATGTGATATTGACTCGCCAGTCGTTCGGTCAGCGGCTGGTAGCACGCGGGCGGATAGCCGTTGGCGTGAAGAAAGTGAAGTGTTTGGCCTTTGCCGCCATAATTAACAAAAGGGATAGGGGAGAGGGGAGAGGGGGAAAAGGGTTTATTCATTTGGGGGATTGGTCTCGATATTGTAGGACGAAGATTCTTCCCGAGTTCTGTGCTCATCTCTTTTTGCTTTTAATGTATTAATTGATGCTGTGAGCATACGACGGACTTCATTGTTCTGTTCAACAAGCGCTTGAACTTTCTCCTTGGAGCTAAGTCCAACATCCACAACTGTTCGAAACCAATGATCTGTTTCGTTCGCTGAGCCCTGCGCGATTATTAGATAATGAATATATTCTGTTCCTTCATGTCTGCCATGACCCTCAGCGATATTCGCACCGATAGATGTTGCAGATCGAAAGATTTGCCGCGACATTTCCTGCGCCTGCATTGTTTTCGGCCACTCTTTAATTAGCGCGTTGATGCCAACAGTAACCTGCTGTGCTTTTTGATAAAACATCAACTCACTGTAATCACCCATAACCCTTGTCCCTTTTCCCCTAATATTCTCCGTAATTGATCGCTTCGCTCATGCGCGGTTTGATCTTCAATTTGCTTCGTTTTTCTTCACCGAGTTTTTCCATGTATTCGGCGCGGTCGTTCACGCCATAAACCCATTCATCGAGCCAGCTTTTCACGGTTTCAACAGATTCGCTGATCTTGTCCCATTCCAAGTAGAAGTCGTTGTCGCGATCGTAATATCCCTGAGCGTAGGATGGATGACATGCAAACGGGACATGACAAACCGCGTCCACAACGACGGATGGAATCAGTGTGCGGTTTGGGTCGGAGCGGATAACGGCCTCGTCCACGATTTCTTCCGCGGTCACGATGGCTTTTTTCGCGGCGAACGCGGCTTCCTTTTGCTCGCCGATGATCCCCCAAAGATGCGCGTTGCCATTTGCGTCCGCGCGCTGAACGTGGACGATGACAACATCGGGATTCAAAGCCGGCACGACGATCACGTCCTTGCCGCCAAATGGATCGGGAATTCGTTTGATGTTGGGATTCACTTTTTCGAGATCCGCCGCGCCGGTTTGATTCATCGGCAGAAACGGCAGCCCGGATGCGCCTGCCTGCAAACGCGTGATCATCCCAAAGTGCGAATATTCCTCCCATTCGAGTTTGCCCTGCTCGATGGCTGATCGCACAATCCGCAAACTTCCGACACCGGGATTGCCCATGTACGAAAAGATGACTTTGCGTGCGCATCCCGCCGCGACCATCTGGTCGTAGATCAAATCCGGGGTGGCACGCGCCAGCACGAGATCCAGTTTGTTTTGGCGCAGGATTTCGTGTCCTGCCGCGAACGGAATCAGATGTGTGAATCCCGCAGCGTATACGATGTCTCCATCACTGACGTATTTCGAAATGGCATCTTTCAATGAGATAAGTTTCGACATGTTATTTCTTTTCTTCCTTGTGTTTCTTCGAGCCTCCGCGCCACTTATGCCACGAGGAGAATCGGTCGCTGGGCGGCGGCGGTGGTTTTCGCCTGCGGAGCAGCATCCCCACGGCAACGACTATGATTGACCAGAA
This sequence comes from Chloroflexota bacterium, assembly GCA_021824575.1. GTDB lineage: Bacteria > Chloroflexota > Anaerolineae > Anaerolineales > Villigracilaceae > Fen-1038. The sequence continues at coordinate 8,780 of JAKAKJ010000058.1, forward strand.
CAGGTAATCAAAATTGGTCTGGTGCGAGGCGTCCGAGGCGATGAACAGAATAAAAATCCCGACGCCGACCACGATGAAAAATGTGCCGACACGGATCACGAATTCTTCCATGATTACACTGGTTTTTTCGCCGAGAACAGAGTGCGCTTGAATGGATAGAACACCGGCGCGCCCGGAAGTTCCATTCTCATTCTTTCGCGAATTGCATCGGTGAATTTTGTGCGCATGGATTCATCGAGCCGATCGAAATACGGGACAAGCGCCGTGCCTGAAATCCAATCTACGACGGCATCTGCGTTTTCCAGAACGTGCGCGTATACCTTCTCGAAGACGGTAATCTCCTGCGCTTCTTTCTGGAAAAATAATTCTGCGTAGGCTTCGATGGAAAGCACCGGCGATTGACGATTGAATCCGTTCAACGCTGAACGGAAAGGTTCCTGGGCCGCAATCTCGCGATAGACACGATGAGAAATGTGATTGTGATTGGATGGAACCTGCGCGGCAATTTGCCCGCCGGGATTCAAATGGTCAAATAAATTTGGAATCAATTGTTCGTGCTGCTCTGTCCATTGCAGTGCGGCGTTGCTGAAGATCAGATCGTAGCTGCCGGTTAACCGGGCTTGATCGCCCAATTCGAAACGAAGTCCGCTTCGAATCCAGGCTTGAGACGTTTTGAGCATCTCCGCCGACGAGTCGATTCCGAGCACATCGCTATCGGGCAACGCGTCTGCAAGTCTGCGAGTCAGTTCGCCGGTTCCGCACCCAAGATCAACAACTTTCAAGTTTGGGCGGACTTTGACGAGTTTGAGCAAATCGTCGAATGGCGCGCTGCGTTGTTCTTTGAACTGCAAATATTTTTCGGGATTCCAGGGCATGTTTTATTTTCCCATCGCCCCAACCCCTCTCCCGATCCTTCGACAAACTCAGGACAAGTTTCGGGAGAGGGGCGAAGGAGCAAGGGTTGATAAAAACCCCTTCCCCTCATCGGGGAAGGGGCGGATTGAATTTATCTGCGCCGAGCCGCTTTCTTTTTGGGGGCGGCTTTCTTCACGACTTTCTTTGCAACTGCTTTTTTAACAGCGGCCTTCTTGCCATTAGGCGAAGCTTTGGCAGGTTTGATCAGCGTGCGGATTTGTTCGTGCATGTAAAGCTGAACGTAATAATATCCGCCGCCGTTCTTGCCGCTTGCACCGGAACCTTTCCAGCCGCCGAAGGGTTGGAAGCCCGGCCATGCGCCGGTCGTCGCGCCTTGCGGACGATTGGCGTATGTCACGCCGGCTTCGATCTTGTCGAAGAACCAATCGGCTTCTTTGAGTGAGCCATAGAAACCAGCCGTCAAACCGTAATTGACGTTGTTGGCAATCTTCATGGCTTCATCGAGATTGCTGACTTTGCCAATGGTTGTGATGGGCAGGAACATTTCATATTGCCACAGACGATGCTCGAAAGGCAGGTCGGTCACGAACGTTGGTTCGCAGTAATAGCCTTTGTCGAACATGCCGCCGGTCTTCACGTGACCGCCGGTCAGGAATTTGCCGCCAGCCTGGCTGACCTCTTCGGTGAAATTCTTGAAATCGTTGTAGGAGCTTTTGTTGATGACCGGGCCGAGGAATGTGGCGCGTTCGGTCGGGTCGCCGATGACAAGTTTATTGGTCATATCCTTCAAGCGGCCAAGCAATTCATCATAGACGGGTTCTTCGACGATGACGCGTGAGGCCGCCGAGCATTTTTGTCCCTGCAGACCAAATGCGGATCGGACGATGCCGGTAGCGGCATCCGCTAAATTGGCGTTGCGCGAAACGATGGCCGGATTCTTGCCGCCCAGTTCCAGCACAATGGGGCGGACATAATTGCGCTGGGCAAAGTCGCGATACATCTTCATGCCTACATCGAACGAGCCGGTGAAGGTTGCGCCATCCACTTCGGGGCTGTCAACCAACGCCTGGCCGAGAGTCGAGCCGGGGCCGGTGACGAAGTTGACCACGCCCTCGGGGAAACCCGCATCGCGGAAGACTCCCGCATACAGGCGGACAACCCATGAAGTATCGGTTGCCGGTTTGATGACAACAGTATTGCCCGCGACCAAAGCCGCGCCGGTCGGTCCGGCGGTCAGCGCGAACGGGAAGTTGAACGGGCTGACGACGAGCCACACGCCATAAGGTCGAAGCACCGAAACGTTTGTCGCGTCATAGCCAACGAGCGGATCCTTGCCCATCGGTTTGATGAAACCGTTGTTCTGCTCCATCATCAGTGCGGAGAAATACATCAAGTCAGCGCTTTCCTGAACATCGCCGAGCGATTCCATGCGGTTCTTGCCAACTTCGAGCGACATCGCCGCGCCCATATCCAGGATTCGTTTCTCGAGCAGCGCCGCCGCTTTGCGGACGAGCTTGACGCGTTCCTGCCAGGGTGTATGACTCCATTTGGGAAAAGCCTTGCGGGCTGCGGCAATCGCCTGGTTTGCGTGCGAGGCGTTGCCTTTTTGCATTACGGCCAGCACCCAGTCGGTGTTGACGGGCGAGCGGTCTTCCCATTTTTCATCGGCAAAAACATCTTTGTTGTCAATGATCATGCTCCATTCTTTTCCGAGATTCTGCTTGAGGTTCGCAACTGCTTTGTCGAATCCCTTGTGCAGTTCTTCGGGCGGATTGAACATGGTCGCGTACGTAAGCTTGAAAGCCATATAACCTCCAATTACATCGTTTTTAGTTATGTAGTTTGGCAGTTTTACTGAACTACGTAACTGCCAAACTGCGGGACTAGCGGACTAAATAGAGTATAGCGTTGTTCGTCACAATCGTCAAAGCAGGGCGTCGCAGGTTTCACATGACGATTTTCCCGAACTTCTTCCGCTAATATCTTTCGGTCAGTCCTGATTCCAGGAAGACTTTGACCACCGCCGGATCGAAAAAAGTGCCCGACGATTCAAGAATGTGCTGGCGTGTCTTTTCCTTCGACCAGGCGGCGCGGTACGGACGATCAGACGTCAGCGCGTTCCACACATCCACTACCGAGAACAGACGCGCTTCCAGCGGGATTTGTTCGCCTTTCAACCCGCGCGGGTAGCCGGTGCCATCCCATTTCTCGTGATGGCAATAAGGAATGTCAAGGGCAGAGCGCAGGTAATGGATCGGCGAAAGCATTTCATACGCCAGATGCGGATGGCGTTTTACGATATTCCATTCATCCTCGTTCAGCTTGCCCGACTTGTGGAGGATTTCGTCGGGGATGCCCATCTTGCCGATGTCATGCAGTAACGCTCCCCAGCGGACGCGGATCAACCTGTCATCCGAGATGCCCAGCCGCCCTGCAAGTTCAACCGCCATTTCGGTCACGCGTTGGGTGTGACCCTCGGATTCCTTGTCCCGCAAATCCATGGCGCGTGACCAGCCTTCAATGGTCGCGTCATACGCCAACCCCAGTTCATGGTTGGTGCGCTGAAGGTTATCGAACAATTCGATATTATCCACGGCAATAGCGGCCTGCTGGGCCAGGGTTTCCAGAAAGTCGAGCCACTCCGCTTCCGGGTGAAGTGTTGAACGGTGGAAAATCTCCATCACGCCCTTGACGTGTCCTTTGGCGATCAATGGCACGCAGTAGTAACTTACAAAACCCTCGAAGGCAATGAAGGTATTCAGATCCGGGCTGCGGGTTTCGGCTTTCAAGTTTGTCACACGCACCATGCGGCGATCCAATGCCGCACGTCCAGCGTAACCTTCGCCCAGGCGGACACGTACTTTCTCGATGCCTCGTGTGCGGAATCCATGTCCGGCGCGGAATTCCAGCGCGTTCAAAGTTGGATTGAAAACCAGGATGTCTGCCGCGTCCACCTGCAACTGGTTGATCACCTGGGTGAGCATCATGCCCAAGCTGATTTTCAAATCGAAATTGGATGTAATGATCTGGTCTATGCTTTTCAAAGCGGTCAGCCGTTCCAGTTGGCGGCGGATTTTTTCATCGTTCCGTTTTCGTTGGGTAATATCATGGTAGAACGTGATGAACTGTTCCGAAGATGGCAGGTAGATCGTATTCACTTCCACATCCATGATGCTGCCATCCTTGCGGCGGTGGCGAACCTCGAAGCGGCTGCGGCCTGTTTCCTTGATCTGTGCCATACGCTGGGCAGTTTCTGCTTCGGATTCTGACGCATCCACATCCCTGACGCGCATGTTCAAAAGTTCCTCGCGGCTGTATCCCGACATGCGGCAATAGGATTCATTTACGTCAAGGATTTTTCCTTTCTCGTCGAGCCGCCAAAATCCGTCCAGCGAGGTGTTGATGATGTGTTGATATTCCTCGGCACTCCTTTGCAGGGCGGCTTCGGCGTGCTTGCGTTCGCTGATGTCGCGCCCAATGATGAAGATGAAATCCTTCCCGTCTTGTGGAAATACATTGCCTGTTACTTCCATCGGCACGATCGTGCCGTCTTTACGCCTCCACAGCCTTTCCCCTATGGACGTGCCGCCGTCTGAAACAATCTTCCTGAGAAAAACATCCACACTTTGCCGATCGTGAGCGATAACATCATAGATGGTCAGCGAATGAGCTTCTTCAACGGTATAACCAAGGATGTTCAGGAAAGCCGGATTCGACTCGACGATACGGTGCGTTTCTGAATCGCATACATAGATGGCTTCCAACGATTTTTGCATCACGGCACGATAGCGCGTCTCGCTTTCCTGCAGTGCAAGTTCCGCCAGTTTGCGTTCCGTGATGTCTTCGATGATGACCTGAATCTGTTCGACTTGTCCATTGGCGTTCAGGAGCGGCGTAAACCGCATGGACATTTGAATGGATTTTTCCCATTTGGTGGTGTAGGGATGTTCAACGATAGCAGACTGCGCCGTATCCACCGCCATTTGGAAATCAGCAACAATGCCTGCCTCAATCAGTGGCTGGAAGGTCAGTATGTTGATGTTTTTGGTGGCCTCCGCTGACGGCGAACCCAGGATTTGCAAAGCAGCCGGATTGACCTCGACGATTTCACCGTGCGGGTTGACAAGCAGAATGCCAAACGGTGCGTTTTCGAATAACGAGTGGTATTTTTCTTCGTTCTCGCGCACAAGTTTTTCAGCCTGCCTGCGCTTGGTAATATCTTCGATATGGCCTTCGTAATACAAAAGGGTTCCCTTATCATCGCACACCGCGCGCGCATTTTCAGAAACCCACATCGTTCCGCCGTCTTTGCGCCGGACTTGATACTCGAATCCGTATACCTGACCATCCTGCCGCATAACCTTGGTGAATTCGTCACGGCGGCTGGGATCTGCGTAAATTTGGCTGGAGATTTCCTGGATGCTTGAAATCAATTCCTCGGGCGATTCATAACCCCACATGTGAGCCAGCGCAGGATTTGCGGTAAGGAATTTTCCCTCAAGCGTGGATTGGAAAATCCCTTCGATGGATTCGCTGAAGATCGTGCGGTACTTTTCCTCTGCTTTTTGCAGAGTATCATTTGCTTTCTTGCGCTCGGTGATGTCGGTGAAAATGGTGGCGAACCGTTTTCCATCGGGCGGCGTCGTTGAAATGGAAAACCAACGGTCACTCGACTCATGATGCATTTCTGTATAAGCTGACTGCCGGAAATTGTCGTGTTCCTTCCACCAGCCGCGGATGTATTCACAATCTATTTTGTACAGGTCTGTGGCCCGCCTGCCGACGACTTCTTCAGTTGTATATGCGGAATGTTTTGTGAAGTTCGGATTCACTTCCAAAATAATATAATCAATCACATCCCCGTTTTTATCGAAGACAAGCTCATTGATGGCAACGCCTTCGTCAATGTTGTTGAAGAGGCTGCGATAGCGCTCCTCGCTTTTCCTCAACGCCTCTTCAGCTTGTTTTCGTTCGGTAATATCCTGTGCAGTGCCTCGCAATCCTATAATCTGACTGCTTGAGTCGCGCTTGGCCTCACCGCGCGCGGTGATCCACCTGCTCGTTCCGTCCGGCCGAATCTGTTCCAGGTCCAGCGCGTATGGTTCGCCGGTTTCCATACTTTTTTTGACTGCCGCATCCAGCTGCGCCGCGCTTTCGGGAGTGTAGGCTTTTAAGTGTTCTTTGTATCCTGGCGGGGGCCGGCTGGGATCAAAACCATAAATGTGGCAATACTCTTCGGACCAGGAAATTTCATCGGTTCTTGCATCCCAGCTCCAACTTCCGAGCCGTGCCACGCGCTGTGCTTCCCTGAGTTCCGCCTCGCTCCTGCGGAGCGCTTCCTCCATTTGCTTTTGCTTTCCGGCGCGGTGTGTAACGTTTTGCTTTGCCGTCTTGCGCGGTTTGGATTTAGTCGGTGTTTTTCCGGGCTTTGAAATCATGATTCGACTCCGCTGTTATCTTCGATAAGGTGTCTGTTTTTTCTTCGCTCTTCGTTCCCATGCCCTTAAATGTCGAGAAGCGAACGTTGTTTTTCGTGCTGTTCTTTACCACATACATCAATTTGTCTGCCATCTCGACCAAATCTTCGGGCGAATCGGGCGCGGCCTCACAAGTCAACGCGCCCATGCTGAACGTGATCTGCCAGTTGCGGTGCCGCATCTTTGCCGTGAGATTGTTGCTTACTTTCGAAACAACGGTCTCTGCGGCGGGTTGATCGGTGAATGGCAGCAACAGAGCAAATTCATCTCCGCCCAGCCGCGCAACGATATCGCTGCTGCGTAACTGTCGCTTTAGCTCACTCGCAATGAAGCGGAGGGCGTTGTCTCCGGCTCTGTGTCCAAACCGGTCATTGATCGCCTTGAAATTATCAATATCAACAAAGACCAGTGTAAAGGGGTGATGATATCTGCGTAATTTCTCGACTTCGGATTCCAGGAGTTCGTTGAAGTAGCGGGTATTCACAGCTCCCGAAATGAAATCAGTATGCGCTAACGATTGTAGCGTGTTCTGTGCATTGTGCAGTTTGGATACCAGATATATTGTGACAAGGAAAAATGCGAACCTGATCAGCGTGTTCCAGATATAAAGAATCGGCCGAGAATAGACATGTCCTGCCCCCAAATCAGCGGCCAGCCAGACGGCTGTGCTGAAAACCGAGATGACGATCCCTCTATTTTGACCTGCATACCATGTTGCCAGGACAATTGGGATTAAATAAAATAAGGAAATATTGAGTTCATAACCCGTTGCATAATCTACCCATCCAATCAGGCAGACCAAAAGGAAACATAATATCCCCCAAAAACGCTCGCTTCGCTTCTCCAGAGCTTTTATGAGTTTATCCACTTTCTTCAATTTTATATCATCTTTTGCCACTGGCATATTCCTGAGGTTTGCAGCTTTGAAAATCAATCCGTCATCGCGCCGACCACCGAGCGAATTGATTCCCGCTTCGGCATCGGGAAAGCGCGCCGTTTGTCTTTTTCTATCTTGACATTCATTCTAACTCACTGGATAATATCGTTCAGGAGAATCGCATGGCAGCCATCACGCTTATGACCGATTTTGGAATCAAAGATGGAAACGTGGGTGTGATGAAGGGCGTCATCTGGGGAATTTGCCCATCTGCACAAATCTCAGATCTCAGTCACATGGTGGGGCCGCAAAATATCCGCGAGGCGGCGTTGATCCTGCTGCGCTCCGCGCCCTATTTTCCAAAAGGAACGGTGCATGTCGTTGTTGTGGACCCGGGCGTTGGCACGCGGCGCAGACCGATGGCCGCGCGCATTGGCGATTGGTATTATGTTGGGCCTGACAACGGGATCATCACGCTCCTGCTCGAGCGCTCGGAACGGGAAGGCTGGCACTGTGAATTCGTCCAGCTGGATAGAATTAAATACTGGCTGCCAGACGTGAGCTTTGTCTTTCACGGACGCGATATCTTTGCCCCGGTTGCCGCGCACCTCGCCTGCGGTGTTCCTCTCTTGGACCTCGGGACGCCTTTCTCCGACCCGGAACGGCTCGAACTCCCGAGGCCGTTCCAAACAAAAGATGGCTGGCGCGGCGAGATCATCCACGTTGACCATTTTGGCAATGTCGCTTCGAATATCCGCGTGGAGAATCTTGGTGAGGCCATCAAGCGGAAAGAACAAATCGTTGTTTGCTTGAATGGTGTGGAAATCAAGGGAATGGTCAACACATTTGGCGAGCGGCCCGTTGGGGATTTGGTTGCCTTGCTTGGAAGCACCGGCAATTTGATTATTTCGGTTGTAAATGGCAACGCGGCAGGCCGGTTGGGTGTTAAAGTTGGCGACACGATTGAAGCAATTATCCCATGATGTCATTGCGAAGGCATTCTTCCCGAAGCAATGACGTGTAGATTATTATGCCCGAAGCACCTCTCATCGTAGAAAAACTCTCCTTCCGCTACCGTGATCGTCAAGGTTTGGCGATTGACCATATTTCGTTTGCTGCAAACCCCGGCGAGATTTTGCTGATCGCCGGAGCCAGCGGATGCGGCAAGACCACACTCATCCGCTGCATCAACGGTTTGATTCCGCGTTCGTATAAAGGTGAGCTTTCTGGCCGCGTGCTGGTTTTCGGTGAAGATACGTCAACCTGGAAGCTTTCTCAAATCTCTCAAAAGATTGGGACGGTTCTTCAAGACCCGGAGCGCCAGATTTTAGGAACCAGGGTTTTGAACGAAGTTGCGTTCGGACTTGAAAATCTGGGTATGCCGCGCCAGGAGATTTTCAAACGCGTGGATGAGACTTTGTCTTATTTGAGTATTTCCCATTTGCGCGACCGGGAGACGTTCAACCTTTCGGGCGGTGAAAAACAGATGGTCGCATTGGCAGGTGTGCTTGCCATGCGTCCGAGCATCTTATTGTTGGATGAGCCTCTGGCGAGTCTTGATCCGGCCAGCGCGCGGGACACGCTGGATACCGTGCGCGCTCTGGCAGATGGGGGCATGACCGTGTTGTTGATCGAACACCGAGTTGAAGATGTTCTGCGGATCAGACCCGAGCGCGTGATGTTCATGACAGACGGCCAAGTCCGTTACTTGGGAAATTTGCCGGGATTATCAAAAGTAGTGAACTATCGCGAAGTTAAATTGCCCGCGGAAGACATCATCGAGCGCGCGAAAGCGGATCCGCCTCCAGCCGAGATAAAAATTCTTCCGGGGGCGGCCAGTGTAAAGTCCGGGAATGAAGCGCTGGTCAGATTTGAAAACGTCGGCTTTGGCTATGAACCTGAAACCGAAGTCCTGCATGGAATCAATCTTGAAGTCAAACGCGGCGATGTGATTGCGGTGCTTGGCCCGAATGGCGCGGGCAAGACCACGTTTGTCAAACACGCGATTGGATTGCTCAAACCAAAATCGGGGCGCGTGTTTGTAAACGGTGTGGATACCAAGGAATCAAGTGTTGCGCAAATTGCAAGTACGCTTGGCTATGTGTTTCAAAGTCCGAGTCACATGTTGTTTGCGCCGACGGTGCGCGAGGAACTTGCATTCGGCCCGTCAAATTTGAAACATCCGAAGGATCAAATCGAACAGGAGGTGAAAGCGGCGCTTAGGATTGTGAATCTTTCCGACAAGGAGAAGGACCCGCCGCTGGCATTGTCATTTGGCCAGCAGAAGCGCGTCAGCATCGCGGCCGTCCTTGCCATGCGTTCGCGCATCCTGGTGATGGATGAGCCAACCGCCGGGCAGGATTATCAGAACTACATGAACTTCATGGACTCTATTCTGCAGTTGCCCGGTTTTGAAGCGATCCTGTTCATCACGCACGATGTGGATTTGGCTGTGATTTATGCCAACCGCGTTTTATTGATCGCTGATGGCCGGCTCATGGCGGATGGGAAACCGCAGGATGTGCTGCGCGACTTCGACCGACTCAAAGCCTGTCACCTTGTGCCCTCGTCGCTTCTTGCCCTGAATTTGAAGCGGCTTCCGCAAACCGGACGTTTTCTACGGGCCGAGGCGCTGGCGCATATTTAATCAAGAGGAGAAAAGATCATGGATAAGAGACTCACCAATGTTCTTCTGTCGCTGGTTGCCATTCTCGCGATCTTCGCGATCGTCATTCTGATCTTTGGGAATGTGCTCAATATTTCCAGTTTTCAGACCGACCAGGCAACACTTGTTTTGCGTTTCGTGTTCGTCATCCTTGGCCTTTTGATCGCTTTTGTCGTTTATTATTTCACCAAAGAAAACAAGGCCTGGGAAGTTGGAACGCGTGAAGTGGTGTGGATGGCAATTGGCGCCGCGCTCTATGCGGTGTTCTCATGGCTGTTCAATGGCACAGTCTTCGTTGTGCCGTCTCTGAGCCAGGTTTCGCTGCGCCCTGCCATCGCGATCCCGATGTTCTTTGGCTATGCTTTCGGTCCGGTTGTTGGATTCTTCAGCGGCGCGGTCGGCAACATGTTCGGCGATGCGCTGACCGGCTTTGGCCTTTCTCCGCAGTGGAGCATCGGCAACGGTTTGGTCGGCTTCATTGCCGGTTTGTGGATGTTGTTCCCGAACAAGAAGCGCAGCATGGATACCGTGTTGTGGGTGAGTGGTGTGTTGGCTGTCATCGCCGTTGCTCTGTTCTTCTTCAATCAAAACATCCAGAACCAATTCTATTTTGAATCTCAGCAGTCGGTTTCGCTATTTGCCGGTATCGCCATCCTGATCGGTTTCGTGCTGGTATTGATCGTCCGCTTTGCGTTTGGGAAGAATGAAGATGTCGCCGCGGCGGTGACGTGGAGCATGTTGGGAAATATCCTCGGCATCCTCTTCGCCGCCCTCTCGGATATCTTCATCAACGGTTTTAGTCTGGTCGCGGCGGTTGTCGGTGAATTTTTGCCCGCGGCTGGCCCAAACCTGATCTTTGCCGCCATCCTCGTGCCGCTGCTGGTCGGCGCGTACGCTGCGATGCAGAGGCAATCTGGACGCTAGGTTCAATAAGCAGAAAGCAGGAGGCAGTCTGCGCGACCGCCTCCTGCGCACTGCCTCCTGTACGCTATGATAGTTGCCTGGCGTTTTCGTAAACGAGAAAAATCCCTGATCCAGTGGTTCGATCCGCGTGCCTGGATCATCTTCTATTTGTGTTTCCTGTTTTCCACGCTCGCCTCGTGGGATATCCGATTCCTTTTGCCGTTTTTTTTGATCTCGATCATTGTGCTGTTGACCTCCGGCGTCACATGGCACGAGATGAGACGCGCTTTTCTGTTCATTGTTGGCTTTGTCTTTTTCTTCTCCATCCTGACTTTTCTAACCGGGCGCGGCGGGACGGAAGTCTACAAAACCGAGCATTTGATTCGACAATTCAAGGCGTCGTTCTCAATTTTGGGTTGGACGCCGACTCTCGACATCACGGTTGAACGCGCATGGTTTGGGGTTTGCCAATTTGTGCGCGTGTTCAGCATTGCCGTCATGACGATTTTGATTCCATATTCGCTCGACCCGGCGTTGTATGGAATCACATTCAAGGGATTGCGGCTTCCCGATAACATTGCCTACGCCATGGATTTAACCATGCGCTTCATCCCGACGTTTGGCCGCGATTTCCAACTGACGATGGACGCGCAGCGGGCGCGCGGCTACGAACTCGAAAAGATCAGCGGCGGACTCATCGAACAAGTCCGCAAGCTGGGACCGCTGATGGTCCCGGTGACGATCCATGCCATCATGGGGAGTGAAGACATCATTGATGCGATGGACTTGCGCGCTTTCGGCGTGGGTGTGCGCACGTGGCTCGACCAGTTGACGTATCACCGCCGCGACCGAATTCTGGTCGCGTTCGGCGTTTTCCTTTTGGTTGGCTCGCTGGTTGTGGGATTTCTCGGTTATGGAAAGTTCTGGGTTCCGCCTGAATTGCTCAGGCTGGCTGGTGGATAAATGAACTGCGACGCGATAAGCGTCGCAGTTTTTTATCGTTGGTCGAGTAGGGTGCTTCGGGTTTCGATACGTCTCTACGAGACTACTCCACCACCGAAGCGCCCATTTCGAGACCTAGTGATGTCCCGAGAACATTTCGCCTGCTTCGATGGCAACATCCAAATAATTTTCTCGTGGGGCAAACGAGCAGGTTGCATAATCGGTGAAGGCGCAGGGCGGATTGTAGGCCTTGTTGAAATCCAGAATGATCTTGCCGCTTTGAATTGAATCCGTGTAAAGATAACGGCTGGATGGATACGTTGTCTGGTTGTTGGTCAAATCCTTGAACTGGATGTAAAGCCGGTGATCGGGCTCTTCGGTAACTAGAAGTTTAACGTTTTTCCCGGCGACTTTGAAAACAACTTCGCCATCCATTTTTTCGTCGAGGATTGCGCCGAGGATGTCGGGCATCTTGACGATCTGGGGCGTTTTATAACGGTTATAAGTCGCGGGGATGCGATATTCCTCTTTGACGGGATACCATTCGCGGGGCGGAAAGGTGCGGCGTTCTTCTCGCATGTTGTCCCATAGACGAATCCCAACGCCTTTCGAGCGGCGGACAACCACCATCCGCATATCGTCCATCGTGATGAAGCTCGGCACATCTTCCTGATCGGCGTCGAGCAGCGCGGTCTTCGTTTCCATGCCGTTGACTTCGACCGCGCGCTCGGTCTCGACATAGAGCGTGACGTTGTTGCCATCGAACTCGAAGCGGCCAAGCTTCTTCGGCGCGCGGCTCGGGAGTTTGATGTCGCAACTGGGATCAGAGCCGATGAGGTTGGTGCCTTTGCGCAGCCAGAAAAGTCCCGCCAGCGCAAGCCAGCCATTTTCGCGGCGCAGATTGGTGTCCACTTCCTTGCGCCATTTCAGGATGCTGTTGACGTATTCTTCGTTGGGCATGAGCAGGATTATACATGATGCGCAAGTTTTGCGGATTTGCAGTTTTGTTTATTGCTTCAAAATTATTCCGCCAAGACCAGCCAATCTTATTTCTCCATTTTTCCAATCATCTTGTTCCGATAATCTAAAGATGCAACTGGCACTTCTGAATTGAAATTGTTTTGCCGATTGGCCGAAGTTCAAAAGCACGCCGATTTCTTCCTCTCCTGCTTTTCTACGATAACCAAGCACTTTGTCCGGCAGGCCATCCATTAATTCCAGTGAGCCGTCTTGAAGCGCGGCGTGTTCGCTGCGGATTTTCAGCAAAGCCCGAATTGTATTGAGCAGTGAGTTTTCATCTTTGTCTTCGCTTTCAACATTGACGACATCGTAATTTGAACTCACCGGCAGCCACGTCTTATCTGCGGACGAAAAGCCTGCGTTCTTTGATGCGTTCCATTGCATCGGCGTCCGGACTTCGTCGCGGTTGATGGTCAATCCAAGCAGGTCAAAGACAAAGCGCGGAACAAATTTGAATTTGTGGGGAATCGGGTCAAGCGCGGCGGCGAACGGAAGTTTTAGATTTGTCATGCCGATTTCTTCGCCGTAATACATGCACGGCACGCCGCGCACGGTCAATTGCAGAAGATGAAGCAATTTGGCTTTGCGGACATCGTTGCCGAGTCTTTGAATGCTTCTGGCACGATCGTGATTGCTGAAAACATAAACCGGCATGAATGGCGCGGGAAAATGCGTTTCAATGTTTTGGATTAGTTCGCGGAAATAGTCCGCGGCGAATTTGAAGTTCATCATTTCAAAATCGAAGACCAGCGTCAAGCCGTCGTTTTCCTCCGCGCCCATGAATTTGCGGATGGCAGTCCTCCCTCCGTTGACTTCGCCCAATAAAAGTCTTTCGCCGAATTCATCGCAGACGCTTCGCAATTCTTTTGCGAACTCGTAGCTCTCCGGCAGATTGATCGTGTATTTCGCTTCCTGAAAGAATGCGGATGGATCCGTTTCAGTCGGGATAAATCTAAATGAAAATGGATTATCGCGAAATTCGGCATCTTTGAAGATGACGTTGAATATATCGAGCCGGAATCCATCCACGCCATTTCTTAACCAGAATCGAACCGTGTCGAGCATCGTCTTTTTGACTTCCGGGTTTCGATAATTCAAATCAGGCTGGAAGGGCAGGAAACTTGCCCAGTAATATTGATTCCGTTCCTTGGCGTAATGCCAGCCGCTGCCGCCCGTCATGCTTTGCCAGTTGTTTGGGACCTCATCCCCGGCCCCTCTCCTAAAAGGAGAGGGGAGCGGATCGCGCCAGAGATACCAATCTGCTTTGGGATTGTCGCGCGACGACCGCGACTCCTTGAACCACGGATGTTCCATCGAAGTGTGATTCATCACCATGTCGAAAACGATTCGCAACCCGCGCTTGTGGACTTCTTCGATCAATTGCAAAGCGTCGCCCAATGCGCCGTACTCGGGAGCGATGTCAGTGTAGTTTGAAATGTCGTAACCGAAGTCTGCTTGAGGGGAGGCAAAGAACGGCGAGCACCAGATCGTTTCAAATCCGAGCCGCTTTACGTAATCCAGTTTTTTGATGATGCCCTGAATGTCGCCGATCCCGTCGCCGTTGCTGTCATCGTACGAACGCGGATAAATTTGATAGATGGATGTTTTGTGATACCAGGAAGTTGTTGGCATGATGGCTGCTCCGGTGAAAAAAAAGTATTTTTGTTTCCTAATTCTATCAGCCGCACCTTTGTGCGGTAGTACATTTATACCCTTCTTTGGGAGCGCATCATGCCTTATGATTATTCATTGGAAAGGAGAGAGAATGTCCCGATTTTACAAGTTCACTCTGTTAGTCGTTTTGGCTGCCGCGACGCTTGCCTGCGGTCTGTTCAACACAGTCTCGCAGGCAAAGGATCTTGCTTCCACTGCGGAGGCGATGGCTACCTCCATGCCGCTCTCGACTCTGGAAGCATTGCCGTCGGCCATGCCGGATGTCAGCGGTTATCTTAACCCGACAGGCACACCGGCCACGAGCTGGAATAATATTCCGATCATGTCGCAGGCAAGCGCGGGCCAGGAATTCAGCAAGACCACCTACAGTTATAAAATTGACGCGGCTGTCGCCGACATCCAGACTTTTTACGGCGATCAGATGAAGACGCTTGGCTGGTCGTCCGGGTTCAGCGCGCAGGGCGGATCGCAGGGCGGCGTGATGCTGTTTACAAAAGACAGCAATGTGTTGACCATCACCATTACACCTGCAACGGACGGTAACGGCTCTGTTGTGATTTTACTGCTCGAATAAAAGCTCACACCTTCGTCCATAAAGACCTGACAGGTCTTCGAGACCTGTCAGGTCTTTTATAATTTATAATGAGTCTGCATGAAGACCCAGATCATTGCGCTCGAATCGCACGACGATTTGATCTCCGTCCGCGACCGGCTGTCGTGGGCGAAGTCGCCGCGCATTTTGCTGGTCTGGCCGAAGTATGAAAAGGTTACGCTTCGGCCGGTGGATTTGCGCGTGCTCCAGCAGCACGCGCGTTATCTTGGTGCGGATTTGGGACTCGTCACGCGCCGCGCAGACGTTCGCCGCGACGCGATCGGATTCGGCATTCCAGTTTTCGCGTCCACTGCCGCGGCGCAGCGGGACCTTTGGCCGGCCCGCCGTTCAACGCGCCGGCGCGGCGCTCGACCCGATCATCCCAACCTGCGGATGATGAAAACTGAATCGCAAATCAATGAAGCGAAATGGAAATCATCGCTCGCGGCGCGCATTGGATTCTTTTTGGTGGGCGTATCAGCCGCTTTAGCGGTGGCCGCTTTATTCGTCCCGCGCGCGGCGATCAAACTCACACCAGTTTCGCAGCAGCAAAACATAACCATTCCTGTCGCGGCATCCAAATCCAATCAGTCCGTTTTGATCAATGGCAGTGTTCCGGCTAAATCAATCACCGTCACGGCGACGGGATCACAGTCCGCGCAGATTACATCGCAGTCATCCATCCCGCAGACAAAAGCAACCGGCATCGCGCGCTTCAAAAATTTGACGCAGACGGATGTGAGCATTCCTGCAGGGACAGTGGTTTACAGCGTTGGACAGAATACCGTGCGTTTTGTGACGATGAACGACACCCATCTTGTTGGAACGGCCAACTCGTTTGTGGATGTTCCGATCACGGCGGTACAGGCGGGCGCAATTGGAAATCTGCCAGTCAATTCGATCCAGGCCATCGAAGGCAGTGTCGGACTTTCCGCTTCAGTGACGAATCCTGAACCGACCACGGGCGGGACCGATCTCGTGACCACCGCGCCATCGGAGGATGACCGCCAGCGCGTGCATGATGTGTTATTGCCAGTTTTGCAATCGGACGCTGAAAAGCAAATCAAGGCGACGATTGGCGCAAAAGATTTGTTGCTGGAAAACACGTTGCAGATGGGACAAGTCGTGAACGAGACGTATAATCCTCCCGCCGGGAAAGCTGGCTCGCTTTTGACATTGACTATGACGGTCGAATACAGTGCGCAATATGTGACTGCCAGCGACTTAACTCAACTGGCGCAAACCGTTTTGAACGCGGCGATTCCATCGGGTTATGTTGCGGATGCAAATTCGCTGAGTTTTTCCGAAGTTGGTTCTCCAACACTGGATCAATCTGGCGCTACACATTTTGAACTGCAAGTTGAACGGACACTGGTTCATCAAATCAATTCAGGGCAAGCTAACGCGCTCGTGCGCGGACTTTCGCCTCATGTTGCAGTTCAACGCCTGCGATCGAGTCTTCCGCTTGCGTCCGCGCCGCAAATTGATCTGAGCCCCTCGTGGTGGCCATGGCTGCCGTTGATTCCTTTCAGGATAGAAGTGAACTGATTTTTCCAACCGCAAAGATCGCGAAGACCGCGAGGAAAAAAACAAAACAACCTGGCGTTCTTTGTGCGCTTGGCGGTTCAAACTCTTTTCGGAGTAAAATGCGAATCCTTGCAGTGGATCATGGAGAAAAAAGTATCGGGCTGGCGATTTCCGATTCAACCGGCACGATTGCCAACCCGTTGAAAGTCATCGAACATGTCTCGCGCGTGATTGACGCCGCGCAAGTTTCAGAACTAGCCGCGCAGAATCAAGTTGAGTTGATTATCGTTGGACAATCCTTCGATGAAGAAGGCCGTCCGAATTTGGCTGGCCGCCGCGCCGCTCGTTTTGCAGAAGCGCTCAAAATGCAGACACAAATTCCAATCGTTCTATGGGATGAATCGTTCAGCACACAGGATGCCCGCGCGGCCCGCATCGAACTCGGCGTCTCGCGCAAAAAACGCGCCGGTCATCTCGATGAACTCGCGGCGGCGATGATCCTGCAATCCTATCTTGAACAACACAAATCATAGAATGCGGCGTCTTGTTCCCCTCGCGGTCATTGCAGTCATCGTCATTTGTGGCGTCGCTTTATTTGTCGCGATTCCTTCATCAGCGGCTCGGATGTATGGTCCGCCTTCTCCGCGGCTTTCTCTTTCACAGGTCGTTCAATATTCGATCAGGCTTCTTTGGTATGACGGATTGCTGACGCGCCCGGCTGCAAATGACGAGTCAAAGCTATCTTTCACGGTCACACACGGCGAATCCGTTGATGAGATTGCGAGACAACTTCAGCTTGCAGGGTTGATCAGCGATTCGGGCATGTTCCGTGATTATCTGATCTACACTGGCCTCGATACATCCATTCAGGCGGGTAATTACCGACTTGGCCCATCCATGTCCATCGTGGACATCGCGCACGCCATGCAGGATGCCACGCCTGCGGACATCACATTTGTGGTGCTGCCCGGCTGGCGGATGGAGGAGATTTCATTATCACTTCCGACTTCGGGATTGAACATCACGCCAACCGATTTTATGAAGGCCGCGTCTGGGCCGCGTCCCGGCTTTGACTTTTTGGTGGGTGTGCGTTCCATGGAAGGCTTTCTCTACCCTGACACTTACACGCTGCCGCGCGTGACGACGGTTGACCAACTGCTCGATGCCCTGGTTCGCAATTTTGCCTTGCATCTGACGAGCGATCTGAGCGATGGATTCAGCCGTCAGGGATTGAGCGTTTATCAAGCCGTGACACTTGCCTCGATTGTCGAGCGCGAGACGATGCATCCCGAAGAGATGCCGATGATTGCCTCGGTCTATCTCAACCGTCTGAAGATTGGCATGAATTTGGACGCCGACCCCACGGTTCAATACGCACTTGGCTACAATTCGATTCAGCAAACCTGGTGGACGAATCCGCTCAGCGCGGATGACTTGAAATTTGCATCGCCATACAACACGTATTTGAATCCGGGTCTGCCGCCCACGCCGATTTCAAATCCGGGTCTTGATGCGCTGCGCGCGGTGGCTTCGCCGGCCGATACGAATTATTATTATTTTCAAGCCAAGTGCGACGGCTCCGGTTATCATGTTTTTGCCAAAACTTTCCAGGAGCATCTGCAAAACCTGTGCCCGTAAGAAAGTGACCGTCACTTGGCTTTATAAATTAATTCATCGAAACGATTTGTGTTTCCGCTTCGGATGCGGCGATTTTCTTCTTTTCCTGATAAGCGAGAATCGCCGCGGCGATCACCATCAGCAATCCGATGATGAACATTGCCAGCGACTCCCACCCGGCAGGCTTGAGCATCTCGCGCAGCGCGGCGTCTGCCAACGAGCGAATCGAACTGACAACTTCAGGCGGCAGCGAAATGGTCAGGTTTTTGGAAAGCGAGCGCTCAATCCCGGCCCGGAATAATGGTGCGCCGCTAAATCCGATGAATATGCCGGGCAAGCCGGTGAGCATCAACGGCCAGCCCCACCATGCCAGCCAGCCTTTGAATGAACGAACGGCAAGAATGGTGATGCCAAACAGCAGCGCCAGCGGAATCAGCGGGCTGAGACGAATGACCAACCGCATCAGTTGCAGGAATCTTAAAGCAGCTTGTTGAGACGGGCCGTTTGCATCCGGGACGATCACAACTTCATCCGGGATGGCAGCGGCGGCGGCCTGCAACTCTGTTTGAATGACCGGCTGGAATAAATCCAGCAGGGCTTTCGGTGGGTTGCATAGTTCACCCGCGCTTAGCGACGCAATGATCGCGGCGATTTGTTGTAGAGTGCAATCTGGCTGTGCGCGGATGATGGTCAGCGCGGCGTTCAATCCTGCCGGGCCAGCCAGGCTTTGTTTGAGGGGGAGCAGGGAAATCTTTGGCGCTTGCGTCTCGCCGTTGAGATATGCCAAAATCTGATTGATTGTCTCTTCGGTCATGCCCTGCAATTGCCCTTCAGGGAGCAAAGTCCCGACCAGATTTTTCCATTGAACCGGTGTCAGCCGTTGCATAAAGGCCGGCGCGGAGTTGCCCAGGTTTTTCGTTACCAGATCGCCAAGCAGAAGCGGGAACTGTTGATAAAAATCACTGCTGGTGAGCGCTCTCTTATACGCTGCCGGATTGAATGCCTGCCTTTCGATGTTGAAAAGGATCAGCGAGGCCAGCGCAGTGATGACAAAAAGCACTGCCAGAAAAACAGCGACGACGCGGGCAATGATAGTGATTGCGCTTGTGCCAGTCGAATTCATGTTTGGTTTAACAGGAATATTTATCCGATTGATTTAACGACTTCGATGTAGTCGCTGGCAACGGTTTCGCTGTGGGCCAGGCCGAGCAATGCCAGCAATTCAGTTGTCAGTGCTGCTTTGTGTTCGGCATCCTTGCGGCTCCACGTGCGCGATTTGATCTCGACGAAATGTCCCAGTGCGGGTTCGCTCATCTCATCCACGTTGACGAAGAATTCAGTGTCCTTGAATTTGATCAGCCAGCGTTCGCGGTCTTTTGCAATCGAGGTCTCGGACTTCGGTTTGAAGTATTCGCGATAGAAGCGCAGGCTTTGCATGGCCGGCGCAAAGAAACGGCTGCGCGACAAAAGAACATCGTGAGCAAACGCATCTTCGCGTTTTTGACCGAGCAAAGTCAAACGCGGACGTGTCATCGTGACCGCACCTTTTGCATCGAGGAAATCGTCTTCGCGATAACGCAGACGTCCCTGCAACGGATCATCGAATGTGAAATATGTGTCGTGCTGGTCATAATGCCGGTAGCGGACGATTTCGATTTCAGGCCGCTTCAATGCCTCGATCACGGGGCGGTCATCCGTTATTTTGACTTTGATCTGCACCTCGAATGATTCCTGTTCCATCGAGCCGCCGAGGGCGATCAGTTTCGATAACACTGATTGTTCGCGCGCGATCAGGAATGAGTCAACTTTCTTCGCGATGTCGGCAGCTTGAGCTAATAATTCGTTTTCGTTCAGGGTAAGCAATCGGTGCTCACGCATCAGCCATTTGCCGTTGACCATCACATCGCTGACATCCGTGGATTTGCCTGCGTAAACGATTTGCGCGTAGGCATTGTCGGGTGAGCGTTTAAAAGATGGTGAGTTATGCAGTGGAGAGATATCAACAAGGATCAAGTCGGCGCGAAGGCCTGGGGTCAGCGAGCCGGTCAGGTGTCCGAGATGAAGCGCCTGTGCGCCGATACGAGTCGCCATTGTCAGCGCGGTGGGAGCGGGCAGAGATGTCGGATCGTTGGATACGGCTTTCGCAATAAACGCCGCGAGACGAACTTCCTCGAACATATCGAGGTCGTTGTTCGACGCGGGGCCATCCGTGCCGATGCCAACGTTGAGTCCAATTTCGAGCATCTTCATCACAGGCGCAAATCCCGATGCCAGTTTGAGATTCGACGACGGGTTATGTGACACGCCCGCGCCGGCATGGAAGAGTGTGTGCATTTCGCCTGCATCAATGTGAACGCAATGCGCGGCGATGACTTTTGCCTCGAACAAGCCCTGCTTCTTCACGTATGGGATAACCGGCATGTCATCGTGTTCGCGGCGGATGTTCTCGACTTCAAATGCAGTCTCTGCAAGATGCGTGTGAAGCGGAACGTCGAACTCTTTGGCGAGTTGAGCGGTGTCGCGCAAAATCTCTTCGGTGCAGGTGTAGGGCGCGTGCGGCGCGACCGCGGGCACTATCAGCGGATGATTCTTCCAGCGCTTGATGAAATCGCGCGCCATGTCGAATGAATCTTCGTAGGCTTCTGCATCCGGTGCGGGGAATTTCATCACGGTCTGCCCGCAGACGGCGCGCATCCCGGCTTCAGCTGTGGCCTTCGCTACATCTTCCTCGAAATAATACATGTCATTGAACGTGGTGACGCCGCTGCGGATTTGTTCCGCGCAGGCGAGCAGAGTGCCGAGCCGGACAAATTCCGGCGTGACGAATTCGCGTTCGACCGGCATCATGTAGCCCATCAACCAGACATCCAGGCGCAAATCGTCGGCGAGGCCGCGCAGGAGAGTCATCGGCACATGCGTATGCGCGTTGACGAGTCCGGGCATCAGGACTTTGCCGCCGCAGTCAATCGTTTCTTTTGCGCTGTATTCTTTTTTGATTTCCACTTCGGGTCCCACGGCGACGATGCTGTCGCCGGTCACGGCCACTACGCCGGGATTGTATTGATTCATTTGCTCGTCCATTGTGAGGACAAGCGCGTTGGTTAAGAGAATGTCAACTGTTTTCATGATTGCTCCGTTTTGGTTTTGTCAGTGGATGCGCTGGAGAGCGCATCCTGCACGCCGGATTATTTGCTAAAGTTTACCAGCACATTGAGCACGCGCAAGTTCATGCTGAAATCAGTGTCCTGGTGATTGGTCAGTTCCATGTCCACTGCCGCCGCGCCGACGGAGACTGCGTAGTCTGCCAATGTGCCAGTGTAAACGCAGCCCGTGTTGATCGGTGGATATGGATACGTTGAAACGCTCGCGATTTCCTGCGCCAGTTTTTTCGAGGCCGAGTCCCATGGTGTTCCGCCAGGGAAAATGCCGAGCGCGGCGGAATGATAACTGATCAGCGCCTCGATTTTGTGCGTGTTCAAAAAATTCATCATGATGCGCGTCTCCGGCTCGGAGGCGGGACCTGTGCCGCTGGTTGTCGGCGTGTGGTCGTAACATCCGCTGCGATCCCATGTGGCAGCCCAGTTGATCGGGAAGTTGCGGTTCAAGTCCACGCCGTGCGCGTTGACGCGGCCATATTCATCGTGACTGCGCGCGTCGCCGTCGGGATTCAGATCACGCAAAATGTAAAGCGTGATGTTGCTCGGAATGGCGTCCGGATGTTGGTTGATGTAAGTGATCAATTGATCAGCAAGAGCAATCGTATTCCATTCATAGCCGCCGTGGATGCCAGCCACAATCATTCGCTGTTGTTCGCCTTGTCCGAATGTGTAAACTTCAATTGGGCGGCCTGACACAGAGAAACCAATGACGGCTGGCTTTGGGCCGTTTGCAAGATAAAATGGCGTGGCCGTCGTTTCGACGATTTGTGTCGAACGCGGATTGGGTGTGATGGTGGGCAGATAATAAATTGTCGGTACGGGCGTGAGGGTTGGATACGGCGTTCCCTGCGGATCAACAAATGATGCCGCGGCGGCTTGCGTTGACGGACGCGTCCAGTACAGCGCAAGCACCAGCAGCAGCGCGATCAAGCCGAGGCCGTTCAAGCTCCATGCCAGGATGACCCAGCGCGAGCTTTTGCGGCGCGGCTTCAACATCATTCTTTCTCCTGTGCGAAATTCCGCAGCCAGTTAAGCGCCAGGTTCATGGCCCAACGCGGCAGACTGCGCGGCGGTCCGCCATACGTGATGCGGTGCGTCTTTTCGCCGCGCGGTGTGATCATCGCCATTTCAGCCGCGCGTTCGTTCATGTAAACAGAAACGCCCAGCGCGATGTCGGCCTTGGATTCAGTTCGGGCGGCGCGCAAGGCGTCCATGAGGGCGGCAGGCGAAAGGTCCGGGATGGAAGCGGTGTGCGGAATCTTGCGCGCCAGCAAACCGTCGAGTCCAGATTCGACCGCGGTCAGAGTCCAGCCGCGTTTTGCAACCGCATTCAGCACAACATCTTCGAGCCGATCCTGATCCACACCAAACACTACATCGCCGAGTCGTTCGCGGACTTGTCTCTCGATCTCGTCAATCCTCTCGATTGCTTCGGATTCACTTGCGGCTTTGGCCGCGACACGCACATCCACAACGCCGGTATGCGCCGCCAGGCCAACGGTCGGATTGGCGAGCGTTTCGAGATCAGCAATCTTTTCATCAATCGTGCCTTCACCCAACCCGGAACAATGCAGCACGCGGACTTTGATTACGTCTCGCAAATCGAATCGCTTTTGAAGATACGGGATGATCGACTCATGCAGGATGTATTCCATTTCGTTCGGGACGCCAGGCAGTGAGATGATCGCGTTGCGTTCGGTCTCGACAATGAAAGCGGGCGCGGTGCCGACCGGATTTTTCACGCTGAGCGCGCCTTTGGGAATCATCGCCTGACGTCTTTGATTCTCTGCTGGTTTTCGTCCATAACGCGAAATGGTTTCGACAACCTGTTCCCATAGTTCTTCATGGAATTCAGTTTCAACGCCGACTGCTTTTGCAACCGCCTCACGCGTCGGATCGTCCACGGTGGGGCCGAGGCCGCCGGTGGTGATGATAATCTCGGCATGTTGCATCGAATCGCGGATTGCCAAAGCGATGCGCTCCGCGTTATCGCCAATCGTGATGGTGCGATAAAGGTCCACGCCGAGGTCACGCAGTGTCAGCGCAATGTGGCGGGTGTTGGTGTCCACGATCTCGCCGAGCAATATTTCAGTACCGATGGTGATAATTTCAGCAGAGGGCATTTTGGATCGCTTAATATATTATGCGGATGGTTTATGGATAAACCGGCTTGAAGTCATTGTTTACGATCTGGAAGATCTCGATATTCGGTTGGGCGCAATCGCCATTGGGCGAGCAGGTGATCATGGTGCTTAATCCTTGAATGCCATGTATCTTGTAAAGCGCGTCGCGCAATTTCTGCCGAGGAATATAAAGCTTGTTGCCCGACACCTGCGCGGCCTGCTGAATGGCATGGAATAACATATTGGCCGCATCATAACCTTGAAGATGATATGCTGCAATTGGGTCTTCACCATAACGCGCTTTATATTTTTGAACAAACGTTTGCGACTCTGAGACCGGCGCGGGACCCGAAAGATACATTCCATCCGAAGCCGGTTCGGTTTGTTGGATGAAATCCTTGCTCAACAAACCATCGGAGCTGATCATGACCGCACCGTTCTCCAGACTGTGGGGAACGGCTTGCACAATGTTGACTCCGTCCTTGATGTAAACCGGAAAATAGATCACATCTGGATTATCTGCCGCTGTCGTTCGCAAGTCGCCGAGGACATCGGGATATGTACTCAGGTTAACTTGGTCAACGCATCTGCCTCCCAGCGCTTCGAAGCTGTCACACGCGGTTTGTTGAAGTTGTTCGGGATAAGCGGTTCCATCGTGGAAGGTCAGCATGCGGCGCAATCCCAAAACATTATAGGCAAATTCCGCAACCGCTTTGCCCTGCGCCTTGTCATTGTAGATTGCTCGAAAGAATCCGGCTTGATGCAGATGCGGATCGGTGAGAGATGGCGCGGTGCTGGATGGCGAGATTAACACCATGCCTGCATCGGAAATAGTTTTTGCAGCCAGTACGGATACGCTGGAGCAGGTTGCGCCGATCACGCCAACGATTTGTTTGTCAGCCGCGAGTTGGGCCGCGGCGGCCTCCCCGGCTTTCGCGTCGCATTGATCGTCCGCCTGAACCAGCTCGATTTTGTGTCCGAGAAGATTTCCAGCGTCCGCAATGGCAATCTCGACGCCGCGTTCCGCGTCGACACCATAAGGTTTATTGGTCCCGCTCATCGTCAACAGCGTGGCAATCTTTATGCTCTCGCCGCTGCCGATGGTCACACAGCCAAGCGGGTCTGTACACGTGAAGCTCGTCATCCCGCCGCAGGCTGACAAAACCATGCCGGCAATGATCAATACTGCAAGCAATAAATGATGTTTCATCAAAATTCTCCTTCGGCGATCGGACCCATTGTATCTCGAAACGGCTGCCCTGCCGAAAAATTTTGCCCGTTGGGTTACGGGAAAATCTGTTTGAAACTCCCGTCAGTGAATTGGTAAATCACCGTCGCAGTTTGGGCGCAATCGCCAGTGGGTTTGCAGGCCAAATGTCCGCTTAAGCCGTTCGCATTTTGCAGGGAATAGAGCGCAGTACGAAGCGCCTGACGCGGAATGGCGATGCTGTTATCCATGGATGAAACAGGAACAGCCACACGTTCGATCGCGGCAAACAATAAGGCGGCCGCGTCATAGGCTTGCAGGTGGTCGGACGCAATTGGATTCTCTCCAAATTGATTTTTATATTTTTGCAGGAAGTCCTGTGGATCGCTTGCCGGCGCCGGCCCTGAAAAATACATGATGCTCGAATTGGGCTGGGTCTTGGTGATGAAATCCTTGCTCATCAGATTGTACGGGCCGATCAACGTCACATTGGAGACGCCAGTCTGTGCGAGGCCGTTCGCGATGATCGCGGCGACGGCGGGATCGTCCGGCAGGAATACTACACCGGGTTGGGCCGCCGCAATATTCTGCAGCGCCGACGCGGCATCCTGCCCGGGAGCAAGCTGGACTTGAAGCGGGCACTTGCCGCCGAGACTCGCGAAATTCTGACAGGTCGCCAGCGCCAATTGCTTCGAGGCATCGCTTGTATCGCTGACCGTTACCATGCTTTTTATGCCAAGCACGCTGTATGCGAATTTTGCGGCCATCGCGCCCTGATCCCCATCGTTATAAGCCGTTCGTAAAAAACCAACCGGATGCGCGTGCGGATCAGTCAGCGATGGCTGGGTGCTGGATGGCGAGATCATGACGTATCCAGCATCAGATAGGATGCCAGCTGCGGCTTGCGAACTGATGGAACATGTCGCGCCGATCACACCCACAATTTGTTTATTCGCCGCCAACGCTTGTGCACCTGCCTGCCCGCTGCTTTGCGAACATTGATCATCCTGCTGGACCAATTCGATGGGATGACCGAACACCTGGCCTTTGTCGGACATTGCAAGTTTCACGCCGTGCAGCGCGTCGATGCCATCCGCGCTTTGCGGCCCACTCAGTGTCAGCAAAACGCCGATCTTGATGCTTTCTTTGTTCCCCACCATGACGCATCCGAATGGGTCGGTGCATTGAAACGGGCGATGAACACACGCGGAAAGAAGAAGTATCCCTGCCAGAAACATGAATGAAAGAAGAAATTTCTTCATGTGGCCTCCTCAGATTTATGCCCCATTTTACTCTTGGATGAGTCTGCCCTCGGCACGACATACCGGCCCAAACGCAGAAACGTTAACCGTTTGAAAGGTTCGGCTTGGAAGATAATCCGCCATCGGCTTCCTGGCGGTTCACCGTGGGCCTGGATTGATCAGCCTATTGATTTGCAAAGAGGCCCGCAAGCGTATTGCGCTGCGGGCCTCCCTTTTAATTTATGCTGCAATATTGGCTAATCAACTCCGAGGTAAGCTTTCTGCACCATTTCATTTTTGCGGAGATTGGCTGCTGTATCGCTGAGTACGATTTGACCCGTCTGTAGCACATACCCGCGATTCGCGATCGAAAGCGCCATTAAAGCATTTTGTTCCACGAGCAGGATCGTTGTCCCATTGGCATTCATCTTCTGGATTGTATCGAAAACCAACTCAACCAGGACTGGCGAGAGTCCCATGGAAGGTTCGTCCAGCATCAGAATGTGTGGATTAAGCATCAGACCGCGCGCCATTGCAAGCATCTGTTGCTCACCGCCGGATAGCGTGCCGCCTTTTTGGTCCATACGTTCCTTTAGGCGCGGGAATAGCTCGAAGCTGTACTCCATACGTCGTTCTACTTCCGTATAATCATCAATAACGTATGCGCCCATCTCCAGGTTTTCTTTTACAGTAAGTCTTGGAAAGATGCCGCGCCCTTCCGGCACATGCCCCACACCGGCATGCACGATCGAATGGGGTTCCATGTGCGATATGTCTTTATCCTGCAGAAATACATTGCCTTGCTTAGGGTGAAGGAGTCCTGAGATGGTACGCAGGGTTGTGCTTTTTCCGGCTCCATTGGCGCCGATCAATGTGACGATTTCGCCCTCCTCGACTTTGATCGAAATTCCTTTCAGCGCGTGGATGCGTCCATAATAGCTGTGTACGTTGTCAAGGTGAAGCAGGCTCATTGAACCATCTCCTTGCGTTGACCGGACATGGCGCTGCGTCCCAGATAAGCTTCGATCACGCGCTGGTTGGAGCGAATTTGCGCCGGCGTGCCTTCCGCGATTTTTTCACCGTAATCCATGACACTGATCCGCTCTGAAATGTTCATCACCACGCGCATGTCATGTTCGATAAGAAGTACCGTCACGCCTTTCTCATCGCGGATGCGGCGGAAAAGCTTGATGGCATCTTCTGTTTCCTGCGGATTCATGCCAGCTGTCGGTTCATCGAGCAGGAGCAGTGATGGATCCGACGCCAGGGCGCGGGCGATCTCCACACGCCTTTGCGCGCCATAAGGCAGATTCTTCGCCAGCTCGTTGCCCACGCCTCTGAGCCCCACGTAGAGCATTAATCCTTCGCCCTTTTCCTCTGCCGCAGCTTCTTCTTTTTTAAACGCAGGCAATTGTAGAAGAGTGTCAACGGGCGATTGTTTTAGGTGAGGGTGCATGCCGACCAGGATATTCTCAATGACGGACAGATTGCCAAACAAGCGGATATTTTGAAATGTTCGTGAGATGCCGCGCTGGGCGACTTGATCTGGACGCAGGCCAACAAGGGGCTTTCCATTGAAATTGATTTGCCCTTCTTCGGGGCGGTAGATCCCGGTCAAAGTGTTGAAGAATGTTGTTTTCCCGGCGCCGTTGGGTCCGATAATGCTGACAATCTCTCCCGTTTCCACCTGGAAGTTCATTTTGTTGACGGCAGTCAGGCCGCCAAAACGTTTCGAGACGTTGATGGTTTCTAGTAATGCCATAATGACTCGCCTTTATTCCTCAACCGGGATTGCTTCCGATGCGAGTTTCTTCTTCCTGCGTTGGGCTGGGATCATCCCTTCGGGGCGGAAGATCATCATGAGAATCAAGATCAAGCCAAAGAACATGCGTTGATACTGGGCGGGATCCAGTTGAGGAGATAGATTCTTCCATGCGAAGTTGATGAGGGGGATGACTGCATTGCTCTGCCGCAACTGACTCAGGTAAAGCGAGAGCCCTTGCAGGATTTGAAGATTCAGAATGGTGACGGTTGCCGCGCCGAGGATAGCGCCCGCGATACTGCCCTGGCCGCCCAGAATGACCATTGACAGCACGCCGATGGATTGCATGAACGAGAACGATTCCGGGCTGATGAAAGTGCGGCTTGCCGCGAGCAATACGCCCATTGCTCCCGCGAATGAAGCGCCTGCGGCAAACGCTGCCAGCTTCATTTTGACCAGCGGTATGCCCATCGCGATCGCGGCGGTCTCGTCTTCGCGGACGGCTGCCCAAGCCCGGCCAATTTTCGAATCTTCCAGGCGCCGTGTCACCATAACGATGATAATGATAACCACCAAGGCTATCAAATAAAACATGACATTGTAGAGAGACGCAACATCAGCCGGATGACCGACCAACCTGCCGAATATTGCGTTGAATCCATCCACCGCAGCCTGCGGCATCGTGGGACGTTGGATGGGGGTAATCCCCTGCGGACCATTCGTGAAGTTAAGCGGCTTATCCAGGTTGGCTGCAAGCACACGTATGACTTCTCCAAACCCAAGCGTGACGATTGCCAGATAATCGCCTCGAACCCTTAAGACCGGCAAACCAAGCAAGATGCCTGTCAGTGCAGCCGCGATGATCCCTAAAAAGATGAAAAGATAAAACATATCGCCCGGCAGCAGGAAGGGAAGATTCGCGGGCTGTGTTCCAGGGGCGTAGGGTAAGACGTAGTATTGTTTCGAGCCGAAGAAGGCCCAGAGGTAAGCTCCAACCGCATAAAATGCCACATAGCCCAAGTCCAAAAGACCTGCAAATCCAACTACGATGTTCAAACCAAGGGCCAATGCAGAAAATACGCTGATTTGGAAAATCACCTCTAGATAAAAAATATTACGGACGCCCAGCACTGGCATGATGACCAATGCAAGCAAAGCGCCTGTCACGAACTTGAAGCGAATGTCCGCATTGAGGCGGTAGAGCGAGAAAAATGAGGTCACCAATATCAGGAATGCGATGATCGAACGCGGATTGAGGTAAACCAATATGGTTCCTACGAGAACATGGGTCAACATGATCACGTACGGCCATACTCCGCGTTGGATGTTTTTTGTCAAGTCTTTGATGGAATAGCCGGCCATAAGTTCTCCTATGCCTTCTGGCTGACGTTCTCACCCAATAAGCCGTTAGGGCGAAAGATTAAAACGAGGATTAGGATTCCAAAAGCAAAAATATCTTTGTATTCTGAGCCCGCCGCGCCCATCGTGAACGCGGACAGATATGCTCCAGCAAATGTTTCCAACATGCCGAGAACGATTCCGCCGAGCAGAGCGCCCGTAATATTTCCAATCCCGCCTAACACGGCCGCTGTAAATGCCTTCAGGCCAGGGTAAAACCCGACATAGGGATCAATGCGGGTAAATTTCAGTGCATAGAGCAGACCAGCCGCACCGCCTAAAGAACCGCCAACCAGAAAGGTGATGGCAATGATGCGGTTGACGTTGATGCCCATCAGGCTGGCTGTGGAGCGATCTTGCGCGACGGACCGAATCGCCTTACCAACTTTCGTCGCATTGACCAGGTAATTCAGCCCGATTAACATCAACAACGCCGCTATGATCACGATCACGGATTTGATGGGAATGCCCAGAGGTATCTCTGTCGTTCCCATTGGCAGCTTGCCGAAAACGAGGCGATTATCGAAATTACCGAACGTTGGAAAGATGCGGTTGAACTGACCAGTTGTCAGACTCTCTACCAAGCGGATGGAATCTTGCAGGAAGAATGAAACACCAATGGCTGAGATCAATGGCACCAGACGGGGGGCATTACGCAGCGGGCGGTAGGCTACCCGCTCCATTGTGACCGCCGCACCTCCCGCGACAGCCATTCCTGCCAGCATGGCCAGGAAGAGAAAGACGTAAGACATGAAAAGCGATGAATGATCCAGAATGCCAGCGCCTTGAAGCGCTATTAAGATTTCAACGCCAACGAATGCGCCAATGGCGAAAATTTCGCTGTGGGCAAAATTGATGAATTCCAGTACACCGTAGACCATGGTGTATCCGAGCGCGACTGTTGCGTAGACGAACCCTAAAGTCAGGCCATCAATCAGAACTTGAGGCAAGTTGACAATTGTATAAGTGAACAGTGAAACTTTTAGTTGTGCGAAGAGAGTTCTTCCGACAATCGTATAGTCCAGCACAAAGGCGAGCGCAAGGACAATAACGGATAACACAGCCGCGCTGCCCAATGAAAAAACTACCAACTGACCAATTGGGCGCAATAATTCCATCAGGTTGATGGATTTTAAATATTTTTTCATAAGCGTATCCGGGATTGAAAACCTCCCGGCCCCTCCATGGAGGAGCCGGGAAGCGTGTCATTGAGAAACTTATTGCTGCGGAGCAGGTGGCGCAATGTCGAGCGTTTGCACAATAGTGTTGCTGCTCCACTGGGTTGGATCTGCCGATTTCACCTGGATTACGAAGTACTTTGATGTGGTTGGATCGCCAATCGAATTGAAGTTGTAGGTCCCGGTGATGCCTTTGAAGTCCTTCAAAGCTCGAACTGCACTGGCGACCTGTCCGCGGGTCGGTATTTGATTGTTGTTGGCCTTGGCCGCATTCTCGATTGCTGCCAGGCAGATGGCCATGGAATCGTAACTCTGAGCGGCAAAGGGCTGCGGATCGTGATTGTAGGCTGCCTTGAAGTCTGTAATGAATTTAGCGGTGTCGGGATATACTGATGCCGGGCCTGACACGGTGGAGTAGAACGTTCCGGCCCCTCCTAACAGTTCCTGACCAGCGATCTTGGCGGCATCGGATGAATCGAAGCCATCGTCGCTCAGGAACATGCCGTTATAACCGCGGTCACGCGCCTGCTTGAACAACACGGCTGCCTGAGAGAACATGCCGCCGAAATACACTGCGTCCGGATTGGCTGCCATGATCGGCGTGATGATCGGATCAAAATTGGCTTTTTCCTCTGTGCCTTGGAAGCCTAACACCTGCATACCTTTGGCTTGAGCTTCCTTTTGGAAGAACTCTGCAATACCCTGACCATAGGCCGTCTTGTCGTGGATGACGTAAACTGACTTCATCCCTTTTGATGCGGCAAAGTCGGCGCCGACAACACCCTGAACATCGTCACGTCCCACGATGCGGTTGATTTCAGGATAGCCGCGCGTCGTGACCGTTGGATTGGTGTTTGCCGGCGATACATTAGCAAGCCCTGCGCTGTGATAGACCTCGGACGAGGGGATTTGGACGCCAGAGTTGTAGTGCCCAACCACGCACAAAATGGAAGGATCAGATACAATCTGCTTGGCGTTGGCAACGCCAGTATCTGGATTGGCCATGTCATCGTAGGGAGCCAGTTGGACGGTGAAGCCCATGGCTGTCAGCGGGCCGGAAAGCTGAGTGAGGGCCAATTGAGCGCCATTCTTGATATCGGCGCCGACGACTGATTGATCACCAGATAACGGGGATTGTGTCGCGATCTTGATTACATTTCCTGACGCCGCGGCAGGTGCGGCTTGTGTCCCTGTTGTTGTTCCAGTGGACCCACAAGCTGTCAAGATCATGCTGGCAATCACCAGCAACGCGAGTACGGCGAACGATCGTTTGAGCATTTTCCTCCACCTCCAATTCAATTTGGGAACTGAATGTCCTCTGCCCGCTCGATTCCTCGGGATGGCGAACATTACTCACATGTTACGTGGTTTTTACTAAAAGTAAAGTGACAAATATCATGGAGTTTCAATCTTAAAGACAAATGGGGCAACCAGCAGAGAAGGTAAAAACTTTCCGAGTTGGATGCCTTGTCAAAGCCCCCGTTTGGGTGAAATTCCCGCCTTCTTGGCGGCGCTCAAAAAATAAGTTCCGGCGCTTTGCGAGTTCAGATAATAAAGAAAAGGCGCGGAAAAACCTTTCCACGCCTTCCTTCCCGAAGAAGGTTATTCGATTCCCAAATACGATTTCCGCACCATCTCATTTTGTTTGAGATTTGCGGCGGAATCAAGCAGCACAATCTCGCCGGTCTGGAGCACATAGCCGCGCGCAGCTATGGATAGCGCCATTAGTGCGTTCTGCTCCACAAGCAGGATGGTAGTGCCCTCTTTATTAATTGCAACGATCGTATCGAAGATGCTTTCCACCAAAATAGGCGCAAGGCCCATGGATGGTTCGTCCATCAGAAGGATACGCGGACGAGCCATCAGCGAACGGCCCATAGCGAGCATTTGCTGTTCGCCGCCGGAAAGCGTCCCAGCTACTTGTTTTTGGCGCTCTTTCAGTCTGGGAAATATAGTGAAGACGCGTTCGAGATCCTGGGCAAAGTTCTGGCGATCTGTGCGGCTGTAAGCGCCCAAGTCCAGGTTTTCGGTGACAGTCAAGCGCGCAAAGATTCCGCGTCCTTCTGGAACCATGGCGACGCCTTTGTAGACAACCTCGTGCGCTTTCAGCTTCGTGATATCTTCTCCCTCGAGGAGAACTTGACCCTGACGGGGTTTGAGCAATCCAGCAATCGTACGCAGAGTGGTGGTTTTCCCGGCGCCGTTCGCACCGATCAGTGTGACAATTTCACCCTTTTCCACTTTAAGCGAGATGCCGTTAAGGGCATGGATGTTTCCATAATATGTATGAATGTCATTGATCTCAAGCATGCTCATGATTTCATTCCTCGCTCAATTTACGGTTTCGGTGGTGGCGCCGCGACCAAGGTAGGCTTCGATCACACGCGGATTACGCTGGATTTCTTCGGGCGAACCTTCTGCAATCTTGGAGCCGTAATCCAGCACCGCGACTTGATCGCTGACGCCCATGACCATACGCATATCGTGTTCAATGAGAAGGATGGTAATTCCAAGTTCATCGCGTAAGTTACGGATGAAATGCATCATCTCTTTGGTCTCGTGCGGATTCATTCCCGCCGTTGGCTCATCGAGCAGGAGCAGCTTGGGTTTGCTGGCCAATGCTCGCGCAATTTCAAGGCGGCGCTGTGCGCCATAAGGCAGGTTTCGGGCGACTTGATCGCCAAGCCCAGCCAAGCCAACGAATTTTAGAAGGCGTTTTGCTTCATTCAGCGCAGCTTCTTCTTCCTTGCGGAACCGCGGAGTGCGGAAGATTGCCTCGACGAAATTTGTCGTCAAGCGGCTATGCTCGCCTACCAGGATGTTCTCGATTGCCGTCATGCTGGAGAATAGGCGGATATTCTGATAGGTGCGGGCAATGCCTTTGTACATGACCCGGTCCGGGCCGAGACCGACGAGGGACTCGCCGAAAAAGGTGACGGTTCCCTCATCTGGAGTGTAAAAACCGGTGATGCAGTTATAAAACGTTGTCTTGCCTGCGCCGTTTGGGCCAATGACGCTGAAGATTGATTTTTCCGGGATGGTCAGGTCAACGTGGTTGACGGCAACCAAGCCACCAAAAATTTTGGTCAGGCCAAGGGTTTCGATCGCTGTAGTCACGGTTTGCCTCCCGGAGCCCCTGAATTCTTCTTTGCATTATCGTCCGCTTTACCTAGTTCCATGCTGCGGCGCGAACTGGGCCATAAACCTTCTGGTCTCCAGATCATCATGATAACCAGCAATGCGCCAAAGAATAGCACACGATAATCCTGGACTTCACGCAGGACTTCCGGCAACCCTTTGAGAGCAAATGCTCCCGCAATCACACCCGGAATACTGCCCATGCCTCCCACGATCACCACGGAAAGGACATTGATCGAAACCATCAGATTGTGATCCTCAGGCCCGGTGAACTGGTTACGGGATGCAAAGAGAACACCTCCCAAACCTGCAAACGCCGCGCCGATCGCGAAAGCCATCAGCTTATGGGTGAGTGTGTTAATGCCCATTGCCCTGGCTACTGTTTCATCTTCGCGCATGGCTTCCCAGGCCCGTCCCACACGAGAGCTTCTCAGCTGGGTGGTGACAAAGATAGTCAGCAGGATGCCGATCATGATCAGGTAAACGAAATCTTTATCGCTGCTGAATGGCTTGCCAAAGAGCGTGGGGCCGCCAATCGCGCTGACACCTTTTGGCCCGCCGGAAAATGGCGTCAGCAGGTCACTTGTAGCCAGAATACGGATGATTTCGCCGAAGCCCAACGTTACGATGGCGAGATAATCGCCGCGCATTCTCAGTACGGGGATGCCGAGCAAAATCCCTGCCGCCGCCGCCAGCACAATGCCAATGGGCAGGGCGACCCAGAAGCTCCACATCAAGTGATGAGGGTTTGGAGCTGTCAACAAAGCCACCGTGTATGCGCCAATGGCAAAGAAGGCCACATATCCGAGATCGAGCAGGCCGGCAAAACCGACTACAACGTTCAACCCCAACCCAAGCAGAACATAGATTCCCACAGTTCCGAGAGTATAGTTCCAGTATTTTCCAGCTTCCTGCGGGATGATATAGAGAATGACAAGCCCCAGCGCGTAAACGGCTGGCATGAAAAGCGGGTGGCTGCGTATCTTCCGCACCCACGCGCTGTTGACAAAACCGGACCAGATTTTTTTCCACCAATCGCCCAATGCTTTACGCCACTGGCCGCGCAATGCGAAACCAAGCGCACCGCCCAACAGGCCTGTCACAAACAGAAAGCCGAATTCAAGCAAGGCGCCATCGAGCGTGTTTTTGCCTAATAGGAGTTGTTTGATGGTGGCAGGCAGGATCGCTGCAAGGTAAACGCTTATCCTTACACCAGCATCATTCAGCGCGCCCAACAGGTAGGCTAGGCCGCCCACTAATAATCCATTAGTGAAGCCGGAAGACGCGCTGCTTGCCAAAGCATCCAGCCAAGTGTCAACTTCACCTTTTAACCGGCGTCCGCCCGATGCTCCGGCCCACAGACCGATCAAGCCCATAAATATGAGCATGTCCAGAATGTCGGCATTTAGACCCAATAGGACGGTCGAATCGTTGTGAATCGCATCTTTGATAATTGTCCCCGCCACCATGGGAAAGCCAATCAGGATCAGGAAAATGTTTATGATCCCGAAGATCAGGCCCGTGCGAAATCCATTGTTAATCTGTTTATTCATTAGACCTTCTCCTCGCTCAACACCTCGCCTAGAAGACCAGTGGGGCGGAAGATGAGTATCAACACCAGGATACCGAAGGCCAGGACATCCTTAAGTTGGAAGGGCAAGCCCAGAATGGCTGGACCAAGCGCCTCGATAATGCCTAGGAACATTCCGCCAAGCATGGCTCCAGGAATGTTGCCAATCCCGCCGAGAACAGCCGCAGTAAAGGCCTTGATGCCCGGAATAAAGCCCACCTGATAATAGACCAGGCCAAGATGGATTCCCCACATCACGCCTGCGGCTCCGGCCAAGGCGCCACTGATGATGAAAGTGCGGCTGATTACGCCATCCACATCAATGCCCATCAGCGCGGCTGTGCTTTTGTTTTCTGCCACCGCACGCATCGCACGCCCAATCCTTGTCCGCTGGACAAGGAGGTAAAGGGCAATCAAAATGAGTACGGATAATACAAAGGTCAAAACTCCAGTATAGGGCAGGATCACAGTGGTTCCGTTTACCGGAATATTCCAACCAGTGCCGCGTGTAAGTTGAACTGGGTTTACAAAGTCCCGACGCTGTGATCCAAAGAGCAACAGCGCTGCGTTTTCCAGGAAAATGGACGCGCCAATGGCCGAGATTAAAGGCACCAGGCGGGGGGCGTTTCGTAAGGGGCGATAGGCAATTTTTTCAAGAAAATATCCGCTGACAGCGGCAACAATCATGCCAACAACAAAAGCCAGAATAACAGAAATAATCGGATGCGCGTTCAAGAAGACCTGATGCGGATCCCCGACTGTGGGAGACGGGATATTTTTCAGCGCTTCGAACACGAAGTAGCCTCCGAAAGCGCCAATCATCATGATGTCCCCATGCGCGAAGTTGATCATGAACAGGATGCCGTAGACGAGAGTGTACCCAATCGCTACCAACGCATAGACACTTCCGAGAACAACCCCGGAAATCGCAAAGCGCATCCATGTGTCGGCTCCATAGGCGGGATTCCCAATGAAGACATCGTAAAAACGCCAGATCACGTAAGCGGAAAAAACCACACCCAGAACGATCTGGATCAGGCGATAGGTATTGACCGGCATACTTGCTTTATGTACGGCAGTTTTTTCCATAAGCTTGAACTTCTCCTTCTCTTGCCGTGAAGATCACACCGGCAGAGTCCCAATGAAGACAAGAAGAAACCGCGCCAGACCAAGCTTGTTTTTGGTTGGAACACTTCTGTGAACATGGCGCAACGCGCGGCATGGGCAGTTACACAATTTCTATATGCAAAAAATTACTGGCGGGGCAAGCGGAGAGCCTGCCCCGCCAGTGCATGTTATGCAGGGTCAATCGGTGTCACGAGCTTACTGACCAGCAGCCGGGACCCACTGACCATTCTTGACTTGATAGAAGACTGGACCAGAAGAAGCGCACTCACCGGTCGGATCGCAGGAGATCGTGCCGGACAGGCCCTGATAATCCTTTGTGGAGCGGACTGCCGTGACCAGCGCGCCGCGCGGGATGTACAAATTACCGTCCGTACCCTTGATGGCGACGCTCTCGATGGCTTTGATCAGCACAGCGGCCGCATCGTAAGAACTCCAGCTGTACGGAGAGAGCTTTCCGGCATCCTGGCCATAGGCAGCTTTGTACGCGGCATCGAATTTCGTCTTGGCGTCGGAGGCGGGCGGGATCAAGGACGTGGCATACGCGCCTTCTGCATTTGCGCCAGCGCGGTCGAGGAAGTCCTGTCCGAATACACCGTCATCACTGAAGAAAACAGTGTTGGTCAGGCCAGCCTGTTTCATCTGGTTGACGAGCACGACAGCTTCGGCAACATAACCGCCATAGAAAAGAGCCTGCGGCTTCTTGGATGCAACATCAGCCAGGACAGCGCTGTAATCTGCCAAACCGGGGGTGATGGCTTGGAAGGTTACAACAGTGCCGCCAAGTTTGGTGAACTGATCGTTAACAACTTGAGCGAGACCTTGACCGTAAGCCTGACCGTCATGCAGAATAGCAATCTGGGTGAATTTCAACGTGTTGTATAAGTATGCGGCAGCGAACTTGCCCTGGGTCGCGTCGGTGAAGACGTCGCGGTTAAAGACCTTGGAACCGGTCTGAGTTAGCGTGGGGTTGGTCGCCGAGGGCGACATCATGGGCAGGCCAGCTTTTTCATAGATCGGAATGGCGGCTTGAGTAGCGCCCGAGAAGATATGACCTTCGATGGCAACAACTGCGGGATTGGAGACGAATTTATTGGCTACCGCGGCGCCGCCTTCGGCAGTGCCGCCATCATCCTCGGCATCCAGAGCGAACTTCCAACCTTGGAAATCTCCTGCATCGCTGATGGCGATCTTCGCGCCATTGGCTGCATCAATGCCGTAGGATGCATTATCCCCGGTCATCGGGGCACCCATACCAATGATGATGGTGTCTCCGGGTTTGAAGACTGCGCAACCGAAGGCATCGGTCGCACACGCATCAGGCTTGCCGCCAGCCGCGGGAGCGGTTGTTGCAGCCGGGGCTTGCGTAGCCGCTGCCGGGGCCTGAGTCGCAGGCGCTGGAGTCGGTGTAGCCGCTGTACCACAAGCAGCTAACGCCATGCTGGCAACCACCAGGACCGACAACACAAAAAATAAGCGTTTTGACATTTCCTTGCTCCTCCAATTCATGTTGGTGAAAGTTTGACCTGCGCAACAGGTCCGACAATAGGGCAGACAATGCTCTGTATTGTCAGCACCACCTCCTTTGGCGAAATTTCAACTTACGCTTATACAGAAAACCGCGAGAACTCTCCACTTTGGCATGGATTTTCCGCGGCTTGTGCAAACACTAAATTCTTCTCACACACTTACTTGTAATTAGCCGCCAATGATATAGGCAATTCTAAAGATGGTCAATAGTTCCTGTCTAGACTTTCCTTAAGATTTCTGCTATTGACTCTTATAAAGGAGCTGATCGCGTATCCGCAGATCAGTGTTGCGGATTTTCATGGCGAGGTCCGCTGCCAGATTGTGCATGAGCCTGTAACCTAATTGCGGATATGTATCGCATAGCATGATCAACTTGTCGCGTTGGATGACAAGCAGGCGGGTATCTTTTTGCGCTGAACGTGCGGATGCAGATCTCAAGCCCTCATCAACCAGCGCCACTTCCCCGAACGACTGGCCTCGACGCAGTTTGGTGATGACTGTATCGGGTTCGGACCCGGATGCGGTTTCCTCATTCCCGGAGTTGATCAAAATCTCGATTTCGCCTTGTGCGATGATATAGAGTTCCTTGCTGCTGCTGTTCTCTTTGAAAATGATTTCCCCGTCTTGATAAACAACTTCCTGACACAGATTTGCGACTAGCTCCAACTGAGTCGGCGTTAGCTGATAAAAGATGTCACTCTGTTTCAGAAAGTTATTAACCACTGAACTCATCTTTACAAATTCGAAGTAGTTTAGCACAAAGGGATACAAAGCGCAACATGAGATTGATGAAAAGCGTTGTTCGCCAATGTGGAAATTGGCCCGAATACCCTAACCCAAATTTTGAAATAAAGATACGGCTCCACGATATATTTCCTCCCATTGATGCAAACCGAATTCAGTTTGCATCAAAATGGAGCTGAAGATCACGGATATGTGTTGTTTAGCCAGTCCAGCGGATTGACTTGTATGCCATTAACCCACATCTCGAAGTGAAGGTGCGGCCCCGTAACATGCCCGGTCGCGCCGATATGACCGATCAATTGTCCGGCTTGCACTTGCTGGCCAACAGTGACATAAATTCCGCCATCAAGCTGATGGGCATAAAGCGTATAAACTCCCCAGCCATCGTCAATGATAGTGACGTTTCCACGCGCGTTGAGCTTGCCCGTGAAGACCACTGTGCCGGGCGCGGCTGCATAAATATCGAATGGATGGTCTGTGGAACAAACGCCGTAGTCCACGCCGCCATGAAAATAATGATACATATTTCCATTATAGGGAAGGTCACGCGGAGTGCCGAACCAATCCTTGATGCAATAAGGCAGCCCAACCGGTAAAGTGAATTTGCCCTGCCAATACTTGGTTGGGATTGCCTGCGCGACGATGGACGCGACTTGTTTATCCTCTGACTCCATGATCGTCGGATCTTCGGGAGGCACAGGAATCGCTACTTTGGGCTGATCGCCTACGCCGACCAATACCATTTGTTCGAAAGATTGTTTTGTGCCATCTGGTAATGTGGCATCCAGTTCGAGCGGATAGACGCCGGGATTAAGCATGACATATACGCCTTGCAAAGCCACCATGCGTCCGTCGCCCATTGGAAAGAAATGTAATGGTTGATTCACAAGAACGCCGCTAAACGTTGCGCCTGCGGCTGGCTTGACAATGATCTCGGCAGTGCCGCCTTGTTTGAAAGGCAGGTTAGGGGTTTGCACATCGAGAAAAGCGGATGGCA
Source organism: Chloroflexota bacterium (assembly GCA_021824575.1). Classification (GTDB taxonomy): domain Bacteria; phylum Chloroflexota; class Anaerolineae; order Anaerolineales; family Villigracilaceae; genus Fen-1038. The sequence continues at coordinate 48,121 of JAKAKJ010000058.1, forward strand.
AGCCATTCGCCGTTTGATTTTGTGCTGCCGCGCCGGGCGCATAAAGCACATCGCCGGGCAAACCATCCCATGTTCCACTCAACGAGTTGAGCGTTGCAAGCGTCCACGGATCGGTATTGGCTTCCACGGCCATTTCGAGCAGGGATTCTCCTGGCGCTGGCGTGAGTCGATTCGTCAAGTCGGTCGCGTTGCCTTGTTCCGGGATGATAAGATTCGAACCGACATAAAGTTCCGTCGGGCTGACAAGGTGATTTAATTTGGTCAATAAGTTGACCGGAACCTGGGTGCGTCTCTCGAAGCTGCGGAATGTGTCCCCGAAATTAACCAACTCTGTGGTAAGTGTGCCGGTAACGCCATCCAAACCGGGAATGACAAGTTGTTGGCCCGCGCTCAATACGTTTGGATCGGTGATATTGTTGGCCGACATCAAAGCGTTCAGCGAGACATTGAAACGCACCGCAATCATTGAAAGCGTGTCTCCCGGCTGGACGATATAGACCGGTCCTGAAGCTGGCGTGGGCGTTTGAGCAGCCGCCGGCCTCGCTGCAAAAAGTAAGCCAAGAATGAAAGCCAGAGTCAAAAAACGTTTAAGCATTTTGGAATTCTACTTTGTGTCCGATTTCGTATTCATTGAAATGGTCGGGATGAATTTCGAGTGTATAACGCGCTGCCTTGGCGGGGAAGTAGGCGGGCCGCCACGATTTGGCAATCACCTTATCAACGACTTCCATGTTCGAGTTGATCCAAATGACCGCCAGGTCGAATGGGACGAAAAACATGTGGATGGAGGAATCCGCACGCGAATCTTTTCCAATGGTGAGCAGCAACCCTTCGTCCAGGCCGAGATGCGGCCGGAACATCAGGCCGCGCAGACGGCAAAAAAATGAGTCGCAAAATTTGATTCGCGGCAGGGAACTGATTGGCTTATTTCGATTTTGCACAAAGATATAAGGGGACATTTCAATAATAAAACGGGGCGGTAAGTGCCGCCTCGTCTGGTTGCCGCAAATTTATTGAGGGACTGTGCTTGCTTTGGTGCCAAGGACCTTCTCGACGCTGTTGAGCAAATCCTGTGGACTGAATGGCTTGGCGATATAATCATCCACTTTCGCGATGTGCAGGCCAAGAACCTTGTCAATACTTTGCGCCTTGGCGGTCACAACGATCACCGGAATGTGCCTTGTTGATTCTTCCGCTTTCATTTGTTGATATACTTCCCAGCCGTCCATGTCCGGCATCATGAGATCGAGCAGAACAAGATCAGGCAATTGCTCGCGCACAGCTTTCAAACCGGCCAAACCGCCAGCCGCGCCGTTCACTTCGAAGCCGCGGCGTCCGAGGATGAGGCGGATCAGGTCAATCATTTCCTGCTCATCTTCAATGCACAAGATACGTTTTGGCTTATTTTCCATCGGCGTCTGCGAACTAGTTTACCATAATGCAGGATGTTGTGAAAGATGAAGATCATTAGCTGGAACGTGAATGGCGTCCGCGCCGCGCTGACGAAAAACGCGTTGAGTTGGGCGTGGGATCAGTCCGCGGATGTTTTATGTTTGCAGGAAGTCAAAGCGCGCCCGGAACAGTTGAACGAACAGCAGCTTCAGTCGCTGAAAATGCCTTTTGTGTGGAATCCAGCCCAGCGTCCCGGATACAGCGGCGTGGCGACGTTCTATAGCGATACGCCGGATGAAATCCAGTTGGGATTTGGCGATCCAAAATTCGACGGCGAGGGCCGCGTCATCCGGACCCGGCATCGTGATCTCATTTTATATAACATTTACTTCCCGAACGGCCAGCGCGGCAAAGAGCGCGTGGACTACAAACTTGAATTCTACGCGCGCTTGCTGGAACTTTGTGATGAACTGCATCGTTCGGACGAGAGGATCATCATCACCGGTGACTTCAACACCGCGCATCGTCCGATTGACTTGAAGAATCCGAGAGAGAATGAAACTACATCCGGGTTTCTGCCAGAGGAGCGCGAGTGGATTCAAAAATTTTTGGATCACGGCTTTGTGGACGTGTACCGCCAACTCTATCCCGATAGAGTTCAGTATACGTGGTGGACATATCGCGTCAATGCCCGCGCCCGCGGCATTGGCTGGCGGCTCGATTATTTTCTGATTTCGGAGTCGCTCCTGCCGCGCATCAAAGATGTGATTATTCATGAAAATGTAACCGGTTCGGATCATTGCCCGGTCGAAATCGAGATATTGTAATAGTTAGCGCGGTCAACCCATCCAAACCCATCGAATCTTGACATGAGCCATTTATTAGAAAATCGTATAAATAAATCCTTTGGGCTATCCGCAGGACTGGTAGGTTGGTATAATTTCCATCGCAATATTTTTTGGAGGAATCCGTGAATTCTAACCGTACCCAATCGTTCATTATCTACTTTCTGCTGATCGTAGCGATTGGCGCGATGCTGTATGTCGGCTTCCGGCAGGATAGCTCGAGCCAGCCGCCGTTGACGATCAACGATGTAGCACAAGCTGTTAAGGATGGTACTGTAGCGCGTATTATTGTCCAGAGTGATAACAGCATTCACATTATTTACAAGTCAGGCAAGGAAGCAGACTCGAATAAGGAAACATCTGCGACCCTCGTGGATCAACTCATCAGCCTTGGTGTGACGCCCGCTGAATTGGCTCCGAGTAACGTGGAGATCGAGATCCAGCCGCCTTCGCAATGGGCGGGAATTTTGAGCAGTCTGCTTTATATTTTGCCGGTAATCTTCATGGCAGGTGTGCTGTGGTTCATCTTCCGCCAGGCGCAGGGAAGCAACAACGCAGCGATGGCTTTTGGCAAATCGCGCGCCCGCATGTTCAGCGGTGAGCATCCCACCGTGACGTTCGAAGATGTCGCCGGTGTGGAAGAGTCGAAACAGGAGTTGGCAGAAGTTGTCGAGTTCCTGAAAGAGCCGCAGAAATTTATCCAGCTTGGCGCGCGTATCCCGAAAGGCGTTTTGCTGGTTGGTCCTCCAGGCACAGGTAAGACTCTGCTCGCCAAGGCGGTTTCCGGTGAAGCAGGCGTTCCGTTCTTTTCCATTTCCGGTTCTGAATTTGTCGAAATGTTTGTCGGCGTGGGCGCCAGCCGCGTGCGCGATCTGTTCGATCAGGCCAAGCGTCATTCGCCCTGCATTGTCTTTGTAGATGAAATCGACGCAGTTGGACGCCAGCGCGGTGCGGGCCTCGGCGGCTCACACGATGAGCGCGAACAAACACTTAACCAAATGCTGGTCGAGATGGACGGTTTCGATACCGACACCAACATCATTATCATCGCCGCAACCAACCGCCCTGATATTCTCGATCCCGCGCTTTTGCGTCCCGGACGCTTTGATCGCCGCATAACGCTGGATCGTCCCGATGTCAAAGGACGCGAGGCGATTCTCAAGGTCCACGTCAAAGGCAAGCCATTGGATCCGAAGGTTGATCTCGCTGCGTTGGCGCGCGGCACACCGGGCTTCGTCGGTGCGGACTTGGAAAACCTTGTCAACGAGGGCGCGATCCTTGCAGCGCGTCGAAATAAGAAATCCATCGGACAGCCTGAACTCGAAGAAGCGATCGAGCGCGTCGTGATGGGACCCGAACGAAAGTCCCGTTTGATCTCGGATGAAGAGAAGCGCATCATCGCGTATCACGAGGCGGGTCACGCGGTGGTGGCGAATGCCATCCCTGAAGCGGATCCCGTTCAAAAGGTGACGATTGTAGGGCGCGGCCAGGCTGGCGGTGTGACCTGGTTCCGCCCTGATGAAGACCGCATTCTATATTCCCGCAAGAAGTTGCTGGCTAACCTGGCTTATGCCTTGGGCGGGCGCGTGGCTGAGGAAATCGTATTTGATGACATCACTTCTGGCGCGTCGAATGATATCGAACAGGTGACGCGCATGGCGCGCACGATGGTGACGCGACTTGGCATGAGCGATGATATGGGACCCCTGCAATATGGTCAGAAGGAAGAATTGATCTTCCTGGGCCGCGAGATTTCAGAACAGCGTGATTATTCTGAAGCGGTCGCCGAAAGGATTGACCAGGAAGTTCGCAAGATCGTCGAAGAGTCTTACGAGCTGGCGAAGAAATTGCTGACCAATTATCGCCAGCAACTTGACGCCGTGGCAAAGAAATTGCTCGAAGCTGAGACAATTACGCGCGAAGAGTTCGAAGCGATCTTCCCGCCGCCATTCCCGAAGAAGAGCGGAACCCCGCAGCCGGCACCTGTTGCCATGTAAGCAAGACGCAAAGAATAAAAAACGAAAATTCGCCCGACAAGTTTAATTGTCGGGCGAATTTCTTTCTTCTTGTTTCTTTCTTGCTTACTGCGCTTTTGCGCCTTCTGCCTCTTTGTGCTGTCTTACCAGTTCGCGCCGCAAAATCTTACCAACCGTTGTCTTTGGTAATTCAGTTCTGAATTCATAATGCGTCGGGACTTTATATGCCGCCAGCCGTTCCTTGCACCATGCCTTGATTTCATCAGCGGTTGCTTCCTGCCCGGGTTTGAGCACGATCCACGCTTTAACTGTTTCGCCGCGGTACGGATCGGGAATACCGGCGACACCAGCCTCCAAAACTTTTGGATTCGCCGCGATGGCTTCCTCCACTTCGCGCGGCCACACCTGGAATCCGCCTGGCTTGATGAGTTCCTTCTTGCGGTCCACGATGTAGAAATAGCCATCTTCATCCATGCGGGCGATGTCACCAGTAAACAGCCACGTCCTGCCATCTTTCAACTTGCGTAACGCATTGGCTGTTTCGGTTGGCATGTTGTGATAGCCCTTCATCACTTGTGGCCCATTGACCACAAGCTCGCCGATCTCGCCCAATGGCATTTCGGTCTCGCCGTCATCGAGGCTGATGATCTTGCAGTCTACGTCCGACATCGGCATCCCGATGGAACCCGTTTTGTTGACTCCGAGCAGCGGATTGCAGTGCGTCGCCGTCGGCGCTTCGGACAGTCCATAGCCCTCGAAAACTTTTCCGCCGCTCAACTCTTCGAATTTTTCTTTGGTCTCGCGCATCAATGGCGCAGAACCGGAAATGCAAGCCTTGATCGTCCGCAGGTTGATCTTGCCTGCTTTGACTTCAGGATGGTTGTTGATCGCGTTGTAAAGCGTCGGCACGCCGGGGAAAATCGTTGGATGGTATTTGTTGATGTTTTCCAGCACGTCGGGGATATCGCGCGCGTTCGGAATCATCACCAGACTCGCACCTGTGACCAGAGCAAAGTTCATCCCCGCCACCATGCCATAAACGTGAAAGAGCGGGATTGCCATCAGCACGGTTTCCTTGCCGTCTTCGGCAGTGGTGATCCAGTGTTTCATTTGCAGTGTGTTCGCGACCACGTTGCGATGCAGTGCCACCGCGCCTTTCGAAACGCCGGTCGTCCCGCCAGAGTATTGGAATAGGGCGGTGTCATCCGGCCCAATATCCAGCTTGGGGCGCTGCGAGGGTTGATACTTCGCGAACAAATCCTTCATCCAGATATCGCCATCGGCCAGCCCGCCCTCGATCCTGAATCCGCCTTTTTTCTCGCGCACCAACGTGAACAGCAGACTCATCACGGGCGGCAGCGCCTCCTTCAAATTGGTGACAATCAATTTCTTGATCTTTGTATCGGGTTGTGCGGCCTTGATGGTTTTGTAGAAATTGGTCATGACGAACATGACCTCAATGCCTGCGTCGTTGGCCTGGTGAGCAATCTCCGGCGGAGTATAAAGCGGGTTGGTTGCGCATACCACGCCGCCCGCCTTCAAAATCCCGAAATACGCCTCGACGAACTGCGGCGTGTTCGGCATGAAGATTCCCACCCGGTCGCCTTTCTTCACGCCCATATCGGCCAGCGCCGCGGCGATGCGATCCGTCCTCTCGTTCATTTCTTTGTATGAAATAACCGCGCCTTTAAAGATCGTGCAGGCGCGGTCGGGGTATTTGCGTGCGGACTCCTCGAGTAGATCGAACAATGGAACTTTTGGATAATCAATTGATGCTGGCACACCCTTGTCATAGTGCGCAATCCACGGACGATCGGTCATGGTGCCTCCTCCTTTGAAAGTATAGTAAGAGTATATACAGGAAGAAATTAAAAGTCAATTGCGCCAGGTGCGTCATACCTGGCCTGGTGAGATTCACCTGTCGGTTGGATTGCCTTGTTTAGCGGACGTTTCAATTTGTAAGGTGCGACGCACAAATGATTCGATAATTTCAACGACTTCATCCTGGACTATAAACCACTTGATATTTGGATCGGATTCTTTGAACCAGTTGGCCTGCCTGCGGACGAAAACCCGCGTGGCGCGTCGCATCTCGACTTTGGCCTGCTCGACGCTTAATTTGCCTTCGATCACGCTGACGCATTCGCGATACCCGATGGCCGACATCGTCGGCAGATCAGGAGAATAGCCTTTTGCCAGCAAACCTTTGACTTCATCCAGCAATCCATTTTCGAACATGGATTCGATTCGCGCATCAATCCGTGCATAAAGCTCCGGCCGCGGACGCGTCAACCCGATGGTGATGAGATGATATGACGGTTCACCCTGCCCGCGCTGCTCGGAGAATTTTTTGCCAGTTGTCAAAATGACTTCCAGTGCGCGGATCGTTCGACGGAAATTGCGCGCGTCAATTTTTTCTGCAGCGACAGGATCAAGTATGGCTAATCTTTCATGCAGCCACCCTTCTCCCCTCTCCCTTTTCACTTTTTCTAATTCCTCCCTCATCCTTGAATCGGGCTTTACTTCTGGCGGTTTCCATCCTTCAGTAACCGCGCGGACATATTGCCCTGTCCCGCCGACCAGCAACGGCAATTTGCCGCGTGCGTGAATATTCGCAATGGCTTCACGCGCTTTTTGTTGAAACACGGCCAGCGACAAAATTTCATCGGGATTGACGATGTCAATCAAATGATGCGGAACGCGTGCTTGTTCTGCGCGCGTTGGTTTCGCCGTGCCAATATCCATGCCGCGGTAGAAGAGGCGCGAATCCGCCGAAACGATCTCACCGTTGATTCGTTCGGCAAGTTGTATAGCAATTTCTGTTTTGCCGACGGCGGTTGGGCCGACGAGGAGGATCAATGATGGTTTTGCCATTCGGGATTCTCCTCGTCCTTGGCCCATTGGCTTGGGTTGCATTGGATATATTTATAAATTTGCTCAAGATCGTTTTGATCGCGAATGACATGTTCGTAATAATTTCTTTGCCAGACAGGAGTACCGCGTGTCTGGCGCATTTCGTTGATTTTGTACGTCACCGCGGATTTATACGCGCGAATAATAGTTGGTAATGAACCCGTTGTTGGTTTTCCAAATTGTTCCGTAGGGGCACGGCGTCGCCGTGCCCCTACGATGGAATCATCATTTTCATTAACCCAAATAATTCCGTGAATATGATTCGGCATAACAATAAATTCATCTTCCCATAATTTCACATTTGACCGTAATTCCGCTGTCTTGAACCATTCGACGCGGGCAATTTCACCTAACGCCGATAATCTCATTTCTTCGTTTTCAATTTTCCCAAACAAAAACTCGCGACCTGCCGTAACAATCGTTGTGAAATACGCACCGGCCTGAGCATAATCATATTCTCTCAACCGAATTGAACGCCGACAATAAACCTGCGAATCGAATTTCATATTGCATTCTCAAAATGGACAAGCTCTGTCTTACCGTTCACTTCTTCCACAGCAATCACATCAATTTGCCAGTGATCAATTTCGTTCTGCTGGGCGTAATGCTCGGCGCAGGAAAGCATGTGCTGTTGTTTGCGCGGCGTGACAGCGATCTCCGGGGGGCCGAGGGAACGCGATGTGCGTGCTTTCACTTCGACAAAAATGGTGAAACCATCTTTCTGCGCGACCAAATCAATCTCGCCATACGGCGTGCGGACGTTACGCGCGATGATCTCATAACCTTTGGCTGATAAATAATCCGCCGCGGCTTGTTCGCCCCATTGACCAACCTTTTGATTATGGCTCATTCAGGAATCTTTCCAAAATGCCGCGCAGGCGCACGTCCCAGCGTTCTTTGGTTGGGCGCGATGCGGAAACCAAACGTTCGTATTGATCGAGCATGGTGCGCGTCGTCCGCTCGATGGCATAACGGGTCGAGGCCTGACGGGCCGCGTCGCCCATTTGCCGGCGCAGGCCTGCATCCAGACAAAGACGCGTGAGCTTGGCCGTGAAGGCGGCCAAATCCTTCGTCGCGAGAAATCCGGTTTTACCATCTTCAATCGTATCGCTGACCCCCGGTGATTGAATCCCCATCACGGGCAATCCCGATGCCATGCCTTCGATCACTGAAAGCGGATGGACTTCTGTGACCGATGCTGTAACGAATGCGTCGCACATGGCGAGATACGAAGGCAGGTCGTCGTATGGAACCATGCCGGTAAAGCGGACGCGGTGCTGAATGTCGAGCGCCGCGGCAAGCTGCCGTATTTCATCTTCATTCTGTTTTTGTCCGCCGCCGACAATGAGGAGATGAACGTTATCGAGCGCATGAACGACTCCGGCGAAGGCCTGCAAAAGAAACGATAAATTCTTTTCGAGCGCGATGCGGCCGGCATAAATGAGCAGAATATCATTTTTTGTATATCCAAATTCAGCGCGTGATAGCGGCCCGGCTTTATAAAAATGTTGAAGTTCGACGCCATTGGGGATGATCTCGATGCGGCTGGTCACGCCCATGTTGCGTAAGATATCTGCCATGCCCGCAGATGGCGAAACCACCAGACTCATCGCCTCACAAAAAGGTGGCATGTATGCTTGCAGCAATCCGTCACTGATTTCTTCCGGAAGGATTGGAAGATAAGCCTGGGCATAAAGATCGTAGCGCGTGTGATTCGTGAAAACCGTCGGGATGCGGAGCGGCTGACAATATCGCAGCGCGAGGCGTCCGCTCAAAAATGGGTGGTGGACATGGACGACATCCATCGTCTGCAATAATTTTTTGGCGGCGATGTTGTAGCGGAAGGAAAGATAATAACCTGTGTCCACCAGCGGCAGGCCGGGCGAACGGACCACGCGCGGCTCATCGTCCTGGTAATCCTGGTCGCCAAACGTGAATACGAAGACATCGTGACCCGATTTCTCGAAGTAACGTTTGTTGAGGTCAATGTAATTTGTGATTCCACTGACGTGCGGTTTGTAAACATCCGCCATCATACCGATACGCATGATTACATGGTACAGGCAAGAAGGCGCGGCGTCAAGGATGAGTAAATGGCGTATGATAGAATCTGCCAATCAAGGAAAGTATGGCTGTCAAATTGATCCTGCGTGACAAAGAATATGAGGTGAAATCGGGAATGACGCTGCTCTCCTCTTTGGAGAAATGCAATGTCAATCCTGAGTCGGTCATTGCCACGCGCAACGGCGAGATGATCCTTGAGGATGAAATTTTGAAAGATGGCGATGTGATTAAGTTGGTTGCTGTGATTTCCGGTGGATAGTTTCTGATGTCGTTGCGAGGAGCGACGCCCTGAGCCTGTCAAGGGCAAAGCGACGAAGCAATCCCATAATATCTGGAGATTGCCACGCGGCGCAGGACGCGGCTCGCAATGACATTTCAAGTTAGAGGTAGAACATGAAATGTCGTAAATGTGGTGCGAAGGCCTCGGTCAACATGCACCAGCACAAACTGGCGTTGTGCAAGGAACATTATCTTGAATGGGTTCCCGAGCAGACCGAACGCTTCATCAAAAAATATCAGATGTTCAAGCGCGGCGATAGAATCCTGGTTGCGGTTTCAGGCGGCAAGGATTCGCTTTCGCTGTGGGACATCCTTGTTCGACTCGGCTATCAGGTGGACGGGCTTTACATCGGACTCGGAATTGATGAGGGGATTGGTTATTCGTCCGAGTCGCATCGTCTGGCCGAAAAATTTGCAAACGAAAACAATCTTAATCTTCACATTGTTGACATCGAAAAAGAATACAGCCAGCCAATCCCGGTTTTGGCGGAGATCAGCCATCGCGGTCATGGCAAGCCATGTGCGGTCTGCGGACTGACCAAACGTCACGTGATGAACCGCATCGCGCGTGACCTCGGCTACGATGTACTGGCAACCGGTCACAACCTCGACGATGAAGCGGCTGTCCTTTTTGGAAATACGCTTTCGTGGTCAGGCGAATATTTGCTGCGGCAGGGTCCGGTTCTTCCCTCGACCGATGGCTTGGCGCGCAAGGTCAAGCCACTCTGTCGCTTTTACGAACGCGAGATGACGGCTTACGCGCTTCTGCGCGGCATCGAATATATTTATGAAGAATGTCCATTCGCCGAAGGTTCGACTTCCATCTACTATAAAGAATTGCTCAACAAACTTGAGACGGATCGTCCTGGATCGAAACTAACTTTTTATCTGCGTTTCCTCGAAGCGCGTCAGAGTGGATTGTTCGTTGAGCATAATGTAGCAGCAGATGGTGATCTGCCCACATATTTGCATCCCTGTCCCAACTGCGGACAGCCAACGTCCGCGCCCGGACTGTGTTCTTTCTGCCGCTTGATGGAAAAAGTGAAAGCGGAATCCAACGCGTTATGATATTACCAATTTCGACCGAAAACGCGGAGCATTACGTTTGGGGAAACATTTGCGATGGCTGGCATTTGCTTAAACGTGATGACATCAGCATCATCCAGGAACGCGTCCCAGCTGATGGGGCGGAAGTGATGCACTATCACAATATCGCGCGTCAATTCTTTTTCATCCTCGAAGGGGAAGGGATGATGATCTTCGACGATCATGAAGTCAAATTACAAAAAGGGGATGGATTGGAAATACCGCCGGAAATTCATCATCAATTTTGTAATAAGTCACAGAATGATGTTCACTTTTTAGTTGTATCCATTCCAACCACGCGCGGAGATCGAATCAATTTATGAATCCGATTGCCATGCAAAACCAACCGCGAAGCGTGCTAAGAACGCAGAGTTTGAAAAAGGTTTTCCTGGCGCTCTTCGTGAACTTTGCGGTTCATTTTTTGGTATGATGGTTCTGCTGATAAAATAGGGGACAATTAATTTGGCGGTCGCAGTTCCCGCCTCAACAAAACAAAGGAGCCTTATGACAACCGCATCTGATCTGAAAGACCTGACTCTGCTTGGAAGAAAAGCTCAGCCAAGCAAGAAGCTCGAGGCATTTCCCAATCACAACCCGGATCGTTATTACAAAGTAACGTTGGAGACGAACGAATTCACTTGTCTTTGCCCAGCGACGGGCCAACCTGATTTTGCAACCATCAAAGTGGATTACGTGCCGGACAAAAAAGTAGTCGAATCGAAATCGTTCAAACTTTATTTGTGGTCGTATCGCAACGAAGGTGCTTTCCATGAACACGTGGTCAACACAATTTTGGATGATTTGGTCAAAGCGTTGAACCCGCATTACATCAAAGTGACTGGCGCATTCAGTGTGCGCGGCGGAATTGGCATTACCGTCGAAGCGGAAAAGATCAAGACACCTGCTGCTAAGAAAGCGATAGCATGACAACACCAACGCGCACTTATCGCTGGTTTCCATTCGTGACGGCGTTGTTTGTCACGACGCTGGTCATCTCGAACATCATCGCCGTCAAATTGGTGAGTCTGTTTGGACTCTTTGTCCCCGCCGCGGTGATTCTATTTCCAGTCGCTTACATCTTTGGCGATGTGCTGACTGAAGTCTATGGTTACGCCCGCGCCCGTCAGGTGATATGGACTGGATTCTTCTGCAATCTTGTCGCCGTCATCGCAATTTGGATTGGCGGATTATTGCCCGCCGCGCCATTTTGGTCTGCAGGAAGTTTTTCCACGCCTCAGACCGCGCAGCAAGCATATCAAGCTATCCTTGGATTCACGCCACGACTTTTGGCCGCGTCTTTCGCGGCTTATTTGATTGGTGAGTTTCTCAATTCGTTTGTGTTAGCAAAGCTAAAGATCAAAACCGCTGGACGCTTTTTGTGGATTCGGACTATTTCTTCCACCATCGTCGGCGAAGGCGCGGACTCGGCAGTCTTTATCACATTGGCGTTTGCTGGAATCATTCCAACTGGTGGATTAATCCAAGCCATTCTCTCACAATGGTTTTTGAAAACCGCCTATGAAACGATTGCCACGCCGCTGACTTATGTTGTAGTCAACACGTTGAAGAAGGCCGAAAGCGAAGATTATTTCGATAGAGACACGAATTTCAATCCGTTTGCGACGTCATAAGAAAACAGCCACGGAATCCGCTAATGCACACGAAGAAGCCCAGCTTATCGCTGAGCTTCTTATTTTGTTTTGTGCTCACATTGCGAAAATTCGTGCAATCTGTGCTAATTCGTGGCAAAAATTCTTCTTGCGTTTACTGATTACTGCCTACTGAGCTATGCTACTTCCAAATATCGTTCGATCTCGTAATCTGTCACGTGGATGCGATAGTCATCCCATTCCTGCTTCTTGGCGCTAACGAAAGCATCGTACGTCTCTTCTCCCAAGGCGGCCTTCACGACTTCATCCTTCTCAAGTTCGCCCAGAGCTTCGATCAGCGAGCCGGGCAATTCTTTAACGCCCAGCTTCTTGCGTTCCTTTGGCTCGAGGTGATACAGGTTGATGTTGTTCAAAGGCTTCGGAGCTTCCATCTTGTGATCAATGCCATCCAGCGCGGCGGCCAGCATCACAGTGAATGCCAAATATGGATTCGATGATGGATCGGGGAAGCGCAATTCGGCGCGCACGGCTTTATCGCGGCCTTCGGTGTAGCGCGGGATGCGGATCAGCGCCGAACGATTCTGCTGTGCCCAACCAATGTAAACTGGCGCTTCGTAACCGGGAACGAGGCGCTTGTACGAGTTGACTGTCGGGGCGACGACCGCGGCCAAAGCGCGCGCGTGCGCTAATTGTCCCGCGATGAACGAGTAGGCGAGCTTCGAGAGATGGACTTCATCGTTCGCGTCAAAGAATAAGTTGGCGCCGGTCTTCTTGTCAAACATGGACTGGTGACAATGCATGCCTGAGCCGTTGATTCCAAAAACAGGTTTGGGCATGAACGATGCAGTCAATCCGTGCTGCGCGGCAATGGCTTTGACGGTGTACTTCATCGTGAGGACATTGTCAGCCGTCTTGAGGGCGTTCGCAAAACGGAAATCAATTTCGTGCTGGCCCAAGGCCACTTCGTGATGGCCCACTTCCACTTCAAGCCCCATGCTGTCGAGAGCTTCCATCAAAGCAGTTCGGACGCGCACGGCTTCATCGTCCGCGGAGAAATCAAAGTAGCTGCCGGTGTCGTGCGGAACGGGATGTACGCCGTTTCCGTTCATGCCTTTGAACAGGAAGAATTCCGGCTCTGGCCCAACGTTATAAACCCAGCCGTGCTCTTCGACTTTCGCAAGCATCCGCTTCAACGTCCCGCGCGGATCGCCTTCGAACGGTTTGTCCTGCGGTGTGAAGATGTCGCAGAACACGCGGGCGCGGCGCGACTCGGCGGGAGTCCACGGTAGGACGGCATACGTGTCCGGGTCGAGAATGAGCCGCATGTCGCTTTCCTGGATGCGCGCAAATCCTTCCACCGATGAGCCGTCGAACCAGATGCCATCTTCCAGTGCGCCCGCCAGCCCACTGATCGGCATGTCCACACTCTTCACAGCCCCGGTCACATCCGAAAACTGCAAGGCAATGAATTTGACGTTATCTTCTTTCACACGAGCGACCAAATCTTTTGAGTCCATTCTTCTCTCCTTCGTTTTAGATTTTTCCAACTGCGTCCGCGACGCAGACTTTGGACAATGCTTTCTTAATCTCCTACCTCAACGGGAATCGACTCCGCTTCTTTCCTGGCTCTAGGCGGGCGCGCGCTATTGATAAATATTACCGAGCCGACAATGATGACCGCGGCAAGAATCGTCCGGCTTGTGAGCGTCTCCTGTGCGATCAGGTTGCCGAGAAATACCGCCACCACCGGATTGACGTATGCGTATGTTGCAACCAATGAAACCGGCGCGTTTTGCAAGAGCCAGCCATACGCCACGAAGCCAATCAGCGAGCCGAAAACAATCAAATAGCCAAGACCCAGCCATGATGGCGCCGAGATTGTGGCGATGTTCAATTTGCTCCATTCGCCAGTGATGCCAGCGAAGATGAATAACGCCGCGCTTCCACACAACATCTCTGCGCCGGTTGATACCAAAGAGGAAGATGGCATGTCCGCGCCTTTGCTGTAAATCGAACCAAGCGCCCAGAGGAATGCTGCCACCACCAACGTGCCCATCCCCAGTGGATCAAATCCTCCGCCGCCTTGAGTGAATTGAGCAGGTCCCACCAGCAAGAAGATTCCGCCAAAGCCAATCAACAAGCCGATAATGGCGCGCCAGCCGGGTTTGACCCCGCCCGGACGAATCGCTTCGATCAAAATCATCCACAATGGAACTGATCCGACCATCAAGGCCGCGATGCCGGATGGCACGCGTTGCTCTGCAAACGAGACGAGGCCGTTTCCGCCGAGTAAAAGCAGAGTCCCGGCGATGGCCGTTGAACGCCATTGACGCGGCGTCGGGAATGGGTCACCAGCGGCGCGCCGCCAAATAAGCAGGATGGCTCCGGCGATCAAAAATCGCGTCCCGGCCAGAATAAATGGCGGGATCGTTTCGACGCCAAATCGAATCGCCAGGTATGTTGAGCCCCAAACGATATAAACGGCCAATAACGCTGTCCAAACTTTTGTTTTCATTTTTTCCTTTTTGTGGGTCATGTTTTCCTCTTCGAGGACTTCGCAAACGTGACCTACTCAACTAACCTTCAAAATGCTCCGAGCGCCATCTCGGCGCTTGCTTCGATGCCGGGGAACGCGGTGAGAGCTTTATGAATTTACTTGCGCCTGTTCCCAGCCAAGCAATGCCATCTTGCGCGGTGCGCCGTAACGATAGTTGCCAAATTCACCGACACTGCGAATCACACGATGGCATGGGATCAACACTGCAATTGGATTATGCCCAACCGCGGTGCCGACGGCGCGTGATGCGGTCGGTTGTCCAATCCGGGCTGCGAGACGCTGATATGTTGTCACCGCGCCGGTTGGAACATTGAGCAGCGCTTCCCAGACTTTCAGCTGGAAGTTC
>JAKAKJ010000067.1 GCA_021824575.1 Chloroflexota bacterium
GATATTCCAACAGCTTTGGACCGAGTGCGCTATTATCAAAAACGGAACTTTGTCGCCTATCAATCTCATCGCAAAACAAAATTGGCTCAATTAGCAGCTTTTTCTCATGACCTTGCGCTGTAATACTCATTATAGGATGATAATTGCGCCAAGGCCTGTTCATTCTGCACAAAAAACAGAAGTAGGTTAAGGTGCGATGGCGTTAATTCATCTATAAATCGAATGAAAATAAGTTGCAGGTCGTCGTTAATATTTGTTTGTAGCGCTGAATTTATAATTACATTTTTTAGGGCAGAAAGCTTTTCTTTTTGATGATTACGAAGTGCTATTGTAGTTACTTGAACTATTATGCTGATGAACTGTTCGTTCGCTTTCAAGTTTTCAATGTTCAGTCGATTTTCCTCCTCAAGATGTCTTAAGGCATTTGCTACTTCTTCTTGCCATTTTTCCAATCGCTTTTCAAGGGGAGGCTTTATAAAATACTCAAAAAGCTCAGACGCTCCAGGTACAACTGATAATGCTGCTTTAGCTACGAGATGAGCAGTGTCGCCAGAGTCGGCTTTCGGTGGTTCATATTTTTTTGACGCTTTTTGATTCATAGTTAATTCAATAGCCCTCTCGCAAAGATCAAGAACGCCTGCACATCGTTGAAGTTCGTTGCCAAACCCACCGAGACCCGCACTGCGCCGGTGGACTTGCCATCGAAGCAAAGACGGAAATCGTCGAGGCTCAAACGATCTTCATGGTGCGGCTTGGTAAAGCACACATCCAACTCGACGCGCGAGAGTCCAAGTGCCACTTCGCCTGCGCCGGGGTTGCAGAAACAACCTGTCCGCAACGAGATGTTGACTTTGTTGGCTTCGCTTTCGATAAAGCGATGGTCAATGGCCTTGCCGTCTTTATCGAAGAAGTTGACAGCCGCCGAACCGCCGCGCGCTTCGGTGGTGGCTGGGCCATACAAGCGAACTAATGGCTCGCCGGTGCTGTGTTTCATTTGAGTCAAATTATCCAACAGCCAGCCAGTGAGGCACATGACGCGTTCGTGGATCACATCGTAGCCAATGGACTCAAGATGTTTGAGTCCGATCTCGACCGCGGGAATATTTAAATAATCCGGCGTGCCATCCTCGAACGCGGTGTGACCGTCAGCCAGATAATATTTATCGCCCTGCACTGACACGACCGTGATCGTCCCGCCTGCAAACCACGGACGATGAAGCTTTCCCAGCGCTTCCTTGCGCGCGATCAACGCGCCGATGCCGGTTGGATAGCCGAACATTTTATAGAATGAAAGTGGAACAAAATCAGGATGAACCTGACTCAAGTCAAGGTAATTTGTCGGAGCAAAGGCCGCGGCGTCGAGCAAAACATCCCAGCCCGCGGCGTGCGCTTTCTCGATCCATTCGAGCGGATGCTGAACGCCGGAGAAATTCGATTGGGCGGGAAAAGCAAACAGATTGTGTGCGCCCTTTTGTCCGCGCGCAAAGTAATCGTCGAGGGTGGATGCGTCGACGCGCATATCAGGCAGTACGACCGGAATGTAGGTCACGTCCGCGCCGCGGGCGTGCGCGAATTCGCGAATCCCATTCACCGAATTATGATTGTCGAACGTCAACAGATAATGCCCGCCCTTTGCAAACGGATACGACTCGCCGACCAATTTCAGCGCGCCGCTGGCATTTGCCGTGAAGATCACATCGTATTCGCCCGGATCGGCATTGAAGAATTTCAGCACGTAACTGCGCGCATGTTCGACCAATTGTGTGGATGCCTGGGAACTTGGGTTCGATGAGTGCGGGTTGCCAAAGACCTGTTCACTCAACAGCTTGTGATGGCGGCGCACCTGCGTCTCGGCATACAACCCGCCGCCGGTGTAATCGAGATAGATATGTTCGCTGACGTCGAGCCGCGCATATTCGGTGGCGCGCAGATCGTCAATGATATGTGTGGTTGGATACGATGGATAGGCTCGCAGGAAGCGGACAAATTCAGGATTGGGATTGGACATGTGAACTCCTCCACTCAATTATAAAACCGCTTCTTCCCCGGACTTTGAGCGGCTGCCGTTGATTATGTCATTCCCCTTCGAGGACGCTTTGCGAGTGGCGCAAGTGCCACTCGCAAAGACACCATTATTCTCTTTCCAGGTCAAAGCAGTGGATAGACCAGAACATATAAAATGCTCGAAACAGCACATGCTGAAAACATGGCTGGAAAACCAATCCTGTTCCAAAGCTTGGCTGTGATGGGCGTGCGTGTTTTCTCCGAGAGGGTGACGACCACAATGTTGGCTGTTGAACCGATGATAGTTCCGTTGCCGCCAAATCCTGCCCCGAAGACCAGCGCCCACCAAAGCGGATCAATGTTCACGCCAGATGCACCCAACCCCTGGATGACCGGGATCATGGCAATCGTGATCGGCACATTGTCTACAAATGCTGAAAGGATACCGATAATCCAGATCAAGGCCACACCGAACAGAACGGGAGGAATCACCGACACATGTTCCAGGGCTTTCACAATGATCTCAAGTACGCCTGCCGCTTCCAACCCGCCGACCATGACAAACAATGCTGCAAAGAATAACAACACATTCCATTCCACTCGCTGTAACATTTCGCGCATGTTCGGACGGACCCACAACAATGCGGCCGCCGCGGCACTCAGGGCCACGAAAGACGGGCTAAGATGCAACCGACTGTGAAAGAAGAAAACCAAAATCGCGGCGCCCAAGACAATCAATACGCGTTGTGCCATTTTCCGATCTTCAAGCGCCTCAGCCGGATTCAATTTCATCACGGCTCTCGAGTTTCGGGGCTTGACAGCCAGCTCATTTCGGAACAGGTAACGAAGAAGAAACAATACGACTATCCAGGCAACAACCACGATCGGCAGGGAATGGATCAAGAAGTCGTCGAACGAAAGATTTGCTGCGGAACCGATAAGAACATTGGGCGGATCGCCAACCAGCGTGGCTACGCCTCCCGTGTTCGAGAGCAAAGCTTCGGTGATCAAATATGGCACCGGATCGACGCCAAGAATTTCACTGATGAGGATCGTCACAGGAGCAATGAGAACAACTGTGGTTACATTATCGAGAAACATCGAAAGGACAGTTGTGATCGCACCCAGCAAAACCAGCAGGCGAACGGGATGTCCCTTCGAAAGCCGGCCGGCCAGAACTGCAAGATATTGAAAAAAGCCGGTCGGCTCCAACAATGCCACCAATATCATCATCCCCAGCAGCAAGCCAAGAGTATTGAAATCCACGGCTTTAATGGCCTCAACCTCTGAATAAAAACCAAACAGTTTACCCAGGCCTACCATCAATACTGCTCCAGCGATTCCCGTGATCGTGCGATCCAACTTTTCGGAGAAAATCAACCAGAGCGTTGCGAGGAAAATTATACTGGTCAGAATTGTAGGCACCATCATGATTTTTTTGACTCCACTCCGGGCCACAACGCGAGAATGGCCGTGCCAATGTCCACGCGTGAGACGATGCCAACCAGCTTGCCCGCCTTATTTACAACCGGCATGTCCAGTAGATTATGCTGGAGCATCAGCGCATACGCGCGAAGCAACCCACAATTCTCGTCCACAGGGATTACCGGCTGCATGAGCACGGTAATCGGCCGCACAAGCAAATCAGCGGTTGGACGCGTGGTTTCCACTGCGCCGAAATCATGCACAAAATCCACATCTTCCACGAAGCGGACGAAGTCGGGCAGTTCCAGACTCAGCATGTCGCGCAGATTGACGATCCCTATTGGTTTTTTTTCATCATCCACAACAGGTAATTCACCGACATGCTGCTTAACAAATTTTGCAGCAGCTTCCTGTATGGTCGCTTTCGCCCCTATGGATACAACCTTCTTTTTCATAAAATGGCTGACGATCATTTTTCCCTTTCTCGGCAAAGAGCTGTCTGTTCTTTACAGGCTGTATCAGAAAAAGACGATTGATTTTTTAAAGTGATTGCATGAGCAAGAGATTTAGAATTGATCGAAGTGATCTACCTTGAGAACAAAAACCACTGCCCGTTTTAATTCCGGGCCAATGGCAGGCGCACTATACTCCCGAATCAATCGAATTGCATTCTGAACCCTCTCCTTTTCCACGCCCATCAGGAGAGTCACTTTGCCGCGGCGTAAAAAGCCGCCCGTTGAAGCAATTGCTATCACATGGAAGTTGGCCTCTGTCAACGCGTTAAGAATCGGCTCTTTGTTTGCATCGGGGATGATTGCCAGAACCAATTTCATATTATCAGAACTCATCGTAGGATTCAACCTCGAACGTGAAAATGGTAGCTCCACCCACCGTCACTTTCGTAGCTGCAGGGATTCCCGCCGGAGCATCTGGAAGCAGTGATGACAGGTATTCGATCCTTTGGCTGCAACTGTTCTTTAACGCACGCACGGCGGCTTCCTCGCGGCCCTCAGGCATGCCAATCAAAAGAGTGATGTTCGAGCGATTGAGAAAACCGCCGGAGCTGGGCAGTTGAGCAATGGTAAAACCGAGTTTGGTTAACGCGCTGATCGTGTTTTCCAAATCCCCTTTCTGAATGACAGCCGCCATGAGCCGCGTTACGGCTGCGTGCGGCGCAGCCGTTTCGCGCATAAATTCTGGCCAGGTCAGCTTTTCCTCTGTGAGCGCGGCGTCCACTTCGCCGATCAATTGCGAGTAGTTCTCCTCGGAGATAACGCCGTCCCTTAGCAACCCTGTAAGAGCCGCGCGCTGCGCGCGCAACGCCTCGCGGCGGACGGTATCCACTTCCTCCGCCTCCACATCGGGATCCGATGTGATGATCTCTTTCACCGCATCTATCAGCACCTCATTATGACGCTGCAACAAAGGAGCCATGCGCTGCCAAATATGTTCTGAGATAAGTCCTTCCCGACTGCGGCGATACAGGTAATCATAGGCAGATCGTCCGGCCACGAAACGGGCATGGCGACGCTCATACTCCTCCTGAATTTGCGAGCGTTCAACCAATTTTAGATGTTTGATCAGCCAATCCATCGAAAAGCCCTGAACCAGCAGAGTAAATAAAACCACGCCAAAGGCCATGGCTTGCAGATGAATACGCTCGGCTGCAAAGATTCCCGTATCAGGCAGGCCAAGAGCCAGAGCAAGCGTAATCGCACCGCGCAAGCCGCCCCAGTAGAGAACATGTTTCCATTTTGCTGAAATCTCCTTTGCAAACATAGGCAAAACGTATATGCTGACCGCACGCGCCAGTAGCGCCGCCAGGATTGCCCATCCAATTGCCTGCCAGTTCCGGAATATGGCAGGCAAATCAATACTTAAGCCAATCAACAGGAAGATCAATGAGTTTGCGAGGAAAGCCGCATATTCCCAGAAATTGAAAACCACCACGCGCGTCGTGGCAGACATTCCACGCGGGCCGACATTTCCATTGACAAGACCAGCCGCGACCACTGCCAATACTCCGCTGACATGCAGTGACTCGGCAATCAAGTAGGAGCCAAAAGCCAATACAGTTGTGAGTGTCGTTTCGACCAGCGGGTCTTCGATGCGGCCTATTATCTGCAAGATCAACATTCCCGAAGCGATCCCGATCAATATCCCGCCGCCAGCCACCATCAGAAAGTTCGTAATGCTGGTCGTTATGTTGAAGTGACCATTGATTGCGATATCCAGCATCAAACCAAACATCACGATGGCTGTTCCATCGTTAAAGAGACTCTCGCCTTCCAGCAAAACCTGAAGTCTTTTTGGCGCGCCCAGCCTGCGAAACAAGGCTACAACAGCTACCGGATCAGTTGCAGCAATCAACGCACCAAAGACCAGCGCGGCCGGGAGGGCAAGCCCCGTCGCCCAGGAAACCAATCCCCCAACCATCAGGGTGGTAAGAATGACACCCGGCACAGCGAGTAACAGAATCAACCATAAATCGCGCCGCAAGTCTTCGATGCGAATATGAAATGCCGCCTCGAACACCAAAGGCGGAACGAGCAGGGCCAGGATGATTTGCGGCGAAATCTGCACCTTCTGCGGATTCAGCAGCGTGAGAGCCAGACCGATCAGTACCAACCCTACCGTATAAGGCAGGCGCAACTGCCGCGCGCCAACAGCCACTGCTGATGCAATCAACAGCAGGGCAATGATGACCTCTTCCAGTAAAACGATTTCCTGACCGTTCATAAACGACTATGTCCCTTGATGTCGAAATTGGATGAGGCAAGTATAAACGAATTATCGGGCGAATTGGCTTATGGCTCCCAAATGAGCCAGCCTTTCATATCCACCTCTTTTGCAAATTGACCTTGTATCCGCTCTTCGCCGCGAGACTTTGAGCGGCCGCACCAAATCCCTGACGCGTCCCATACGCTTCGGCTGATGCAGAATGTATTGAGCTAATCATTCATAAGCTGGAGCAAAATCTTTTTCTTCGTATTGACGCAAAATGTTTTGCAGATTCAAGCGTGGTACGCCGGTCAAAGCCGCAACCAAGGTCAACGAATAAAGAATCGCTGAATCCGCCATCGGTCCGCGTGAGAAGCGACGGCTCATAGAGCAAGATGAAGTTGTCGACGTGGCGGAGTCGATTCGAGGCGGTCTTGCCGCGCGTCGGCTGTCCCTCCGGCCTCTTTGAAATGAATCAGGAGCGGATCACAAAAAAAAAGAGGCAGGTTTGAAGCCTGCCTCTACGGAAATTTTTGTTAATCGGCTGCGACGCTTTCGCCGATTTCCGTCCACTGCGAGGACGCGCCGTCGCTGGTTCCGGGTTTGAAGCGCCCCGGCGTGAAGCCCGTCCCTGCCGGGAGGAGTTTGCCAATGATAACGTTTTCCTTGAGGCCGTAGAGCGGATCGGTCGTCGAGCCAATGGCCGCGCCTGCCAGCACTTTGATCGTATGCTGGAAGGAGGATGCCGAGAGCCATGAGTCAGTGGAGAGCGAGGCTTTTGTTACGCCAAGCAGAGTTTCCAGGAATTTGGCAGGCTGCTTGCCATCCACCAATAGCTGTTCATTCAATTTGCGAAGCTCGAGGCGGTCAACCGCGTCGCCGGGCAAATGCTTGCTGTCACCGGGCCGGCTGATGGTCACCTTGCTCATCATTTTGCGGATAATGACCTCGAAATGTTTGTCATGGATGTTTTGGCCCTGTGAGCGATAGACCTTTTGAATCTCGCTCATCAGATACATCTGTGCGGCCTCGCGTCCCTGAATACGCAGGATGCGATGCGGATTGAGCGACCCTTCGGTCAACGGCTGTCCGGCTTCCACGTGATCACCTTCCTTGACGAGCAGGCGGGATGTCGTTGGAATTTCCGTGGTCTTTTCCTCGCGCTGTTCGTAGGAAACCATGATCTTATGATCCTTCTTTTCGACAGCCACTTTGCCGCCGTGCTGTGCGGTGATGGTGGCCTTTTCCTTGACCGCCAATTGATCACCAGGCTTGACCACCGCCTCATCCTTGACCATGTATTTCCAGTCGTCCGGGACGTTGTATTCATCGTGAACCATTTCGGCGTGTTCAATCTGGACCTCGCGCAGGTCGGGATATTTTTCCGACATCATAATGTGTACCACGCCGCCGATCTCGGCTACAACGGCTTCGCCTTTCGGTTGCTTGCGCGCTTCGAAAAGTTCCTCCACGCGCGGCAGGCCGGTTGTGATGTCTGCGCTTGCAGCAGCCACACCACCGGTATGGAAGGTTCGCAGTGTGAGCTGCGTCCCAGGCTCGCCGATGGATTGGGCGGCCACAATACCGACCGCGGAACCAAGGTCAACCATGTCACCGCGGCCCAAGTCAAGGCCATAGCATTTGGCGCAAATTCCGTGATTGAGTTCGCAAGTCAATGGCGAGCGGACCTTGACCTGGTCAATGCCAGATGCGGAAATCTTGCGGGCCAGAATGTGATCAATCACTTCGTCGCGTTCGGCGATGACTTCACCAGTCTTTGGATGAATCACTCGTTCGGCCAGCAATCGGCTGTACAGGCGGCTGGACATGGACTGTCCGGCCACATCGTCCGAACGGCGAATCCATACGCCGTCTGTCGTTCCGCAATCCTGTTCGTTGATGATGATGTCCTGTGCAATATCCACAAGACGGCGGGTCAGGTAACCGGCGTCCGCGGTGCGGAGGGCGGTGTCAGCCAGGCCCTTGCGTGCGCCGTGCGTTGAGATGAAGTATTCAAGTGCGGTCAATCCCTGACGGAAGTTCGAGCGGATCGGGAGCGGGATGATGCGTCCTGACGGATCAGCCATCAATCCACGCATGCCAGCTAGCTGTGAAACGGTGGAGAAACCGCCTTTGGTCGCGCCGGAGGTTGCCATCGTGGAGAGATTTCCATCCGGATCCATGTGCTTCCTGACAGCATCCGAAACGAGGTCAGTGGTTTTCTGCCAGACTTCGATGACACGCTCGTTCTGTTCCTGTTCCGTCAGCAGGCCGCGGCGAAAATCGCGTTCGACAACTTCCACCTGCTTCTGCGCCTCAGCAATAATCTCTTTTCGTTCAGGCGGAATGGAAATGTCAGACACAGCCAATGTTGTGCCAGACTTCATGGCATACTCGAAGCCCATCGCCTTGATGTGGTCGGCAACTTCGGTGGTCTGTTCCTGGCCGCATAATTCGTAAACTTCTGCGATCAAATCTTTCACGCCGCCCTTATCCAGCTTTTCATTGGTGAACTGAACTTCGGGAGGCAAAATGCGGTTGAAGAGCACGCGCCCAACCGTTGTCTCGATGAGACGCGTTTCAGCCTGCGGCAGGCGGTCGCCATTATCGTTGTACCAGGTTGTTATTCGCAGTTTGATGCGAGTGTGAATATCAACCTGATCGAGTTGATAGGCAAGTTCGACCTCGTCTATATCTGCGAAGGCGCGTCCATCGCCCTTGTGCGGCTGTTGGTGCAGCATCGTCAGGTAATAAACGCCGAGCACCATGTCCTTCGACGGCGAGATGATCGGCTCACCATCGGCAGGCTTGAGCAAATTCTTTGATGCCAACATCAATGAGCGCGCTTCATTCACGGCCTTCTGCGAAAGCGGAACATGGACGGCCATTTGGTCGCCATCGAAGTCAGCGTTGAAAGCGGTGGTCACGAGCGGATGCAGTTGAATGGCCGAGCCTTCGATCAAGATCGGTTCGAAAGCCTGGATGCCGAGGCGGTGCAGAGTTGGAGCGCGGTTGAGAAGCACCGGGCGATCTTTGATGACATCCTCGAGCGCTTCCCAGACTTCGGGGCGATTGCGTTCGATCAAGCGCCGCGCGCCTTTGACATTCGCAGCGTATCCGTTCTGAACGAGGCGGGCGATCACGAACGGGCGATAAAGTTCCAATGCCATAGTCTTCGGCAGACCGCATTGATAAAGTTTAAGCTGCGGACCAACCACGATCACAGAACGGCCGGAATAATCCACGCGCTTGCCGAGCAGGTTGCGGCGGAAGCGTCCCTTCTTGCCTTTGAGCATGTCGCTCAACGATTTAAGCTCGCGTCGCCCGCGGCGGGAAAGCGCCTTGCCGCGCTGCGAATTGTCAATCAGGCTGTCAACCGCTTCCTGCAACATGCGCTTCTCATTGCGGATGATGACATCCGGCGCGCCAAGCTCGAGCAATCTCTTCAAGCGATTGTTGCGATTGATCACGCGGCGATAAAGATCGTTCAAATCGGATGTGGCGAAACGTCCGCCATCAAGCTGAACCATCGGGCGCAGGTCGGGCGGGATGACCGGCAAGACCGTGAGAATCATCCATTCGGGGCGGTTGCCTGAACGTCGGAACGCTTCCACGACTTTGAGGCGGGTCGTCGCTTTCTTGCGCTTCTGCTTCGACTTTGTGGTGCGGACTTCCTTCCAAAGTTCTTCTGCCAATTTATCGAGGTCAAGGCGCTTGAGAATATCGTAAAAAGCCTCGGCACCCATATCTGCGCGGAAAACCTGTCCCCAGCGCTGCTTGAGTTCGCGATATCGCATTTCGCTGAGGAAGGTGAATGGACGAAGCTCCAGCAGTTCATCGCGTTGGCGCGAGGACTGATCTGCGGAAGCCGTCGTCTGATCTTCGAGCTGGGCACGCAAGCCTTCCATTTGCATGTCGGCTTCGGCTTTGATCCGGCCAGCCTGCATCTTGAGGTCTTCGAGTTCCTTGGCGCGCTGATCTTTCAATTCGTTCTCCAGCGCTTCCAGTTTCTTCTGGACGATTTTCTGTACCTGGCTGATGTGCTTGCTGGACACCTTGTCGTTGGCATCGAGGATTTTCTCGCCAGTCAGCTCGAAGACAATCGTCTTCTTGGCCAGCTGCCCCATCTGATCCTGGAGGCTCTTTTCCAGCTTCTGGCCTTCCTTGATGACGGGTTCCAGTTGTTCGGCGATGAACTCATCGTAACCCTGCTCGAGCGATGCGCGCTTCTGGTTGATTTCGTTCAATTGATGATCGCGCTTGGTCTTGATCTCGGCGATTTTACCGTTAACATTCGCAGCTTGCTCACGCTCTGAAACGGAGATTTCATCTTCAAGGCGTTTCAAGGCTTTTTGGCGGGCATCCTCGTCCACGTAGGTGACAATGTATTGCGCGAAGTAGAGCACGCGGTCCAGATTCCGACGCGAGATGTCCAACAGCATTCCGAGCTGGGATGGGATGCGGCGCGTATACCAGATGTGGGCAACCGGCGTTGCGAGTCCGATGTGTCCCATGCGTTCGCGTCGGACGGCCGCGCGCGTCACTTCCACGCCGCATTTGTCGCAAATGATCCCTTTGTAACGCGGGTTCTTGTATTTTCCGCAATAACATTGCCAGTCACGGGTTGGGCCAAAAATGGCTTCGCAGAATAGGCCGTCTTTTTCGGGCCGTAAGCGGCGGTAGTTGATGGTTTCAGGTTTAAGCACTTCACCGTACGACCATGACAGAATCGTTTCGGGCGATGCGAGGCTGATACGGAGTGCGGTTAATCCTTTGGTTTCCACTGCTTATTCTCCATTTCCATTCTCTAAAAACGAGATTGCGAGCGGATGTCTCTGTATAGCGTGTAGTCGGCTTGTACGAGAGACAAACAAATGCAAGCGCTTGGAGGCTTTTCTCCTCAAGCGCTTGCCATGTTTAGCTCAATTTTTACATCCAACAAAGGTAATTATACGCGGATTCGTTTTTCCGTCAAGCCGAGGATGAATTCCGCGTGCTGGAGCGGTTTCGATACAGGTGTTCATCCGGCACAGAACGCATCTTTTCAACATCAACCGGCAGGCCAATGAATTCCGCGATGTTCTGGCAATATTCGTCCGGGTTGGATAGCATTTTGTTGTAATCCACATACAGCACTTCAATGTTGGGCTGACGCGCGATCCAAAATTTGATGGCGGCCAGATGTTCCCGGAATTGGGATGCCATCTCTGCATCACTGGTCTTGGATTCTTCATTCCGTCGCGCCAGCATTTTACGCTGCGAAGCCAGAATCTCGCCTATCTCCCTTTCCATGAAAAGAATTTTGTAATGATAATTTTCTGGAAGATATTCAAGCAACGCAGAAATGATTTTTACCACTTTGTGATCGGCGTTGGACAACCATTGCGTCTGACCATTTGCCATTTGTTTAACCGTCTCAAATTCGAAATAGCCGTTTGGGTTGTCCTCGTCTGCGCTTCGGATGGAATCGGTGACAGTTTCCAAGCCGCCTTCCGCAAGCATTTTCATCATCATGGATGTGCCGGAGCGCGGCAAACCGGAAACCACAACGATGGTTTTGGTCTCGCTTTTTTTCGAGTTTGTTTTTCCAAACAATTGCTTCAACATGATGGTTCGCCCATTCTGATAGCCTGAATTACCCAACAAACGCACCTGTCATGACTGAAGTCAATTTCAGGAAATCCCGCCGGCTGATTTTAGGCACCGACAATTCCCTAGATCACCGAATGAAAGAGAACGACAAATACGGAAATTATGCTGACCGGAATTGTAAGATACAGAAAAATAGTTGCGCGATCCGCAACCACTTCAAGTATCTTCCTTGAAACGTTGATTTTTCCGGCCAGAAAAACGATCAACATAAGAAGCGCAAAGGCAAGAGCCAGAGACCAGGCCTTCAAGTTGATGCTGGGATAATCATTCTTGCCTTGAAACTGAAAGGCAAGGTACATCATATACCCCAGCCCGGCTATGACCAGGGCCGCGCCGCGTGACACGAACAGATCATAGAACCATTTGCGCGGCAATATGAGACATAAAAAAACCGGGGCGCAAAGCACAAGCAGGCTTTCGACAAAATTCGTGGCCACGGAATACAAAAAAGTAATAAGGATTTCCCCGGCGTTCATAAAGAACAACCAGCTCGGCAGTTTCCAAAAGAACCACATGATCGTCCAGGTATAGACCATCAGAACGATCACGGCGTACACAGGCGCGATTTGTTTCCAATTTGGTATTCGTTTAAAGATAGCCAAGTCCCTTCAGCCTTTCTTCAAGGTCCTTTTGTCCTTGCGCACCTGTTTGAGATGGCGGCTTGATATACGACTGATCGAGATGTTTGCCAAGCGCAAGAAATGGAATGTCTCTAAAAGATATGCCCGGCATGTTGCGGATGTCGCGATTGGTAAAGAGCACCGCCGGGACTTTCGTTGAATCAATGCAGTGATCTGCGCCCCAATGATCGGAGTTGGCTTCTACAGACCTCGATGCAGACTTTCCGAGTCCGGTCTCAGACGAGGCGCGGAATCCGGGTGCGTAACCAATGACCAGGTCCGGGCCGAGGCGGGCATAGGGTCCGGTGAACGCTTCGTGCTTTAGCAACACGCGGCTGATGGCCTGCTTGCCGTCATCGGTTTTCCAATCCAGCAATTTGGTCTTGATCTCTTCGAGCAGAGGTTCGATGTCCTGCGGTTGGACGATGCCCTGTCCCTCGCGATTGGCAACGTTGAGATAAACGCTGTTCAACCCCAACGCATAGGCTCTTGTATTCTGCCAATTTACATCGCGCAGATCGGGCGTCTCTGTCTGATTGGACAGCGCCATGTATCCATTCTCAACCAGCCAATGATTGAGATGCACTTTATTTTCCCACGGGCGGAAGCCGTGATCGGATAGCACAATAAAACGATATTTTTCGAGGTTCAGTTTGTCAATACGCGATTGGACTTCACCAACGTAGCGATCCAGCTTGATGTACCACTGATCCACAATATCCTGGTTGGTACGCAGGAACATATGCTGCACACGGTCAAGACAATCAAAGATTCCGGCCAGCACGCCCTCGCGGAAATTATCCAGTTGATGGAAAAATATTTTCTTGCGGGATGTAAAGATCGAATCGCAAAGGGTCAGGAATTGTTCGTCGGTAATGCAGCCATCTTCAAGAGCATTGGTATCCTGCGGCCAGCCGAGCGTGAGAAAAGGCCCGGTATTTTTCCAGGAATCCTTAACCAGCGATGGCGGCGTGGCGTAGTGCCATAAAGAATGAAGCGGATGGATCTGCAAAGGTAGAAAATACAAGCTGACTCTGCCTTTGACCTCCGTCAGAATCACCTGTGTGATGGCATGAACATTGAAAGCGAAGCCTGCCTGGAACTTGAGTTCGATGATCGGACTCCATTGTCCGAGCGTCAATGGGTATTTCTGATTCGCAATGATGAGAGTCGCAGTCGCGTCATCCAAGACTTCGACCGTCACCGGTAAAACGGCGGGGCGCATCCCATCCTTTGATTTGACCGACGGACCTTCAAGCACCGCGTTGAATTTGCCTTTGCCTGCTGCTTCGAGTTTTGCAACTTTGGTCTTTTTCTTTTCTTCGACTTCAGTGGTCAGCAATGTGCCAACGCCCAATTGGCCGCGGATATCTGGCGTGCCTAATCCGGGAATGGTCGCAACGGGGATTTCGGGCCGCGCGGGAAACAGCGCCGGCCACCATAAAGCAGTCGCCGGAAAGCCCATATCAGCCGCTTCGTGGAAAAACGTCTTGGTTGTATAGGGAGGCAGGAATTGCTCTCCCATCACACTTTGTTTGGTTGGCAGCAGGGAAACGTAAGCGCCGTAGGTTTTCGGATCGCGATGAACGAAATCGAAAATGCCATGCGATCCCGGATCGACGCCGGTAGCGATGCTGGTCCATGACACTTCCGTTTGAGGAGGCGAGCAAACCTCCAGTCGAGAATAGCCCCCATTGTTCACGAACCTTTCCAAATTCGGCATCTGCCCGGCAGATTGAAGTCTTTCAAAAGTGCCAGGATCGAAAGAATCGAATCCTACAATGACGGTTCGCATCTACTCTTGGTCTTCCGTTTTGTCTTTGCGTGTCTTGCGGCGAATCTGGGAAATATAACTGCGAATTCTCCCGGAGAACACCAACAGCAAACCTGAGACCGCCACAAAAGCCGCAGCCAGCGCTTGGAACAGGATTCCACCAGTGTTCGGATCAATATACATACTCGTTTTCTCCAATTGGAACGTCGGTATTTTACCACCGCGCCATGACTCAGCCGCCGGCGGCTAGCTCGGATAACCAGCGTTGACTTCCTCCAACTTGGTCAGAAGTTCTTCGCACAATTGCACCGCAATCGCCGGATTGCCCGGATATAAATCATTCAGCTCTTCCGGGTCCTGCTCCAGGTCATACAACTCAAAATGATCCTCCGCATAATACCCACGATAGAAGATCATTTTGTAATTGTCCTTCCTCATCGCCACACTGAACCGGAAGAGTGCTTTGAAAG
>JAKAKJ010000047.1 GCA_021824575.1 Chloroflexota bacterium
ATGCCCGCGCACTTGGATTTGAACTGGTGGACGCATGGATAGCCTCTCCGCGAGCGAACAATTTCAGGAGCAGTCTCATTCTATTCCGCCAGTTTCAAAACCGCAATTATTTCTTGGTTTCATTTAGTACTTGAGCGGTTCGATGTTTCGTCTCCGCTTGAGATTTCAAGCCGTGCGCCGAAGTGCGGTGAAATAAAGTTCAAGCCAGGCAATGGAAAAAGGATTCGCAATCCGCGCGGTATGCCTTTGGTGAGTCCGCGTCAATTGGTGCTCAAGGGAATGATGTAAAGAAACATTCTTGATTCGATATGGATATTATCTTCAGCCCACTAACAGCTTGTAAGAGTCTGAGCGCCCATTCAAAGGGCGCATACAGGCTTTATGTGTTGGCTAAGGCGATGGCTGAAGGTGCTAGATATATCGTAAATACTTTAGATGTTTCAAGGGTCGCGCTCGAATTTATCAGTGGCCGGCAAATCGCGCGTGATGAGCGGGCGGCGGTTCGTCTTGGATTGTTTAGGATTGAACAAGGCAAGAGTGGTGAAAAAGTCTATATCTTGACTTCGCATCATAACGCGGCGATTTGTTTGGGTGCTACTAAGTCCAGCGCCTCAAGGCGCGCTACCGTGTCATTAGCTGATTTGTTTAGCGATAAGTGGCAAGCAATCGCGTTTACAAAATGGCAGGACATTACCACGAGATACGGTTTACTGCTTACCAGCCAAAAGAAACAGGCAGAGCGCACGGGCATACAGCCACAAATGCAACAAAGATATAACAAGGTTTGTGGTGTCGTATCAAGGAACAACTACGCGGTAAGCAATATCTCGGCGAATCACCTCGACGCGGTACGGGAATTTAGTACCCGTGCCGCGCCATTCGCCTTCAAGAATCACAAGACGAATCAATCGTACATAGCATGGCGGTTACCTTCAACGCGTGTTGTTTGTGCCGATTCAAGTGCTATCAATAAATCTATTATTGACGGCAGTTTAATCAGCACAAATCCAAACGTGTGTCGCAAAGGTAGCAGGCTATTCTTATACGGCGAAATGTCCTTCACGAAGGCGTTGAAATCATGCGGGCCAAAACAACGAGATTTGTATTTATTCTCGTATGTCTCAAAATCAGGTGCGGGTATGTTTACGCATTTTGCTGTCTAACTCTATGACAAAAAGTATTCATATAAATCTAATTCAGGTTATATATTTATGTAGCTAATAGCTAGTTTTAGCTAGCGAATAGGTTGGGGTATTAGGCAAAGGGCGAGCCAAAATAAAATTTTGCGGCTGAAATCACGGGTGAAAAAAATCGCGCCGTTCCCTAGACCTTGCGCTTGCTTGCGCTTGGTCGAAAATATTAGCAATTGTTAACATTTTCCCGCATCTGCGGGCGTGTGCAGGCGTACCAATTTCCTGAAAAATTGAAAAATTTTCTCGCGGGAGGGAACCCAACAACAACCAACCGACCAACAACCAAGCACCCCACCATACCCCCACCTATACATCCACATTGAACCGCGCTTAGCTTGTGACTCTATCGGTGGTTGTTGGTGGTGAATAGTACGCGTCTTTGCGTGCGCCTCCGTGCGTGAAATGCCGGCGCAAGATGGATTTTTCCTTGACGGTGCGACTGCTTGCGGCTGCTTTTTGCTGGCTCTTGCGGTGGTGTGCGGTGGTGTTTTCACTGGTCGGTGCGTTGGTATGCGCTGGGGAAAATTTCCGAAAAAATGAATAAAATTTTCGCGACGGTATATATATAGTCAGAATGTGAAACGTCCGAACGTGCCCCCATAGGTAGGGGATGACCTCGCTCACAGATTTACAGTGATAATGCAGTGAAAAAATCTAGTTGTACAGGCGTTTAACTGGCGAAATTATCGCCAAATGTTCAGCTTGCTAATTGCTTGTTAGCAAGCTGAACGACCTGTCCAGAGTCATCGAAGGTGTGATAAGTTATCAATTGGCGAATGTGCCTGATGCGCTTGGAGCAGGTCATCATCAACCATTTGAGCATAGGTTTGTACCATTTCAAGACTCGCATGTCCAAGCAAAGCTTGCAAATGAAGCGGGTTCATACCTTCTCTTAACGACAATGTCGCAAACGTTCGCCTTAGCGCGTGCGGAGTCATCTTTATGCCTGTTCGTTCAGTCAGCCGCCGGCAAATTAATCGAAGGGCATTACCTGTCAGCCGTGAGCCGTCCACGTTGCGGAATACAGGAGTGTTATCTCCATGTTCTTCTTGTGCGCGCCGATAAGCCAATAATGCACGGCGGGAAGATGCACCGGCAACTGCGCTTCTGGCTTTCCCACCTTTACCGCGCCGAACCAAAATAAGGCCGCTGGAGAAATCCACATCTTCCCAATTCAAGGCGCAAGCTTCTTCCCGTCTTAGTCCTGTATCCGCTAAGAACAAGACGAGGGCTTTCTCTCGTTTGTTGCAATGTTTCAAAACAGCTTGCAACTGCTCAGCATCCAAGACTGGCAGTTTCTTCTTGTCTAGTTTTGGCATGGCAAATTTTGGGAGTTCTTGGATGTATCCCTCTGCATACCAAAATCGAAGCATGGTTCTGATTGCGCGTGCGTGAGCATGTAAGGTCTTATCGGCTTTGCCCTTTGATGCCAACTCCGCAATATACTGACGAACAAGACGCGCATCTACTTGACTTGGCTCAGTTATCCCTTGTCCTTCAACCCATGACAAGAACATCCCCGCTGTAAAGCGATAGAAGTCGAGTGTTGCGGGGGTTGCGCGCGTGGCTTGTCTGGAAAGAATAAAGTCCGTCCATGCGTCGCGCAAGACGTAGGAGGCAAGTGACCATCTTTGTTTGGTAGCTACAACGTGGGACATAAAAACACCGTCTTTCTGCCATTTCTGGCGAGATACGACGATGTTTTGGCTATTTGTCGGGGCGAGAGGATTTGAACCTCCGACCTCTTGCACCCCATGCAAGCGCGCTAGCCGGACTGCGCCACGCCCCGATTGCAGGCGGTATTATAGCCTTGTTCAAAGATTCTGGCAACGAGATGCAAAATGTCATTGCGAGTGACGCCAAAGCGTCACTCGCAATGACACTCATGTTTTTGATTTCTTGTATAAATTATTTTTGATAATGTAATCATAAATGGATGGAAGTAAATAATATCGAAATGGCAGACCTTCGGACGCGCGCCGGCGGATTTCGCGCGAGGCAATCTCAAGCAGCGGCGCATCAATGAATTTGACTTTGGCTTTGATTCCCGAAATCTGTTTTTCCAACGCGGTGAGGTCAATCGAGTCGCCGGGGCGGCGCATCACGCCGATTTGATGGCAGGCCGTCACGATGTCCGCGGGACGATGCCAGGCGGGAAGATCGTGAAGAGAATCCCCGCCGATGAGGAGGATCAGGTTGGCTTTTGGATTCTGATCTGCCAGCAAATGAATCGTATCGAGCGTGTAATGCGGGCCTTTGCGTTCGATCTCGATCGTGGAAAGTTCGAAATTCGGTTCGTCTTTCAAGGCCAGTTTGACCATTGTCAAACGGTCCTCGAGCGAACTGATCGGCTGGTTGAGTTTATGCGGGGGAACCGGCGTCAGCACCCACAGCAGACGCGTCAGCTTGAGCTGAGCCCGGGCTTCGGAAGCCAGAATCAAATGTCCGAGATGAGGCGGATCGAATGTCCCGCCGAAGATGCCGATGCGCTGAGTCATGCGTCAAAGTATATCCCTAAAAGTCTCATGTCATTCTGAACGACCGAAGGGAGTGAAGAATCCCCGCGAAGCGGCGTAGACCCTTCGCGGAGTTTGCGTTGAGCGAAGTGAATAAGCTCAAGGTGACAAGTTCTAAATCTTTACCAAATCTTTGAAAATGTTTCATCCATTGTTCATCATCAAAGCTTATGATGTGCGAAGAATAAAGGAGTCACTATGAAAACAATTTGGAAATGGATTCTCGGCATAATAGCCGCTGTTTTGGTGATCGGCATTCTGGCCCTTCCATTTTTGATGCGCCTGTTCGTCCCGTACGGCAGCTATGGCTTTATGGCCGATCGCTTTGGAGATATGCCAATGCGCGGCGGCTTCGGCGGTTACACGCCCATGGTATATGGAGGCTTCGGTTTTGGAATCGGATCCATCTTTGGCGGGCTGATCCAATTGGGCGTGCTGGTTTTGATCGTGCTGGGCATCATCTGGCTGGTCAGAGCCATTGGCAGGCAAAGTACCCCCAAAAACAATTAGTCGCAAACGCGCGTTCTCTTCTTCTCGACAGGCCGTTCTTTATGAACGGCCTTGTTTTTTCGTCTGCGCTATAATCTATGTATGGACACAAAATCTCTTCGCTCGCGTTACGAAGAACTTGTTGTTGAAGTCAACCAGCATAATTATCGGTATCACACGCTTGACGCGCCGATCATCAGCGACGCGGAGTACGACAAATTATTGAACGAATTGAAGCGGATCGAAGCGGATCATCCAGATTGGATCGCGCCTGATTCGCCAACGCAGCGCGCGGGAGCCAAAGCGGCTGACCGTTTCGAAAAAGTCCGCCATCCCGCGCCGATTCTGAGTCTGGCCAACGCCTTTGGCGCGGACGATGCACGCGCCTGGTATGAACGCGTCCGCAAACTTGACGAGCGAGTCGCGTCTGCGAAATTTGTCGTCGAGCCGAAGATTGACGGCTTATCCGTTGTGCTTCACTACCGCGATGGCGTCTTTGTGCAAGGCGCGACGCGCGGCGATGGGGAAGTGGGTGAGGACATCACGGCCAACTTGCGGACGGTGAAAACGATACCGCTGAAAATACCAGTGACCAGTAAACAGTCATCAGTGGTCAGTGTGCCGAAGTATTTGGTTGTTCGCGGCGAAGCCTTTATCCCGGTTAAGGAATTTGAAAAGCTCAACGAGCAGCTTGCAGAAGCTGGTGAAAAAACCTATCTCAATCCGCGCAATACCGCGGCGGGTTCACTGCGACAACTCGATCCCTCGCTGACCGCTTCGCGTCCGTTGACTCTGCTGGTTTATCAAATCGTCTATTCCGAAGGCGGTGAAGTCCCAACCTCGCAATGGGAATTGCTCCAATATTTGAAGGCGCTCGGATTTCCCGTCACGGATGTTGCCAAACGATTCGACGATATTGAGTCTGCCATTACTTACACCGAAACATGGAATAAACGCCGCGATGAATTGGCGTACGAAGCTGACGGCATGGTCATCAAGATTGACGATTTGAATCTTGCCGCAGAATTGGGTTTCGTCGGCAAGGATCCGCGCGGCGCGACGGCATTCAAATTCCCCGCGCGCGAGGTCACAACGAAATTGTTGGATATTCGCGTGACCGTTGGACGAACCGGCGTCTTGATTCCAAATGCGGTTCTAGAACCGGTCGAAATCAACGGCGTGATTGTTGAGCGCGCCACATTGCATAACTTCGATTACATCGCCGAGAAAGATATTCGCGTTGGCGACCGCGTGCTGGTCAAACGAGCGGGCGAAGTGATTCCGTACGTGATTGGTCCAGTCGTGGATGTGCGCACCGGAAAGGAAAAGAAATAC
This sequence comes from Chloroflexota bacterium, assembly GCA_021824575.1. GTDB lineage: Bacteria > Chloroflexota > Anaerolineae > Anaerolineales > Villigracilaceae > Fen-1038. Next base: position 5,534 of record JAKAKJ010000047.1, read on the forward strand.
AAGCCGCCACAAGTTTGTCCTGTGTGTGAACAGCCCGTTGAACATTTCGAAGGCGAAGTGGCGTGGTATTGCGTCAATGCCGCCTGCCCCGCGCAGCTTCAGCGGAACATCGAGCATTTTGTCTCACGCGGCTCGATGGACATCAACGGGCTTGGATTCAAGATCGTCGAAAAACTGATTGACACCGGCGCAATCAAAGATGTTGCCGATATTTATACGTTGACGCGCGAATCGATTCTCGAAGCTGTCACGAAGAAAGACCGCAAAACCGAAAAGGAGCCGCCTGGCAAAATTGCTGATAATTTATTGTCAGCGATTGCCGAATCAAAGAGTCAACCTTTGCCGCGATTGATCACTGCATTGGGAATTCGCGGCGTGGGCGAAGTCTCTGCACGCGATTTGGCAAGTCACTTCGGGAATTTGGATGCTCTTTCCAAAGCCAACGCGGACGATTTACAAGAGATCGAAGGCGTGGGTCCCAACATCGCCGAAGCCATTGTGGACTGGTTCAAGCGCCCGGCGAATCAAAAAATATTGAAAAAGCTAAAAGCAATTGGTCTATGGCCCGTGTCGAACGTAGGGGCGAAAGGCCTTTCGCCCGAAGGAAAACTGACTGGCTTGACCTTCGTCGTGACCGGCACGCTTCCCACTTTCTCGCGCGATGGCGTGAAGGAATTTATCGAATCGAACGGCGGCAAAGTGACGGACAGCGTTTCAAAGAAAACGGATTATCTTGTGCTTGGCGAAAATCCCGGCTCGAAGTTTGAGAAGGCAAAGTCGCTGGGTGTGAAGATTTTGGATGAGGCTGGATTGAAGAAATTGGCTGGTGTGTAAATAATGAACAATGGGACTATGCTATACTTTGAATAGATATGCCCAACATCGAACCCATTCATGATTTTGTCTTTACCGACCATGCGCTAACCGAAATGGCGCGGCGCAATATCAGCAGAGAAGATGTCAGAAAAGTATTGGCAACGCCTGAACAGATGGAACTGATTCGAGAAGGACGAACAGTGTATCAATCTCGATTAGAAATGGGGGAACCGCTAAAAATTTATATTCTACGCGTCTTTGTGGATATTGACCGCAAGCCGCCTCATATCGTAACTGTTTACCGGACCAGCAAGATCGAAAAGTATTGGAGATAAACCATGAAAGTCATTTATGATCGCGAGACGGATACTCTTACTATTATTTTCGCCGAGGCCCCCGTTGTGGAAAGCGACGAGGACAAGCCGGGCGTGATCTTGGATTATGACAATAAAGGCAATCTCGTTTCGCTGGAAATAATGGATGCCTCGCGGCGAGTCACTGTGCCTAGCAAAATAGAATATCAGGTGTCGCCAACAGCCGGATAATTAATTGCCGCTGGGCGTGAAGATTATTGGAGAAGAAGAATTGAGAAAGTTGGTTGGTAAATAACTCAAAACTTCGAGTTCTTCAAGAACTCAGAGTTTTGTTTGCTATACATTTTTGTTTTCGCGTTTCGACCAATATTTAGAAAATAGCTTTCCTTCTTTCCTTAAGTTCCCTCTTACTACATCTAAATGCCAATGAATTGATTTTATACCAGAGTTTAGCCTTTGCTCTTTACTTAAGAATTTTGGTTTGAGTTTCCAGCCAAAATTCTTCAATCCAATCCAAAGAACTTTGCCAACTTCATTGTCAATTTCATTCATGTAGTTTTCGTTGAGATCGCAGAAGCCATAAGCAGCTACCCATCCCTCTAGTAAATTGTTGATGGAATTAAGAAGTTCTCTAACGTGTCGGGAGTTTTTATTTATACTGGATAGCTTGTTAGAGAGTTTTATTCGTTTTTCAGGGTCGGGCCATATACGCATCCCATTAAATTGAATTCCTAAAAAATTTATGGTAGTTTGAGAAACCTTTACAATTCGCGTCTTTGCCTGTTTATCAGTGTCTGATCTTGGGTGTAGCTTTAGATTTAGGTCATCCTCCAGAATTTTTTTAGCGAGGTTGTAGGCATTCTCGGCTTCTCCCATAGTCTTGCACATGATAATAAAGTCATCCGCATAACGAATTAATTGAAAATTTCCTCTGAGCATTGATTGATCAAGCTCAGAAAGGTAAATGTTTGAAAACAAAGGGGATAAATAACCTCCTTGTGGAATGCCAACCGAACTTTCAGGGTATAACTCAAAATCATCGTCGAGTAGCTCGTTTTTATTGCCAATTTCCATCTTGAAAGCCCCCTCGATCAATTGATGAATAGTAGTATCTGGTAGATTGGGAAATACCATTTCGTTAAGTAATTTATTTAAATCCACCGTATCAAAAAATTTTTCTATATCTGCTTCAAGAACTATATGATAGCCATCGTTATGAAGCTTCAACATTCTTGCAATTGCAGTGCGTACACCTTTTTTTCGCAGATATGCATGGCTTGCTGTGTTGTTTAGAGAGAACTTTATCTCAAGGTATTTTTCTAATACCCTAGTGATCGCTCTTTGAACAACTCTATCGCGTACATCAGCAATCTTTAATGGTCGCTTTTTCCCGTTTTTCTTCTTGATGGTCACTGCTCGGACGTTTCCAAATCTGTAATTTCCTGATAGCAATTCATTTCTTATGACTTCTAAATTTGATTTTGAATTTGCGCGAAATTCTTCTATTGTTTGCTGAGACATACCATGAGAAAATGGCCTGGCAAATCGACTTATGTCATGCCAAGCCATCTCAAGATTTTTTCGTGTTGCAACTTTTCCGAGCAAATTTTTTGGGGCAGCCATAAAGCGCTTTTTTATTGTCTTTGAGCGCTATTCGAACACTTATTAAGGTGTGCAGTGTGTGCGCTCAAAGCAATAAGCATTTTGTTAATCAGTGCTCGGGTCATCATCACGAGTAACGTGATAAGCTGGATACCGCAAGCAATGAGAAACTTGGCGTTGGTTCGCTTGGCAGTGGTTGGTGCAAGGTGTTCACTGCTAATTTCACTGAACTCGGATTTCTCTTCGGCGTTCAAAATGATTGCGAGCCGCCAGTCAATAGTGATTGTCATAACTCGTCTCCTGTTATCATATATCACATTTTTTCATTGTGACAAGAGGGCGCGAAAGACTTTTCACTACCCGCCCCGCCGCCCGGCTCGTTATAAATCCTTATCTCCATCGTGCTCGAAAAGGAAGTACCTACACTGCCCACGATGGGAAAAGTAGAGCCAGACGGGTTAATCAGTGCTCGGGTCATCATCACGAGTAACGTGATAAGCTGGATACCGCAAGCAATGAGAAACTTGGCGTTCGTTCGCTTGGCAGTGGTTGGTGCAAGGTGTTCACTGCTAATGAACGTTAGTTCTATTATACCTTAATGCAAATGACTGTCTATAAGAATTTTATAAATATTTTCTCCATCAAGGCCCTGACAATGAATAGGGACTACTTGGAAAAAATAAACCTTTGTATAATCAACTGAATGGAGAAAACACTATGAAAGATTTCTTTATTCGAATTTTTATGTCCATCAACTCCTTCTTCCTCCGCCTCAGCCGCGGACGGATTGGAAGCAAGCTAGGAACGCAAACGGTTTTGATTCTGCACACGACCGGACGTAAATCGGGGCAGGATCGTGCCATCCCGATTGCGTATTTCGATTATGAAGGCAAATATCTGATCGTCGCCTCGAATTGGGGAAAAGACAAGAACGCGGAATGGTATTTGAATTTGAAGAAACAGCCGCGCGCCGCGCTAGAGGTCAAAGGGAAAAGAATCGAAGTCCAGAGCCGCGAAGCGCAGGGCGAGGAATATGATCGTTTGTGGAAATTCGCGACTGAGAAGCATCCGCCGTATTTGGATTACCAGAAGATGACGACGCGTCACATTCCTATCATGGTGTTTGAACCTGTTGTCATTGCGAGCGATGGTCGAGTAGCGAAGCGTATCGAGACCGAGCGTGGCAATCTCAACTAGCCATCAAATACTCTGTTCTATGAAAATATAAGATTGCCACGTCGGCCTACGGCCTCCTCGCAATGACATCGAACACGTTTGACAGTTCATCTTCAAAAGGCTAAACTTGGTCAATCCTTTTCAGGAGTTGATCATGGATTTCAATACAGATGATGCAGTCTCGCGCCGCATCAAAGCGTTCACCGACCGCGTCTCGATGCTCAAAGAGAACGATCTATATTTCTATAACCAGCCTATCGAGGAAATCCGCGGCGGGGCAAAGGTTCTGGTTCATGGCCGCGAAATGGGGATGTATGCGTCGTATGGCTACCTCGGACTGCTCGGCCATCCGCGAATCAATGAGGCCTCGCGCAAAGCGATTGATAAATTTGGAACGGGGACGAACGGCGTTCGCACATTGGCAGGCACGCTGACCCTCCATGATGAACTCGAAGAGACGATCGCGAATTTTAAACATGCCGAAGCCGCGGTGACGTTTACATCGGGATATGTCACCAATCTGACCGTCATCTCCACGTTGATGGGACGCGGCGATTATGTTCTATCCGATAAATTGAATCACGCTTCCATCGTGGACGGATGCCTGATGTCGGGCGCAGAATTCCGCCGATTCAAACACAATGACATGGATGATCTGGAGCACCGGCTTGAACAAATTCCTTCCGGTGTCTCGAAGCTGGTCATTGCCGACGCGGTCTTCTCGATGGACGGCGATGTGATTGATCTTCCGAAAGTGGTCGAGATTTGCAAAAAGCATGGCGCGTATCTGATGATGGACGAGGCTCATTCCGTCGGCGTGTTGGGCAAAACGGGGCGCGGCATCGAAGAGCATTTTGGTCTCGATGATGTGGTTGACATTAAGATGGGAACGTTGAGCAAGACGATCCCGTCCGTGGGCGGCTATGTGGCCGGTAAAAAGGATTTGATCAATTATCTTCGTCACGCCAGCCGCGCATATATTTTTTCCGCGGCGCTTCCGCCCGCGCAGGCTGCCGCAGCGAACGAAGCTTTCAAAGTCATCCTCGATGAGCCGTGGCGCGTCGAGAAACTTCGCCGCAATGGCGAATTATTCATCAACGGACTCAAATCCGCGGGCTTCGATACGATGCTGACCACAACCGCCATTGTCCCGGTGCTGTGTGGTTCTGATGAACAAGCCTTTGCGATGACGCGTGAAGCGCAGCATCACGATGTATTTGTTTTGCCGGTTGTTTCGCCTGCTGTCCCCGAAGGACAGGCGCGTCTGCGCGCCACGGTCACAGCCGCGCATGAGCCGGGCGAGATCGAACGCGCCATGGATGTCATCGCTACTGCCGGGAAAAAGATCGGGATTATCTAAGTGGGATAAATTCAAGATGATCCGCAGATAGGGATTACATGGATTGGAGAAAGAAAACAACCAAATCTGTGGATTATTCCATTGTCGGTCTTAGCCGCAGATTAACGCGCGTCTTTTTTGTGGCAAAATTTTTCATGGAATTCTCAAACATAGCATATAATATTTTTACACAACTCTGACGGTTTTGTCATCTTCAAGTCGTAGAATCCAATCACAGCTTGGAGGTAAGAATGAAATGGTCATGGAAAATTGGTCGTTTATGGGGCATTGATATTTACATGCACGCCACCTTCCTGCTTATCATCGGATGGGTGGCTGTCAGTTACTGGCTGCAGTTTCATAACTGGAATTCCGTGCTTGGCGGAGTGATTTTTATTCTGGCCCTGTTCGCCTGTGTGGTATTGCATGAATATGGGCATGCCCTGACCGCGCGCCGCTTTGGGGTGAAGACGCGTGACATTACGCTTTACCCCATTGGCGGCGTCGCGCGTTTGGAACGCATTCCGGAGAATCCCATCCAGGAATTATGGGTTGCCTTGGCAGGGCCGGCGGTGAACTTTGTCATCGCCGCAGTCTTGTTTGTGTATTTGTTTTTGACGAACGGACTTGGAGCGCTTCACCATCTTAACATCATGTCCGGTAATTTCGCTGCCGGTCTGTTGGAAGTCAATTTCATTCTCGCGGCGTTCAACTTACTGCCCGCTTTCCCGATGGATGGCGGGCGCGTCCTGCGCGCCATCCTCGCCATGAACATGGACTATGTGCGTGCCACGCAGGTCGCGGCCAGCGTGGGGCAGGGCATGGCTTTTCTCTTTGGTTTTGCAGGATTGTTCTACGATCCATTCCTGCTCTTTATCGCCCTGTTTGTTTGGATCGGTGCGGCGCAGGAATCCAGCATGGCGCAAATGAAAAATTCGCTTGGCGGCATCCCGGTTGGGCGCGCCATGATGACCAATTACGAAAAGCTTTCGCCGTCTGATACGTTGGCGCACGTTGTTGAATTGGTGCTTGCCGGTTCGCAGCACGATTTTCCTGTTGTGGAAGACGGACGCGTGGTTGGAATCCTCGACCGCGAGACTTTTATCAAGGCACTGGCCGCGAAGGGACAGAGCGCTCTGGTCGCGGACGTGATGCGGCGCGGCGTTCCCGAAGTGGATACGCACGAAATGGTTGAGTCCGCAGTGGTGCGATTGCAGGAAAGCGCTGCGAAGACATTGCCCGTCACTCACGCCGGGGAGTTGGTCGGCCTCATCACATCGGAGAATATCACTGAATTTCTGATGATCCGTTCCGCCCTGCGGATGTCTCCCAGCCGGATAAGATTCGTTTGACGCTCTATTCCGTACGTGTCACATATCATTGCGGGCAATGACATCCAAAAACTAAAGTGGTCTTTGCAGCAAAGCATTGGTTGCCAAAATTATCCGACTCGCGCAGAGTCGGATATTTCTATTCTGATAATTTGCGGCCGGGCTTTTCAGAGAACAAACTTGGTAGGGTCCTCGGCGAACTTTGTCCACGCCAAACATTGACGCGGTGTAAACACATACAAACCGCCATCGTCCCATTGATTTGGTTCCGGCGAATAACCCTGGTCAGAATATTTGGCTTTATATCCCTGCGAAAGTTTTCGCGCCAGTTCGATGGAAGGTTTTCCCGCGGGCTTCGATATTCCATCCATGATAACCACATTGCTTCCGCTTTCCAAATGCAAAGTCACATTTGGATTTTGTGCAATGTTTTGTGCATGCCGCGTTTCGGGACTGCCGTCGTAATAAAATTTTCCATCCACGAAGACTCCCCAGCGCGGAATCACATGCGGATGCCCGTTTGGTCGCGTGGAACACAGCCAGTAATTGATAGATTGCGTCAATCGTTCTTCGACGTATTCCCATGCGACTTCCCCGGTCGGATTGTCCACGTAACCTTTGGGAAAGGTTGGGCGCGTGATTTTGTTTGGTTTCATTTTGAATGTTCCTCCGATAAAGTTGGAATGCGATGATACCACGCCGGTATGATAAACTCTGAACATGCCCTCATTGATTCTCAAACCCGGACGTGAAAAATCAGTCTTGCGCCGCCATCCGTGGATTTTCTCCGGCGCGGTCCAGCGCGTGGATGGGGAAATCGTATCTGGCGGGACGGTGGATGTACTCTCCTCCAAGGGAGATTTCCTTGCCCGCGCTTCATACTCACCTCAATCGCAGATCCGCGCGCGTGTTTGGACGTTCGATGACGAACCCGTTGATAAAGATTTCTTTCGCCGACAAATCAAATCCGCAATTCATGCGCGTGACACATGGCACTTGACACCTGACACTAGCGCTCTGCGTTTGATTTATGCTGAATCGGACGGTATTCCCGGTTTGATCGTTGACCGTTACGCGGATGTTCTTGTTCTTCAATCATTGACGGCTGGTTCCGAATATTGGAAGGAAACCATCGCCGATATTTTGCTCGAAGAGACAGGATTGCAAACCATTTATGAACGTTCCGATGTTGACGTCCGCGAACTCGAAGGATTGTCTCCGCAAGTTGGATTCTTGCGCGGTACGATTTCCAATTCCCGAATCACAATTTCCGAATATGGTTTGAAATTTATTGTTGATGTCGAACACGGTCACAAGACCGGTTTCTATCTCGATCAGCGCGTGAACCGTCGCAGGGTGGGGAGGTTGGCGCGGGACCGTGATGTGTTGAATTGCTTTTGCTACACAGGCGGGTTTACTGTCCACGCGCTGGCGGGAGGCGCGAAGTCTGTCGCCTCGGCGGATTCGTCTGCGGACGCGCTGGCTTTGGGACGCGAAAACGTTTCATTGAACGGCCTCCCGGAATCAGAGTGGATCGAAGCGGATGTCTTTCAACTGCTGAGAAAATTCCGCGACCAGAATCGTTCGTTCGATATGATCGTTCTCGATCCGCCCAAGTTTGCATCCACGGTTGCCCAAGTGGAGAAGGCTGCGCGCGGTTACAAAGATATCAATCTTTTGGCGTTCAAACTTTTGCGGCCAAATGGAATCCTGGTCACGTTTTCCTGTTCCGGCGGCGTGGATGCGTATTTATTTCAGAAGATTGTGGCAGGCGCGGCATTGGATGCGGGCGCGGACGCGCAAATCATCGAGCGGCTTTCGCAATCGCCGGATCATCCGGTTGCGCTCAATTTCCCCGAGGGCACGTATCTCAAAGGGTTGGTTTGTCTGAAAAGATAATCATGCGATGTCGCTGCGAGGGCGCAGGGTGTTGACATCTTGTTTTACGCATTCCCAAATTCTCTCAAGAACACATCCACCACTTGCGGGTCGAAATGTTTTCCGCTCTGCTCGCGAATATATCTCAGGGCATCTTCCTTGCTCCACGCTTTTCGATATGGACGGTCGCTGGTCACCGCATCCCAGACGTCCACCACGGCGAATATTCGCGCGGCTAACGGAATCTGTTCGGCCTTCAATCCGCGCGGGTAGCCAGTGCCGTCCCATTTTTCGTGATGACAATAGGGAATGTCAAGCGCCCGGTGCAAGTAGTTGATTGGGCTGAGCATGTCATAAGCGAACTGCGGGTGCTGTCTCATGATCTGCCATTCTTCGTCTGTCAATTTATCCGGCTTGAGCAGGATGTGATCGGGTACGCCGATCTTGCCAACATCATGCAATAACGCGCCGCGCCGGACATGAATAATATCCTCGTCATTGAACTTCATGGCTTTTGCCAGATCAACGGCCATTTTGGTCACGCGTTGAGTATGACCTTCAGTTTCTTTGTCGCGCAGGTCCATGGCTTGTGACCAGCCTTCGATGGTCGCGTCGTACGCGACGGCCAATTCCATGTTGGCGCGCTGAAGGCCGGTAAACATTTGCGAATTGTCAACTGCGATGGCGGCCTGCCCCGCCAGCATTTCGAGGAAATCGATCCATGCAGGGGTGGGAGTGAAATCCTTTCTGGAAAAAACGTTCAGCACGCCCCTGGTTTCCCCCTTGGCGATCAGCGGCATGATGTGCTGTGACTTGAAACCTTCCTCCGACCAAATTCTGGAAATGGCCGGTTGTGCCTTCCCCAGGTCCAGGGCGCCGATGTGGATCGCGCGGCGTTCCAGGATCGCTTTTCCGGCGAAGGAGCCGTTCAACTTCAAGTCTGTGGTTCCCAACCCGCGTCCATGGAATCCTTTTGCGGCAACGGATTTCAAAACCTGTTGATGAGGCTGCATCAGGAGAATGCTGGCCGCATCTGCGCCCAGTTGATTTATGGTATGGCTCAGGAGAACATCGAGCGTAAAGCTCTGGTTGAAACTGCTGGAGATGGTCAGGTCAATGGCGTGCAGGGCCTGGAGTTGTTGAACTTGACGGAGTGTCTCTTCATGCAGGCGCGCATTTTCGAGCGCAATGGCGGCCTGATTTGCAAGCGTGGCCGTCAGTCGTTCGTCCGCTTCACTGAACGCGTTGGGCTTCTCGCTTTCGATGCTGATCACGCCTACGATGTGATCCCCGGTCTGAAGCGGAACGTATAAGCCGGAGTGCAAGCCGGGGATGATTTCGAGATAGCGGCCGTCCTGCGATAGTTCACCAATTCGCACGATCTGCCTGTGCTGCACAGCCCATCCGGTAAGACCGTCACCGATCTTCACGATCAGGGACTTAAATTGGTCTTCGGCTGACTGGCGTTCAGGGAAATCCATGTCGCCTGGCAGATTGAATGCCAGCAGTTCCAGCATTTCATTCTCCGGACGATAAAGTCGGATGACTATGTGATGCCAGCCCAGTTTCTGACTCATCAGGGCAATGATCTTCTGCGCGATCTCTTTTGGATTCAAGAGTTGATTGAGTGCCAATCCGCTTTCATAGAGCATTTCCAATTCTGCGAGGTGCTGGCGGATGGTATCCTCTGCCTGCTTGCGGTCGGTGATATCATGATAATTTATGACAATTGCCTGAATGCTGGGTTCATTCAATAGATTCGTGGCGACCGCATCAACCCAGCGCCAGGAATCATTGTGGTGGCGTAGACGGAAGGAATCACTGTCCCGGCCTCTCGGAGCTGCGACCAGCTTTGCGAACCTTTCTTGAACACGAGGCAAATCATCGGGGTGGACGATACGCAGAATATCCCTGCCCAGGAATTCATTCTCTGCATAACCTAACATGGTGGTTGTCGAAGGGCTTTCCCATAGCAAGCTCCCGTCAGGAGATAACAGGGAAATAAAATCCGCGCTGTTTTCTATCAAAGCGCGTAAGCGCTTCTCATTGTTGGCTATTTCTTCTTCCGCCTGTTTGCGCTCCCGCCGGATTTCAGCTTCGCGAAGTTCTCTTTCGATGACCGGGCCAAGCCGCGTCAGGCTGCCCTTGAGCAGAAAATCGTGCGCGCCTGCCTTCAACGTGGCAACTGCCGTCTCCTCGCCGATGGTGCCTGAAAGGATGATGAAGGGTATATCTTTTTCGCTGGCTTTCAATATTTCCAGGGCACGCGGCGCATCGAAGGATGGCAGGGAGTAATCGCAGATGATCAGATCCCATTCCTTATTCCCGAGCGCGGCTTGCATGTCACTGGATATCTCGACGCGTCCAGCTTCGACTTCATATCCAATGCGCTTTAGCTCTCGCAGAACGAGAGCAGCATCATCTTCAGAATCCTCCACGAAAAGAACACGCAGTTGCATGGGCGACCTCTGCTTTATTTTGGAACTACCTCGTTCAGTACCAGCCAGTATAAACCGAGTTGATGCGCGGCTTCGACAAATTGATTGAAATCCACCGGTTTGCGGACGTAAGAGTTGGCGCCATTTTTATAACTTTGAACCATGTCCTGTTCCTCTTTCGAGGAAGTAAGGATCACGACCGGAAGCAGGGATGTGCGTGTGTCCGCCCGGATGCGGCGCAGCACTTCGATGCCATCCACCTTTGGCAGTTTCAAATCCAACAGGATTACCTGGGGCATATCGTTGGGATCGCGTCCGGCGTAAATGCCGGCGCAGAACAGGTAGTCCAGGGCCTCGGCTCCATCGTGCGCGACCACAACGTTGTTCCGGATGTTATTTTTCTGCAGGGCGCGGATGGTCAAAGCTTCATCGTCCGGGTTGTCCTCCACGAGCAGGATCGTTTTTTCGTTCATGAATTATCTCCTATCCGAAAAAGTGAAATAAAATGTAGCGCCCTCATTTACCTTTCCCTCCGCCCAGATTTTTCCGCCGTGCCGGTTGATGATGCGCTGCACGGTGGCGAGCCCGATGCCCGTGCCGGGGAATTCACTGAGACTGTGCAGACGCTGGAAAGCGCCGAATAATTTGCCTGCGTAGGTCATGTCGAAACCTGCGCCGTTATCGCGGACGAAGAAGGTTTTCCCCTCGCCTCCGTCCCCCTCGCGAAGCGTCCCTGTGGAGTCCCCGGCGGGAGAGGTGAACGATGGGTGAGGAAGCGCGCCGAACTCGATATGCGCCTGCTCCCGCTTGGATGTGAATTTCCAGGCGTTGCCGAGCAGGTTCTCCAGCAGGACTTCGATCAAATGCGGATCGCCGTTGGCAATCAGGCTGGGGGTGATGGTAAAGGTAACCTGCCGTTCGGGGTGGTTTTGCTTGAGTTCGGTGCAGATACGCCCGGCCATTTCGCTCAGGTTGACGGGTTGGCGTTCAAGAGGAGTGCGCGTGACGCGTGAGAGATTGAGCATGTCGTCAATCAGCTCTGCCATGCGCTGAGCGGAGGCGCGCACGCGCTGCAAATAGTTCTGTGCCTCGGCTGGTAATTGGGACGCGTAATCTTCCAGCAGGGCCAGGCTAAAACCGTCAATCGCGCGTAAAGGCGCGCGCAGGTCATGCGAAACGGAATACGAAAAAGCCTCGAGTTCCTTGTTGGCTGCTTCAAGCTGGGCGGTTCGTTTGGCAACGCGCTTCTCCAATTCCATGTTCAGCTTGAGGATTTCCGTCTCGGCGTTCTTGCGATCCGTGATGTCCATGGAAAGAATGAAGATTCCCTCCGGCACGGAGTGGATGCTCAATTTGAACCATCGTCTGTCGCCATCGGGATAAATGAACTCGTTATCCATTTGTTGGGACGTTTGCTCTTTTATGCAGCGTTGAAGAGCGGTAAACAGCGCTGTATTTTCTATTCCCGGATAGACCTCCATCATGGTATGCCCAATCAGGTTCTCTTTGGGCTGGCGGCCCTGTTGTGCGGCTGCATCGTTGAGATAAAGATAGCGCCAGTCAGAACCGATGATCTGCGCTCCTTCCAGCATGGTTTCGAGGGTGCTGCGGTAACGCTCTTCGCTTTTATAGAGCGCCTCTTCATCCCGCTTGCGTTCGCTGACGTCGCGAAGAATCGCCGTCAAAATTTTTTGACCGCTGACGATGACCTGGGATATTGATGCCTCGATGGGAAATTCTTCGCCGTCTGTGCGCAGGGCGCTCAAGGGCTTGAGTTCTCCCATGGAGCGGGATGTGATGCCCGTTTCGGAAAATGCTTTGATGTGTGTCCTGTGCGCGGTGCGAAAACGTCCCGGGATGAAATGCTCGAGTGGCCGGCCTATCGCTTTCCCGGCTGGACACCGGAACATGTCCTCCGCCGCGGCGTTGAACATCACGATCCGCTGTTCGGAATCTATCGAGATAATGGCATCCATCGCCGATGCGATCACACCCGCCAAACGGGATTCGCTGTCGCGCAAGGCCGTCTCCGTCATTTTGCGCTCGGTGATATCCTGCGCCATGACCAGGACTGCATCCCGCCCTTTGTGCTTCAGCGTATGCGATGTAATTTCCACGTCAATGACGCGTCCATCTTTGAGACGGTGCCGCCACTCGCCGGAATGTTGAAGCGCCGGGCGCTCCCGTTCCACATCCGCCATGAGACGATGCACATCCTCCTCCGGGCGGATATCTTTGATTGTCATTTGTTTGAATTCGGCGCGCGAATACCCGTACTTTTCCACAGCCGCATCGTTGACTTCCAGGAAAGCCAGCGATTTCAGATCATAGACCCACATGGGAACGGGATGATTTTCAAAAAGGATGCCAATGTCTGCGCTGCGTTTTCGAGATGTCGTCTTCCTTGCCACCTTGATGGATTTCTGTGATGTTTTCCTTATGGAGGCTTTTAAGGCCATTGGCTGCTCCTTTTGCTGGCTGGATTCCTTCCCTCACATGCCAGCTGTGTACCGGTAAAGAGGATCGGTTCATAAGGTTGTCTAGCTCTTGCTTTTTTTTATACTATTATCCTTTTGGGGATACATGTCAAGGTTTTCTTTAGTAATCACTGCCTTTCATTTACGAAATGGGAACCCCCGGCCATGATTTGACTTATAAAGCAGACTGCGCGATCTGCTTTTTTAACGGCGCGCCATTATCTTTCTGTTTCCGGGCGGACGCGGTCCGGATGATTCGCGGTTTTACCTTTATAAGTGAGAAAACGGATGTCATTCTTGGTGCTGTGTTTGACAGCGTACATCAATTCATCCGACATCTTGATAAGTTCGGCGGCTGAGTCGGGGATGGCTTCGCAAATTACCACGCCCATGCTGAACGTAAGCGGCCAGTTCTTTCGGCGCATCTCGGTTGTGAGATGAGTATGCAGTCTCGTGATGACAATTTCGGATTCGGGCTGCCTGCAAAATGGCAGGAGCAGGGCGAACTCATCGCCTCCGATCCTGGCGATGATGTCGGTGTTTCGCAATTGCCGTTTCATTTCTCCCACCACGAAACGGATCACCTCGTTACCGGTTTCGTGTCCATTTTTATCATTGACCAATTTGAAGTTGTCAATGTCCATGTAGGCCACAGTGAAAGGATGCGGATATCTGCGGGAACTTCTCAACTCCATCTCCAGCACTTCATGGAAGTGGCGGGCATTCATTGCGCCGGTTATGTAATCAGTGCGTGCGGCAGCTCGCTCCGCTTTCTGCAGCCTCCGCAACTGTACGATCAAATAGGATGTGATGATGAAGACTCCGCATTGGATCAGGGCATTCCATGCGAAAAGGGCCGGCTGTGAGTAGGTCTGCCTCGAGGCAATGTCAGCTGCCAGCCATGCAAAAGCGCTGAGGATTGAGATGAACAGTCCCAGCCATTGGCCGGAATACCATGAAACCAGCGCCACCGGCGCCAGATAGAACAATGAAAAATTGAGTTCGTAGCCGGTCAGATAATCTGCGATGCCCAACAAACCGACGAATACGCTTCCGGTTATGATCCAGAAAAGCTGGCTTCTATTTTCGAGCGCTTGGAAGATTTCGATCATTGTTCGCAATTTTACACCATGCGTTTTGTGTTTTGATGTCAAGTCTCGAGGCGGAGCGCCTTGGGTTTAACTGCGGATGGAATTTTTTGCGTTCACCCGTTGTCTTATAATTACATCGCAACCACTCGGAGGATAATCCCATGCGACAATACAAATATCTAATCGTTGGCAGCGGTATGACCGCCGACGCGGCAGTGCGCGGCATCCGTGAAATTGATCCCAATGGCTCGATTGGGATGATCGGCTATGAGACCGATATGCCTTATGCCCGTCCGCCATTGAGCAAAGGGATGTGGAAAGGCCGTCCGTTTGCGAAAGTGTGGCGCGGCACCGATCAGCTCAATGTGGATTTTCATCTTGGCCGCGAAGCCATTGAGCTTCATCCTGAAACCAAACGCGTCCGGGATGACCAGGGCGATGAATACGCTTACGATAAGCTTTTGCTTGCCACTGGCGGCTCGCCCATCCGGCTGCCGTTTGGACAGGGACACATCATTTACTTCCGCACACTCCAGGATTTTGAACATCTGCGGGCGCTGGCTGAACGCGGCGAAAAGTTCCTCGTCATCGGCGCGGGATTTATCGGAACTGAAATTGCCGCCGCGCTTTCGATGCAGGGCAAACACGTCAGCATGGTCTTTCTGGAAAATTCCATTGGTGAGAATGTCTATCCGCCTGATCTTTCACAGTTCATAAACAACTTCTATCGCAAGAAAGGCGTGGACCTTGTGCCGGGAGACGCGGTCAGCGCTGTGGAGGAAACAGGGAGCCGCCTCACGGTCCGGACCCGAGGCGGGCGCGCCTTCGAAGTGGATGGAGTCGTGGCTGGATTGGGACTCCGCCCGAACGTCGCGCTGGCGCAATCTGCTGGCTTGCGCGTCGAGAACGGCGTCGTTGTGGATGACCATTTGCGGACATCCGCTCCTGATATTTTTGCAGCAGGCGATGCGGCGATGTTCCCGCATTACGCGCTTGGCAAATCAATCCGCGTGGAGCATGAAGATAACGCGCTGATGATGGGCAAACAGGCCGGGCGCAATATGGCCGGTGCAGATGAAGCGTACACTCACACGCCGATTTTCTATTCAGATATGTTCGAGCTGGGCTACGAGGCAGTGGGGGAGTTGAGCAGCAAAATGGAAACAGTTTCCGATTGGCAGGAACAATTCCAGAAAGGTGTGATCTATTATCTCGATGCCGGACGCGTGCGCGGTGTGTTGTTGTGGAATGTATGGGAGAAAACAAAAGACGCTGCAGCTTTGATGCTTGAACCGGGACCGTTCAAAGCGGAGGATTTGAAAGGAAGAATTAGCGGTTGATAAAAGACTTCGGAAGTCTGAGAGGCTTCCGAAGTCTTATTACCTTATTTTTTCTTTTCTTCTTCGCCCAGTGAAGCGATTGCTCTCAGTAACCCAAAAATCATCACGCCGAGTTTGATTCCGT
Source organism: Chloroflexota bacterium (assembly GCA_021824575.1). Taxonomy (GTDB): domain Bacteria; phylum Chloroflexota; class Anaerolineae; order Anaerolineales; family Villigracilaceae; genus Fen-1038. The sequence continues at coordinate 21,460 of JAKAKJ010000047.1, forward strand.
CCCCGGCGGTGATGGCCGTTTCGTTTTCATTCTTTTCTGCGCGGCGGTTGAGCAGTGAGGCCGCGACCAATCCGGTCGCCGCGCCGATCAATGCACCGATAAGCAATGTCCTGCCTTTGTTTTCCATGATGACAATTATCCTTTCCTGAGCTGCGCCAGATAATTTTTGATCAAAGTTGAAAGCTCTTGAAAAATAAGCACGGGCTTGTGAGCGAATTCCGCGAATCGCTTTACAACACCTTCGACGCGATAAACGAATCGCTGCGCTTGGTAAGTATAAGGCGGGATGATTGGGGTAATGTAAGATACCAAATAAATAAGTCCAATCAAGATTAATAGCAGTATGAGTCCGACCACGATAACAGGCAGAACCAGCCAAATCTCGGAGATGGCCGCCCAGCGGCTCACATCGCCGTTATTGCGGAATGTTGCCACACTCGTGAGGACGATGACCGCGATGAAGACCAACACCGCCAACAGAATGGGCAAAAGGATCTGCGTCCATAATTGTTTGCGGTGCAATTGATAAGATGGATGACCTTCTGAGCGGGAGAGCAGGGAGGGTTTCATTGATTGTATTTTAGCATAAATGTGCAGGGACGCAGCATCGCTGCGTCCCTGCAATTAATTTGTTTTATGGACCGACCGAACGTTGGGGCGCGATCGCGCCCTTGCTACCGTCTGTTGCGAAGAAAGGTTGGAATATCCAAATCGTCGCTGTTGATCGAAGGCGGAGGCGTAGCCGCTTTGGATTCGGCATTTGGTTTCAGGTCGGCATTGACGCTGACCGACTCGGTCGGGCGGATGAACGGCATCGGGGTGGACGAGGCTATCGAGTGGGAAGCCGGCCGCTCGGTCCGCGTGGTGAGACGTTCGAGCGCGCGTCTGGGGACACCGCTCCGCTCGAAGCCGGTCGCGATGACCGTCACGCGGATCTCGTCGCCCATATCCGGATCAATGACCGCGCCGAAGATCATGTTGACATCCGGATGCGCCGTCTCGCGGATGATGGCCGCGGCCTGATTGACTTCGAACAGCGTCAGGTTCGAGCCGCCAGTGACATTGAACAACACGCCGCGCGCGCCGTCAATCGTGATGTCGAGCAATTGACTCGAGATGGCTTGCTCCGCCGCGTTCTTTGCGCGGTCATCGCCGGAGCCGCGTCCGACTGCCATCAAGGCGGCGCCGCCTTCGGACATAATCGCTTTGACGTCGGCAAAGTCGAGGTTGATCAAACCGGGCACGGTGATGAGTTCCGAAATGCCTTGAATGCCCTGGCGCAAAACATCGTCCGCCATGCGGAAGGCATCCTGCAGGCTCGACTTTTTATCGGCGATTTGAAGCAGGCGATCATTCGGAATGGAGATGAGCGTATGTGCGTGTTCCTTCATCTTCGAGATGCCGGATTCGGCAGCTTGCGCGCGTCGTCCGCCTTCGAACGTAAACGGACGAGTCACAACGCCGATGGTCAGCGCGCCGCATTCTTTCGCGACCTGCGAAACGATGGGCGCCGCGCCGGTTCCGGTGCCGCCGCCCATACCCGCGGTGACGAAGACCATGTCCGCGCCTTTGAGCACGTTATAAAGTTCATCGGACGATTCTTCCGCGGCTTTGCGTCCAATTTCGGGATCGCCGCCCGCGCCGAGTCCGCGCGTGAGCTTGTCGCCGAGACGAACACGGATGGGCGCACGCGAGAGGGTGAGAGCTTGTGCATCGGAGTTGGCAGCAATAAATTCAACGCCATCAATTCCCTCTTCGATCATGCGATTGACGGCATTCTGTCCGCCGCCGCCCACACCAATCACTTTGATGCGGGCGAAGGTTTCAACGGATTGATACTTTTTGGTCGGGTCCATTTGTTCCTCCATGAGTCAATACAATTACGGCCTACGTTATTTCCTGGAGAACATGTGCGTGATTTTAACACCATGTTCTTTATTTGAGGAGGTTTGCAAGCCACGAGTTATCCACAGGATCGTTACATGACTCACAAAGCTTCACTCAATGATTTACGGCAATAACCTCTTGATCCAGTCTTTGATGCCATCCAAATTCATATTCTTCTCTCCTTTCGCACGGCGCACTTTGCGCGCTCTGCCTGATGACAAATCATGTTCCTGCATGGTCAATGCCCACTGCAAAAGTCCGACGCTGGTTGCATACGCGGGCGAATTCAAACGATCCACCAAGCCCACCAGATTCTCCGGCTGTGCGGTACGGACTGGCATTCCCAAAACTTCATTCGCAACGCGTTTGATTCCCGGTAATGCACTCGTGCCGCCAGTCAATACCATGCCCGCAGGAAGTAGGCCATCGTAACCAGAACGTTTGATTTCCTGCATGATCAATGAAAACATTTCCGCAGTGCGCTCTTCGATGATGTGCGCCAAATCCTGACGATTGATCCTCACTGGATAATCTTCGCCAAATGGGCGGATGCTGAAATATTCCTCCGCGCCAATCTCCGCTCGCACGGCATGTCCTTGTTGTTTCTTCACTTCTTCAGCCTGCGTGACTGGCAACCGCAATCCATGTGCGATATCCTGTGTGATGTGATTTCCGCCGACAGCCAGCACCATCGTATGCCAAACATTGCCATCCACATAAATTGCCAGGTCGGTTGTCCCGCCGCCGATGTCGCAAACAGCCACGCCCATTTGCCGTTCCTGTTCCGTCAAGACGACTTCAGCAGAGGCGAGCGGATTCAAAACAAAATTTTGAATCTCGACGCCCGCCGCGCTGACGCATTGACGCAGGTTGTCTGCTGTCGCGGCCGCGGCGGTGATGATGTGCGCTTCCACTTCGAGACGATAGCCGTGCATTCCAATCGGCTGACGGATGCCTTCCTGTCCATCCACAGTGAAGCCGCGTTGGATGACGTGAATGATTTCGCGGTCGTGCGGAATTGCGACGGCTCGTGCCTGATCCAAAGCGCGCATCACGTCCGACCCATCAATCACGCCGCCGGGAATGGCTACCGCGCCTCGGCTGTTCACGGACGAAACGTGCGCGCCCGCCAGACTCACCAGCGCAGATGTGATTTCGAGTCCGGATGTCTGTTCGGCGCGTTCGACCGAATGTGTAATCGCCTGTGTGGCCGCGGCCAAATCCACGATCACGCCTTTGCGGATTCCCTCCGACGGTTCGATGCCCACGCCGATGATGCGGGCGGTTTTCTCGCTCTCCACGCGCCCAACCAGCGTGCAGACTTTTGTCGTGCCGACGTCAATGCCTACAACGATCTCATCCATATCATTGGCTCATTCTGTAATACGGCGCGTTCACATATTGAACGCTGATGAACGCTGGCTTGATTCCTTGTTGAAGCAGCGAGTTGACCAGCGATTGATAGACTTGCCATTTAAGCGGCATGTCGTTGGAACTGTTTCCAAATACGACCCTCCAGCCCCGGCTGTCGGTCCATCCCAAACCATATTGAGGATCATAGGTCAACGTTGCGCCTGCGGGCACATCGGGTGCCAATAATTTGATCGCCTTGACCATGTCAGTGGACATGTAGGGGATGGGAGATAACAGGTCATCCTGCGACGGCGAACCGGGCGCGGGCGCTCCGAGCGCCGCCACGCTGATGAGATTGTCCGCGTTGCCGCGCGGACGGAACGCGACTCCATTATCGTCAATCCATGTGTAACCGCCGTTGATCTGCCACAAGATGACCGGCTGCCGTTCAACCACATTAACGGTGACAAGATTCGGCAAACCCAAAGTCACTTTGGCGGAAGCCAGCTCGGGGTAATTGAGCCGGAGACGGGTTGCCAAATCCGTTGGCATGAGCGTAAAGATCGGTTGTCCCGCGGCATTCAGCACGGCGTTGATCTCATTCGCACTGATTCGTTGATTGCCCTGCACCTGCGCCGCCACAACGCGAAACACGGACAGGTTCCATGCGAGAAAAATTGCCGCGGCCATCGCAAGCGCGAGGAAGAATGAAAACAAACGCCAGCCAACTTCGAAGCGCGGCATGGTGATGGTTGGCATCTGAACGTGAACACCCGGCATGGATAATGAAGCCTGCATTCGGCGGCGCGTGCTGGCTGCTCGTCTTGGCGCGGTGTATGGTGTGCTCATGCGCGTCGTGATGGGCGGCAGCGGCCGTGTAGCCAGATCATATGATCTTGTCTCGCGCTTTTGCGCCTGTTGCCGCCGCCTCATGCGGACAATCTCCGCGCGTGTTAGTTCGCGTTTCTCGCTCATGCTGGTCTCCGACCACTCCGGTAGGTGTGTGATGTACGGTCTCGATCGGCTTTACGCTGCACGGCAAGCTCGATCAAGCGATCCACCAGCTGCGGATAGCTCAATCCGCTGGCTTCCCACAATTTTGGATACATGCTGATCTTGGTGAATCCGGGAATGGTGTTGAGTTCGTTGAGATACACCTCGCCCGAATCTTTATCGAGGAAAAAGTCCACGCGCGCCATGCCCGAGCAATCAATCGCTTTATACGCGCGCACAGCCAAATCCTGAATGCGGGCGGTTGTTTCCTGCGGCAGGGGAGCGGGGATGACCAAACCGGATGTGCCATCCACATATTTTGATTCGTAAGAATAGAATTCGCGGCTTGGCAAAACTTCGCCGGGAACGGAAGCGCGAGGCTCGTCATTGCCCAGCACGCTGACTTCGATCTCACGCGCGTTCGTCACACCGCGTTCGATTAGCACGCGACGATCAAAGAGCGCGGCTTCCATCAAGCCTTCTTGCAAATCGGAACGTGTGTGGCATTTCGTCACACCAACGGACGAACCCAAATTGGCGGGCTTGGTGAAGATTGGATAGGTGCTGACTTTTTCCGCTTTTTCGATGACGGCATTCATGTCTTGTTCGATTTCAGAACGCAGCGCGATGATCGACTCCACAGTCGGAACGCCAATCGAGCGCATCACTTCCTTGAATACGCCTTTGTCCATGCCGACGGAGGAACCCGTCACGCCCGCGCCGACATACGCCGCGTTCGCCATTTCGAATAAACCTTGAATGGTTCCATCTTCGCCAAACGTTCCATGCAGAACCGGGAAGTAAACATCCACATCGGCAAGTTTTTCCAATTGTTTATTTCGCAGAACATACACGCCGGCTTCGGATGGGTCGGGCGAAATAATAACTGGTTCTAAACCTTCGACTTTCAAACTTTCAAACCTGCCAACTACATCCTCGCCGGTCAGCCATTTGCCCTCATGCGTGATGCCGATCTGCGTAACGTTATATTTGGATGGATCGAGCACCGACAGTACCGAACGCGCAGACATCAGCGAGACCTCGTGTTCGCCCGAGCGTCCGCCGAATATCACTGCCACGTGGAGTTTCTTCTTTGTCGTCATTCGATGCTCACCATTCACCGACCAACTCAACTTCCAATTCCAATTTAACGTCGAACTTCTCTTTCACCGTCTTTTGCGCCAGCTCGATCAGCGCGCGGACATCACTGGCTTTGGTCTTGCCATGATTGACGAAAAAATTCCCATGTACCGGGCTGATCTCAGCGTTGCCAATGCGAGTCCCTTTTAAACCTGCGGCCTCGATCAACCGTCCGGCAAATTCATCTTTTGGATTCTTGAACATCGAGCCCATCGAAGCGCCGGGTGGTTGTGTGGTCTTTCGGCGTTCGCTGAATTGACCGATTTTAACAGACACTTCCTCTTTTGTCGCGTTTTTCAGGGCGAGTTCAGCCGAAAGAACAATTGCTGTCATGTGCCCGCGTTTCAATACACTTGTGCGATAGCCATATCCCATTTTCTCAACGGACAAACGCTCGCGGCCCGATTTGGTTAATATCTCAGTCCAAATCAAATTGCTGGACATGTCTCCGCCGAAGGCGCCCGCATTTCCGTACACGGCGCCGCCGATGGTGCCGGGGACGGTCGCGGCCCATTCGAGTCCTGACAGACCTTTCGACGCGCAGCGATTGGCGAGATTGCTGAACACGACTCCCGATTCAACCCAGACTTTGGGCTGGTCTCCGCTGTCAAAACGGATGGCCTTCGCCCGGTTTAATACCGTTACCCCGCGCACGCCCTTGTCGCTGACCAAAACATTCGATCCGCCGCCGAGAATGAAATATGTCAGATGTTGTTCCCAGATCAACATCATGATCTCAGCCAGCTCGTCGGACGAATTCGCGGTGATCAAATAATCTGCCGGCCCGCCAATGCGCGCAGACGTATACGGCGCAAGTGAAACATTCTCTTTCACTTTATCGCCGAACTTGGCGAGCAAAACGTCAACGGGAAGGGCGGGCGAGGTCATTGTCGTTATTCTGGCGGGCGGACATATAGGTCCGCCCCAACAAAAATTCACACTTTCTCGTTCAAATGCTCGATCAATTTTGCGATTGCCTTTTGTTTCCTGCGTTTTTCAATCGCTTCGGGTGATTCTAGAATCGGCTGAGATGCTTCGTTCTGACGATCGTTTTCCGCCTGCACCAAAACCATTTTTAGCGGCGGCAGGCCCAAAGTCTCGGATGGATACATTTTCTTTTCTTCGTCAGTCATGGTTCACCTTCTTTTACAATCCAGCTAAAACATTCACGCTGATCTGGTCGGCGTCACCCGCGGAAAGAACAATCAAAACATCGTTCCGGCGGAGATGTTTGAGCAAATAGGCCGTCGCATCTTCAAGCGAAGCAATAAAGTGCGCCGATGAATGCGGCATGGCGCTGACGATTTCCGCCGATGAAAAATCCTGTTTTGGCTCGCGCGCCGCGTAGATTTCGGTCACGATGACTTCATCCGCATCTTTGAAGGCGCGCGTGAATTCGAAGAAAAGTGTTTTTGCGCGTGAATATGTGTGCGGCTGCCATACAGCCCAGATGCGATGCTGCGGATAGCGGGCGCGCGCCGCGGCCAGCGTGGCTTTGATCTCGGTGGGGTGGTGGGCGTAGTCGTCAATGACGATGACGCCTTTTGCCTCGCCTTTGACTTCAAAGCGGCGGCCCGTGCCGGTAAATTTGCCAAGAGCCGCTGCGGCATCCTTGAGTGATAAACCAAGTGTGGTAATCACTGCCAGCACTGCAAGCGCGTTGCGGACGTTATGTTCGCCGGGCACTTGCAGGCTCACATGCAGAGATTCGAGGTCGCCAACATTTGTTGCCGCATCAAAATCGAAACCGCCGCGTTCGTTCGGTTTGACCATTCTGGCTTGCATCCAGTGCGGCGCGTTGATGGTCATTTCGCCCTGCAAGCTGTAAGCGATCACGTGCCGTCCGAGATGACGGGCGCGGTTCATCAGTGCGGCAGCGCCCGCGTCTTCCACTGAAGCAATCAGCGTGCCATCGTTTGGCAAAAGCGAAAAAAACGATTCGAATGCGGTGAACATATCTTCGAATGTTGGGTAGCAGTCGGGGTGGTCATGTTCGATGTTAGTCACGACTTCGATGCGAGGCTTGAGACCGAGGAACATGCGGTCGTATTCATCGGCTTCGATGACAAAGAGATTGCCTTTTCCAGCGCGTGCGTTGACGCCGTAATTTTTCATTACTCCGCCGACGATGAAAGACGGATCGCGTCCGAGTTCGGACAACACAAAAGCAGTCATCGCCGTGGTGGTGGTTTTGCCGTGCGTCCCGGCGACTGCAATACCAACTTTGTCTTCCATCAGCTTACCGAGGAAATCCGCGCGTTTATAAACGGGCAAACCGGCTTGTTTGGCGGCCATGATTTCGGGATTGTCATCCGGCACAGCGGAGGAACGCACCACCCAATCCGCGCCCTGGATATTGCGCGGGTGGTGGCCGATGTAAATCGTCACGCCGGCCGCCTGCAGGTCCGCGGCGAACGAGGTCATGGCGCGATCCGAGCCTGTGACTGTGTATCCGCTTTCCTTGAGAAGCCGGGCGATGGCGGAAAGTCCGCTGCCGCCGATGCCGATGAAATGAACGTGTGTCATGCCAGTTGCCAGTTTTCAGTAATCAAGTTAGATGTACACAACGATAACAAAGATAAAACATAAGACGAGCGCAAAGTAAATAGCCGGTACGCCAAGCAGATGAGGCGGCATATAGGCCATCATGTTATTTACCGTAGTCAACAAAGGCCCGGTTGGCGGGCTGACAATGTTTTGAAAAGGATACTGAGCCTGATTAAGATAAAAGAAGATGGTCCCGGCGATCAGGTAACCATTCAAAGCGCCCAGAATGAGGCCGAAGAGGGCGTCTTGCAAACGTTCGCGCGTGGCCTTGGATTGGAGATGCGGCACGATTGCCACGGTCTGATAGCCGAAATAGACCAATGCGATCAGAGTGAGGGTGCGGATCCAAAAAAGCTCGATGCTGGCATCTGGCAGATCTTTGACAACCGGGATATAGGACTTCAGCAGGAAGTTGAGCGCCAGCGCGAGGATCACGCTGAAAGACACGAGCAATTCCTTGGCCCAACCGCGCATCAAACCGATCGCAGCAAAAACGATCACGTAGGACCAGAAGACATAGATGATGCTCATCATGGCCTTTGCCCTCCGAGTTCGAGCAGTTGCCCGGCAATGGCGTTCGCAGCATGAACGCGCGCGAGGGATTTCATGGCGATCTGCATGGCTCGACGTTTCGATGGGTTTTCGATCAAATCTTTCACAACCGGCAGGAGTTCGCTTTTTAAGAACTCATCTTTTATGATGACCGCCGCGCCGCGTTGAGCCAGAAAATCGGCGTTGACTTTTTGATAACGCCACGCATAAGGATACGGAATGAGAATCGCTGGCAGGCCGAAGAATGGAAATTCGCCCAGCGTGGACGCGCCCGCGCGCGCCACTACCAGATCAGCAGATGCAAGCGCCGCGCCCATTTCTTCATGCAGATATGGAAAAGCGTGATAACGCGTTCTTTGCGCCGAAGTCAGACCGTCTCGCGCGATCTGGACGGCTTCCCAATCCAACTGGCCGCTGATGTGGACGACTTGCGCCATTTCCAGGAGAGTCGGCAGGTTTGGCACGATGACCTGATTGATCGAACGCGCGCCCTTGCTTCCACCGACCACGAGCAAAACGGGCAAATCATCATCCAGCTTGAGCGTCCGGCGGGCTTTTTGTTTTGTCCATGACATCAGGTCGGCACGCAGAGGATAACCTGTCACAATGACTTTTCGCGAAAAATATTTTTGCGAGTCTTCCGCGGTAACCGCGATGCGGTCAGCGAAGCGCGCCAGCGATTTTAGCGCGAGACCCGGCTCGATATCCGGAACATAAAGCAAAGTCGGGATGCGCCGTCCAGCGAGCGCCATCGGCCCGGCCACATATCCGCCGGTGAAGAACAAAACATCTGGTTTGAATTCGCGCAGAATCCTCCGCGAGGCAAGCACACCTTTTGAAAGCTGGCTCACATTGCGCGGCAAAGCACGCAGACCTACGCCATGCAATCCCGCGGAGGGAATGGTGTCAAAGGCGATGCCCTCGCGCTTTACAAGTTCAGCTTCCATGCCGCCTTCACTGCCGATCCATAACGTTTCGGTCTCTGAACGCTTATTCTTCAAGGCGTGGAGTACGGCGAGGGCGGGATACACGCCGCCGCCGGTTCCACCCGCGCAAATCAACAGACGCACCGTATGATCTCCATTCTTCTTCGTTCGTAGCTTCGCCTCTCTGACGAGAGATATTCATCAGGATGCCAATTGCTGCGAGAGTCGCAATGAGATTTGAGCCTCCCGCGCTGACGAATGGCAGTGCGTTACCTGCAAAAGGTAGCAAGCCAACAATCACCGCCATATTGACGCTTGCCTCGAGGCCGATCCAGCTGACCAGGCCGGTTGCAAGCAATGTGCCAAGCATATCTGGCGCGCGGCGTGCGATTACAAATCCGCGCCAAATCAGCAATGCGTAAAGTCCAACCAGAAATAACGCGCCGACCAATCCCAATTCCTCGATGATGACGGCGAAGATGCTGTCTGTCGGTGGGACGGGCAGGCCGGTCAGTTTGGATTGAGCGCGCCCAATGCCGACCCCAAACCAGCCGCCATTGACAATTGCCTCGAACGAGCGCTGAATGTGATAGGAAGCCTGCGTCGGGTCTTTCAAACCGGCGAGGAATTCTGCCACGCGTTCGTGACCGGTGGGCGAAACCTGTACAACGATCCAACCGGCAATCACTGCCGCGGTCAGCATAAAAATAATTTGTTTCAAGTCTGCGCCTGCCAGGAAGAACAACAAACCTCCCATCATCAGCACAGTAGCCGCCGCGCTTAAGTCTGGTTGAAGATAAATCAAGCCGCCCACGATACCCAGGATCACACCGAGGGGAATCAATCCAAATGAAACCTGGTGAAGGACCTGCTGCTTCGCGTAAAGCCATACGCTCAAATACAAAATCAAAACGAGCTTCGCAAGCTCTGAAGGCTGGCATGAACCTGCCGGGCAGATATTTCGTTTTGCGCCCAGACGGACATCGCTGAACAGGATCACGCCGATCAATAAAAGAATCGTGACTGCCATGGCTAAAATGGACAGTTTGCGCCAGTGATGATAATCAAAGTGTGATAGAAGAAATGCGGCAACCAGACCCAGCGCAAGCCACATCACCTGCCGTTCGAACATGTACATCGGCGAGAGGAAATGGATCAGCGAGTAATCCCATGAAGCCGAGAACATCATGATCAATCCGAAGACGATCAGCGCGACCACCGTGACCAGCAACGGCATATCCACGGTCCGCCCTGGACCTGTGGAAGTTTTCCGCGTTTCTGTCAAAGGACGTTCGTTTACGAAAGTTCCTGCGCCCATAATCTAAATTTCTCTCCTCGTTCTTCAAAATCTTTGAACTCATCGAAACTTGTTCCGCCGGGTGAGAGTAAAACGATATCACCAGACTCTGCAACTTCCGCGGCTTTGATGACGGCTTCATGCAGATGCTCGACGCGGTCAAGCGTATACGGTCTTTTCGCGGACCCGTTAGCGGCTACCGCTTTCTGAATTTTTCCCGCCGCCTCGCCGAACAGCACAACATGATCCACGCGCTGGTGAATTAATTGCGCCAGTTCTTCCCAGGGCAAATCCTTGTCGCGTCCGCCCAGCAAAAGGACGATCGGTTCATCGAACGAATGGATCGCGGCGGCGGTGCGTTCCGGTGCGGTGGCAATCGAATCGTTGTACCAGCGCGCGCCGCGCAGCTCGCGGACGAATTCCAGTCGGTGAGGCACGCCGCGGAATTCCTCCGCCGCAGTGAGCATCGCGTCGAGCGGAAAACCCGCCGCGTGTCCGATGGCGAATGCCGCCAGCATATTCAACACATTATGATCGCCTCGAAGCTGAATTTGATCGCGCCGCAAAAGTGGAATATCCACGCGATACTCGTAGAGATACAAAATGCCATCATCGTAATACGTGCCTTCGGCCTCTTCATCCATTTTGCTGAAGCCGAAAGAATGCAAGCGGCCTTTGACTTTATTTCTAAGATTCCACGCGCCAGCATCATCGCGTCCGAGAACCGCGATATCTTCCCTGGATTGGAATTCAAGAATGCGCGCTTTGGCCGCGGCGTACGCTTCCATTGTGCCGTGGCGGTCCAAATGATTCGGCGTGATGTTCAAAATGGACGCGATGTTCGGTGAAACCGTCATCTGTTCCAATTGGAAGGAAGAGATTTCAAGAATTGCCAGATCATCGGCTTTCATCTCATCAACATAATTGATCAACGGGTCGCCGATGTTGCCGCCGACAAATACAGAAGGCAGTACGCGGGAAGCAGACTCACTCTTCTGCGTTCTGCCTCCTGCTTTCTGCATTTCGCTGTAAGCAAGTTTCCCCATCTCACCAACCAGCGTCGTCGTCGTTGTTTTGCCTGCCGAGCCTGTAATGCCGATGGTTTTGCATGGCACGGCTTCCATGAAAATTTGCGTGTCATTGGAAAGTGGAATGCCGCGCTTGAGCGCTTCGTCCACGATGGGGAGGGTGACTGGTACGCCGCCGGAAAGACAAAGCATGTCAGCGCGGTCGAGCAGTTCGATTGGATGGCCGCCCAAAGCCCATTGAATCGACAGGCCGCTCAACATCCCGCGTGCGAATGCGAGTTCGGATTCCGAACGTTTGTCACTCAACGTTACCATCGCGCTGTGTTGAGTCAGCCAGCGCGCCAAAGCCACGCCCTGCCGGGCGGCTCCTAAAATGATGACGCGTTTGTTCTTCCAATCTGTTTTCATTTTCTTCAAATCGCAAAACGTAAAACGCAACTTGTTTTTACGAATTACGAATTGCGTTTTTATTTACACCAGTGCCAATCCAACGCCGACCATTGCGGCCAGCAGGCCAATCAGCCAAAACCGCTGAACAACTTGTGTTTCGCTCCAGCCAAGCAGTTCAAAATGCAAATGCACGGGAGCCATTTTGAAAAAACGTTTGCCTTTTGTCATCCTGAAATAAACAATCTGAATGACAACGCTTATGATTTCACTAAAGGGAATGATTGCGATGATCGGGAGAAGAATCCACTGGCTTGTCATCAATGCGACGACAGCCAGCGTGGAGCCGAATGCCAGCGAACCGGTGTCGCCCATGATCAATTCGGCTGGATGAACGTTGAACCACAGGAAGCCGAACATCGCGCCGACGAGTATGAAACAGAAGCGAGCCAGATAAACCTGGTGCTGGTTGAGGGCGATCAATCCATAACCGGCGAATGCCGTAGCCGCGATCAAACCTGCCAGCCCATCGAGCCCATCCGTAAAGTTGACGGCATTCGACATGCTGACGATGATAAATGCCGCAATGGGGATGTACCACCAGCCTAAATCGAAATAGCCTTTGATCGTGGGAAGGAACATGTCTGGAATGCCAAGCATGAATTTCAAGACGAATGCCGTGCCTAAAGCCAAAATAACCTGGAACAAGAATTTGGTGCGAGCGCGCATTCCCTCGCCGCGGCGCTTGCCGCGAATGCCTTCCCAATCATCTGCCGCGCCGAGCACTGCATATCCGACCATTACAATTATTGGGACGAGTATCGAACGTCCCACGCCGCTCTGCGAGGCGCCGATCAATGTGACTGCGTTAAGCAATCCCGTCAGCAGGATGACCGGCAGGATCACCATGACTCCGCCCATGGTGGGTGTGCCCATTTTGATGCTGTGGTGCGCGGGTTCTTCGACTCGGATGATCTTCCCGATTTTGAAATGTCGAAGAATGCGAAGAAGCGGCCCGCCCCAGATGACCGTCATCATAAAAGCCAAACCGGCCAGGCTTAGGGCCAGGGCGACCTGTTTCATGAAAGTACCTCCAAAGCTGCGGTGATTAGGTCCATGCGTAAGCCGTGCGAACCTTTAATGAGCGCGACATCATCCTTTGACAGATTTTTCTGAAGCCATTCAATGATCGGGGCGTTTTCCTCCCATTCGAAAATCTGCGAAGCTCTCATCCCGGAACGGTGCGCGGCCTGGGCGTATATGTGTGCGCGTGGACCAAGAGTGACAAGTATATCCGCGACTTGACCAGCGCGCAGGCCAACCATCTCATGTCCCTGCCGTTCATATGGACCAAGTTCCAGCATATCACCCAAAACCGCGATCTTGCGTTTGCCTTCCAGTTCATCGAGGAGATTGAGAGAAGCCAGCATGGATTCTGGCGACGCGTTGTATGTATCATCAAGGATTAGCGCGCCGGATTCGGAGCGGACTGCGACCAGTCGAAGCTGCGTATGGCCGCGGCGCAAACCATCAATGATCTCCTGCCAGTTCAATCCCTCCGCCAATCCAACCGCTGCGGCGCGCAGGGCCGTCTCGACCGAATGCCGCCCGATCATTGGAATGCGGACGTGCATGGTCTCGTGTTGGTAATGCAGGCGGAATCGAATCCCATCCAGACCCAATCCCTCGACATCATCTGCCCATAAGTCTGCTTCGTTTGAAAGGCCGTAGAAGAAAACGCGGGCCTTTGTCTTTTCTTCCATTTGGCGCACGAGCGGATCATCAAAATTCAAAATGGCTACACCTTCGGGCGCGGGCGGCAGGGCTTGCACCAATTCCGCTTTGCCGCGCGCAATGGCTTCCTGCGAACCGGCGCGTTCGGCGTGGACGGTTCCGATGTTGGTCACTACGCCGATTTGCGGCAGTGCAATATCACATAAAAAAGAAATCTCTCCAGGGACATAGAATCCCATTTCAAGAACAGCCCGCTCATACCCCGACCCGAGCCGGAGGATCGTTAAAGGGAGTCCAATCTCGTTGTTGAGATTGCCGGGACTGCGTAACGTGCGGTAGCGTTCGCTCAAGACCTGTGCGATCACTTCCTTGGTGGTGGACTTGCCGACGCTTCCGGTAATGCCGACCACGCGCAGATTCAATTTGCGCCGCCAGAAGCGCGCAATCTGCTGGAGGGCGGCAAGAGAATTGTCCACGCGCAAGCAGAGGGGAGGAGTCAGGTTGGGTTTGGATTCGGCTGATAGACCGCCGCGCAGATCGAGGGTCCGGAAAGATGCGTCCGCGTCCTGCTGAATTAAAGCGAAAGATGCCCCGCGCTTGAAAGCTTCGTTGATGAAATCATGTCCGTCCATGCGTTCGCCCGGCAGCGCAACGAACAGCGAACCGGGAATCACCTGACGTGAGTCGATTGCCGCCTCGGTGATGACCGCGGCAGCGTCCAAGCGGGTATTGGTTAACGCCTCGATTAAGTCAGCGAGTATCAGCATTATGGTTTTGCAATTTCTTTGCGAACGCTATCCGGCGGGATGTTCAGAAGCAGGATGGTCTTCTGGGCTACCTGCGCGAACGTGGGTGCGGCGGTATCTGAACCCCAGATGGAAGCGGTTGGCTTTTCGAGCCAAACGTAAATCATAAACTGCGGATCATCTACCGGTCCCCATCCGAGGAAGGAAGCGTTCGTAACCCCATCTTCATAACCATAAGCGTCCGGGATTTGTGCCGTGCCGGTTTTTCCCGCAATGCGATATCCGGGAACGAGCGCACTCGAAGCTTCCCTTTCCAACGAGACGGCCAGCATTTGATTAAGTGTGGATGCTGTGTCAGCCGAGATGGGCGAGCCGGCATATTGGGTGGGAACGCTGTATTGACGCCCATCGCGCACCATTGCATACAAGACATGCGGCGTGACCATGCGGCCGCCATCCGGCACAGCAGATGCCGCCATCATCAACTGGATCGGCGTGACCGAGACGCCCTGACCGAATGCGTTCGTCGCCAGGTCCACCGGATACCAATCCGCATCGCCGGGGACTTTGAGGCGGCCCGCCGCTTCGCCAGCGAGGTCAACGCCGGTAAGGTGTCCGATGCCGAAACGATTCATATAACCATAAAAAGTCTGCGCGCCCATCTTGGTTGAAAGCATCGCCAGGCAAACGTTCAACGAATTTTCGAGGCAGCCGGTCATATCCTGCACGCCCCAGGCCTGGTCATTCCAGTTGCGGATGGTTGCTCCGCCAACCAGCAGCGCGCCGGTATCGAGATACGTTGCATTGGGTGTGGTGGTTCCGCTATCCAGCGCGGCGGCCATCGTCAGAATCTTGATGACCGATCCGGGTTCGTATGGCATGGACACGGCGCGGTCAAATTCACTGGCGTTATGATAAATGCTTCCGTAATTCCAGAACTGGTTAAGATCCATTTGCGGGGAAGATGCGAGCGCCAGAATCTCACCATTGCGCGGATTCATCACCACGATGGTTCCGTTCGTTGCGCCATATTTGGTTAGCGAATCGTTGAGGATTTGTTCGACCGCGGCCTGTAGATCACGGTCAATGGTCAGAACCAGCGTTGTGCCATTGGGCACGTGCGGAAGATCAAATGCCTTGTTTGGGTCGGTTGGCACGCTGACTTGAACGGGATTCCCCGCAAGCAGGTTATTGTATTTCTCTTCGATGCCGAAATAGCCGCGGCCCTCGCGGTTGACAAAGCCAAGCACATTCGATGCCAGCGAACCTTCGGGATAACTTCGCTGCGGATGCGGTTTGAATTCCAGGCCTGCCAGACTGTTGTTCTGTGCGTCGGTGGCCGCTTTGAGTTGTTGCAGCGCTGCGGCTTTGTCCGCATCCACATAATCGGCCAGAACCAGGTATTGCAATCCGGCAGGCGGATTTATCATTTGGTTGTAAAGATCATCGGGATTCAAGCCAAGCTCGACGCCAACCGCAAGCGCAATCGCATGTTTATCTGTTGCGTTTTGTAAGTCAACGCCGATCTCATAAACGGTTTTATTCCCCGCCAGCAAATGGCCGCTGCGATCATAGATGTCGCCGCGCTCAGGATAATAGGTCTGCAATACGTTGGCGTATGCCGCGGCTTGCGCGCGAAAGACAGCCGCTTCGGGACTGTTTTGGATTCGAAAGGTTTGGAGAATGATCAAAATTCCAACAAAGCTCAGAATCCCGGCGAGCACCAACGAACGCCATGCGTATTGCTGCCTCATTGCGAATTTCCGATCAGGCTGGTGGTCGGCGGCGGAGTCAAACGCTGGTCGAACCAATCCATCAATGATTCGGTATATTCAGGCAGGATGCTGGGCGCGCTGGGTTTCAACTCTGGAGCGGCCGCTAAAATCGCAGGCTTTGGCGCGGTGTAGCCGGGAACGATCACGTATTGAATCTGGTTTGCGGTTACAGGTTGATAACCCAAAGCTGCAGCGCGTTGTTCCATAACGTACGTGGAAGTCAATTCGCCTATCTTGGTTTCGAGGTCTGCGTTGGCTTGTTGGCCCGCGCTTATCTCATAACTCAGGTTTTGGATTGTGCGGCCAGTGAGCGCGGCCTGCGCGGTGACATCGAGATATAAAGAAGCGACCATGGCCAGCCCGAGGACAATCAGCATGAATGTGCCGATCCACTGGCGCTGGATTCGCCATGGCGCCTGACGATAAGCGTGAACCACATAATGGACGGTATAGTTGACGTTAGGTATGTTCATTCCTGCTCTCTATTCTGGCAACTTCTCTGCTACTCTTAATTTTGCGCTGCGTGCCCGCGGGTTGGCTTTGATCTCCTCTTCGCTGGGCGTGATCGGTTTTCGATTGATGACCTTCAGAATTGCTTTTCGTTCAACTTCATAAATCTGTTCATACGGCGGATTGATCTGATCCTGACTGGCGCTCCGAAAAAAATCCTTGACGATGCGGTCTTCCAGCGAATGGAAGGAGATCACGGCCAGCCTCCCGCCCGGATGTAAAGCGGATACCGCTTTGGGAAGCGCATTCTCCACGACAGCCAGTTCATTGTTGACGGCGATTCGCAGCGCCTGAAAAATTCGTGTCGCCGGATGAATGCGGCTGTGACTGGGATAAACCCGCTTTGCGATTTCAGCCAATTGCGTTGTGGTCGTAAGCGGCCTTGCTTCAATAATCATCTTCGCGATTCGTTTTGCCCGCGGCTCTTCGCCATATCGGAAGAACATATTGGCGAGTTCGGCCTCAGATGCAGTATTGACCAATTGGGCGGCGGTCAGGCCCGCGTCCGGGTTGAAGCGCATATCGAGCAGCGCTTCATGCTGGATGGAGAATCCGCGTTCGGGTGTATCCAACTGCATCGAAGAGAGCCCCAAATCCAACAAAATGCCATCTGCCGAATCCCATCCGATGCCGCGCATGACTTCAATCAACGAGTCATAGGAGGCCTGGACCAGAGTGACGCGCTTCCCGTAAGGAGCCAAGGTCTCACGGGCGAGTGCTAATGCCTGCGGATCGAGATCAAAGCCAAGCAGGCATCCATCCGGCGCGCAGGCCTCCAAAACCCCGCGGGCATGACCGCCCGCTCCTATCGTTCCGTCAATGTAACGGCCCGGACTTTTCGGCTGCAACGCGTGTATAATCTCTTTGTAAAGTACAGGTTGATGCGGCATGTTCATGTTTTGTAGGGGCGAGGTTCTCTCGCCCAAGGCAGATACACAAAATCTGCCTTACGATTTCGGTGAAAGATTCAACGTCGCAAAACGTTGATTATTGGCATCTGTGTCCTGGATTTGTTTCATTTGTTCCTGCCAGGCCGCGGGTGTCCAGACTTCAAAGTAATCGCCTTGCCCGGCAACAATCGCCTCGCCATCCAGTCCGGCAAACTGCCTGAGCAGTTGAGGCACCAGCACGCGTCCGACTTTATCCACTTCGACTGGGAACGCGTTCGAGAAAATAAGTCGGCGCATGAGACGGGCAGTGGGATCAGCCATGTTCATGGTATTGACGCTGTCGTAAACCTGTTTGAAATGGACTCCGGTCATGACCATCAGGCAGCGGTCGAAGCCTTGAGTGATGTAGGCGCCGCCTTCCAGCAATTCACGATAGCGCGCCGGGATCATCAGGCGGCCTTTTTCATCGAGATTGTGCTGGAACTGGCCTAAGAACATTTGTGCTACTTTTCCTTTTAATGCGGTGAACGCCGGGGAACCCGGCGTCCTACCACTTTCTACCACTTCATCCCACATTGTACATGATTTGTGGGCGGAATACAAGTACCATAGCTAATTTTTCCGATTTGTTAGGACTTATTTCCCACGCGCCATGAAAAAATCTCCCACTTTGTCCCTCCTGGAAGCGCCTCATTGGCACGATTACGAATTGTTGGATAGCGGTGATGGACTGAAGCTCGAACGTTTCGGGGCTTATGTGTTTGTCAGACCCGAGGTTCAGGCGATGTGGAGGAAGAGTCTTACAGAAAAAGACTGGGATTCTGCCCACGCAGTCTTCCAATCCACGAATGAAGAAAGCGGTGGGCACTGGTTACTCAAGAAAAAAATTCCTGAACGATGGGAAATGGAATATTCCCTCGCTTTGAGGAAAGGGATGAGGGCGATTCGATTCTGGGCAATGACGACTCCGGGCCGTCATCTTGGCGTGTTCCCGGAAGTCGCTTCGCACTGGGACTTTATGGCGGATTCCGTTCAAAGGGCGAATCACCCCGTCAAAATTCTCAACCTATTTGGATACACCGGTTTGGCATCTTTATCTGCTGCGGCAGCGGGCGCGGAAGTCACACACGTGGACGCGTCAAAGAAATCGGTGGGATGGGCGCGCGAGAATCAAGTTTTATCCGAACTCGAAGATAAACCGATTCGCTGGATTGTGGATGACGCGTTGAAGTTTGCTCAACGTGAAAGTCGTCGCGGTTCAAAATATGATGGCATCATCCTCGATCCGCCCAAGTTTGGACGCGGTCCCAAAGGCGAAGTATGGGAAGTTTACAAATCCCTGCCGCAATTGCTGGATGCCTGCGCGGCGATCTTGAGTGACCACCCGTTATTTTTGATCGTTACGATTTACGCTGTTAAAGCATCGGCAATTCACGTAGGACAGGTTGTCGAAAGCATGATGGAGAAATATAAAGGTCAAGTGGATAGTGGGGAATTGGTGACGCGTGAAAAATCCGGCGGACGATTGCTTTCGCAGGCAGTGTTTGCAAGATGGCAGTCAGAATAAAAAAATCTCCGAGCGAATAATCTCGGAGATTTTTTTATTTGATTTTTCAAACCATCAATTGGATTTTAAACGTTTCGCTTGGATGTTTCCCGTTTGACCGTCTGGCGCCGGGAAGCTGTTCGTGAGACTTCCTGCTTTACCAACTCGCGCTTGTTGACGATTTGCGGTGCGACGCGCAGCGCCTCGGCTTGACGTTTGAGTCCGGAGCGGATGATGAGATCCATGAAACCTTGATGGCCGATGGGATCATTCAACAATGAGAAATCTGCTGAGCCTGGAGAAGATGGCGGATAGAAGATTCCACAGTTCGGGTTGATCTCCAGCATGTAGAGTTCGCCGTCCTTGCCAAGGCGGAAATCACAACGCGCATAACCATGACAATTCAAAGCCTTGAATATCTTGGCCGTGTAATCGCGCAGCCGGCGATCAT
The DNA here is from genome assembly GCA_021824575.1 of Chloroflexota bacterium. Lineage (GTDB taxonomy): Bacteria > Chloroflexota > Anaerolineae > Anaerolineales > Villigracilaceae > Fen-1038. The sequence goes on from JAKAKJ010000047.1 coordinate 41,222, forward strand.
AATCCTCGTTATCAACCACAACGACATTCATCCTATCGTAATCAACCCATTTCATGTCATAATGTTTGAAGGACTCGCCTTCAGGAAAGATGAATTCGACAGGCTTGAATGAAAAGACACGTTCAGGATCATCGGGGTCTTCCGCAACGAGGCATGTGAACTCGCGTCCCTCGATGAATTCCTCGATCAATGCGCGCCCATCGCTTTTCATTGTGATTGTGGATTGTGTCTTCAAGTCATCCACATGGGTGACGCGTGATTCCTTACGGATGCCAAAGCTGGCATAACCATGCGCGGGTTTGACAAGCATCGGAAAACGCAGCGTGCGCGCGGCGCGTTCCACATCAGCCATGGATTTTACGAACGTGGAGGCGGGGGTGGGAACACCCACGCGAGCTGCAGCGCGTTTCATTTCCTGACGCGTGGGATCGAAGCAGGAAGAATCAGCGCCAGTAAAAGCCGCGCCAAGTTTTTCCATGGCCTTAATTAATTCAATTCCAGAGACGGGTTCGTCCGGCGTGCCATCACACAAATTGACGAACACATCCACACCATCATCCATCAGCTCTTTGATTTGATCTTCCACATTATGAGGTTGAACAACATGATGTCTCCACCTTCTGCCTTCCAAATGTGGCGCTGGATCATAAGGCGGGTCGTTGTCTTCGGAGATGCTGCTTAGAACACAAATGTACATTGCTTGCTCTCTTTTTATGTTGATGGATCAACTTATCTTGTTGATTATTGCATTGATGATGATTGATAAGTTATATCCATATGATAATTATTATTTTGATGATTGATTCTTTTATCATCATCAATGTTATATTACCGCCATATATAGAAATATACAAGGTTTTTAATCTGTATTTAGCCGTCGTTTTTGAAATTTTAAGATTCATTGAATTGATATTGTTTTCATGCATTCATCATTTCATTTGTTGCTTGATTATGGCGATAAGGAATGATGCAAACGAATCGCTGCTGTGTTGAGTCTTGTAAAATCATTGACTCGATTGTCATTCGATAATCGAGTCAATGATAATGCGCAAAAGGAGATTGTTTTTTTGCAACTTATCGTTGAATGCGCCCTCAACGCTTGATGTAATGCATCATTTCCAAAACTGCGGCAGATAATTTTTGTAGCTCGAAAGATAATCACCAAGAATCTTTTTGGCTGTATCAATATCCGTGATGACTGGATCGAGCAGAAGAGATTGCAGAGCTTTCTCGCGATTTCCTTCCACAGCGGCATCCACACATAATTGCGCGGCGGTAATTTCGCGGCGGCAAAGTTCGGCGATGGGTTCGGGCAATGATCCGACGTGAACAGGATGAACACCCGCGCCGTCCACTACAACTGGAGTTTCAACAGTTGCTCCAATTGGTAGATTCGATATTTGTCCATCATTGGGCAGATTGGCAGCAAGATGATAATGCGTGCTGTCGCCTGCCATGTTTTCGATCATTTCCAACGCACCCTCCGAATCGGTGTCGAGCAAGCTTTCGATGGTCATATTGCTGCTTGCCATTTCGTTTAAACGATCCAACTCAAATTCGCGGACAGCCGCCATCAAATCCCAATCATAAAGTTTGATATCGTATTTCTCCCACGGCTTTGTCTGCGGATCAGAGACCCACGGCAAATATTCACACAAATGCGTATCGCCTGGAACAGGGAACAAGCCAAAGGTTGAGAAAATGTCCCTCGTAAGCGGCTCAAATTTCGGGCCCAGTTCAAAGAAGCGTTTTCTGAATAACGGATAAAGGTCTTCTCCGGTTTTCCGATCCCTGATGGAAAGAATCCACGTGAAATGATTCAATCCCGCGGCGCGAATGTCAAATAGCGGAACAGCCTGCTTCTTGATCTGTTCCTGCGCGGCGGTCTGATCCACGGCGGCGTGCATTCCGGTGAGTTCCGGCGGAACCTCAATGCCATAATCTTTGGCAAGCGCCACGCCGACCATGCCATAACCTGCGAAGATTTGATGACAAAGACCAACGGCTTTGATCTGGCTGTGGCGATTGACCGCGTCGCAAATGCGGATCATCGGATTCGTAAAATTGACGAACCACGCATCGGGACAAACCTTTTCCATATCGCCGACGATTTCCATGACCGGGCCAACGTTGCGTGCTGCGTGAGCGAATCCGCCGGGGCCGCCATTTTCCGCGTAAGGTTGGCGGACGCCGTATTTGAGCGGGATTTCAAAATCCTGCCGCCATAAGCCTTCGCGCGCGCCGACTTCGATGGAGGAAACGACAAAGGCCGCGCCTTCCAACGCTTCATTATGATGTGTGTGCGCAGTGACGGTCATTTGCGAATCCCATTCCTTGTTCAAACGATCCGCAAGCCGTTTGACAATATCGAGACTCGATTGGTTGCGGTCAACCAATGCGAGCGTTGAGCCGCGCAATTTCTTTGAGCGCATCAATGCAGAGAGCGTGTTTTCTCCAAATGAAGCGCTGCCTGCGCCGATGACAATGATCTTGGTGGGGAGAGACATTTCATGTTCCTTTCAAAGAAGGGATGATGATTCAACCGAAGCAAAAAGCATTTAGCGCGAATTTCGCGAATAGGCGAATGGTGCGAATGAATTTTGCAATCGTAACTATTTTACGCCAGTGCAAACAAAACGCCCGAACTTGTAACAGTCCGGGCGCAAATGTTTTGACGAAGTTTGATTCATCATTGTTGAGTTTGAATGGTTACATTTCCGCTCATGCCCCACATCAAATTCGATGGCGGCGAATCTAATTCAATGGTGACCTTGTAAACAATATCACCGTTGTATGGTTTGCCCATCGGAGCAATGGCGGTCACTTTGCCGCTCAAACCCTGATTAAAAGCTTTTAGTTGCACCGTGGCAGTTTGTCCGACTTGAACATGAGCAATATTTTTTTCGCTCAAATCCGTTGTTTGGATTTGAAGATGGTTAAGGGTTCCGATCACAGCAACCACCTCACCAGGTTGAACAAGTTCTCCGGCTTTAGCATTGATCGCGACGATCGTTCCATCGTAAGGCGCCGTCAGCGTTGCCTGAGCGAGTTTATATTTTGCGATATCCAATGCAGCTTGGGCAACATCCAATTCAGCCTGCGCCTGCTGCCGGAATTCGATGAACGCTTTGACATAGACGATTTGTCCGTCCTTGAAAATCCTTTTATACGGATAATTTCTCAAATTAACGATGGCTTGTTGAGCCTGAACGTTTGCTTCTGCAGCTGTAACGGCATCTTCCAAATCGGGTGTATTCAACACCATCAGGGTTTGTCCCGCTTTGACCTGATCGCCTTCTTTGACATCAATTTCTTTAACAGTTGCCGACAAAAGAAAACTCAAATTGGATTCCTGTGCGGGGACAACATTCACCGACGCGGTGGCACTTCCGGGATTGGGTGCTTGTGTCGTGGCAGAGACGTTCGCCGCGGATGAGGTGGCGGACACCGTTATATTTGACGGATTCCCGCACCCGGTCAGGATCAGAGCGGACATTAAGATGATTGTCCAGCAAAATCGTTTCATTGCGTGACTCCTGATTCGTCCGCGCTATTGCCCGGTCTGGATTTGAACATCAGCAGTCATTCCCCAGCGTAGACCCTGCGGCTGCTGATCCAGTTCGATGGTCACCTTGTAAACGACATCACCGCCAATGGTTGAGGAGATGCGCGATACGTCGCTGACTTTTCCGTTGAATTGCTGATTCAAAGCCTGAATGGAAACGGTCGCGGATTGTCCGACTTTCACATTGGGAACATCGCGCTCGCTAAGATCAGTCGTCTCGATTTGGAAGTGAGACAGGTCGCCCATCACGATAACAACCTGACCGGGAACAACTGTTTCAGCAGGAGAAATATCTACCGAAGCGATTGTGCCGTTGAATGGCGCTTTCAATGTGGCTTCAGCAAGTGTGGCATTGGCGGTATCGAGCGCGGCTTTTGCGCTGTCCACGTTTGCCTGCGCGGTATCCAACTGTTCCATGGATATGTTTGTGCGCTTCAGATAATCAACCTGAGACTGGTTTGCCGCGACATTGGCTTCGGCTTGTTTGACTTGTGCTTCCAATATTTTCGTATCCAATGTAACCAATGTTTGACCTGCCGCGACGGTATCGCCCTCTTTCACGGATACAGTATTAACAATGCCGGTCAATGGAAAACTGAGCTGCACATATTTTGCGGGAACGACCTGCGCCGATGCAGAGACGGCACCTGATGAAGCCGCGGCTGGTTTGGCATTCAAGACGATGGTTGGGATGGCCGTTGGCGTTGACGAGATGGAACTGCAAGCAGTCAACGTCAACGCCAAAATGACGCTGGCAATTAGCAAGATTTTCTTCATTCTTTTGATCCTGTGTTTTTTAATTCTTGTTCGCGCCATTATTCTCCACGACCAATCCATCGCGGAGGGTTACGACGCGTCTGGCGTAATTGATGACGCGCGGGTCATGCGTTGCGAATACAAATGTGACGCCGGTTTCCTGGTTGAGACGCTGCATGATTTCCATGACCTGCCTTCCGTTCTCGGTATCGAGGTTCGCAGTTGGTTCGTCAGCGAGGATCATGCTGGGTTTGATGGACAGGGCGCGGGCAACCGCTACACGCTGCTGCTGTCCGCCGCTGAGTTGATCGGGGCGATGATGCGCGCGGTCGCCGAGTCCAACAGCTTCGAGCATTTCGTTGACGCGCGCTTTGCGGTCAGCGGCTTTCATGCCGTTGAGCAGAAGCGGCATTTCGACATTCTCGTAAGCCGTCAGCGTGGGGATCAACGCGAAGAACTGAAAGATGAATCCAATTGTCCCTTTGCGGAGATCCGCCCGCTGGTCCCGGTTGAGGCGGGTGGCATCTTTTCCGTTGATGAAAATGCTTCCGCTGGTTGGCTGATCGAGCAGACCAATGAGTTGAAGGAGAGTCGTCTTGCCCGAACCCGAAGGTCCGACCAAAGCGGTAAATTCTCCGTTCTCGATGGTCAAGTCCACGCCGCGTAAGGCTTTGGTTTCCATCTCGCCAATCTTGAATGTGCGTGTTGCGTTGATAACTTTTGTAACTTCCATTTCAGTCTCCAATTCCATGCAATGCTTCAACAGGCTCCATCTTCGCAGCAAGCGAGGCAGGATAAAGCGAAGCGACAAGGGTAACGATATAAGTCAGGATGGTCAAAGTGACCGTGTCCTGCAAAGTGAGCTTGGCGTAAATGACATTGTGGAGCAAAAAGCCGCTGATGCCCATCGCGCCGACGTTGATCGGAAGGCCGAAAGTGGCAAAGTAGCCCACCAACAAGCCTCCGATAATCAAGCCTCCGATTGCACCGCCCGTGGCAAGTATTGCAGCTTCCGTCAGAAATTGCGCCATGATGCGGCGCCCTTTTGTGCCGATTGCCAACAGGATACCGATTTCGCGCGTGCGCTCGAACACGGACATGATGAGCGTATTGGTCACCACCGTGGCAGTGATTCCCAAAATGATCAAATAAAAGATGTACATGAACGCATTGGCCGCGCTTTCGGTTTGCGAAATCAGCTCGGTCATTTTTTGCCAGGTCAGTACTTGATAACCGGGCGACTGCAAGGCCGCTGCGACTGCGTTGGATTGATTTTGATCTTTCAACAGGATGAAAATCGTGCTGGCGTGATTCTCTGTGTTCGTAATGGTCTGGGCTTTGGCCAGCGGCATGAAGACCGTGTTTTCATCGTAAGAGAAAGTGTTGGTCGTGTAAATGCCGCGCACCGTGAAGAGCTGTTGGTTCACATCGCCGTTGGATGTATTGACCAGCAGGTTGATTTGATCACCGGCTTTGATCTTGAATTTATCAGCCAGAGGCTGACCAATGAGTATCCCATCACGATCATCAGGAGTGATGAAGGTTCCAGCGATCAGACCTTGACGAAAGACCTGGTTCGCGCCCGATGCAGGATCAATGCCGATTACCTGTACGCCTCTTGAATTCTGTCCTGCGGTGATGATTCCGCTGGCGAACAAACGCGGCGTTGCGACTGCGACCTGCGGCATGGCCTGGATTTGCGCCGCCACCTGATCGGGATTGGCAACCAAATCTGCCCATTTTAGGCTGACCTTGTTTTCATCGTACGATGCAGCGCGGACTTGTAGATGTCCAGTTTGAAGTTCAATTGTTGGTTGGATTGCGCTTTGCATCTCGCCCCTCAACACGGATGCAAACAGGAGAAGCAAAGCCGCGCCCATGGATACGGCCAGCGCGGAAAGAAGCGAGCGTCTTTTGTTGCGGCCCAGATTGCGAAAAGCCAATTTGAATAATTGTGTCATAGTGTTTTCTCTTTGTTTGTGCGGGTCCTTCGTCTTTCTCCTTTCATTCGTTCATGATAAAGAAAGATGAAAGAAGAAAAGTAAAGGCGCACATCATACGTAATGCAATGCCTCCGCCGGTTCGCGCCGGGATGCTTCAACGGCGGGAATCCACGCGGCGAGTGTAGCGATGATGAGCACGGTAAAGGCTCGTCCGAAGATATTGCCCAATCCAAAGCTTGGATAAACGCGTCCGCTGATGAGCGCCATATATTCTGTAATGGTTGAGAATGCGGCAAAGTCCACACCGACCGCACCGAGCGAACCATTAATAATCATGCCCAAAACAACGCCAATGGCTGTGCCAACCGCTCCGATCATCGCGCCTTCGAGGATGAACAAAGTTGCGATCTGGCGCGGCTTGAGACCCATTGCGCCGAGCAGGCCGATCTCGCGCGTCCGCTCGTAGACAGCCATCAACAGCAAATTCAAAATGCCAATGCCTGCGATCAGTTCGATGATGACGCTGAAGATGTTCATCGCCGCGCCTTTTTGGTTGAGGGCCGATGCAAGCTCGGGATAATTCTTGTCCCAAGATTCGACTTCGTAGCCGGGCAGGGCAGGGGCAAGCGCCGCGACGACACTGGATTCCTGCCCAAGTTTTTTCAACGTCACATCAACCTCTGTGGATTGATTTGGCAAACCGTAAAGAACCTGTGCTTCGCCCAGCGAAATATAGGCAGTTGTCTTTTCGATGGTTGGTATGCCGATGTCGTAGATGCCGATCACGGTCATTGTGCGCTGTCGGTTTTGTTTGTGGATATCGCTGCCAACCATCGTAATGCGGTCGCCGACTTTGACGCCCATTACATCCGCTAATCCTTTGCCGATGAGCACCGAATCCTGGTCGCTGGATGTGAGCCAACTTCCCGCGACGATATGCTGTGCGATCAAACTGACGGGTTGTTCGGCTTCCGGCTGAATGCCGATAATGCTGATTGGGAACGCGCCTTCAGGGTTGCTGGCCAGTCCGCCCGTTTGGATGCGTTGGGTGGCCGCGATCACATTCGGGTTGGATAAGGCTGTTTTAACGACAGCCGCGCCATCGGTCAGAGGAAGAAGCGGATTACTGTCAATTTTTTCGCGATAGCCCGCGGCATGGATTTGAATATTGCCGCCCAGCACACGGACCGCGTTGCCATAGATGGCGTTGTTGAATCCATCCACGAAGCCATCGTAGAGCATCATCAAGGCCAGGGCGAGTCCCATCGCGGCCACGATGATGATCGTCCGCCGGCGATGCCGCCAGGTATTGCGCCATGCAAGGCGCAGGTAAAGTAACATTTTTTCTCCTTACAATAATTAATCGGTCCAGACTCGAACCGAATCATCATCCATCAATTGCAACGAACCAGCAGGTGCGCCTAGGACACGTTCCAGCGCATCGGTATAAGCCGCAACGGCATCATGTATGATATGAAACCTCTCTTCTGCGCTCAGACTTCTAGCTTCATTTCCTAAAATAACTTCGGCAAATTTGTCACTTAGTCCCAAAATGAGATACACACTCATCACGGTCGCCTGCTCGGGGAAAGAGGTGTGCAATGTCCCTTCTTGGACGCCTTGTTGAATCACTCGAGTAAAAGATGGAGATACAAGTTGCAGCATTTTGGCAAACATCTTTTGACGAGTGATAGAGTTTTCATCAGAATACCAAATGCGGAACAACGCCAGCATGTAATCCTTTTGCGTGGCTTTCCACTGGACAGCAGAGCTGAAATAACGGCACAGCTTTTCCAGTGCGGGCAGTGTGGGATCATCCAAAAGTGGGAGAAACGTTGCTGCGGCTTCATCAGCGAGTCGGCTGATCAATGCTTCCAGCAGGGAGGGCTTTGAGTCGAAGTAGTGATAGAAAGCCCCCTTCGAGATTTTCATCGCATCCAGAATATCCTGGATGGACATTTGCTCATATCCCTTGGTGTAAACCAGCTTGCGGGCAACGTCGAGGATTTCATTGCGCCGAGCGGCGTAATCATCTTCTTTAACAACTCTGGGCATACTATCCTTTCATAAACCGACCGACGGTTTATTATTGTGGATAATATACCTGTTCAGTTATTTCAGTCAATATCAAAATGAGTAAAAACCGTCAAGAAAGGGTCAAGAATCTGGATTTGAGATGACAAATTACGCTTCGTCCCCCGACTTGACCGGCTGAGGTCTAAACAAGCCGAATCTCGCCCCGAGCATTTTCAGCACCAAACCCGCCCGCCAAAATGCGACCGCTGCCATGCCATGGGCCAACACCGCGAACAGCGGCGGAGTTTGAAAAGTATAGTAAGTCCAGCATTGACGCGTGGTTCCCCATAATTCGAGAAAATATCCGAGGCCCGCGCCCGCGATGAAGATTAGGAACGTTTGGCGGTAATCAGTTGGGGTCAGGATGAGAATCGCGCAAAGCAAAATCGCGAGAATTGTATAAGATTTGTTGAAGGTGGGGGAAACGAAGATGAGCATTAGCGCGGAGAAAATTGCAAATGTCAGCCAGTAAAGGATTTTGTAAACGCGCTGGCATCTTTTGGGCAGGAAATAGCTCAGTGTGCGCGTGATGCGATCAATGGAAAGAGTCGCAATCGGCCACGCGGGGATGATCCAAAGCGGCGGGCGTTCGTTGGTGTAGTAGAACCAGAGATTGGTCTGGGTGCCCCATGCCTCGATCACGAGTCCGCCCACAGTCCCGACCAGAATGATCAAACCGTCAGTGCGGAGGTCGGCGCGGGCAACAATGGTCAGTGACATGAACAGGAAAATCCCGATCAATAGCCAATCCATGTAAAGCCACCACGGACCGCGCCAATCCACGTAAGCCACATATTCTTCAGCCAACGGCCACCAAATATAAATGATGAGGAAAATAATAAGAAAAAAACCGCTGAGCAAAACCGTTGAGGATTTTGTCCAGCGGATGAGCGGGGGCAATTTACGCATGTGCAGATTATATCAACTTGCGATGGTTCTCATTTGAGCATTGACAGCGTAAAAGGTTGCCTTATAATCAGATTAGTTTGTTGCCGCAACATACTAACTCCCATGAATTCCAGAAACACAGCTGACCAGATTCTTGTTCGCGAGACAAATTTGTCTTCTGTGCTTCGCCTAATCTCTCACGAGGCGCCGGTTTCACGCGCTCAACTGGCTGCCAAAATCGGGCTTAATAAGTCCACAGTATCAAGCCTGGTTGAGGATTTGCTTGATCGTAATCTTATTCATGAGACGGGCATGAACACGATGGGCACGGGACGACCGGCTACTTTGTTGGAGATCAATCCAAAAGCAGGTTGTATCGTGGGCGCTGAATTGGGTGTGGACTTTGTCGCGGTTGTGCTGACCGATTTTGTTGGAAATATTTTGTGGCGTAAACAGGTTGAAGCGGACCCGGCTGAGTCGTTGGAAAAGACCTTGGATCAGACGCTGGCGCTTGCGAATGAAGCGATGACTGTTTGCAAGGATAGGAAACTCAACCTGCTTGGACTCGGTCTCGCTACGCCGGGAACGGTGGATTTGAACGAGGGGGTTTTGATCTTCGCCCCGAATTTGCACTGGCATAATGTTCCATTCCGAAAGGTGTTTTCTGAAGCTACAGGCTTGAAGGTTTATGTTGAGAACGATGCCAATGCCGCGGCCATTGCCGAGCATTTATTCGGGACGGCACGCCAGCTCAAGGATTTCATTTTTGTGTTTGCGGGCATTGGTTTGGGCGGAGGCTTGTTTTTGAACGGCGAGTTATACCGCGGCAAGAATGGTTATGCGGGTGAGATTGGTCATTCGCCCATCCTGGCCGAAGCGTTTCAGAACCCCTGTCATTGCGGCAATCGCGGATGCTGGGAAACCTATGCCAATCAGTATTCCATTATTCATCGCGTTAGCGCGCGATTAGAGGTCAAGCGGAGCAGTTTGATTCCGGCCATGTTGGCCGAACAGAATGCTCCGCTTTCGATTCAGTTGATTAAGCAAGCTGCGGATGCGGGTGATCGCGAGGCGATAGATTCATTTGCCGAAGCTGGCGCCGCGATGGGGCAGGGCCTTGCGGGTCTGGCAAACATCTTCAATCCGGAAAAGATAATCCTTGGCGGACCTCTGAGCATTGCCGGGGATTACCTCCTGCCGTCCATCAGAAAGACTGTGAGCAAACATTCCTTGCCGGAGATTGATCAACAAGTGGATATTGGCCTATCGGCCTTTGGCCCGGACGCCAGCTTGATTGGTGCGGTAGCTATCGTAGTTGACGACATTCTAAAGAATCCCATTCACGTTGAAAGGAGGTGATCAAAAAGCATCTTAGATGTGACAAAGGGCAAGTCAGTATGTTCGTATTCAAACGATCACAGAAAAGGAGAAGAATATCATGAGTAAAAAGATTTACGGTCTGTTTGCCGTTATTATCGCGGTAGCGACCGTACTTTCCGCTTGCGGCCCCGCTGCGACACCGACACCTGCTGCCAGTGCTGGCGGTCAGGTGGAAGTATTTTCCTGGTGGGTCGGCCCCGGTGAAGCAGATGGCTTGGCCGCGATGGTCAAGATCTTCGAAGCGCAGTATCCGAACGAGAAATTCGTGAACGCTGCTGTGGCTGGTGGTGCTGGCACGAATGCTCAGGCTGTTTTGGCGACTCGGCTCGCTGCTGGCGATCCTCCGGATTCATGGCAAGCTCATGCTGGTATGGCAACCTTCGCCTATGCAAATGCCAAGCAGATTCAGCCCTTGGATGACTTCTACGCAAAGAACAATCTGAATTCGGTGTTCCCCAAGTCCCTGCTCGGATTGATCTCGATTGATGGACACCCATATAGCGTCCCGGTGAACATCCATCGCTCGAACGTGATGTGGTACAACCCGAAAGTTTTGCAGGCTGCCGGCGTGACCATTCCTTCCGGCGGATTTGCGAGCTGGAGCGATTTCTTTGCCGCCTGCGATAAGATCAAAGCTGCTGGAAAAACCTGCCTCTCGCTCGGACCTGAAGGCTTCACTGCCATGCACCTGTGGGAGAACGTCATGATCGGCACCCTCGGCGCGGACAAATGGAGCGGCCTATGGACCACTCCGGCCACCACCGATTGGAACGGTGCGGATGTCAAGCAGGGCCTCGCCAACTTTGCCACGGCTTTGTCCTACACAAACAGCGACGCCTCGACTCTGTCTGACTGGCAGCCTGCTTCCAAGATGGTTGCCGATGGTGATGCCGCCTTCAACATCATGGGCGACTGGGCTTATGGCTATTTTGCCAACCCGGCCCCGAACGGTCTTGCTCTGAAGCCGCACACTGACTTCGACTGGACTCCGACACCGGGCACGCAGAACATCTTTGTCTTCCTGTCCGATAGCTTTGTTCTGCCGGTGGGCAACAAGAATCCCCAGGGCACGTTGGACTGGCTGACTGTCGCCGCCTCAAAGGCTGGGCAGGAAGCTTTCAACCCGCTCAAGGGTTCGATCTGCGCCCGCACCGACTGCGACCAAGCACTCTTCAGCGAATACTCACAGAATGCAGCCAAGGATTGGGCTTCCAATGCCATCGTTGGCAGCTTGACCCACGAAGTGGTCAGCAACCCGGCTTGGAAAACTCAGATTGATACTGATCTGAAACTGTTCCTGGCGAGCGCACACGATGCGGCCGCCCAGGCGACGTTCCAATCTGCGTTGGCTGCTGACTGCAAGACGAAAGGCGCTGGCGCCTGCCCGTAATGTTTTGATCAAGCAAGTAAAAATGGGCGGCTCCTAATGAGCCGCCCATTTACCTGGAGATCTCAACGCAACCTTTTGATGAGAGCTTGACAGTCCTATTAGCGGCCGCTATGATTGATTTACCCTGTTCATGTGTCATTCCAGTGGAAGGGATGAAATTCCATGTTTCGAAGTTTTAGATTTCGTCCAACGCAATTGATCCTGGCAATTGTCCTTATGCTGGTCGGATCGGCCAGCCTCTATTATTTTTCGGGCAGGGACGTCAAAGTGGGGACAACCGATCTCACCTCGCTTGGTCTTTTGATCGGCGGACTGGTTTTTTATGGCGGGATTCTTGTCATCGTTTCGATGTTCGAAAATGAGACGGTGCTTTCCATCGCGTTGTTGCTGCCATCCATTGTGGCAGTTGCTATTTTTGTCTATGGATTTATTGGCTGGTCCATCCGTGTTTCTTTAAGTCAATGGCAGGGACTGCGCCCCGATTACACCTGGGCGGGATTGAGTCAATATTACAACCTCTTCAATAACGATCCGCGCTTCCTGATTGATGTTCGTAACACCGCGGTCTTCACAGTTGGATTTATTGTGGGATGCCTCGTTATCGGCTTGGGATTGGCGATCCTCCTCGACCAGAAACTGAAAGGGGAATCTCTGTTCCGCGGCATTTTCCTCTTCCCAATGTCAATTTCATTCATTGCATCCGGCGTGGTTTGGGCCTGGCTCATGAATCCGGCAACAGGCGATCGTTTAACCGGCATCAACATGATCTTCCATTTATTGCATCTGGATTTCCTGATCAATCTTTGGTATACAAATCCCCAGCCGTGGGGGATGGCGTTCACGGTCATTCCCGCGGTCTGGCAGCTTTCAGGCTTCACGATGGCGCTTTATCTTGGCGGAATCCGCAGTATATCCGATGACCTGCGCGAGGCCGCGCGAGTGGATGGCGCGACAGAATTCGAAATCTATCGCTACATTATTTTGCCGATGCTCCAGCCTGTGACGCTGAGCGCGGTGATCATTCTTGGACACATGTCGCTCAAAATCTTCGACTTGATCGTGGCTCTCGGCAAACAGGATATCCGCCTCGATGTCCCCGGCATTTATATGTGGGATACCACCTTCAAGGCGAATAATTATGCTCAGGGAGCGGCGATTGGCGTGTTGATGTTGGTCAGCGTGGCGATCCTGGTCGTCCCCTACCTGGTTCAAAACATGCGTACGGAGACTGAGATATGAATCGCCGCGTTGCAACGAATGTGTTGTTTTATCTCATCCTGATCGCGTTTTCCATTGTTTTCTTGCTTCCGATCTATCTGATGATGTTGACCGGTTTCAAGCCGTTCAATGAAGTTGATCTCAAGACGATGTGGAGTCTGCCTACCAATGGACTTCATATCGAAAACTTTATCGCCGGATATCAACAGCTCGCGCCCAACCTGAAAAACAGTTTGATGATGGTGATTCCGGAAGCCATCCTTTCATCCCTGCTTGGCTCGCTCAATGGTTATCTTCTCTCGAAGTGGAAATTCCGCGGATCGAATTTGCTTTTCACGCTGATTCTGTTCGGCATGTTCATTCCTTATCAAAGCATCCTGATCCCGTTGGTTATGTTCATGCAATACATCCAATTGTATGGCGACCTGCCGGGCCTGGTGTTGGTGCATATCATTTATGGAATTCCCATTACAACGCTGATCTTCCGCAATTATTATGCGGGCATCTCCACTGAAATCCTCGAGGCGGGACGCATTGACGGCGCGAGCTTGATGGGACTTTATCGCTACATCATGCTTCCCTTGTCCGCGCCGAGTTTTGCGGTAGTCATCATTTGGCAGTTCACGCAGGCATGGAATGAATTCCTCTTTGCCGTCATCCTGACCAATCAATCGCATTGGCCCGTGACAGTGGCGCTGAATAATTTGGCTGGCAGCCAGCTTGTTCAATGGAATGTTTTGATGGCGGCTACTTTGCTTGCCGCGCTGCCAACGCTTCTGGTTTACATTTTCCTCGGACGTTTCTTCCTGCGCGGCTTGATGGCCGGCGCGCTCAAAGGTTAATCATGGAATGGATACGATTCTGATCGTATCCATTTTTGTTAAGGAGGAGAGATGGAATATCGTCAATTGGGGCGGACCGGCTGGAAAGTTTCAGCCGTCAGTTTTGGAGCCTGGGCCATTGGAGCGGATTGGGGCACGGTCAATGACAACGATTCGCTTGCTGCTCTAAATCGCGCGATTGATCTGGGCGTCAACTTCATTGACACAGCAGACGTTTACGGCGATGGACGAAGCGAACGCCTCGTTTCCCGACTTCAACGGGATCGCCGTCAAAAAATCTTTGTCGCCACGAAAGCCGGTCGCCGTTTATCCCCGCACACAGCGGACGGCTACAACCGCAAAAACCTGACGCGTTTTGTCGAACGCAGTTTGAAAAATCTAAAAACGGACGCGATTGATCTCCTGCAATTGCACTGCCCGCCGACCGAAGTTTATTATCGCCCGGAAGTATTCGGCGTTCTCGATGACTTGGTGAAACAAGGCAAACTTCGACATTACGGCGTGAGCGTCGAGAAAGTGGAAGAAGCGCTCAAAGCCATCGAATATCCAAACGTGAAAACAGTGCAAATCATTTTCAACATATTCCGCCAGCGGCCCGCCGAACTTTTCTTTGAGCAGGCGCAGAAACGCAAGGTCGGAATTCTTGCGCTCGTCCCGTTGGCAAGCGGCTTGCTCACCGGCAAGATGAAACCAAACACAAAATTTGAATCCAGCAATCATCGCAAATTCAATCGTCGTGGCGAAGCATTCGACCGCGGCGAAACGTTTTCCGGCGTGGATTATCGCGCCGGCTTGGACGCTGTTGAAAAAATCAAAAAACTTGTTCCACCGCAAATGACGTTGACTCAATTTGCCCTGCGCTGGATTCTGATGTTCGACGCGGTGACGTGCGCCATCCCTGGCGCTAAAACGCCCGCGCAAGCCGAAGAGAATTTTCGCGCTGCCGATTTGCCAGCGTTTTCAAAAACGACCATGTCCAAAATCAAACAAATCTACGATGGACAAATTCGCGAACTGGTGCATCACTACTGGTAAATGTCTGTTATAAGATGTCATGGCGGGTGTCGCGTTGGCGCCACTTGCAATGACGTTTCATATTGTCATGGGTGAACATCATGACTGACAAAATTTTGAACTGGGGATTGCTTTCGACCGCGCATATCAACCGCGCGCTGATTCCGCCGCTCAACGCATCGAAACGGAACCGGTTGCGGGCCGTTGCCTCGAGGAGCCAATTTGCCGCTGACAGCTACGCGCGCGAGCAGAAGATTCCGCGCGCATTCGGAAGTTATGAAGCATTGTTGAATGATCCTGAGACTGATGTTATTTACAATCCGCTTCCGAATCATCTTCACGCCGAATGGACGATCAAGGCATTGGAAGCGGGCAAGCATGTTCTCTGCGAAAAGCCGTTGGCGCTGACTCTTGCCGAAGTGGATGCAATGATCGCGGCCTCGCAAAGAACCGGCAAAATCGTTGCGGAAGCTTTTATGTATCGTCATCATCCGCAGACATTGAAAGTCAAAGAACTTGTGGACAACGGCGATCTTGGCAAACTGCAAATGATCAAGGGTTCTTTTACATTTGCATTAACACGCGAGAATGATATTCGTCTGAAAAAAGAAATGGGCGGCGGAAGCATTTGGGATGTTGGCTGTTATCCGATCAGTTATGCGCGCGCCGTGGTCGGGGAGGAGCCGCTCGAGGTATTTGGCTGGCAGGTCTCGGGTCCGACCGGAATCGATGAGACATTTATTGGCCAGATGCGGTTCCCAAATGACATCCACGCGCAATTCGATTGTGGTTTTGCGTCGCCATTTCACGCTTTCATGGAAATCGTCGGCACGGAGGGAACACTGAATATCCCCGTCCCGTTCAAGCCCGGCAAAAAGGAAAAAATCTATCTCACGCGCGGCAGCAAGACGGAAACGATCGAAATCAAAGGGCGGGAACTTTATCGCGGCGAGGTTGAAGATATGGCCGATGCGATTCTGTTGGGCGAACCGCCGCGCATCAGTTTGAAAGATAGCCGCGGCAACGTCGCAACGATTTTGGCCTTGCTTGAGTCGGCGCAAATCGGCAAACCAATTTCATTGTGAGAGTTATAGGATAAAGCCCTTCGGGGGCTTTTTTGTTATTTTTGACACATTGCATTTTTGAAATGTTTTATATAGAATGAAACTGTCAATATAGAATGAAATTAAATGGTTGGAGTTTAATTCAGATATCCCTGGCGACAAAGGAGGTGTAGAGGTTCAATTCCGTACGTATCGCATCACGGCCCATGATTTTTCAATCGAATACGAGGAGAATGCAAATGAAGAAACATTGGTCCAAATCTTTTTCGCTTGCGCTGATCCTTGCGCTGATGTTGATGACCTTGCCAGTGGGCAGCGTCCGAGCTGCTTCAACGGGGGTTTTCATTAACGAAATTCATTATGACAACACTGGCACAGATACCGGCGAAGCCATTGAAATTGCCGGTCCTGCTGGAACGGACTTGACAGGCTGGAGTTTAATCCTCTACAACGGTAGCGGCGGCGCTTCCTATAACACGAAGACGTTGAGCGGCTCCATCCCTGACTTGGGAGGCGGCTTTGGTGTGGTCGTTGTCAGCTATCCAAGCAACGGCATCCAAAACGGATCGCCGGATGGCATGGCACTGGTCAATGCCAGCAGCACTGTCATTCAGTTCCTTAGCTACGAGGGAACCTTTACGGCAGTGGGCGGCCCGGCCAACGGCATGACCAGCATTGATATTGGCGTTTCCGAGTCAGGCTCAGGGGCAGTCGGAAACTCGTTGCAACTCACCGGCACGGGCGCAGCCTATGAAGATTTCACCTGGTCGGTGGAAGCACCGAATACTTTTGGCGCATTCAACACTGGACAGGTTTTCAGCGGCGCTCCGACCATGACGAATCCTTCTGGCAGCGGCGCGGCTGCCCCCAATACGCTTTTTGCTGGCGACAGCACTCTGCTCACTGTAGCGGTTACCCCGGGCACCTTCCCAACCAGCACTGAATTAACTGTCACCTGCGACTTGACTGCCATCGGCGGCTCAGCTGTACAAACCTTCTATGACGATGGCACGAACGGTGATGTCACCGCCGGAAATAATACGTTCTCTTTCTCAACCACTGTTGCCGTGGGCACAACCGGCGGAACCAAGACTTTGGCCTGTACGATTGAAGATGCCCAGTTGCGTACCGGCAGTGCCACGATTGGACTTACCGTCACTGAGATTCTGCCGATTGGCACGGTGCAAGGGTCCGTTTCTGACAGCGCTGACGGCGCCACTTTCCCATCGCCTTACGTGGGACAGACGGTGGCTATCCAAGGCGTGATCTATGAAAAGGTCCTTTCAAGGACAAGTTCCGGAGGTTCAACTTACGCCTTCTTCGTGCAAAATGCAAATGGTCAGACAGATGGAGATCCAAACAGCTCCGATGGCATCTACGTCTATATCGGGGGCTACTCCACCCTGCGTATAAAGGGTGGCGGCTACTATACCCCTAAGGTAGGCGATGAAGTCATTTTGCAGGGGCCAATTTCTGAATATTACAATTTTACAGAACTTGGGAATCCTTATCTGATTAAAGTCGTGCAGACGGGTGTTAACCTCGATACTGAAGTTCCGGCTGTAGAGGTCAATCCGCCTGCAAATCTGGCGGACGCGAACCGCTACTGGGAACGCCTTGAGGGTATGCGCGTACAAGTTCCGCAGAATAGCATTGTCTTGGGCGGTCGCAACGTCTTCAGCCCGGCGGATGCTGAGGTGTGGGTGGCAAGCCCAGCCAGTACCATTGCACAGCGTACTGAGATCTATCAAAACCGAGCCTTCCGGGATGCCCACCCGTTGGATGACAATTATGACCCCACCAATTGGGACGGCAATGGTTATCGCATCCTGATGGGCAGTTGGGGCATCAAGGCAGCTGTAGGCAATAACCAGGCTCTAATCGAGCCATTACGCACCTTCGATACGGTGACCAACGCACCGATCGGTGGTCTGAACTATACCTATAGCAAGTACCGCATCGAAATTGGCGAACAGCCCACCTTCACGGAGGGAATTGATCCTGCTACCAACAATCCGCCGGAAGCAATTGCTGACCGCAGCGCTGCTTACAGCATCGTTGATTACAATCTGGAGAACCTGTACGATTATCGAGATAATCCATTCTCTGGATGCGATTTCAATGGCGGAAGCAATACGGGCTGCTCCAATGTTGGTACTCCGTTTATTGACCCCATCAAGCCGTCATATAACTATGTCCCTGCCAGCGATGTGGATTATCAGGCTCGTCTGAACGATATTTCACTCCAGATCATCAATGATTTGCACAGCCCGGATATCCTCATGGTTCAAGAGGTTGAGAATCAGGATATTTGCACTGTTACGGATGGCGCGCTGACCTGTGGAACAACTGATAATGCAGATGGCAAGCCAGATGTGTTGCAGGAACTGGCGCTCAAGATCGCGACAAATGGCGGCCCAGCTTACGACACGGCCTTCGACCGCGACAGTTCGGATTTGCGCGGCATTGCCCCCGCTTTCCTGTATCGCACAGACCGCGTCCAACTTGTGAATCCTGCTGGTGATCCTGTTTTGGGAATGAACCCCGCGGTTGCAGGTTACACGCCGGTACCTCTTGATAATGATGTTTCCAATCCAAAGACCTTGAATGCGGAATTGCCAGCTGGCATTGAAGCTTGCGAGACCAATTGGGTCTTCCCGCGCGCTCCCGATGTTGGTCTCTTCCGCATTTACAGCACAAGCGTCGGCGTGGGCAGCTACCGCGATGTGTACGTGATCAACAACCACTTCAAGAGCGGACCCGATTCTTGCGTCGCACACCGCACGGAGCAGGCCAAATACAACGCGGCTCTTGTGGCTTATATCGAGTCGGTCAATCCATACGCGCGTATTGTTCTGGGCGGCGACTTGAACGTTTACCCACGTCCTGATGATCCGTTCGCTCCCATTGGCCAAACTGGCTCAAGCGATCAACTCGGTTCGCTCTATGACCCGAGCCTTGGGTTGACCAACATGTGGGATGTTCTGTTGAGTCAGGCTCCCGAAGCGGCGTACAGCTATGTTTATGTGGGCATGGCGCAGACCCTCGATCAGATGTTTGTCAATCAAACAATGTTGGCGGATCTCAATCAATTCCGCATCGCACACATCAACAGCGATTTCCCCGCTGACTATCCAGATGATGTTGCGCGCGGTACGAGCGACCACGATCCGAACGTTGCGACCTTCGGCATTAACTTTGAAGGTTTCTATAAGCCGATTGACAATCTGCCTGCGACCAATTCGGTCAAGGCCGGACAAGCCATCCCTGTCAAGTTCAGCTTAGGCGGCTTCAAAGGCTTGGATATCTTCGCGGCGGGTTATCCGGTGTCTCAGCAAATTGCATGTGATACTGGCGCGCCGCTGGGCGCTGCTGAAGCAACCATGACCGCTGGTGGAAGCGGCTTGACGTATGATCCAATTTCCGATATGTATATTTATGTTTGGAAGACAAACAAGGCATGGGCTGGTTCCTGCCGACAACTGACCGTAATGTTGGACGATGGAACTACCCAGCAGGCAAACTTCAATTTCACCAAGTAGCAAACGGGCAAGAAAGCTCCAACAAAAGAGCGGGGCCGAAAGGCTCCGCTCTTGTTTGACATAAAACTCATCATCGCATAAACTTTCATCATGTTAGCGCGCGTCTATTCCTGTGCGGTCATCGGTCTCGAAGGCGTCATCGTTGAAGTGGAAGTGGACACTACCAACGGTCTGCCCGGCACCGACATCGTCGGTCTGCCCGATAAGGCCGTGCAGGAGAGTCGTTCGCGCGTGCAATCGGCGGTGAAGAACGCGCGGCTGCGTTATCCGCGCGAGCGCATCGTTGTCAACCTTGCGCCCGCCTCTGTCCGCAAAGAAGGCCCATCGTATGATCTACCGATTGCGGTCGGCGTTTTGTTGATGCAGGGACTCATCCCTCCGACCTGCCTCGACGACGCGCTGGTCATCGGTGAATTATCTTTGGAAGGGACGGTGCGACATTCGCGCGGCATCCTGCCGATGGCCGCCACCGCGCGGCAAAACGGATTCAAGCGAATCTTCGTTCCCGCTTCCGACGCGCCCGAAGCGGCTCTCATTCCCGATATCGAAGTCTACGCTGTCAGCTCTCTGCGCGATCTTTATCTGCATCTGACCGCTCAACAAATCATCAAGCCTCATCCGCACGTTGAAGCGGAATCCGTTTCCGGTCTCGCGCCAACCGACTTCCGCGAAATTAAAGGCCAGGAACATGTCAAGCGCGCGTTGGAAGTCGCCGCGGCCGGCGGACATAACGTCATCATGATCGGACCTCCCGGCGCAGGCAAAACATTATTGGCGCGTGCCATGTCTGGCATTCTGCCAGAGATGTCCATTGAAGAAGCATTGGAAGTCACGCGCATTTATTCTGTCGCTGACGCGCTCCCGCCTGAGATGATGATCCGCACGCGACCGTTCCGCTCGCCGCATCACACGATCTCACATGCTGGATTGGTAGGCGGCGGCAACTGGCCGCATCCCGGGGAAATATCGTTGGCGCACAGGGGTGTTTTGTTTTTAGATGAACTTCCTGAATTTGGAACGCGCGTCCTTGAGGTGATGCGTCAGCCAATCGAAGATAAAGTCGTGACCATTTCCCGCGCGCAAGGCTCGTTGACTTTTCCTGCCAACTTTATGTTGGTTGCGGCGATGAACCCCTGCCCTTGTGGATATTTTGGCGATGCGGTCAAGGCTTGCACGTGTGCGCCTTCGACTGTCACGAAATATCAAAAACGAATCTCTGGCCCGTTGCTTGACCGCATTGACATTCATATTGAAGTCCCGCGCGTGGATTATCAAAAATTAAGCGGTGACCGATTGGGGGAATCTTCGGAAGCTATTCGTTGCCGCGTTGAATCGGCGCGGCAAAGGCAGCGCGAACGATTCTCGAATATCAAATCATCGAATATCGTCTGCAACGCCGATATGCGCGTGGCGGAGGTCCGTCAATTCTGTAAATTGGATGAGGCCGGGGAGAGTCTCATTCGCGCCGCGATGGGACAAATGAACCTGTCCGCACGCGGATATCATCGTGTGCTGAAGCTTGCTCGCACGATTGCGGATTTGGCGGGAAGCGAGAATATTCAATCCGTGCATTTAGCGGAAGCGCTGCAATATCGCCCGAAGTTGATGATGGGGTAAGGTCTGTTTTTGAATGAAACCGATTCTGGTTACATGAATTGCTTGAAAAATAATTTCTGCTCCAATCACTATTGCACCAACGATTCATAAAGTCTGTAAGCGGGGAGAATGATATTGCATCAAACACGAATTGCGCTTTACTAACGTTCAGGCTCGAAGCTGTTTAGAGGGTTGGAA
>JAKAKJ010000012.1 GCA_021824575.1 Chloroflexota bacterium
AATGCCAGCGATACCCATCCCAGTAGCCGCACGGGTTGGGAGGCGGGCAGTCATTGGCCTGCGCCACTCCCGGCCCAAATGGATAAGTCACGAGCCGGTCGGGAACCCGGGAAGGAGGCAGCCACTCTGGTCCCGCCAACGAAACCATCAGAACGAGAAAGACAATGCCCAGTAAAAACCAATGCGGCAGAAAATGTTCAAAACGTTTTGGCTGACTTGGGATTTTCCTTTGGGTGCGATGCATTCTCCCTTCCTTTTGCAGCAGCGAGTTGATTGGACAACATTATAGCTCCGCCCATTTCCGCTTTGCTTTACAGGTTTGTTAGCCCCCCTATGTGCCATCCCTTTATAAGCTCATCATAAGCACTTCATAAACACATGGTAAGCAGGTCAGCCGCTTTACCTCACCCTTCGTTTCCACTCCTCTTTCAATTGCAGTTCACGCGGGCTGATTCCGGAATCAAGCGCGAGAAAATCGGTCAATAAACGATTGAACTTGGCTGTCTCATCAATCATTGGGAAATGGCCAGAACCGTCGAGAGTAATCTGATGCATGTTTATGGATAGCAATGAATTTCCGTCGGCAGATGGGACGGCAATGGACGGATCATTTTGTCCATAGACCAGCAGGCAGGGCACGCTTGTTGCGCGGAATTGCTGGAATAAACCGTCGGCCTGGAAACTGCTCATCGAGGCCGCGACCGCCCGTGAGTCCGATTTGGATGCGTCGGAGAGGGCCGTCGCCGCTTCGGGAGTCCGGCTTGAAAGCCAATCCACAAGTTCAGCAGATGTGGATGTCTTGAGCTTCGCGTTCACCGAATTGAAATCCAGCGGACAGTCCACAGCCATGACGCGGTCCACGCTGCCCGGCTGCTGCGCCGCGAAATAAAATCCAACCAGCGCGCCAAGGCCGTGCCCGACAATGGCAATTTTGCCAATTCCCATTTCGTCGAGAAAGCCAGTGAGGAGTGAGGCTTGTTTCTCAAGCGAATAACGTGCGGGATCGTGCGTGGTATCGCCATAGCCGAACAGGTCGAGCGCATAGGCGCGGAACGATGTCGAGGCGACCTGCATCGAGGCGATCCAATAGCGCCATGAACCGACCCAGCCATGCAGAAAAACGATGGGACGACCGCGTCCCAACGCTTCATAGTGAACAATGGCTTCGTCAAGAATAATGGCGCTCATGGCTTTACCTCTCTACCCTCACCCCGCCCATCTCCTCTATCAAGGAGAAGGGAGATGGTATCCGTTAGGATGGGTGAATAAGAGGTCAAATCACTTCCCAAACTTCGACAAAATTGCGCGCACGCGATCCGTGAGTTGATCGGGGGCGAAGGGTTTCAATAAATATTCCTCCGCTCCCACTTCCAGCCCGGTTTGGATCTCCGACTCCTGGCCTTTGGCGGACAAAAACACAACGGGGATGTCCTTCAATTCTGCGTTCGATTTCATGATGCGGCAGGCATCGTAGCCGGTCATGCGTGGCATGCGGACATCCATGAGGATGAGATCGGGAAATTCGCGCGAGGCCGTCTGTACCGCTTCCTCTCCGTTTGCGGCAGCCACCACTTCATAGCCTGCAAAACGCAGGGTAAACGCAACAAGTTCGCGAATATCCGGTTCGTCTTCTGCGATCAAAATCTTTGCCATTGAGTCCTCATTTATCCTTGTAAGCTGGGAGGGTAAAGGAGAATGTGCTTCCCTTGCCGGGGACGCCCTTGCTCTCCATCCAAATCCGTCCGTTGTGCATTTCGACCAATTGCTTCACGATTGGCAGGCCAAGCCCGGTGCCGGGAGTCGCAAGCACGAAGGGATGTTCGCCGCGATAGAAGCGTTCGAAGACGCGCTCCTGGTCGGGCTGCGGAATTCCCACACCGTTGTCAACCACATCCACTTGAACTTCGCTCCCGTTCAACGAATGAATGTTGACTTTGATTGTGCCGTTCTCCTGGGTATAGTGATACGCGTTATCCAAAAGGTTGTCGAGAACCTGGCGCACGCGTTCCGCATCGCCAAAGACGCGCGGCAGGACGCGCGGCGCATCGAGGGAAAGCGCCATCGGCTTATTTTCTTCCTGTGAACGGCGCAGGATATCGGCGATCACATCTTCGGCCACCTCACGCAAGTCGAGCGGCTGCGGAGAAAGGATCACCCGTCCGGCCTCGATGCGCGAAATATCGAGCAGGTCATTGACGAGGATGTTCAAGCGGTCAATGTTGCTCTTGACGATGCCCAGAAAATGCGCCTGATTTTCATTGACCGCTCCCGCCGCGCCCATCAACATGATGTCCACGTAACCTTTGATGGCCGTCATCGGTGTGCGAAGTTCGTGACTCACCGTCGCCACAAACTCGGACTTCAAGCGGTCCACTTCGACCTCGTGCGTGATGTCACGGAAGATGGACACTGTGCCAAGGAAATCATTTTGCAGAATCACCGGCGCAAGATGGACAAGAGCAATCCGTCCGTCGCCCAATTCCAACTGCTCCGCATACGTGTCGCCGGATTCGTATGCGCTGGGCGCCTGCGACCAGCGATGGATGGTTTCCGTCCAGGTGGAAGCAGCTTTGCCGAACAGCCCGCCGAACGCATCAAGAGACTGTCCAAGCAGGCGGCTGCTTTCGATTGCCAAAATCCGCTGAATGGATGAGTTGAGGAATGTGATGCGGTTATCTGCACCGGTGACCAGCACACCATCCGCAACCGCCTCGAGAATGGCCTGCGAGCGGCTGGCTTCCTCCTGTTCCTTGCGGAGCATCGAACCGAGACGTTCGGCCTGGTCGCGGATCAGCTCATACAAATGCGCGTTGTTGATCGCGACCGCAACCTGACTTGCAATGGCTTTGACCAGATTCAGACTTTCGGGCGTAAAGAAGCCGGCCTCGCGGCGGAATACCATCAAGACGCCAATCACATCCTCCGCCACCAACAGCGGCGCGACGATGGCGCTGCGATGTTCGCGCGACGTGGATGCCGACTGTACCCAGCGCGGATCTTTATGCAAATCTTCGATCAAAGTAGCTTCGCGGTTTTGCACAACCCAGCCCGCGAGGCCCTCGCCAACCTTGAGCGCGAAACCGCGTCCGTCGCCATCCGTTCTATCCGTCAGGTAGCCGTAACCGGCGCGGTAATGCAAAAGGTTGTCCTCCGCATGGAGCAGCATGATCGTGCCTTGTTCCGCACCGATGGCATCATTGAGCAGGGAAAGCGTGCGGTTGAGTGCGCGGTCGAGGTCAAGGCTCGAGGAAACTTCGGTTAGGATGCGTAACAGCGTTTCTGTATTCTGCTGTTCGCGCTGTAATTGCGCGGTACGTTCGATGACGCGTTGCTCAAGTTCCTGCGCCAGGCGCTGAGTCTCGCCGAACAATCGCCCATTTTGGATGGCGACCGCCGCCTGGTTGCCAAGCGTGCTCAGGATTTGGAGATCGTCCTCGGAATAAACATTAGCCTGATAACTTTGCGTTGACAACATGCCAATCGTCTTGCCGCGTAAAATCATCGGAACAGCCAGAATGGAAACCGGCGTTCCACGCTCACCCACTGTCACCGCGCCCAGGGAATCTGCGCTCTCGGAGCCGTTGATCAGCAGCGGCTGGCCGCTCGTAATGACACGCCCGCTGAGTCCCTGTTCCAGCGGCAGGCGCATGTTCGGCGTGCGCTGGTCCATATCCATCAAATAAACGCCCTCGACCTCCTGCTTTTCTTCATCCAGCAGGCTGATGACGAACGCGTCCGCAGGCATCAGGCGTTCGGCGGCGCGGTGGATCGCGGCGTAAATCTGTTCGGCGTCCAGGCTGGCTCCCACTTCCGCGCTGGACTGATTCAGAATCGCAAAACGTTCCGCAGTCCGTACGGTGGATTCGTACAAGCGCGCATTTTCAAGCGCAATCGAAGCCTGGTTTGCAATCGTGCGCGCCAATTCGATTTCGGTCAGCGAGAAACGTCCGTCGCCAATAATTTGCGCGAACAGGAGCGCCTGCAGGTTTTGGCCACTTGCCAGCGGGATGACCAGCAAAGCTTTCACATCTTCGCCGATAAAGTCCATCAACGGCGCAATATCCGATTCGGATTTCAAATTCTCCGTGTTAAAGATGCCAAGTGACTCGCGCAGGCGCTCGAACAAGGGCGCGTCGGGCAGGACCTGAGGCAGTTCCCGCAACTCCCTGGGCGATGAGGCCACCCAGGCGGGTTGTCCGCGTTCAAACGAAACCGCCGAGACTCGGTCCGCGTTTAGAGCGCCCTGCAATTCCTGCGCTGTAAGTTCCAAAATTTGATTCGCATCCAGCAAACCGCTCAAGGATGACGAGAAACGGTTGAGCAAAGCAAGGCGTTTTGAACGTTCATCCAATTCCGTCGCGCGGCGGAGACTCTCTTCATACAAATTGGCATTATCGAGCGCAACGGCAGCCTGGCTGGCAAAAGTTGATCCCAGTTGGATTTGTTCGCGACTGTAGAAGAATGATTGCCATTTTTCGAGCGCAATCACGCCAGTCAATTCGCCTTTGGAAATCAGCGGAACACCCAGCCACGAAAGCCGCGGTGCCTCGACGGCTGGGAAACGCGAATCTTCGCGCACATCGCCAACGAAGATGGGCTGTCCGCTGCGCGCCATTTCCTTGAACAAGGCGCTGTCACCAACGGCGACGCTCAACCCGAGGCGTCTTTCGTTGTCGGTGAAGCCGCGCGCTGCGGTAACGGTCAGCCGTTCCTTGTCCCGAAGCCAGAGCGTGGCAGTATCGAACGGCAAAACCGGGGCCAATTGGTCGAGCAGCGAAGCGACCAATTGATCGGAGCGCAGGCTCGAAGTCATCGCGCTTGCAACTTCATTCAGCGCCTGCAGTTGTCCAGCGCGTTCCGCCGTCGTATGGACGAGACGCACATTTTCGAGCGAGAGCGCAACCTGCTGCGAAAGCGAAACGAGCAATGCTTCATCGTCAGGGCTGAACGCGGCAGGCGTATTGAAATTGTCGAGTACCAGCACGCCAATGCTCTGATCCCCGGCAACGATGGGAATCAACAGGCTTGAAACCGGCAGGCGGCCCCCGGTTCCCTGGCGGTAATTACCGAGGCTGTCAGCAGACAAAACGTAATCGCGCGCAAAATTCACTTCGTCCACGCGGCGCGGCTTTTTATCAGCAAACACAACGCCCGGCAAAGCCTCACCGTGACGGTAGGATATCCGCATCAAGATGTTGCTGTCAGCGTAGCCGGAGGCTGCACGCGGCTCCAGCAATTGACTTTGTTCATTCCACAGTAAAACAACACCGGCGTGTGCCGCCGGCAGGACACGGCGCCCGCTGTCGAGCAAAGCCCTGACCATCTGGTCTGGGTCAAGCCCGCTCAAGCGGCGGCTGAATTCGAGCAGCAGATTCACTTCCTGCAAGCGGCGGCGTGTTTCGTTGAGCAGTGAAATATTTTGCAGAACGACCGAAGTCTGCCGCGAGATTTGATAATAGACCTGGCGGTCTTCTTCGGTGAAAGCCTGCATTGGTTCCGGGCTGAGCGCGAGCATGGCGGCGATCGGATGATTCTCCACCATCACGGGCAGGCATATCGCGGCCTTGGCGCGCATCTGATTGAGGAGCGGCGTATCGCGCCATTCATCATCTTCATCCAAATTTGGAATCAGGATCGGCTCGCCGGTCTGCAAAACAGAACGCAGCGGATTGCGCTGTCCAAACAACGCTTCAGGATTGCTCGACCTCGGGACGCTTCCCAGGACGTGAAGCAGGCGCGGCCCTTCCGGGGCATTTTCCGCCACCAATGCAATGGACATGCCCAACTGCGTCAGCGTTTCGCGGCCAAGCGCGTGCAGCGCCAACGAAGAGTCCAACTGGCGGCTGACCGATTCAGTGATTGCCAAACCAGCGCGCACGCGTTGAGCGCGGCGGTCGAGGTTATGCAATGCGATGGTTTGTTCGAGGTCTTTTCTCAACAGAACGGGCAGATCCGTCTGCGTGACATTGAGAAGTTTTTGCTGGCGCTGCAAACCGGACGATAATGATTCGATGCGATTCTTTAAATCGCTGAAACGCGCAGACTGGCTAATGACTTGAACAGCCTCCGCCGCAAATAATTCAAGAGAATCGATTGTGGCACGGTCAGGCCGCAGACCATTTTCAGGATCGTCAAGGCTGATCAGCCCAAGCGGATTTCCCTGCGCATCCTCCAACGGGACCAGCAAAAAGTCATCGGGGTCCCAGGCATTCTGTTTGGCCTGCGCCGCCATGTAATCGCTGGAATAAACATAATGAATGTCCGCCGGAAGCACAGGTGTTTGATCGGCGGGAATGTAATACGAACGGCTGATTTTGAATTCGGGCCGCATCAATTGCCGGATACTCGTCAGCGGCTGCTTGCGCGACATCAGTTCGTTGAGCGTTTCCGTGGAAATGCCAACGCCAACCACGCGGCGCAGCATGCCGCCTTCCGGTTCATACAAACTGACCAGCACCACGCGGAACGGTGTTGATTCGCGAATGCCCTGTGCGATCAATTTGAGCGACTCTTCCAGCGGCTGTTCGAGATTGATCGAATAATTGGCATTCGAAAACTTTCCAAGCGTTTCAGAACGCCGGCGCAAAAGCTCGGATTGCTGGCGTTCGTTCTCATATTTGCGCGCGTTGTTCAAAGCGATCGAAGCCTGGATGGCAAGCGTCTGCGTAGTTTCAAGCGCCGATTGATCGAAGAAACCAGGCTGGCTGGAATGTAACTGAATGAGGCCAATCGGGCTTCCGTGACGCGTCATCGGCACCACGATTGCCGAACGGATTCCTTCGTGTGGGGCAAAGAATCCTCCCTGGCTGAAATCCGGGATCAGGAAGGACTCATTATTTTGGATGGCACTCCGTTCCAGAGGCGACAGTTCGCCTGCGTACGGACAGCCCACAGTGCGGATCACGCGCGGGTCGTCGGCAGCCACTTCGGGGTCCAGAAGAAAGACCGAGCCGCAATCCGCACCGGTCGTGCGGGCCGTCTCGTCACGGATCACATTTAGAAGATGATCCACGGAAAGCGACGCGCCCATCTCGCGGCTGACGCGCGCAATCGTCGTCAGTTGTTCGACGCGGCGGCGCAAGGTCTCGTCGGTCTGCGAAATCAGGCGCAGGCTTTCGATGGCCGAAGCCAATTGTTCAGCCGCCGTGGAGACAACCTGCAAATCATATTCATTGAAGAAGTTGGTGCGGCGCGAACTGAGATTCAATTCGCCAATCGTTTTTTCATGCGCCGCTATTGGAACAACGAGACACGACTCGACGCTCAGCGCGGTCACCAGCGGGCGATAGAACGGAATCACACGGCGATCCACGCTGAGATGTCCCGAAAGAAAAGCATGTTGGCTGCCCGCAACAGTCTGCCGGTATTCCGGGTCGTCCACCACGAGCGGCGGGAATGAAGTTGCCACTTCGTCCGGCACGCCGACCATGGAATCAAAATGGACGCGCAATTCACCGCGCGCATCATCGAGCAAAAACACCGCGCCCACATCTGCCTGGAATAATCCCGCCAATTCCTGCACGGAATATTTGAGGACTTCCTGGAGCGTAGCGGAAGAAACCGCGAGATTCGAAATGCGCCTCAACGCATCCGAACGCTGGGCGCGCTGACGGCTCTGCTGGACAAGCGCGGCATTGAGGATGATCGCAGCAGCCTGATCGCTGACAACATTCATCAGACGCAATTCAGAATCAGGAAAGGCAGCAGGGCCGCCCTTGTGATGCGAGACCTGGAAATAGCCAACCATTTCCCCCTCAGAAACCAGCGGCACGAGCGCCGAGTCGCGCAAGCTGGCCGCCACCGCAATATCCGTCAATCCAAGCGCCCGCCAGTTCTCATCCTCCGATGCGTTCAACGTGACGATCGGCTGGCGTTCGTGGATCAACGTTTCCGCGGCGCTATCCGCGGCGACTGTGGTGCGATAAATTTGGACGATGTGCGTTGGCAGGCCGCGGAACGGAACCTGTCCCTCCAGTGTGCGTTTGTTTTCATCATAGAGCAAAAAGCCAACAATCTCGGCATCGAAAAGGGGAGCCACACTTTCCACAAGGCGTGTAAATAAATCCTGCGGTTCGCGAATGGCGCTGACCGCCTGCGCCAAATTTGCCAGGCCCGAAAGTTCGAGTGCGCGGCGGCGCTCATTTTGATAAAGCATCGCATTGCGTACCGCCGCGCCTATTTGACCGGCCACCAACTGCAATAAATCCAGATCATGCTGACCAAGCGCTGCGCTGGCAGACTGGCCGAATTCGAGCAGGCCGACCAACTCACCGCCTGCCTTCAACGGAATGCCAAGATAGGAATTAAATCGCGGGAACCCATCCGCCGCTTCATTCGCCGACGCCGCGCGGGTATCCGTTAAAAGAAGCGGCGACCTTGTCTCGACGATTTTGTCCGCCAAATCCGCAAACTGGCTTTGCGCGGCGCGGACAAGTTTGAGTCCCGCGCCGTCCGCTTCCTGGAAGCGGTACGCGGCAAACCCTTTTTCCTCCGCGTCCCAAACTTTGATCTCCAGCGCATCCGCGGGGACCAGCCGGCTCACGTTATCGAGAATGGCCTGCAGAGTCGCTTCAAAGTCAAGGCTGGAGGCGATGGATTGATTGAAATCGGTAATGACTTTTAGAATCGAAGACGAAAATTCCTGGCGATCCGACATCAATTCCGGCGACAAATCCATGCCGCGCAAGGAAACCAGCATTTGCGGATATATGCCCGGCACCTGATAAGACGTGGCTTCGACCAATCTTCCGTTGACGCTCAAACGCTTTTGTCCCGGCGCGGCGCACACTTCCAAAAAATCATCCGGCGGGCGGATGCGGCGCAACAACCGCTCCAAATCAGCCGGATCGCTCTCGCGCAATCCAAACCATTCGCGCGCCAGTGTGTTGACATAATCCACGCGGCCGCCGGATTGGATGACTACGACTGCATCGCTCGATTGATTCGAATCAGGAAGAACAAAAGGACTGGAATCGGCTTCCCCGCTGCCTGAACCATGCGGGGCAAAGCGCAACAATCCCCAAACCAGTATCACGAATACCAGTCCGGCGATGATGAGCATCATGCCCAGGTTCAAGCTGGCAAACATACCTGTAAAGACGGCTCCTTAGGCCGTTGTCAGCGAGTCCTGCCGCCGCGCTTCCGCAGCCAACTCGGTGATCTCGCGAATATCTGCAAACGATTGCTGGCTCGGTGAGACTATGCCGACAGACATCGTCATGAACGGAACCTTGTCCGAACTGCCATCCGGTTTTGGCGCCTGCATGAAGCCCTGCTGCCGGTCAATAAAGTTGTAATGCGTTTGGATCTCCGCTGCAAAGCGTTCCTTGACGCGCTGTTTGATGCCTGGGGCATTCTCGTTCTTCGTGATGACGATGAAGTTGTCTCCGCCCGCATGCCCGATGAAATCATTGCTTGTGCCAAGTTCATCCACAACTTCACCGATGAGCATCGCAGTAAAACGCATCACATCATCTCCCGCCACAAAACCATACACATCCTTGAATGGATCAAAATGATTGACGCGCATATCGAGCAAGGCCCAATCCTTTTCGCGGATGATGCGCCGCAGCTGCTCCTCGATCAGCCGTCCTGCCGGCAGGCCCGAGCGCGGATCGGTGAGACTCTCGCGCTCCGAACGCCGGATCGCACCCGTCACGCGCAGTTTCAATTCCTCGATATCGAATGGCTTGGTGATGTAATCGTCCGCGCCAAGTTCGAGCCCTTGCAGTTTATCGCTGCGTTCATCCTTCTGCGTCAGGAAAATCACAGGGATGTGACTGGTGCGTGTGCTCGTCCGCAAATTTCGGCAAACCTCATAGCCGTCAATATCCGGCAGCATGATGTCCAGCACAATCAAATGCGGCAGAACGTGCTTCGTCTTTTCGAGTGCGTCCGAGCCGCGGTGTGCGACATCCACATCGAACTCCATGCCCGAGAAGTAAATCTTGAGCATGTTCGCGATGTCAACATCATCTTCCACGACCAACAGGCGGGCTTTTCCCATAGAGCCTCCTATGTGCGCTCGATCCCTGCTGTATGAGCAGGTCTTGCTCTGTGAGCATTTCGGCGCACGGTTTCAATCTGTTCTTCCGTCACTTCGCGCTCGAACGAGCGGAACCCGCTCAGACGGAAGCCATGCTTTTCGGCGATTGCGGTGATCTCACTGACTCGTTCCAGTGTAATTTCCTTGCCAACAGTATAATCTTCAAAACGGCCTTCCAGCGCAAGAGCCATCGTCTCGGCCATGCAGGCGTAGGCTTTGCCTTCTGGAAAACCAAAATTAAAATGAAAATTCACGGGGCCTGGCACGTCCACCATTCCGCCGTCAATCACTAATATATCATCTCTCGCCGCGGCGACCATTGCAGAAACGTCACGGGGGCGGGCCACATCGCAGACCACACTGCCCGGCTGAAGGTTTTCGGGATGGATGACATCATGGATGGCGCTTGTGACCGTCAGGATCAGATGCGCTTCGTAAAGCGAATCCATTTTTGTGCTGATGACAAGCTCGGCCCGGCTCTTGGACTTGAGCCGGTCGCGCAGTTCTTCGAGCTTTTTCCCGTCCCTGGCGATCAGGATGAGGCGCCCCACCTCACCCGCCAACAGTTCCGCGCAGACGCGCCCAATCGCACCCGTCGCGCCGACCACCGCCGCGGTCGCGTTGTAAAGCGGAATATCCATCACATCCGCGGCTTCGCGGATGGCCTGCACCGCCATAGCGACTGTGAGCGAGTCACCTGTCGTAACGGGAACATCAAGTTCTTTTGCAATTGTCATGCCCGCGTCGCCCACCACAGAAGTAAACGCGCCGAGTCCCAAAATCTGCGCCCCCAACTTTTCTGCCATGCGCCCGGTTTGAACAATCTTACGATAGACAATTCGTTCTGGCAATTCCATCATCCGCCTGGGAGTGTATGGACAGGCAACAAACCAGCCTTTGATTTCTTTGCCGGTTGTTTTTGAAGTAATTCCTTCGATTTCAGAAAGATAAACGGGTGGAAAGAACGTGGAGAAAAAATTGATCTGCCCTTCCGTTAGCACTCTACCCAGAAAAGGAAATTTTCGGCTGACATCGCGCTTCGGGTCAATTGGATGAATGATAAAAGCAAAACTATCCATGGAAATATTTTATCCGTAAATTATGTGGGAAGTGATAAATAAAAATGTTGTAAGAATTCGCAAAAATGAGCGGGAAGATTTGTCCCAGCCAGAAAGTCACCACGACTCGAGTTCCTTGTCCTTCTGGCGATGATAAAGCGCCTGGTGCAAATGACCGGACTTGAAATGATGGTGGTCGCTATCTTCAAAACGCACATCGCGGTCTATCACGCGGCGCTCTTTGGAAGCCGCCAGCACAACATCCGACTCAATCGTGCGGGATGGATAAACAATCATGCCCGAACCGAGGCGGCAGTTATGTCCCACCGCGCTGCCCATTACCGGGCGATTCGAGATGCTCAATTTGCCAGCGCCATCCAATGCTCTTAACGGCGCAGGCACCAGGTTGTAATCTGTAAATGTCGAACCGGCGCCGATAAACGTATTCCGCCCGACCACGCACATTTGCAAACAGGTATTCTGCGCGATCATGCTGTTGTCCATCACCGTCGTCATAAACAGCGCGGATTTGAATGGCATGAACGTCCCGTCGCCCACCACCGAAAGCATCACCTGAACATCCTGCGAAATATTGACATTATTGCCAACAATGGAATTTTCGATCACAGCCCCGGCATTGACGGTTACATTATCGCCAATGGTCGTTGGGCCGTGGATGACCGCACGCGGGTCAATTACGCAATTCTTTCCGATTTTCACAAGGTCCGAACATTCCAGCAATTGACGTCCCTCGTAAACGGCCCGGCTCAGAATTCCGAGTTTGAAAAGCACATCCTCGTTGAGGCGCTTCTCGAAACGCGCGCCGCGGGCGAACAAGCCGAACACCACGTCTGCAATGAAGATATGCACCCATGAATCAATCGCGATCAAGGACCGAAGAGGCACATGGAACAACAAGTCACCGCTTTGATCGGCCATATACGTCGGCACGTGATAATAACCGATCTCGCGCGACTGCATGTCAATCACCAGCGGTTCGACATCCGCAACCGGGCCGTTCGGGTAGTACCACAAGTCGGCAAGATATAAACTGCCGGCAGGCGTATAAGACGCGGAAAGCGGCAGGGCATGTTCCTTGAAAGCCGGATCCTCCGATGAAAATGCGGCGCGCACGGCGCGTTTTCGTTTCCTGGCCTGAGCGATGAAAGTTCGAATATAAGGCTCGTCGAAAAAAAGATTGTCGCGATAGACCAGCGTCGGCTCATGAACCAGCGGCAATCTCATGCCGGGCTTTAATTCCATTTCACGCGTTGTGTAAGGAGCCAGCAGGTTGCGCTGCCAAAGCCAAAGCGGCGTGTTCTGGATTCGCAATTCGCGCGCCGGCTCGCAAAAGGGCATGATGATATTTGGCGCATTGAGAATGATTTTGAGCATATCGGCTTAATTATAGTAAGGGCAGGTACTCTCCCCCCTTACAACTTTGTTATATTTCCTGTGGCGTGATCAGGAAATCGGCTTTTGGTCAATCACAACGGAACAGGCAGCATCGCCGCATGCAATGCAAGTCACTTCTTCGACATTGAACAGCTTTCCCCCGCTGATCCAATAAAGCGATTCTTGCAAAAGTCCCACAGCCAGATGGCAGGCCGGATCGCTCGTATGTCGTTCCCAGCAAACCGGGCAGCGTTCGATATGCCAGTACAATCTATCGCCCTTGTCTTCCACGCGCACGCGCTGGTCGGTTTGTTTGTTGAAGAGATCCGCAAAGGCGTGGGCGCCAACGCGCAATTTCGTTGGAAGCGGCAAAAGACGATACGCCATTTCCGTGACGCCCAACTGCAATCCATATTCGCGCAGACCATATTGGAAGCACGCCCGCCCAACACGCAAAGCCGTCCCGCGTCCACCCTGCGGACCATAGGCCTGCTCCAGCGATTCCATAAGGCGGCTCACCGTCCCGAACGAAAAAGTCTTATCGGCATGCGCGGCCGGATATTGGTCAATGTAAGAGGCGAGAGATGCCAGTCTGAGGATGGATCGAATTCCCTCGCGCCCCAAAACCTCCTCCATCGCAAGAAGGATGATGCGTCCCATGCTTTGCGGATAAAAATATTCGGTCATGGCGCGGGGATAGGCTGTGGTTCGTCAAGGAAATTCTTGAGCTTCTGGCTGAACTTGGTCGGCTCTTCGAGCATCATGAAATGACCGGCGTTTGAAAAGCGTTCGATGTGCGCCTGCGGGATGCCTTCCCGCATTGGCTGCCATTGAAGCGGATGAACGATCTTATCTTTGTCGCCGTAAAAGCCCAACGCCGGGACTGTGACCTGGCTGAGGAAAGGCCGCAAATCCGTGCGGCGAAGCGACGCAATCGAAAGCAGGAAGGATTCGAGGGTCGTGCGCGAAAGATCGCGATCCATCATTTCCGGGAAGCGCCGGTCGGTGCAAATCTGGCGCGAATAAAAATATTTCATCCAGGCGCGGAACGGCCCCATCATGTTAAAGAGAAAGAAGGCCACTGGGCGATAACCGGAGAGCTTCAACAGCGGCGCGAGCGAAGACCCGACAATGGGGGAACCGGCAACCACAACTTTGCTGACGCGTTCGGGATATTTGATCGCAACTGACAAACTGACCGTGCCGCCCATGCTGTGTCCCACCAGCGGCGCGTGGACAATGCCCAACTGTTCCATAAATTGATTGACGAGATCAACAAAATCCTGCACCGCATACGTCTCGCGCTTCTTGCCCGATTCGCCAAAGCCCCAAAAGTCGAGCGCATACGTGCGATAGAACGCCCCAAGGTAAGCCATCGTTTCCTGCCACAGGCCCCACGACCCCAGCCAGCCATGCAGGAGGATAACGGGCTTTCCTCTCCCGTAAACTTCGTAATGAACGATACCTTGATCAGTGGTTATTGAAGACACAAGAAATAAGTCAGCAATGAAGATGTGCTACAAAAATTCACCGCAGAGACTTGCCCTCCGCGGTGATATTTTACCAAACAAAAGATTTTTTATTTGCCCGATTCCATCTCGGCCAGGATGCTGTAAAGCAATTCCAACAACACGGCTTTCACCTGCTTTTTATTCGTGGCAACACAGGGTAAAAGCTTCGTCCTGGCATCGAGGCGGAGGGCATGACGCATATCCTCCAGTTCCCATGCGTCCTTTACATCCTGCTTGTTGGCCGCGACCACATAAGGCGTCGGCGCGTAGGCGCGAAAGGTCTCCAAAATGGAGCGCGCCTCGCGGAACGTTTCAGGACGAGTCGAGTCGACCATGACGATAAAGCCCAACATGCCTTCGGATAGAATCTCCCACATGAAGTCAAAGCGCTTCTGCCCCGGCGTACCAAACAGATAGAGAACCAAATCCTCGTCCACGGTGATACGGCCAAAGTCCATCGCGACCGTTGTGGCATCTTTGACCGCGCGTTCAGAATCGCTCGAAATCTTTCGCTCGGTCGCGACCACGTCAATTTCGCTGACCGACTGAATGAATTGAGTCTTGCCAGCGCTGAAGGGGCCTGTGACGACCATTTTGACCGTTTGCATAATTACAATCCTTCCCAATCAAAAAAGAATCAAAGCTTTTGAATGCGCCCGATAAGCTTGTTGATGAGCGTTCTCTGCTCTTCCTTATCCTGCGTCGGGAACATCTTGGGGTTGAGTTGCACTGCCACATTGACCGGTCGCACCATTTCGACAAGGCCAGCCTGGATCAATCCATACACGATGCGGCGGATCTCCATATCGTTCAGTTTCGCCGCCGCCGCAATCTGCTTCATCGTATTCTTCGGGTCAATATATTTGACCACGCGCCATTCGTCCACGCTCAAATTCAGGTTGGTCATCGGACGATCCGTGAACTTGAGCGCCATGTCGAGGCTCGGAATTTCATCCTGCAGCTGTTCCCACTCGCGCAGTTGACGCGAGCCTTCGATGATCAGATTCTCCAGGTCAAGCCTGACGTTGATGCGGTCCTCCGGCGGGAGGATTTCGTTCTCGAAACGGAAGAACCCTTCGACCCAGGTAAAGAGGCGGCGGATGACATCCGTAAAATGCGTTTGCAGATTCAACAGGATGTCTTCCTGCGAAACGTAACCGGCATTGATCAGCAAAAGTCCAAGCTCTTTATCGGTCATCCGTCCGCTGCGTTCGGCAATGGCCCGGTATTGATTGACGTTGAGTTTGTTGGCCTTGTGCAAAACAGAAGCAAGGCTTCCATCTTCCTGCCCGATGCGGGCATAAGCCAGCTTGCCTTCGCGAAACGAAACATAAGCCTGCTCAGACGGCCCATCCACGATCAGCGTGCCGGTTTTCTGCGCCAGGTTGATCAGATTCAAAAGTTGAGTGATTGTGAAATCGCGTAAATTGCCGCGGAGCGCCATATATCCTCAAGAAAGTCCCCAGCGGGGACAATCGGAAGGATTATACATGGTTGGAGGATGCGCGTCAATTAAGGTGATTTGCAAGTTTGTGAGGTTGCCGGCTCACAACTTTTTCATGGATGCGGTACGCGTGGACTTGAAGAGAGTCCCCGTGTTGAATTCCATGACATCTCATTTTGACACCGTGAGAGGGAATCTACGCATTGGCGAAGACACCAGGGAAATTCTGCGCGAGCAGATGAATCCATCAGGCGATCAGCGACTTCATTGATGCAACAGAGCCGGCGAACCCGTACCATTCGCGTTCGATCATTTGGGCAAATTCGCATTGAAAACGCTTCTTGCCAAAGCGGCTGGCGTTTTCAAGAATGTCGTTCCGATTGAATATTCTTTCGTCTTCGATAAAACATTCGACGGCCTGAATCAGCGAATCAAGGGTCGGCTCTGAAAACAGCAAACCGGTCTTTCCTTCGAGTATCGTTTCGCGCGCCGCGCCGCGTCCAAACGCGATGACGGGACAGCCCGCGGCTTGTGCCTCGACCAACACCAACCCGAAATCCTCCGCCGCCGCGTGGACAAGCGCGCGGGCGCGGTTCAAAATTTCAGCGACGACTTCATCGCTTTGCCAGCCAAGAAATTTTACATTCCCCGCCGCGCGTGCTTCGAGTCTTTTGCGTTCGGGACCAACGCCAATCACAATCAATGGAAGGCCCAACCTTGAAAATGCGTCAACGATCAGATCCATGCGCTTGTGTTGGACCAAACGCGACAATGCAACAAAATAATCTCCGCGTGGATCAAGCGGTCTGAACCGTTCCACTTCAACAGGCGGATAAATAACTTTGGACTCGCGCTGGTACGCGCGTCGGATGCAGTCAGCCGTCCATTTGGAAATCGCCGCGAACTGGTCCACGCGCGAAGCGGCGTTGTGATCCCAGGTTCGGAATGAATGCAAAATCGGTTTCGCAATCAGCGATACAAGTCTATGTTGAAAATATTCATGCGAATTTTGCCACGCATAACGCAGCGGCGTAAATGTGTAACTGATGTGAAGCTGGTCAGGACGACAAATCACACCATGCGCAACCGCATAACTGAAAGAAAGCACGAGATCGTATGCGCTCAAATCGAATTGTTCGAATGCCATCGGCAACAACGGAAGAAATTTTCGATAATGAACCAGTCCGCCCGGGACACGCTGAATCCACGATGTATGTATTTTATGATTCGCAATAGATGTGCCGATAAAAGCAGACGGCGCATAAACCGACGTATAGATTGGCGCGTCAGGATAAAGCTCCAGCGCCGAGGCAAGCACGCGCTCGGCTCCTGCATACGCAGGCATGGCGTCAATGACTACAGCAATGTTTGGCTTTTCAGGCATAACGCGCGAACACATCCCAGGTTTCTTTGGCTGATTTTCCCCATGTGAACCGGGATGCCCGTTCCAATCCTTTTGCTCTAAATTCCAAACGCAGGCCTTCATCCAGCAGGACTTTATTCAACGCCGCCGCGATCTGACTCACCGAAAGCGGATTCACCAACAAAGCCGCATCCCCCGCGACTTCTGGCAGCGCTCCGCCATTCGACGCAATGACCGGCGTTCCGCATGCCATTGCTTCGAGCATGGTCAATCCGAAACCTTCCTCGATGGACGGCAGAACATAAACCGAGGCGCCGGAGTAAAGCGCGGGTAGTTCATCGTCTGCAACATAACCAAGAAACACAACTCTCTCCGTTTTGTTCGGCAGCTCAATTCGACGAAAGACGCGGCCCGCTGAACCGACAACCACTAAAGCGGTTTTGGGAGAATCGTCTTTGACCAAATTCCACGCATCAATCAAAGCGGATAAATTCTTGCGCGGCTGAAGCGAACCAATAAACAAAATGTATTTTTGGGGCAATTGATAACGCGCGCGAACCGATAGAGAATCAGTCCACCGGAATCGTTCCATGTTGACGCCTTCGCGAATCGCAACCACGCGATCTTTGGAAAGCGAAAAACGCTGCATCACTTTTTGCCTGACGAATTCAGAGGGTGTGATCACGCATTTCACCTGGCGCACAAGCGCAGGAAATAACAACCGGTATAAAAACGAATACGCTGGAACGAACCATTCTGGATGTTCGAGCGGCGTCAAATCATGAACGGTCACGACTTGATTCGATGCGATCACCGGCCCGCTATTCGCTGGCGACCAAAGTAATTCATCCCTGGAAATCCAATGCGGCAAAATCAATTGTTCCCAGAGATGACCACGCAAACCAGTCAGTGAGCGGTACGGCTTGATGATTCTCACACGTCCACCGAGGCAGCGCAGAATCTCGGACGCGTAACGATCCACGCCAGTGATGCGCCGTCCTGCAAACCTGCCGTTGACCGCGATTCGAATTTGCATCATTGCAGGATATTATAGTTTCGGCATAAACCGTTAATGAGAAAATTTTTTAAACATAAAGCACACCAGGATCGCGAAGGAAAAGATAAAATCAGTGTGGCTCTCCCTTTATGTACGTAGTGTCCCTCGCACTTAGATTTTCATAAATCCGATTCGTGAGCCGCAGGCGTTTTTATTGGTAGACCAACATCCAGTGACCCATTTTATTAATCAACCGATTCGCCAAAACATTTCTACCGCGCTGACCTTCGCGGCGCGCATCGCGTTTGCATTCACAGTTGTTCTCATCCCCGTCCGATATCGGTTCATTCTGCTGAAACAATCCATTCCACCAGTCTATGCCGATTACACCAATCTCTTGCTGTTCATTGCAGATATCTTCATGCTGGCAACGTTGGCATTGTGGGGAGTTTCGTTCTTATTCTCGCCGCATAAAATAACATCCGGCCCGCGCCACGTCTGGATTCCGCTCGTTGGCTTGACTGCGGCTGGCTGGATTTCAGTCATAACCAGCTTCAATCAATTACTTTCGATCTACCATTCAATTCGATTGATTGCATTATTTGCATTTTATCTTTTTGTCGTCAACGAAATCCATTCGGCCAATTGGGTGATCATCCCGGTTGGATTGCAGGCTGTCACTGAAGCAGTCGTTGCGATTGCCCAATTCATCGCCCAGCGTTCGGTGGACTTGCAGCGATTCGGCGAGCTTGTTCTCGATCCTGCCTGGGCAGGGATCAGTATCGTTGTCGCCAATGGAATCCGTTTGCTGCGTGCCTACGGCTTGAGCGATCATCCCAACATCCTCGGCGGCTGTCTTGCCTTCGC
The DNA here is from genome assembly GCA_021824575.1 of Chloroflexota bacterium. Classification (GTDB taxonomy): domain Bacteria; phylum Chloroflexota; class Anaerolineae; order Anaerolineales; family Villigracilaceae; genus Fen-1038. The sequence continues at coordinate 18,681 of JAKAKJ010000012.1, forward strand.
CTTGTTGATTCTACTGGCAGCGTATTTTCGTCAATCCAAACGCGCAACAGCATTGATCTTTTTTCTTCCCGCGCTTCCGGCTTTGCTCGTTACATTTTCGCGTTCCGCATGGTTGGCATTTTTCGCCGGCGCAGCCTTCATCGTTCCTGCCGAAATGATCTATCGCGGCAAAAAGACCATTCGACATTTGTTATGGCTTACATTGATAAGCATCATCCTCCTCGCACCGTTCATCCTTGCGTATGCACGCTTCTTTGGCGTGCGCTTTGGTGCGGGCGACTCGTTCAACACGCCGACCGTGGAACAACAATCCCTCGGCGAACGCGTTCTGCTCATCAATTACGCGGCTCCGATTTTTTTACAGCATCCGCTGACAGGCATTGGCCTCGGCGTCTCACCGCTGGCATTCAAAAGTTATTACCCGCATTTTCCGGTCGCGTATGAGCCGCCGCATTTTGCATTGTTCGACGCCGCCCTCGAAACCGGCGCTCTCGGTGCGGTCTTTTATCTCCTGTTGATCATTTTGCCATTTGTAATATTTTTCAAACAGCGCCAACCATTATTATCAAGTCCATGGACCGTTGCCGCCGCGGCATTGTGGGTCGCCGTGACCGTTGTTGGTTTCTTCGATTACTACACCTGGATGTTGGTCGCCGGAAGATTGTGGTTGTATTTGGCATTGGGATTATGGGCCATTGCGTTGGACAAAATTCCGCATCCAGCGCGGACCCAAAACGGCTCGCCGTTTAAGGAATTGATTTGACTCTCGAACTGACTCTCCGTCTCTCCTCGCCTCGGATAACTTCTCTCGAACGAGCCATCCTCGAAACGCTGGCTTACTCCGACGTGTTCGATTATCCGTTGCGCCTCGATGAATTGCATCGCTATCTGACCGCGCCTGCAACACCGGATGAATTGACTGCCGCGTTATTGCACTTGAACGGCATCATTGGAACACAAGCCAGTTATTATTTTTTGGCAGGCCGCGACGGAATTATCAAATTGCGGCAAGAACGAGAACTCATTTCTTATCCCATGTCTCGACGCGCTATTCGTTATGGACGAATCCTTGGCATGTTGCCTTTCATCCGCATGATTGGATTGACCGGCTCGTTAGCCGTCCGCAACTGTGACGAGACTGGTGATTTGGATTACATGATCGTCGCCGCACATGGCCGCGTGTGGACAGCGCGCGCCTTTGCATTGCTCTTCAATCGCCTGACAAAATTAGCGGGCAATGTACTTTGCCCGAATCTGATTGTTTCTGAGTATGCACTTGAATGGCAGCAAAAAGATTTATATTCCGCGCGGGAACTCTGCCAGATGATCCCAATTACCGGCATGGATATTTATACGCGTCTGCGTCAAGCCAATGCGTGGACAAAAGAATTTCTTCCGAACGCCGATGATAGGCCGTTTGACGTCAAGGGCAATCACGCCACAGCAAATAAAATGTTTGAAATTCCATTACGCGGCAAGCTTGGAAACCGCATTGAAGCTTGGGAAATGAATCGAAAAATTGCGCGCTTCACGCGTCAAAATGGGTTTGGTGCAGAGACAACTTTCAACGCCAATATCTGTCAGGGCAACTTTGATCATCACGGCTCACAGACGCGTCAATTGTTTCAACAGCGTTTGGCAGAACTTGGAATCGAGAACTCTTTTCAAGAATGTCATCCTGAGCGCAGCGACATCGTACTCGAAAAGCAAGGGCCTCAGGTTTGCAAACCATGAGCCAAATTTTATTAGGCCAGTCTTATTACCTGCGATTCGATCCAAAACTTTGGGAAGCCATGCAGCCATATCCACCGCTGGGCACATTGTACGCGGCAGGTTACCTGCGCCAGCATGGATATGATGTTGCGCTCTTCGATGCAATGCTGGCTGAGTCTGAAAAAGAATGGGCAGACGCGCTGGATAAAGAACATCCGATATTTGCCATTCTTTACGAAGATAACTTCAATTATCTTTCCAAAATGTGCCTCATGCGGATGCGCCAGGCCGCGTTCACGATGATTGACATGGCGAAGGTGCGCGGGTGCACAGTCATCTTGTGCGGCGCCGACGCGACCGATCATGCCGAGTCTTATCTCGCTCGCGGCGCGGACTTCATCCTGCTCGGCGAGGGCGAAGAGACGCTCATCGAATTGCTGGATCAGTTGTTGGCGGGGGAAGATGCGGATCAAATCGTTGGTCTTGTATCACGAAAAACAAAAAACGCAAAACGCCGCGCTGATATTTCCGATCTTGATTCACTTCCATTTCCCGCGTGGGATTTGGTTGACATCGAAAAGTATCGTTCGATCTGGATGAAACGTCACGGATATTTTTCGATGAGCATGGTCACGACGCGCGGCTGTCCGTTTCATTGCAATTGGTGCGCCAAGCCAATTTGGGGACAGCGCTATCATTCGCGTTCGCCGGAAAATGTCGCGGCAGAAATGAAGTGGCTGAAGGAAAGATATCATCCCGATCATGTTTGGTTCGCCGACGATATTTTCGGATTGAAGCCCGGCTGGCTGCCGCGCTTTGCGGAAGCAGTCAACTCACAAAATGCAAATATTCCATTCAAAGCATTAAGCCGCGCCGATTTGTTGACACGTGATGGCGAAGTGGAATCATTACGCGCCGCGGGCGCACAGACGATTTGGATGGGTGCGGAATCCGGCTCGCAAAAGATTCTCGACGCGATGGACAAAGGCACGCGCGTTGATCAAATTCGCGAAGCCGCGCGGCGGCTAAAAGCCGTGCACATTCGGGTTGGATTCTTTTTGCAGTTTGGTTATCCCGGCGAGACGCGTGAAGACATCGAGAAAACAATTCAACTGGTGCGCGATTGCGATCCCGATGATATCGGCATTTCGGTTTCCTATCCAATGCCCGGCACAAAATTTTACGAAGCCGTGCGCGAACAACTCGGCGAAAAACAAAACTGGCAGGATTCAGATGATCTTGCCATGTTGTATCACGGCCCGTTTTCGACGGTGTTCTATCACAAGTTATACAGCGCAGTGCATAAGGAATTTCGCGCACGCAAAGCATGGAGGAAATTAATGTCCGCGCCAAATTTGAAAACCGCCGCGCGGTTTGCATATAATCTGATCACCTTGCCGCTGGCTCGCGTGCAACTTAATGTAATCGCTAAACAATCGAATCCAACTTTATCCGAACTGCCGCACATGCAGCGCGAAGCCGCAGCCGCACCCAGCCCGCAAGAGGCGCAATGAATCAAATGCCGCAAACCGATGCCATTGCAGAAGCCTTCTCGCGTACCGCCGCGAAATATGATTCTTTTGCAAGCGATCATCCACATCTCACGCGCATTCGGGACAAAGTTTACGATCACGTCACGCGTTTGATTCCGCGCGGCGTGCGGATTCTCGAACTCAACGCAGGCACGGGAACCGATGCGGCTGCATTGGTGCAGCGCGGCTATCGCATCCACGCCACGGATATTGCGCCGGGAATGTTGAATCGTTTACAAAACAAAGTGGAAGAGCTGAAACTTCAGGATCGAATCACAGTTGAAGAGCGTTCGTTTCTCTCTTTGGATAACGTGCCGGGCGCGCCTTTCGACGCGGTTTTCTCCAACCTTGGCGGACTCAACTGCATCCCAAATCTGACGCCGGTGATTCGACAACTGCCAAAGATTCTGAAGCCGGGCGGATTGATCATCTGGGTATTGATGCCGCGCGTTTGTCTGTGGGAAATGGCGGAGGTCTTCCGCGGAAATTTTCGATTGGCTTTCCGACGATTTGCGCGTCGCGGCGCCCGCGCCAATCTTGAAGGATTGCATTTCGATGTTTATTATTTTTCACCGCACGAAGCATTGAGTTGGTTTGGCAAAGATTTCGATTTGATCGCGCTCGAAGGATTATCCGTGCTGACGCCGACTGCGGAAAGCAGGAATTTCGCCAAACAATTCAGCCGCCTCTATAAAATCTTGAGTTGGCTTGATGATAGAGTATCTCCTCATTGGCCGTGGTATGGCTGGGGAGATTTTTATATTCTGTCCATGCGTTATAACCCGAAACGATGATGAACCCGCAAATCCAGCTCGGCAAAAACGCGTTATGGATGATTCTCTCCCGCTTCGGGGCACAGGGATTGACGATTGTATTTACCATCGCCCTCGCACGCAGACTCGGAAGCGCGGGGTTTGGAGAATACGCATTCATTGCGGCCATCCTTTTCGTCGCCAACACGCTGACCACTTTCGGCACGGATATGCTTCTTATCCGCGAAATTGCCGCGCAGGATAATCTCTCGCGCTTGTCCGCCGCGCTCGTTGTACAGCTGATGCTTTCCAGCATATTCATCATCGCAATTTGGCTGACCGGCTCATCCATTCCGAATCAGAATCCTGAAACCGTCATGGCGCTGAAAATCTACAGTTTGGCGCTGATTCCGTTGGCATTCTTCACAGTTTTCACAACAGCTTTGCGCGGAAAACAAAACATGGACATGTATGCGTTATTGAGCCTTGTGGTTTCCGGGCTGCAAGTGGCTGCCGCATTCCTTTCAAAGATCAGCCTTATCGAACTTACAATTGTTCTCGTTGTGATTCAAACCATCGCGGCCGCTGTCGCTGGATTTATTTGTTTGACAACAATTCCAAATTTTGCAGGGGCCTGGCGTGAACCCTTTTCAAATGTATTTCTTTTGGTCAGGGAAGCCGCACCGATTGCATGGATCGCTTTGCTTGGAATGCTCTATCAACGATTGAGCATTACCATGCTTTCGACCATGCGCGGCCCAACCGATACCGGCATATTTTCCGCTGCGGCACGGATGGTGGAAGCATCCAAAGGAATCCACATCGCGGTTTTCGCCGCGTTGTATCCGGCGATGGCATTCGCACAGACTGATCTTGCAAACCAAAACCGTTGGATACAAGCTTTCAAACTTTCATGGAAGATGCTGATTGCGGCTGCAATCGCGAGTGCTCTGATCTTGTCCATTTTCTCTGCGCCGCTGACCGCGCTGTTTTATGGAAGTCAATTCAATGTGTCAGCGGGCATCCTTGGAATCCTGGCGTGGATACTGATTCCGTTTACGATCAATACCTATCTCACACTTTCATTTTTTGCCGCGAACAAGGAGCGCCTTGTCGTACGCGCGTTGACGGCGAGTCTGCTTGGGTTGTTGATTCTGAATCTTTGGTTGATTCCGCTCAAAGGTCCGGAAGGAGCCGCATGGAGCGCTTTGCTGGCGGAGTGCATTCAGTCGGCGATCTTGACGGCAAGCGCGGTCGCACAGATCCGCATCCACGGAGAAGCACATGAGCTTTCCAAATTATTCTGACAAGTACCAATCCGAATCGTTGTTGAAAGCGGAGGACATCGTTGCGTATCGCAGTCGGCTTGGGCGCGCTTTAAAAGTCCAGCCCGAAGCCGCGCTATTTTGTCTTGAGCGCGGACTCCCACATCGAATGCGCTGGCGTATTCCAGTGGAGCGCGCCGGCGCGATGAATGCGGATGTGTATGCGGTGAAAAAAACAAAAGGCAAGGTGGTGGTGCTGACCAGTTTCGGAGGCGGCTCGCCAATGGTGGTTGAACTGGCTGAAGAACTCGCGGTGATGGGCGTGCGCCGGATGATGCTGATGACATGGGGAGGAACATTGCAGGCAGAACTGAAGCCCGGCGACATCGTTGTATGTGATCGGGCAATTCGCGATGAAGGCGCATCCCATCATTATTTGCCGCACACAAAACATGTTCAAGCAGATGCCGGGCTCGTCAACGAATGGGCCGAGGCGATTCGGATGCGCGGTTCGAACTGCAGGATCGGCACAACATGGACGACCGACGCGCCATATCGCGAGACGCGCGAGGAAATATTGCAATATCAATCTGAAGGTGTAAAAACCGTCGAATTGGAATCGGCGGGTTTATTCACAGTCGGTCGGGTGCGCGGCCTTCCAACGGCATCGGCCGTTGTCGCAATGGACAGTCTTGCGACTCTGAAATGGAAAGCCCCCGAAAGGCTCGACAATATCATGCGTTCGCTTGAAATCGTTTATTCTGCCGCGATAGATGTCTTGAACAAATAATGCTGACGCTTGCGTGCCCAAAGTGCGGCGAATCGCTCGACGATGAAAATGCCACCACAAAAAAATGTCAGAAAGATGGGCTGACGTTTCATCAAGTGGATGGCATCTGGCGGATGCTGCTGCCGGAGCGCGAAGAATATTTTTCCCGTTTCATCCGGGATTATGAAACGGTCCGCCGCCTCGAGGGACGCGGCTCACGCAATAAAGCATATTACACCAACCTGCCTTACCGCGATCTAAGTGGACAAATGTCCGCGGATTGGCGCATCCGTGCCAAAAGCTTCGACGCGTTTCTCAAACACGTTATTTTTCCCATGGAAGAGCAGAACAAACGCCCTTTGCAGATTCTGGATTTGGGCGCGGGCAGCGGATGGCTGTCCAACCGCTTGGCTTTGCGCGGCCACCAAGTCGCCGCCGTTGATTTGACGATAAACAACTTCGATGGACTCGGCTGTTATCGTTGTTATGATTCCAGGTTTCTGCCCGTCAAGGCGGAGTTTGATCACTTGCCATTTCTTGAACATTCGGCAGATTTGATTCTGTTCAACGCATCGTTTCATTATTCGATCAATATCGAACAGACATTGAAAGAAACTTTGCGGGTTTTAGATTCATCCGGCTCACTCGTCATCCTCGACTCGCCGATTTATCACAAAGCATCCAGCGGCGCACAGATGGTTTCCGAGCGCGAGGCACAGTTCAAAAAACAATATGGCTTTGCTTCAGACAACCTGCCAAGTGAAAACTATTTGACGTATGCGCGTTTGGACAAACTCGCCAACAAGCTGTGTCTTGACTGGAAAATCATTACGCCATTTTATGGCCCGCACTGGTCAGCGCGCCCGTTGATTGCAGGACTTCTCCGTCGGCGTGAACCAGCAAAATTCCATGTGATTGTTGGAAACAGAAAATCGTCAAAATAACCGGCTGAATTTTGAACAGGGAATGCTCAAAGTTATACGTCATTGCGAGCGCTTTTTGCAAAGCAATCCCCCTGCTTGATAGGTAATTTCACTTCTAAATGGAGTGGAGATTGCTTCGTTGAGGAAAACGCCCTCCTCGCAACGGCGTGAGAAAAGGGATTTTGTTTTTCAAACGCCAGTGATTTAGAGACTCGCGGCTGGCAATTTCACTTTGACTTTTGTGCCGCTTTCCGGTTGACTCTCGATCTCAATCATCCCGCCCTGTCCCTCAACCAAAGCACTCGCAATCGGCAAGCCTAGGCCAAAACCCTGAACATTTGATTCCGTCTCGCCGCGATAAAATCGATCAAACACATGATTGAGTTTGTCTGATGAGAGTCCCGGTCCTTTGTCGCTAACACAAATCAAAATCTGGTTTCCATCGGCTTTTGCTGAAACCGTGATTTCTTCCGTTGTGTATTTGATAGCGTTATCCAGCAAAATCAAAATGACTTGTTTGAGTGCGTCCCGGTCACCGACGACAGATACATCCTGAACATCTTCAACGATCTCGCGCCGACGGTCCAATTGCTGAGCCTGTTTGCAGGCCTCATCAATCACTGCATGAACTGAAATTGTCTCACGCGTCAAACTTTGACCCGCGTCAGCGCGCGCAAGAATCAGCAGATTATTGACCAATCGAATCAAACGGTCGCTTTCATCCACAACATCCGTCAACACATCCGACTGTTCAGCGGCAGGCATCGGAGGCTCATGCCGCAACAACTCCAGGTTGCCGCGGATGGTTGTCAGCGGCGTGCGCAATTCGTGCGAAACGTCCGCCACAAAATCGCGCTGCATTTTCAAGGCGCGATTCACGCCTTGATAAGCATCCTGCAAACGCGCCAGCATTGAGTTGAATGTGCTTGCCAGTTGTCCAATTTCATCGTTCGGGCCTTTGTAATTTACGCGTCGTGAAAAATCACTTTCGTTGCCGATCACCTGCGCCGTTTGCGTGATGTGATGAATCGGATTCAAAGTAATACCCGAAAGGAACCAACCAATGCCAAACGCGACCAAAATCGTCAACAGACCAGCAATGATCAATGTGCGACTCAATGCGGCCAGCGATTGATCGCGTTGAGCAAGCGATTGCGCGACCTGAACGATAAAGGTCACGTTGCCTTGATAGATCACCGGAATGTCATAGATCAACAAAGGATCGCTTGTTTTGGAAGATGTCTCCCACCAAACCTGTTTATTCTTTAACGTTTGAAGTCCATCCGCGCTGAGCGGCAAAGCCTGACCGGTGTTATCCTGCTCCTGCCCCGCGAACGGACTGGCGACCAGCTTGCCATTTGGATCCAGCACGCGCACGATGACGCGCTCGCGCAGTTGATTGAACGCTTGATCGCCAGAAAGTGTTTCGATTGGAACCGGCGGCGGCCCCGGCGGCCTCGGAGGCGGATTAGGATTGGGATTCAAATAGTTGTTCAGAATAGATTGGGCAAGCCGGTTCCCATTTTGAATCAAGCTGGCTTGAAGAGCGTTCATCGTTTGCTGTGCCTGAATCGTGTAAAGCGCAGCGCCGAAGATGATCAATGTCAGTGCGAGGATGGCGCTATATAGCAAAGTCAAACGCAATCGAATCGACATTATGGTTTGGTATCTCAGAACCATTATTCCGCCCGCTCTGTGCGCAAAACATAACCAATGCCGCGCACGGTCTGAATCAAGCGCGGATGTCCGCCTGCTTCCAGCTTCTTTCGCAGATAACCGACATAGACTTCCAGCACATTATCGTCGCCGCCGAAATCATATCCCCACACATTATTGAGAATTTGCACGCGTTCCAGAACCTGACGCGGATGTCGCATGAAAAAATCAAGAAGATCGAACTCGGTTTTTGTGAGATCAATGATTTGTTCGCCAACGCGGACTTCACGAGTGACCGGATCGAGTCTCACCCCGGCAAATTCAACCGCATCCTTCGCGGACTTTGAATCGGTTCGCCGCAATAAAGCGTGGACACGCGCCACGAGTTCGGTTGGCGCAAACGGTTTGACGAGATAATCGTCCGCGCCGCTCTCCAATCCCTCGACGCGATTTTCGAGCGCGTCGCGCGCTGTCAACATCAGAATCAACGCCGGATTCTTTTCGGCGCGTAATTCCTGGACAACTGTCAGGCCATCCATCTTGGGCATCATCCAATCCAAAATAATCAAATCCGGCTTGCAGACATCCACCTGATTCAAAGCCTCTTCGCCGTTTTGTGCGGTGACGACCTGCAAGCCTTCATACGCCAAAGTGCGTTGCAGCATTTTGAGCAGTTTTACATCATCGTCAACAACCAGCACGGTGGGCATACGACAAATCCCAATCCAATCATACCGTTTTTTCAAATGTCATTGCGAGTGGCGCCCTAGCGCCACGTGGCAATCTTCTCGAACAATCAGCCAGTCATTATTTGAGATTGCCGCGCTCGGTCTTGATATGCCGCTTCGCTCCTACGCGACCATCGCTCGCAATGACACACATGTTTTACCATTACCTACACATCTTACACAAACTTGTTGAGAAATTGCTGTTAAAAACCAAAACATTCTCAACAATTTCTCAACCTTCTCTTGGTGATCTCACAGTTTCAATTTGTAGACTCCGTTTGCAAGGCTCGAAAAGAAACTTTAACACATCAAGCCAACACTTCAAGCAACGGAGATAACAAAATGAGATTACCGTTTCAACAAACACTGAACCCCAGCATTGATACAACGATTACGCAAAAACTTTCGCGTGAACGTTTACTCGGATGGATCGGCCTGACTGTCATTGTCATTTTGGCAGCTATTTTGCGTTTCGCCAATCTCGATGCAATCGGCCTCGCCAATCATTATTACACTGCTGCGGTAACCAGCATGTTGCAATCATGGCGTAACTTCTTCTTTGTTGCGGCGGAGCCGGGCGGATCCGTCAGCGTGGACAAGCCTCCGCTCGGTTTATGGATTCAAGCCATCTCGGCTTACTTCTTGGGTGTCAGCGGATTTAGCGTTGTCCTGCCCGAAATTTTAGCCGGCATCTTTTCGGTCATCGTTCTCTATCATTTGGTGAAACGATCTTTTGGAACAGTCGCGGGTTTATTAGCCGCATTAGCTTTAGCAATCACACCCATTGTCATCGCGACTGATCGTAACAACACGATGGACAGCACGCTCATCCTGACCCTTCTACTCGCGGCGTGGGCTTTCATCAAAGCAACCGAAACCAGCAAGCTCCGTTATTTATTATTAGGTGCAATGCTGGTTGGTCTCGGCTTCAACATCAAAATGCTCGAAGCCTTTTTGCCATTGCCAGCATTTTATGCGCTTTACTTTTTGGGTTCCAAAGAAAAGTTGTGGAGCAAGATTTGGAAACTTGCAGTCGCATCCATGTTGCTACTGGTCATCTCGTTTTCGTGGGCGATTGCCGTTGATCTGACTCCGGCGAGTCAACGTCCATACGTGGGCAGCAGCGGGAACAACACCGAGATGAGTCTGATCTTTGGATATAACGGAGTCAACCGTCTGCTTGGGATGGGCGGTGGAGCCAGACTGAATAATGGATTCGCCAACGGAGGCGCGCCCGCTCAAGGTCAGATGCCGAACGGCGCATTTCCTCCGCCCGCTCTTAACGGGACGAATAACGGACTTCCGCCAGCGCGGCTTCCATTCAACGGAAACGGAGTCCCGCCAAACGCGCCAACCAACTTGCGCGGACCCGCAGGCGGTGGTCCCGGCGGATTCAATATCGGCCAAGCTGGTGCATTGCGATTGTTTGTCGCACCTTTGAGCAAAGAAGCTAGTTGGCTCTTGCCCTTTGGATTGTTTGCCGCGCTCATCATTTTGCTGGGCACACGTTTGCGCTGGCCGATTGAATCAAAACATCAGGCTTTGGTTTTATGGGGCGGATGGTTGTTGACAACGGGCGTGTTCTTCAGCATTGCCGGATTCTTTCACGAATATTATCTGTCCATCATGGGCGCGCCGTTGGCCGCGTTGGTTGGAATTGGCATGATCGAGTTATGGAGAATGGGCCAAAAATATTTCTGGCTCGCCGCGCTTTTATTGACGTTGAGCGCGGGTGGCACATTGGCATTTCAATTTTTCACCGCTCAGTCATTCACACAAAATATATGGTGGCAATCCGCGACAATCGCGTTGTTCGTCATTGGATTCGTTTCGCTAATGATCGCCGTCCTCACTCGCAAGCACGGACCTGTTGCAATCTTTGGATTTGCTTTCATTGTCACCGCGATGTTCATCACGCCGGGCGTATGGTCGGCGTTGACCAACTTGAATACAAGTTCAAACCAATCATTGCCAGCCGCATATAGCGGCAATTCATCCGGGCCTGCCAATCGCGGCGGACTGCAGATCAATCAAGCTTTGCTTAGTTATCTCGAACAGAACACACAAAGTATGAAATACCTGATGGCCGTTCCCAGCTCGATGCAGGGCGCAGATTATGTTCTGGCTACGGGACGACCAGTTTTGTATCTCGGCGGATTCAACGGCCAGGATGCAGTTGAAACGGCGGATTCACTTTCGCAATTGGTAAAGAATGGCGAACTGCGCTTCATTTATTGGGGCAGTGGAGGCGGCGGCCCGGCTGGAGGTCAAAGCGATATTTCAAGTTGGGTTGCATCGTCCTGCAAAGCGGTTCAAGGTTTTGACACGACCACTCAGAATGCGGGTGCGCCTGATGGAACGAGAACAGGATCAAACAATCCATTCAATCCACAAAATGTAGCGCCGGGTCTAAATGGAAACATGCAAGTGACACTCTACGATTGCAGTCAATAAATTTTGCAAGGAGAAAATATGAAAAAGATACTCGCCACAATTTTGATTTTGTTCGGAATAATGTTCACTGCTTGCAGCACGACGAAGTCGACGGCGAACACATCGAAGCAAGCTTTGTCCACAGAAACCGAACTCATCATCGGCACTTTCAAGCTGGAGGGCACAGCTCAGGCCGTGACAGCGGAGCAGGCAGCCCAACTTCTTCCGCTCTGGCAACTGAGAAAAGAACTCAGCACGAACAGCGCCGCCGCGCCGCAAGAAATTGAAGCGGTCGTCAAGCAAATCCAGTCCACGATGACGGCCGAGCAGATGCAGGCAATTGACAATATGAAGCTCACTCAACAAGATGCCATGACTTTCGTACAAGGGCAAGTCAGCACGACACAAAGCTCTGCCAAGCGAAGCGGCAGTCAGGGCAACGGCGGTGGATTTGCGCCTCCAGATGGCGGACCAGGAGGCGGAATTCCCGAGGTTGGATTCTCCGCAAGCACATCACAGACAACAACATCCCAGTCAACTCAGGCGCAAAGCGCGTCGAATTCAAATGCGGCCTCGTCAGAAATGATTGATCTGATGATCCAGTTCCTTCAAAAGAAAATTGGCGCATAATTAAAGAACGGTCCACCAGCCAACCCTTTGAATTTCTGGACGCTGACGAGCGCGGATGGACGCGGACTCTAAAGATCGAATCCGCGTCCTCCGCGTTGATCCGCGTCCCAGAATTATTTCTTCGATTTGTGTGCGGCCCTTGATTTTGCCGTTTGGCTCTTTGAAGCAGGTTTTGCCGTATTCGTTTTGGCCGCCGACTTGACATTACTACTTTTTACAATTTGACTCTTTGTAAGATCAACCGTCACTTGATCGTAATTCACACCAAGCTTCGGCGAGTTGAAAGCAATCGTCAACTGGTTATTATTACCAGACATATCTACAGCCAAAGTCAAATAACCAAATTGGATCACCGGATCAATTTCCATCGTGATGTCGCCCTGTGTATACGGCGCGGGCGGCACTTTGACCATGGGCGGCGTGGCCGCGTAACCTCCGCTGCCGGAGACAACATACGGAATCTCGCGGTTCGCGACGCGGCGCGTGAAGCGCTGATAGAGATGCGCGTGGCCCGATAAAACGGCGTCCGGCCAAAGTCCCGCAGCCTGACACGCTCTGTCAATGTCCTGAAAGAGTCCCTCCGTGCCGCCGTGTTTTGCGTCCACAGAAAGCGGCGGATGATGAGTCGCGACGATCACCGCGCATTGACCAGACTCGCGCATTGGTTTGAGCCGCGTCAATTCATCTTGAAGAAATTGAATCTGTTCATCGCTGACCGGATATTTGCCGCCCTGCGACGAGATCACGCCGGGACCTTCGAGCACGTTGGTGTATAAACCGATGATCGAAACGAATGGCGCATCGAGCGTGAAATAAACTCCAGGTTCGGTCATGACGCTCCGAACGAGTCCGCCCGCGTTCGGCGAACGACCGGGTTTGTCAGCGCAAAAATTTTGCAGGAACGCCTGAAGCGTTTGACCGTTTGCGCTGTGCAGGATGCCATCGTGATTTCCGGGGATGGCAAAGATGGGGCGGTCATAAGCGCGATAGGGTTCGTAAAATTGATCGTAATAATATTGGCTCTCGCCAAAATAGTAGACAATATCGCCAAGATGAAAAAAGAAAGCCGGCGCGTCCGGTCCGCCATCACGTATATCAGCAGACATCATATCGGCGACAGAGGCTTCGGTCGCTGGCCCGGACGATTTGGCGGCTCCCGTATCGCCAACGGAGTGAAACGAAATTTTCTTCGCCGCTTGAATCGGCTGGATGAACGAATCGTCCAGCACGTCTGACAGATTCATGCGCGGGGGGTTGATGCGCGGCGACGGGATCGGCAGGACTTGATTTTGATGTTGTTTGTAATACGGGGAGTTGTAATACTGCTCGCTGGTGTTATCCACCTTGAAACTGACTTCATCCGAACCGGGCTGTTGCTCGCTGAATAAACGGCCATCCCTACCAATAAGGTTTGGCATTTGATACTCCTCTCTGGGTTGGATAAAAGTTGCTGGCACAAGTATCGCGCAATCCGAATTTGGAATCAACATTGCGCCGGAAACCACAAGTAAGGCTTGAACTTTTTAACGCAAATGCCATGGATGGGCAAATTTCTCGAACATCTTCGCAACGAATTTTCAAATTGCGTTAAACAAAAAAGCCCATCAGGGCTTTTAGCTCCTCGCCGAGGATTTGAACCTCGAACCTAGCGGTTAACAGCCGCCCGCTCTGCCGTTGAGCTAGCGAGGAAGGCGACGGGGATTATACGGTCAAGGTAAAAGCATGTCAAGCATGTCCGGAGCAAAACTCCGCTTGTTCTGGCGATTCCTACAAAACTTCATCCTCGGCTCTGCATCTATTCATCATCTATTCATCATCTATTCATCATCTATCCATCATCTATCCATCATCCATCCATCCTATATCCCCCTTATCCGCACCGCTTCACAATTCCGCCATTTTTACTCTGATAAACCTCGTCCTCGTCTATAATAACGACCATCACGAGGAACTCATGCGGATAAACCAAATTGCGCTCATTGCTCTTTTGACTTTGATTCTTCTGCCGGTTCATTCGGCATTTGCATCCCACCTCGCCGCGCGGACTCCGGGCGTGCGCCCGTTCAATTTGCTTCAAGCCGCCACGCCAACAGCGATCCCGCCTACCGCAGGTGGCCTGCCGCAGGTGGCCCGTGTGCCAAGTGCCACGCCCGCCCCAACAGAAGTACCTTCCGGCCCTCCGCTCTCATTGACGCTCATGCTGGGCTTTACCTGTCTCGCTTTGCTGCTGATTGTTGGCGTTCTGGTCGTCGGATTCTTGGCAGGCGTCACCAACCGCAAAGAAGCTGAGAAGAGCAAGAAAGAAAAATGAGACTCCATAGTTGATGTGGTTTCATCTTACAAACTTTTATTGAACCGCGAAGGCCGCTAAGCGCGCCAAGAAAGCTTTAAAAATCTTTGCGTTCTTTGCGCACTTCGCGGTTTAATCTTTTAGCCTTTTCCTTTTTACTCATGGTCTTGCTTCCACCGCCAAATCGACGCGCGTGATCGTCCCGCCAACGCTTGAGATCATAAAATCAAACGGCAAACTTCCTCCCGGCTGGACGGCTGCCTGTGATTCCCATCTGCGCACGCCGACTACATTTCCGTTCGCGTCATAAGCCGTCGCCGCCACCCAAACCAGAATCGCTGGATTGACATTGGCAGGCAGCGTGACTTTCCCGCTGATCTGTGCGTTGAGTCCCGACCAATCCACCTGAACCAATGAATTTTGAATCGTCGCGGGCAAATAACGCGGATCGTTTGGAACAACCTGGTTGGCAGACAGAATCTGTACCTGCGGCTTTGCATCCGATGGAACATCCGGCGCGAAGAACGTTGTCAGCGGCATGGATGTATTCGGCGCAATAATATCCAGCGGCGTCAGCGCCGTTTGGCTGGCAATGGGCTTGCCGTTCGAATCGAGCAGCGTAACTTGCGCGGTGATGTTTTCGATGAAGCTCGATGAATCATTATGAACAAGGACAAAGCACCACATGCCGCCATCTGGCACAGGATGGCAGGCGATTTGTAGAACTGGAAACGGCACCGGCGTCGGCGTTCCTTCGCCGGTCAAATTGGCCGGGATGCTGGGTATCAAGATTGTCTTCCCAACTGACATCGAATTCGGATCGACGGTAGGATTGGCTGCCATCAACGCGTCAAGGGACACGTGGAATTTTTCCGCGATCTGACTCAGCGTGTCGCCGGACGCGATCGTGTACGCAAACGGCGTCGGCGTAACCAAAGGCGTCGAAACGGAGACCGCCAACCCGTCCGGCGTGGATGCGGTCGCGCTGGGCGTAATCGTCTGATAGGGTCGAAGAGTCGCGGCGTCCAGCTCCGGCGTTACGTCATTTACCGCCTGCGGAGCGCAAGCCGCCGCAAGCAAGCACAATAGAATCAAAGCATATCGCATGAGATGATTATAATTGTTCATCTGTCATTGCGAACCGCCACTGGTCGAGTAGTCCTGCACGCATCGGGGCGTATCGAGACCCAGCGCCACACGGCAATCTTATATAACAATCAAATGCGTGTTCGAGGAGATTGCTTCGTGATGCTAACGCATCACTCGCAATGACATATCAATCACTGGAGGTAACATGGAATATCGTCACCTTGGCCGCACGGGCATTCGCATCAGCGAACTTTCATTCGGCTCGTGGGTCACATTCGGCAATCAGGTGGATGTCAAAGCGGCAGTGGAAATGATGTCTGCCGCGTACGACGCAGGCGTCAACTTCTTCGACAATGCCGAAGTGTACTCGGGCGGCAAGTCGGAAGAAGTGATGGGCGCGGCGCTGAAGAAGCTCAACTGGCGGCGCGGCAGTTATCTTGTTTCGACCAAAGTTTATTGGGGCATCCATGACAGCGTCAACGAACGCAACACGCTGAATCGCAAGCGGCTGATCGAAGCAATTAACGGTTCGCTCCAGCGGTTCCAACTTGATTACGTAGACATTCTTTATTGTCATCGTCCCGACCCAACCACACCCATCGAAGAAACAGTTTGGGCCATGCACAACATCATCGAATGGGGCAAGGCGATGTATTGGGGAACTTCTGAATGGGCCGCGTCTGAAATTGTGCAAGCGATTGAAATTGCAGAAAGGCATCATTTGCACAAACCGGTTGTCGAACAGCCGCAATACAACCTGTTCAGGCGTCATCGCTTCGAAGGGGATTACGCGCGGTTTTACAGGGATTATGGTTATGGTTCAACGACCTGGAGTCCGCTTGCATCGGGTTTGCTGACCGGCAAATACAGCAAGGGCATTCCCGAAAACAGCCGCGGCACGCTCAAGGGCTATGAATGGTTAAAGAAACATTTGACCAACCCGGACAATCTTGCAAAAGTCAAGGCGCTCGAACCAATTGCGAAGGAATTGAAATGCAAGCTTTCGCAGATGGCCATTGCATGGTGTCTGAAGAATCCATTCGTGAGTACGGTCATCACTGGTGCAAGCCGTGTCGAGCAGGTCCATGAGAACATGAAGGCCGCTGAAGTTGCGCCGAAGCTCACGCCGGAGATAATGGAACAAATTGATAAGATATTCGGGATTGAAAAGAAAGAAAACGAAGATTAAATTTGTAGGGGCACAGCGACGCTGTGCCCCTACAATCATTTCACAAAATATTTTTCTTCCACATCCTGCCATGTTTCTTTTGGCAAAAGCATAAATTTCGTCAGCGCCGGATGAACGCGGGCAATTTCATCATGGATTCGGTGCGCGATCTTGCGGATCGAAAAATGTGCGTTGGACGCGCCGCGCAACTGGCAGAGATGATAAGCCTCGCGCAAATTGAACTGCGCCAGCACGCGACGATAATATCCATTGGGGACAACATATTGCGCAACGCGCGGATTGAACTGATATAACTTTTCGTACGTCTCCGCCGCGGCCTTCATCGCCGCCTCATACTCGGACCCGAATCCGGCTTCCGTTATCAGACGCGGCGTCGCGTACCCGAGCCGCGTCGTCAGCATCTGCGGCGTCTGCGTCATCATGCGGTGACGTTTGAATTCAGCGTACGCGCCCTGATCCATGACCAGATCGAATGTGTAGATCGCATATTCCAACTCGCGCAGCGGAATATCGTGTTCGCCAAGCTTGCCAAGCAGAGACTCAACGAGGTCAGCGCGCATCGCATCAGGAAGAGACCTGACGTGCATCAGTGCATCTTCAAAAGGCATTTCACCGAAGCGATATAACGCCGCGGCAAGGACTCTATTTTCTCCATCTTTGTCATACCTGACCAACTCACACCAATCTTCCACTACCCCTTCCCTTTCTCTATCAGATGGGAAAGAAGATGTGAGGGAAAGATCGCGCATGGTTTCCATCAAATACGGCGCAGCATCTGCATACTTCACCAGCGTGGGGACTTCGCTCTTCGCAACATCCTTGACCTGTTCTCCGATCTCGCGCACTTCGGCCAATTCATGCGACAACATTTTGCGGATCACGTTTTCGAGCACGCGCGCGTTGGCTGTCATGCCGACATTTGCCAGAGACGCGGCGGGCAACAGAAAGCGGCAAACATCCACATACTGCGAGCGCAGGCGGCGATCCATCGCTTCATCGGATTCGTTCTCGCGGCGCTGGGCGCGCTTCAGGACGAGAGTCCGCGCGGGATCGAGCGAACCGTTATAAGTCCGGAACAAGAGGCGGCATGTCGCGATAAATTCGTCACGCAGAGGATGACCGTCCAATTCAGTGGGAACGAAGAAATTATCCGTCCCCCATTTTTGATAACGCGTGGATTTCTCGGTGTATGACGCGAGCCGATTTGATTCGATGCTTTCGATTGCAAGCCGCGAGACGTTTTCAAAAGCGATATGCAAAACCGCGTGTTCCGCCACCGACGCGTGCCCGTATCCCACCACCCACTTCTCATGGAATTGCGCGGACTTTTCTTCGGTCAGCCCGGCGGCAATCTCGCGAAACGATTCTGGCGAGCGCGATGTTTTTGCAAAGGCAACCGCGATCGTTTCGGGGCTGAGTTCTCTTGGCGATAACAAGTAAATTTGTCGGTCGGGCATGGCGTCTCCTCTGGCGGTCGAGCTGATTACGTGTACTGCGTAACAATAATGGCAAGCAAGGCATTTTACCAAATTTATTTTTCAAGCCAAGGAACAAGTACCTTTCATAAATCAGTATAACAAAAGAAAAGGGCGGCCAATTGGCCGCCCGAATTTATGAAACGCCGATGTCGCGTGGAAAGTCCGATATAGCCGGCGCTGGCGCGAGCTTCTGCAATTTGTTAAGAGCTTGAAGACCCGAGAAGAGTCCCCACAAAAAGAAAAGATGGAAGGCAAACGCGAGCCAATCGCCAAATGCCAGCATGATGAGCGCATCGAGTCCGTAAAGGATCATGCCGGTAAGAAATGCCCAGCGATGGCCCTTGCCCGCGAAATAACCAAAGATCGCGACGATGCCGGAGATCACCACGCTCAATACCAGGCCAACGACTGTTGCAATCGTCGCTATATCGGGAGCCGTCTTCCCAATCCCAATTGCGATGCCGTCAATCAGTTGCGTGATCGCCAGACCAATCACGAACGTCAGGCCGCCATTGAAGGCCGAGATCAGTGAGTTGACAACGGACAACCCCGCGATGAAATAAAAATTGCTTGCGCCCGATTTAACGCGGCGCTGAAGATTGACAAGCGCCACCGCCTGATTCAATTGCTGTTGATTTGCAAACATCGGAGATTGTGATGGAGCAGACTGGTTCATTTTATTTTCCCTTCGTGAATTGTTTTGAACAATGTACAACAGAACGCAATCAAAGTCAACAGGACTTTTGTGGCGTTCTCATTGCAACCGCAAAACTTCACGCGTCCGCTTTACGTCATTGTGCATTTGTTCGACCAGCGCGTCCACAGAATTAAATTTCAATTCATCACGCAAGCGCGCGACGAATTCCAGCCGGACATCCTCGCCGTAAATATCCTGATCGAAATCGAGCAGATACGCTTCGACCATCGGCTTCTTCGCATCATTCTCGAACGTGGGCCGGAGTCCGATATTGACAGCCGCGGCGCGCTTCGCGCCTTTCGTCCATGCCCAGCAGACATAAATCCCGTTGGACGGAATCAATTTTTCTTCAGGATATTGCATGTTGGCAGTCGGGAAATTAATCTTGCGCCCGCGCCCGTCTCCGTGAATGACGGGGCCGTGCAAAGTGTATGGATGTCCGAGCAATTTGGCGGCATCCGCCACATCGCCCAGCGAAACCAATTTGCGGATTTCGGTTGACGAGACCACGCCGCTTTCATCGCTGACGGCTTCGATTACTTCGGCGGTGTAATCCAATTCGCGTCCAAGTTCCGCAAGACGCGCCGCATTGCCCTCGCGGCCTTTCCCGAGCGCAAAATCATAACCCATCAACAAATGTTTTACGCCGAGATGCCGCTTCAACCCAGAGACAAATTCGCGCGCCGATAAATTTGCAACGGATAAATCGAACGGGTGTGTCACAACAAAATCCACGCCGTATGAGCCGAGCAATTCAGCGCGTTCATCAGGTGTGGTGAGGCATTTGACTTCGCCGCGTCCCAAAACCGTGGCTGGATGCGGCCAGAACGTCAACACAACAGCAGGCGTATTGACTTTATGTGCGCCGGCTGTCAATTTCTTGATGATCTGCTGGTGACCGCGATGGACGCCGTCGAAGACGCCAACCGTCAGCCAGCTGTTTTGCAAGTGAAGTTCATTCAGGGAATGAGCGTGGTTCATTCTAAAATATAAGGGACGCGGCAATTGTAAACTTGCCCCGGCGCAAATGTCAGGGAGCGCGAACGAGAGACGCAAAGGTTTTTATCATGTCCTTTGCGTCCTTCCTGATTGGATTCTATTTACGAGAAGAATACTTTCTTCGGCTGCCACTCCGGCTCGCCGGTTTCGCCGGTGACCAGATCCATCAACGCGACCAGCTCGCCTTGCGTGCTGACGCCGCGCACCAGTCCGGGTTGGGCATCCGCCGCAGCTTTGACGCGGTGTCCGTGGCGCACATCTTCCACTTCATCAGGGCTGAGTTCAATCGCGGGCCATTCGGCCAATGCTTCCGCGGCTGGAATCAAATATTGATACCAGTTGCCGGCGTGAAAGGCTTCCTGCAATTTTCTCAACGGTGTGGCATCGCGCAACGAGAAGCGTCCGCTCTTGGTTCGGCGCAGACCGACCAAATATGCGCCGCACCCGAGTGTGTTGCCAAGATCATTCGCCAGCGAACGAACATACGTCCCAGACGAACAATGCACGTCAATCACCACTTCGGGCGGTGCCCATTCAAGAACCTCGAGATGATGAACCGTTATCTTGCGCGGAAGCAATTCCACTTCCTCACCCTGACGCGCCATTTCGTAGGCTTTGCGTCCCTGCACTTTGACGGCGGAATAAGGCGGCGGAGTCTGCTCGATTTCACCAATAAAGGTCTTCAATACTTTCTCAAACTGATCTTCGGTAACATCAACCGGTTCACCTGAGCGAGTAAACTTTCCATCTGCATCGAAGGTATCGGTCGTGGACCCAAGCCGGATGATCGCCTGATAACGTTTATCCGAGGCCGAAACAAATTCACTCAAACGGACCGCCGGACCCACGAGGACCACCAGCACACCCGAAGCGCGCGGATCAAGTGTTCCCGTATGTCCTGCCCGGCGCAAACCCGTTCCATTGCGGATTGCCTGCACCACATCATGCGATGTCATGCCGACCGGTTTATCCACAACCAGAACGCCGGAGATGGCGTTCTTTACATCTTGACTATCCATCTTTCTTTCCTCCTATGTCTGTTTGAAAATTCGGACATTCGTGTCCTATTTTATTATATGCTCAAGGCATTAACAACTGATGAGTAGCCTTCAGCACCGATTCGCAAACCTCATCCAACGTGCCTTCCACATCCGCACCCGCTGCGGCCGCGTGACCGCCGCCGCCGAATTGCACGGCAAGCGGTGAGACATCAATGCCTGTCTCCAATGCCCGCCACGAAACTTTTACACGATGATCATTTTGCTCGACGAAGATCAAACCAATCTTGAAGTCATCAATCGCGGAAATGATGTTGATCAAATCTGCGTCATCATTGCCGGAATAGCCCGCGATCCTTCGATCCTCCAATGTTAGCGTGCTCCAGACGACGCTATCCTTCCTTTGCAAATTTGATAGACCCCCACCCCAATAACGCGTTGCTTCAAACGAACGGCGGACGAGTCCGCGCATGTACAGTTCGGGCATATCCACACCGGTTTCCATGAGCATCGCGGCCTGGCGCAGCGCTTCGGGCGTGATATTGGATGTGCGAAAGCCCAGCGTGTCGGTAATGATGCCCGTCAACAGCGCGGCAGCCACGGGCTTCGTGATCTGGTAACCCCAGGCCGGAAGATGATTGGTGAGGATGGCAGCAGTAGCCACTTCTTCGCCTTCGATCAGATTCAGCTTTCCAAATTTTTCGTTGGTGATGTGATGATCAATATTGATGTCGGGCTGTCCGGCAGATTCGAATGGCTTGCCGGTACGTTTAAAGTCGGCGCAATCCAGGGTTACAAAAGTATCGAACGCCCCGTCAACTTTGGTCTTGATTTGACTTGCGCCTTCAAGATGTCTAAAAGAGGAGGGGACGCCGTCCGCTAAAACCATCTGCACTTTTTTGCCCGCTTGTTGAAGCGCCAATCCAAATCCAAGAAGCGCGCCGACCGCGTCGCCGTCGGGCCGGACGTGCGAGGCAACAAGCACGTTCCTGGCGTCATTCAATCTGGCTTGAATGGCTTTGTTCAGTGATTCATTCATAAATTTAAGAGCCCTCTGTGTTTTTAGTAGTCGTTATAACCGGTTCAAAAGTTACGGCTTGCCAGCAGAATTTCCCTTCTGGCGTATTTCAGCCAGGACCTTCTCGATGCGATCCGCATTCTCAGGTGTGGGGTCCCAGTGAAAGCGCAGGCGTGGAAAAACCCGCAGGTCCACGCGCCCGGCCAAAGTCCGACGAATGAAACCGCTGGCTGATTCTAACCCATTTAAAATTTCCTTCGAACGAATTGTCCCTTCAACCGCCGAAACGAAAATATCCGCGTATGTCAGTTCCTTGTCTACTTTAACATCGGTCACATAAATCAGCTGTAAACGCGGATCGCTGATCTCGCGTATCAGCATGTCCGAAAATTCCTGGCGGATGCGATCCGCAATGCGTTGAAGGCGAAGTCCTGAAGGCATATCTTATTCCATCACAAAAAGCAAAGAGCATGATTAAAAGTTATATGCTTTTTATGTAGGTGCAAAATCGTCATCCATTCTTTTCCAAAACATAACAGATCAACAGGTCACCAGTTTGAATGTCGTTGAAGTTCTTGAAGCCAACGCCGCATTCGAAGCCGGTGCGGATTTCGCGCACGTCCTCCTTTTCGTGGCGAAGCGAAGCCATCTCACCTTCATAGACGAGGTCAGTGCCGCGAAACAAACGCACTTTCGCGTTGCGGCGCAGTTCGCCTTCGGTGACGCGGCAGCCCGCCACGCGCCCCAGTTTGGACGCGGAGAACACAGCCAGCACGGTGGCGCGTCCGATTACTTTTTCAACGACCTCCGGCTCGAGCATGCCTTTAAGTGCCTTTTCGATATCTTCCGCCATGCGATAGATGATGTCATAAAGCCGGATCGAAACGCCTTCCGACTCTGCCAGCCGGCGCGCTGAAACATCGGCCTGCACGTTGAAGCCAATCACAATTGCTTTCGATGCCGAGGCCAGCATCACATCGTTCTCGCCAATGTTGCCGGTTTCAGCATAAAGGATATTGACGCCGATTTCACCTTTGCCGAGTTTTTTCAATTCGAGCAGAAGCGGTTCGAGCGAACCTTGCACGTCAGCTTTGACGATCAATTGCAATTCCCTGGTTTCGCCGGATTGGACACTGGCAAACAAATCTTCAAGCGAGACTTTCTTCCGAGCCTGGACCTGTGACTTTTCCGTGTTCACGCGCTCAGCAACAATGGTCCGCGCATCCCGTTCCGAAGCGACTACCTGGAATACGTCGCCCGCGGCGGGAACATCATTCAATCCCATCACGGAGACCGGTGTGGACGGCGCGGCCTTCTTGACCGGTTTACCTTTGTAATCGGTAATGGCTTTCATGCGGCCATACGATTTTCCAGCCACGACAATATCACCGGCTTCGAGCGTTCCATTCTGGACGAGAAGCGTGGCAATCGTGCCTTTGGATTTGTCCACTTCAGCCTCGATGACCGTTCCCATGACCTTGCCGGATGGATTCGCGCGGATGTCCATGTTATCGGCCACGAGCAAAATACCTTCGAGCAAATCGTCAATTCCCTGTTTCTGTTTTGCAGAAACAGGGACAACCATCGTGCTGCCGCCCCAGTCATCAGGGACAAGTTCAAGTTCAGCCAATTGTTGTTTTACGCGTTCGGGATTCGAGTTGGGCTTGTCAATTTTGTTCAGCGCCACAATGATTGGAACACGCGCCGCTTTGGCATGAGCAATCGCCTCCTTCGTTTGCGGCATCACGCCATCATCCGCAGCGACCACCAAAATGACAATGTCCGCGCCCTGCGCGCCGCGCGCGCGCATTGCCGTGAACGCGGCGTGACCGGGTGTATCGAGAAATGTGATTGTGCGTCCCTTCTTCTCAACCTGATAAGCACCGATGTGCTGTGTAATACCGCCCGCTTCGCCAGCAGCCACATCCGTCTGACGGATTGCATCGAGCAGTGAAGTCTTTCCATGATCCACGTGGCCGAGAATCGTCACCACTGGCGGACGAACCACCAGCTTCGACGCGTCTTCGTCAGCGATCAGGCGCCGCCAGAGCGGAACTTCGCCAACTTCCTCTTTCTTGACTTCTTCCATCGCTTCGGGAACAGCATCGAATCCATATTCGGCCACCACAATCGCCGCGGTATCAAAATCCACGGATTGATTGATGCTGGCCATCACACCATTCGACATCAATTTCTTAATGATCTCAATGGGGCTTTTCTCAACTTTTTGCGCCAGGTCGCGAATGACAATGCTGGCAGGAAGTTCAATATTTTTATTCATGGGCCACCTCCGAATTCCAAATTATCGAATCAGCAACCTTCCGCTTGCAGATTCACCCTGACGATGGCCTATGAACCGTCAAGTCATCACATAGCCGATTCGCCAGGCTCCGCTTCGGGGAGCGTGTTCATAAAATCTTGTAAGCGTTCGCGGTCCACCGCGGTCAGCTGGACTTTGAGGGCATGCGATAAAGTACCCTTCAATCCAGCTTCCCAGCAGGAGCGGCGGTCGTGCAAATATGCGCCGCGTCCGGCAAGTTTGCCCGTCGGGTCAACCACCACCCCATCCGCCGTGCGGACGATGCGTACCAGTTGGCGTTTCGCCATCACAGTACGGCATCCCACACAGGTTCGTTGGGGAATGTGCTTCACGCGTTGAACAGGTTTCTTCGACACCTTTTTATTCGTCACTGCGATGCAGCCATTCCATCACCGCAACAACAATAATTTATTCTTCGACTTCAAATCCGTCGTCGCCGCGTTTGTGCTTCTTGCGGCCAACGACTTCGCCGAGTTCTTCATCGAGCACCAACTCGACGCCTTTCTTTTTCTGCTTCTTACCTTTTTTCTTTTTATCTTCCTCTTCATCGCCAGCGGCAGCGGACTGGAAGATTTCCGGCTTCATCTTGAACAACTCATCCAGCGAGACGCCGTCCTTGGCATTCTCATCCTCGACTTCCTCTTCCGCCTCTTTCTGGACTTTGGCCGGCTTTTGCGGAACTGGCTCTTCTCCCGCCGGGACAGCGACCGGCTCAACCTCTGCAGCTTCGGCTGGCGCCTCTTCCGCAGCAACCAGGACTGGGGCTGCTTCCGCCGGAACCTCCGGGAATTTCAACGCCGCAACTTGTTCTTCGATGTTCTGCATGGCTTTCGGGCCAATGCCAGGCAAACCCAATACTCTGTTGGCGTCCGTCTTCAGCGACATCAGCAAATCGCCAACAGTTTCAAATCCGGCCTCGACCAAAATATTGAAGACGTGTTCCTTAAGCTCCATCTGCTCGAGCGGCATGGCAAATGCAACGGACGGCACTTCAGCCCGGGCCGCGGCGACCCGTTCTTCGTCCGCGCGAGCCGCTTCTTCCTTGATCTCCGTTGTGCGGCGTTCGACGCGATCCACAAATTGACCAAGCGCTGTATATTCTTCCGGCGTGACGGGACGATTCTCCGCTTTCTTCGCGAGAATCTCTTCGATCTGCGGAATCATCTCGGCCGCCGTAGGAAGCGCAGCAGCGAGTTCAGAATCCTTTTGGAGTTTGGCGAGCGCATCACCCGCGGCTTCCACCACGGACTTGATATCAATGCGCCATCCGGTAAGTTTTGCGGCAAGGCGCGCATTCTGTCCATCGCGTCCAATCGCAAGGCTGAGTTGATCTTCCATCACAACAACGGTCGCCGTACGATTGCCTTCGACCTCATTCAAATACACACCGCTGACGCGCGCCGGACTGATGGCCTTGGAAATATACACGACCGGATCGGAATCCCACTGGATAATATCAATCTTCTCATCGTGCAATTCTTTGACGATGGCTTGAATGCGGACACCTTTGACACCCACGCACGCGCCGACCGGATCAACGCCCTGCTGTGTTGCAGACACAGCAACCTTGGCGCGCGCACCCGGTTCGCGCGCAATAGCGCGGATTTCAACGATGCCGTGATAAATTTCCGGGACCTCGTTTTCCAGCAAGCGCCGCAGGAAGTTGCGATGTGCGCGCGACAAAATAATTTGCGGGCCGCGCGATCCATCCTTGACTTCGAGCACGACAGCTCGAATGCGATCATGAAGTTTGAAGCGTTCAGACGGGATTTTTTGGTTGCCGGGCAAAATCCCTTCGGCCTTCATATCCAGTCCCACTGTGGTGGTTTGCGAGTTGGTCGCCTGCACCAAACCAGAAACAATCTCGCCGGTCTGACGCGCGAAATAATCCATCTGGGCGAAGCGTTCGGCTTCGCGGATACGCTGTTGGATGACTTGCCGGGCTGTTTGCGCGGCGACGCGCCCAAAGTCGGCGGGCGTTGATTCGACGATCACCATGTCGCCCAATTGCGCTTCGGGATTCACCTTGCGCGCTTCTTCGAGCAGCACTTCGGTTTTGTCTTCCTGAACATCTTCGACGACTTCTTTTTCCGCAAAGATGGTTACTTTTCCAGTTTCGGGATCCACCTTGGCTTCCACGTGCTGGGCTGTTGAGGCGTTGACCGCCCGCCGATAAGCAGAAACCATGGCGGATTCAATCGCGCCAAGGATGATATCCCTCGACAATTGTTTTTCTTCCAGCACTTCATTGAAAGCCAGCGCGAACTCGTTTTTCGTGGTCATGCTACCTTGCTCCGTAAATTGTTCCTTATACAAGCAGAAAAGTGGGGGTTGCCCACTTCTCGACGCCTTCGATATTGACGTTCCTTGCGGCGGTGATTCTAGCATAGGGTCGTGAACTTGGCAAGATTATAATTGCCGCATGACAAACCGGGATATGCAAAAAGCCGCGCTGTGCGGCGAACCATCATACGTTTGGCGCGCCGGCCAACAGCGCCGACTCGAAATGATCGTCCGTGCTGCGGGCGATCGCATTCAGGGCAATATTCTTGAAAATGGATGCGGCGTGGGAATGTACGTTGAGCATCTCGCGCCATTCGGCGGGAAAATTTTTGGATTGGAATTCGATTTTGAACGCGCATCCGAAGCCGGGAAGAATTCCCCGCGCGTCTTCAACGCCGCCGGTGAATTTATCCCGCTTCCTTCCGGGACGATTGATTTGATTCTGAGTCACGAGGTGATCGAACACGTCCAGAGCGACCGCGCCGCCATCTGCGAGATGGTTCGTGTCATGAAACCCGGTGGACGAATCGTTTTGTTCTGCCCGAATCGCGGCTATCCATTTGAAACGCACGGCATTTATTGGAAAGACAAATATTATTTTGGCAATAAACTTTTCGTGAACTACCTGCCGCGCGTTTGGCGCGACAAACTTGCCCCGCACGTGCGGGTTTATTCCAAACGCGACTTGCAAAAATTATTTAACGACTTGCCGGTGAAATTCATCGAACGCACAATCATCTTCGGCGCATATGACAACATCATTGCCCGCTTTGGCGCGTTTGGAAAAGTCTTGCGCGGCATATTACAGTTTTCAGAAAAAACACCGTTGAAGGTTTTGGGGCTGTCTCACTTTTGGGTGATCGAAAAACAATAACGAATTATTTCATCGATTCGCGAAAATCATAAACCCCATCTTTGACTGCCCACCTGTGTTTGCAATTGGAACATTCAAGGTAATCAGTTTTATCTTCCAGCGGAGCGTGTCCACATTCGGGGCATTTGAAGATGGAGAGTGGATCATGGATCATGGATGAAGATGCGTTCATCGCTGGCTGCTGTCCACTAGCCACTGCTTTTACAAACACTGACGGGGTTAATTGGAAGAACATTCCCGTCCATTGAAAGATGGAATCGAAGAAAACCAATATTGATACCGGAACGACTCGCTTCAAGAAGCCAATGCGGAAATGGGAGACCGTTAACATTTTTTGGATTTTAAAATCCAATTGATTCAACCAATTCCGAACGGCCTTTGGGTGAAAATCAAAATTGAGTTTGACGAATTCCACCGGCTCCAGCGTAAACGGGCTCCATAATTGCCGTCTAAGCCAATAACGCAAAATGGATTTGAGGTTCAGTTTGTTGGCAAATTCCAAAATAAATGTTCCGCCGGGTTGAAGCACATTTTTAACTTGTCCAAGTGCTTTTGGTGCGTCCGCCATGTGATGAAGAGTCCGAATCATCGTGGCCGCGTCGAACAAGTCATCCACAAAAGGCAAACGATAAGCATCCGCCGCGACATAAATATATTTGTCTGATTTGCCAAGTCGGGCCTGCGCTTGTTCCAATTGTGTATGCGAATAATCCAAAAGCACGATGCGATCAAAACCGACGTAACGCGGCGTATTGCGTCCCGCGCCCGCGCCGAGTTCCAGCAGGAGTCGTCCGCTTTCCCTGGCACCACCCGCCAGGGCAGGTGTGGGAAGCAAACGTTTCAACGCAATGGCTTCGACGCGATCTTCGTATTCGCGTCCGCCTTTGTCCCAAAACGAGGATTGATAATCGGAACCTTCGTAATTACAAACCGGGGGATTGGTCATAAATTTATAAAGTAGGGGCACAGCGGCGCTGTGCCCCTACTTTTATTTTCTTTACACCGTTACTTTCCGTTGAAGCCGCGCCCGATGGCTTGATACACAAAACCTTTTTCTTTCATCAAATGCGGATCATAAATATTGCGGCCATCGAAAACAACCGGATTCCTGAGCAATGATTTAAGTTGATCGAGATCAAGCTGCTTGAACTCATTCCATTCGGTAACGATCATCACACCATCGCAGCCCTTCGCCATCTCGTACGGATCATCGAACATTTCAATGGCAGGCAAAATCGGACGCGCCACTTCCATCGCCACCGGGTCATACGCGCGGACTTTTGCGCCGGCTTTCGTCAAATGTTCCACAATTTCAATGGATGGCGCTTCGCGCATATCGTCCGTGTTCGGCTTGAAGGCCAGGCCAAACAATCCAATCGTCTTGCCTTTCAGCCCGCCAACCATTTCGCCGATGCGCTTGACTGCATCCGTGCGGCGATCATAATTTACACCTGTGACCGCGTCCAAAATGTGCGGATCGAGTCCCCTCTCCTTTGCCATATACGCCAGCGCCTTGACATCCTTCGGGAAGCACGAGCCGCCCCAGCCAAGTCCCGCATCGAGGAAGTGACGACCAATGCGCGCGTCATATCCCATGCCTGCCGCGACTTCTTTTATGTCCGCGCCGACTTTTTCGCACAAGTCAGCCAGTTCGTTCATGAAAGAAATCTTCGTGGCAAGGAACGCGTTCGACGCGTACTTGATCATTTCCGCGGTTCGCAAATCGGTGATGACGATGGGCGCGCGCAAAGGCAGGTGCAATTGAGCCACTTTCTCCGCGGCTTCATGGTGCAAAGAACCGATCACCGTTCGATGCGGACTCATGAAATCACCGATGGCCGAACCTTCGCGCAAAAACTCCGGACACGAGACAACCGAAAACGAAATCTCTTTCGGCTGGGCACCTTTCACAATATCGGCGACCCAGTCCCCGGTCCCGATCGGAACCGTGGACTTGTTGATAATGATGAGCGGTTCCTTCATGTTCTCCGCAATGGACTTGGCCGCGGATGCCACGTATTGCAAATCCGCTTCGCCGTTGACGCCCGATGGAGTCCCAACGGCAATGAAAGCAAATTCCGTTCCGTTCAACGCTTCGGCATACGAAGTGGTAAATGCAAGCCGTCCTGCCTTGACATTGCGCTTGACCAGTTCATCGAGTCCCGGCTCATAAATGGGCATGACGCCTTTTTTCAAATTCTCGATGCGCTTTTCGTTGACATCCAGCGCAATGACCTTGTTGCCAAGATCGGCGAAACATGCGCCAGTCACCAGTCCCACGTATCCAACGCCGACCACACAAATTTGTTTCATGTTCGATTTCCTTTTTATGAAGATTTGGCGGGCCGCGCATCACAAATGCGAGCCGCCTGTTGATTCCTGTCTGCCTTGTTTCCTCGCCAGAATTTCCGCAACAGTTTCCTCGAAAAGGGAAATGTTGATGGGCTTCGAAAGATAACCGTCACAACCCACATCGAGAGCGCGCTTGCGATCGCCCGGCAGTGTATGTGCGGTGAGCGCCACGATGGGAATATTCCCCGTTTCGGGGTCAGACTTGATTCGTTCCGTCGCGGTCCAGCCATCCATTTCAGGCAGTGAAAGGTCCATGATAATCAAATCGGGATGGTTCGCCTTCGCCATGTCAATGCCCTCGCGCCCGCTGCGCGCCCATAACGCGCCATGACCAGCGCGCTCCAATAGGAAGCGGACCAACTCATAATTGTCAATGTTATCTTCGACGACCAGCACGCTTAATTTTTCCATACAACTCCCGAACTATTCAATGATACTACGGCTTACTCTGACGGGCAACTTCTGGTATATTGACGCCATGCGATTGCTTTTCGTAGCCGACGGGCGTTCACCCATCGCACAAAATTGGATTCGATATTTTTCCGAACGCGTGGTAGGACAAGAACCTACCATCCGCGACGAAGTTTATCTTGCGTCCACATTTAATTGTTCTGTGGATTTCCCGCTT
Organism: Chloroflexota bacterium; assembly: GCA_021824575.1. Classification (GTDB taxonomy): domain Bacteria; phylum Chloroflexota; class Anaerolineae; order Anaerolineales; family Villigracilaceae; genus Fen-1038. Next base: position 49,297 of record JAKAKJ010000012.1, read on the forward strand.
AAGGAACTGGAAATCACGCCCGTGGCCTTCAGCGGGACAAGGAAATCGAATCAGCATCCCGGAACCGCTGCATCCCGGACTTTAGGTTTACGCACCGCAATCCGACATTTCCTCGGCCCGCTGACAATTCGACGCGCCTCCCAACAATTGCGCGGTTTCATCGAACGCGTCAAACCTGATTTAGTCCACGCCATGCGGATCCCCTACGAAGGCATGTTGGCCGCGGACGCCTACTCTGGCACACCATTGATCGTCTCGATTTGGGGAAATGATTTTACGCTCCACGCAGCCTCCAATTCAATGATGGGACATTACACACGTTGGACGATGAAAGTCGCCGACGGTTTGCACGCCGATTGCCAGCGCGATATTCGACTCGGCAAGCAATGGGGCTTTGAACCGTCGCGTCCAACGCTGGTCGCACCCGGCAATGGCGGCATCAAGACAGATGTTTTTTATCCGCCGTCGAAGCTGGTGGATGAACCGGTCATCATCAATCCGCGCGGCTTCCGCAATTATGTTCGCAACGATGTTTTCTTTCAGGCAATTCCAATCGTCCTGCAAAAATACCCAAGCGCAAAATTCATTTGCGCTTCGATGGCTGGCGAAGCTCAAGCCTTGAAATGGATTCAACAGTTGAACATCGGTCACGCGGTTGAATTATTGCCGCCTCTTCCCCATCCGCAAATGGCCGATGTTTTCCGCCGCGCGCAAATTCTTGTTTCACCAAGCGTTCATGATGGCACACCGAATTCCCTGCTCGAAGGCATGGCATGTGGATGCTTTCCAGTTGTTGGAAATTTGGATTCGATTCGCGAATGGGTTACCGATAAAAAAAATGGATTGCTCACCGACGCAACCAATCCCAGAAGTTTGGCCGATGCCATTCTTGAAGCATTGGAAAACAAAAACCTGCGGGAGCAAGCCGCAGGCCTGAATAACGAAATCATCCAAACGCGCGCAGAGTACACGCGCACGATGAAGCAAGTTGAAAACTTTTATCAAAACGTAAAACGCAAAAGCTGATCTCGTTTTATGTTTTGCTCTAACTGGTACGCGGCGCTTTCAATGATTCAAAACGATTCGTCAATTCAATCCGCCGCGTTTCCGCTGCGTGACGGACATCCGCAACCAAGCCATCACCGCGAGCGCGGAGTTCGTTGCGAAGTTTCTCTCCCGATTCCGGCGCAAGCAAAAGCGCCACCGTCGAGCCGACCAGCGCCCCAACCACGATCCCGATCAAAAAGCCAGTGATCCGCCGCATGACATTCTCCTTAATTCACCACAGAGACACTGAGAACACGAAGTTTTTTTCTTTGTGACACAAAGAAAATCTCTGTGACCTTTGTGCCTTTGTGGTGAAGATTCCTCTTATAAAATTATTATAGGCGAAAAAACAGATTTGTGGAATAATAAACACAGCCGCGTATATCGAAAGAAGAATGCGACGGCGAATCTTATCCGTAAAAACGCGGGCGCAATCAGGGGAAGACGCCAGCGGACTCTACCACTCCTGGAGGGTACCATGTCAACTATCGCTCCCGTTTTAACTGCTGCAACTGTCAGCACAGCCGCACCACAGCGCAAGAAGGTGACGATAACCGCGTTTCGGCAAAAGAAGGAACGCGGCGAACCGATCACCATGTTGACCGCGTATGACTATCCCACCGCGCTGGCCGAGGATCAGGCCGGGATCGATTCGATTCTTGTCGGCGATTCGCTTGGGATGGTTGTGCTTGGATATCAGACCACGTTGCCGGTCACGATGGACGATATGCTTCATCACAGCAAAGCTGTGGCGCGCGGTGCGAAGTCCGCGCTGCTGATCGGCGACATGCCATTCATGTCGTATCAAGTCTCGACCGAGGAAGCGGTTCGCAATGCCGGACGATTCTTGCAGGAAGCCGGCATGGACGCGGTCAAGCTCGAAGGCGGACGCGAACGCGTCGACGCCATCCGTGCCATTGTCAGCGCAGGGATCCCCGTGATGGGACACCTCGGCCTCACGCCACAATCCATCAATCAGCTTGGCGGATTCCGCACGCAAGGCAAAACAGCGACTGCCGCGAAGCGATTGATCGAAGACGCGCTTCTGCTCGAAGAAGCCGGCTGTTTCAGCATTGTGCTTGAATCAGTTCCGGCGCGGTTAGCACAATTGATTTCGAAGAAACTTTCGATACCGACCATCGGCATCGGTGCGGGCGTCGGCTGTGATGGACAAGTGCTCGTCACACATGACCTGCTCGGGTTGTTCGACCGCTTCACGCCGAAGTTCGTCAAGAAATATGCGGACTTCCATGCCGAGATGCAGCGCGCATTTGGCGAATACATCTCTGATGTGCAAAACCGCTCATTCCCCGCACTCGAACATTCCGTCGAGATGGACGAAAAAGAGTGGCAGGCACTGCAAACGGAAATCGGCTAAACAAATAGATTTTGCTGCGAGTGGTGCCGGTGGTTGAGCAGCGTTCCTTGCATACCGAAACCAAGGCGACGCAAAGCAATCTCATGATCCTCTACGAGGAGATTGCTTCGTCGGGAAAATCACCCTCCTCGCAACGACATGAAATTTGAGTATGGTGTGAATACTGACATTCTCCTTGTTGGCACGGGCGCGCTTGCGACACTTTTCGCGGCGCGCCTGACTGCCAGCGGCCAGCGCGTCACGTTGCTCGGCACATGGAAAGATGGAATAGATGCCTTGTGCCAGGATGGTGCGCGGTTAGTGGGAGCGGATGGCTTCGAGCAAAATTATGCAGTCTACGCGACAGATAATCCTGCTGAATGCCGCGGCGCAAAGTACGCCATCGTTCTGGTGAAATCGTGGCAGACGGAACGCGCCGCGCATCAACTCACAGAATGTCTCGCCGAAGACGGACTCGCCATCACGCTTCAAAATGGAATCGGCAACCGCGAAATATTAGCTGCGCAACTTGGTGAAAAACGCGTGGCGTTGGGCACGACAACTACTGGTGCAACCTTACTCGGGCCGGGACTGGTCAAAGCCGGGGGCGAAGGGATCATCTCCACCGAAGCGCACCCCGCTTCGGGTCCAGTGGAAGAAGCGCTGAGACTGGCAAAGTTCAATGTGGAAATCGTCGAGGATGCGCGGTCGCTTGTATGGGGCAAACTCGTCATCAATGCCGCCATCAATCCATTGACCGCTTTATTGCGCGTGCCAAACGGCGAATTACTTGATCGTCCCGCGGCGCGCATTTTAATGTGCGCGTTGGCCGAAGAAGCCGCGGCAGTCGCGTCCGCGGAAAAAGTCAAATTGCCGTTCAGCGCTCCGGCAGCCGCGGCGGAAGATGTGGCCCGCAAAACGGCAGCCAACCATTCGTCCATGCTGCAGGACGTGACGCGCGGCGCGCCGACTGAGATTGACGCGATTTGCGGCGCGGTCACGCGCGCGGGGAAACAACACCACATCCCGACGCCAGTCAATGAGGCGTGCTGGCAATTGGTTCAGGCAATGGTTCCAATTTCGGGAAATAACAGCCAATAAGTGACATTCTTCTCGCGGGCTTCGTGCGTTTTAGGAGTGTTTCGGCCTCCGCTTGCATGGTAAGATTCAGGAAACTCCATTGGAGGTGTCCATGCGAAAGTGGCTGGCTGTTTTATTTTTTATCGGGATGTTTGCGTTTCCACTCCCAGCAAACGCTCAGACCCAACCTGCCCTCACCCTGTCAAAACTCCAGGTGCAATTGTGGCCCGAATACGACCAGCCCAGCATGCTGGTCATTTGCGATTTTCAACTGCCTGCGCCCACTGCACTGCCCATTACGGTTGACTTTCCAATTCCAAAAGATGCGAATTTGGTGGCGGTCGCATCACAAAGCGCGGACGGCAATCTGCTCAACGCAGATTATGCCGGACCAACCACCAGCGGCGACTGGCAGATCGTATCCGTCAAAGTATCAACGCAGGCAACGTATCACATCGAATATTACGAGCCGATTGCAAAAGACGGGAACACGCGGCAATTCATGTATGTTTGGCCGGGAAATTATGCGACGGGCGATTTCAGCATGAACATCCGCATCCCGGTGGACACAACCACCATCACCACCGATCCGATCATGACATCTTCTCAAAGCTCGGATGGGACAAGTTATCTCACCAAGGATTTCGGCGCGCTGGCTGCCAGCCAGCAATTCACATTGAATGTCAACTACATCAAAACCTCGGACACCTTATCGGCGCAGCAGACGGTCAAACCATCCCAGCCGCTCGGGCCGAACACCGAAGGACGCGTGATGCTGAGCAATTATCTGCCGTATTTCCTCGGCGGAGTCGGCATCGTTTTGATCGCGGGCGGGCTGATTTATTTCTGGCAATCGAACCGCGGCAGGAAACCCGGCGACCGCAAACGCCATGTCAAAGCGGAGGATAAAGAAGCCGCGAGTGATATCTATTGCCATCAATGCGGGGCACGCGCCCACAGCAATGACCGCTTCTGCCGCGTATGCGGGACGAAATTGAGACTGGGTGAATAAAAGACTTGAACACGAAGGTCACTATTCCGGTTAATATGAATTGCCTGGCAACTAACTTCTGCTTCAACCGCCGAGGACGCCGCCGGGAGCATGACCTTGTAAACCAATCAAGGTTAACCCGAATCAGAGACTCAAAGAAAACTTTTTGCCTTCGCATCTTTTGTATTTGATGTTTTTACGGGAGCGGCAAAAGAAAGGAGCGGGGCGGTGCCAATCGTAAGCATCGTCATCATTTACTTCTTCTACGGACTGGCCTTCTTCAGCATGGGGCTGCTGGTAATCATGGAAGGAGGCCGCTCATCCGACGAACGCGTGCGTAAGGCTCTGCGTCCGCTGGCAGGATTCGGACTCATCCACGCCGCGCATGAATGGTCGGAGATGTTCGCGTACATTGATCAAATGGCGGGACACAGCGGCACAACAGCACTCTATGTTTTTCAACTTTCCACATTGGCCTTTTCATTTCTTTCGCTGGCGGCGTTCGGCACATACCTGCTTGCCAAAGACGAAATTGCACAGCGAATCAGCCTGATGGTTCCGCTCGGTCTCGTCGCAATCTGGGTGTTCGGCCTCATCAACATCAAAGCTACATATCCGCCCGCGGACATTTTCAACGCGGCGCATACCTGGACGCGTTACGTACTTGCCATCCCAGCCAGCATTTTGGCTGCGATTGGTTTGGTCGCACAGCAGCGCGCTTTCCGACGCGTCGGCCTGGTGCGATTCGGGCAGGATGCGTTATGGGCCGCGGTCGCGTTTGCATGGTATGGAATCTTTGGTCAGTTGTTTGCCAGTACCAGCGTTTTACCGCCATCCAACTTTATCAATGAGAATCTTTTCCTGCAAATCTTTGGTTTTCCCATTCAACTTTTTCGCGCCGCCATTGCGGTGATCGCTTCCATTTTTGTCATCCGTTTCCTGCGCGCCTTTCAAGTGGAGACCGAACAAAAGATCGCGACGCTGCAAGCCGAGCAGCTCAAGGAAGCCCAGCAGCGCGAGGCGATGCGCGGCGAACTCTTTCGACGCGTGGTGGCCGCACAGGAATCCGAACGGCAGCGGATCGCGCGCGATTTGCACGACGAGACCGGCCAGTCTTTGACCGCGATCGGCATGGGCTTGCGCGGACTGGAGGCGCGCATCACACGCGACCCAAAGCGGGCGACCGATACCCTGCACGAACTTCAAACACTGGCAGCGGATTCCCTTAAAGAACTCCAGCGTCTGATGACGGATTTGCGCCCCTCGCATCTCGATGATCTGGGTCTTTCGGCCGCGCTGCGCTGGTACGGAGGAAAAATCGAGGAACGGTATCCACTCCAGGTTCGCGTGGAGATTTCGGGATACGAACAACCCATCGAGGAAGCCGCGAAGATCGCCACGTTCCGAATCGTACAGGAAGCGCTGAACAACGTCATCAAACATGCCGAAGCAAAGAACGTCAAAATCGAGTTGGACTTTGAAGAGAAAGGGATGCGCGTCCATGTACGCGATGATGGCCGAGGCTTCGATCTCGACCATATCAAGATTCAGCAATCATCCAGCCGCCCGTCGCTTGGGCTGGCCGGGATGCAGGAACGAGCCGCTTTGTTGGGTGGAAAAGTCTCCTTCCAAACGCGGCCCGGACAGGGAACGTTGATCGAAGCGTTTATTCCGTATCATCATGAAAGCGAGGCTCAAGATGGCAACACGCCTGTTACTGGTGGATGATCACGCGGTGGTGCGTTCGGGGCTGCGAATGCTGCTCGGCTCCGAAAGCGATGTGGAAATCGTCGGCGAGGCCAGCACCGCCGCGGAAGCCATCGAAGCCGCGGCGCAATTCAATCCCGATCTCATTCTGATGGATATCGGCCTGCCCGATCTTTCGGGCATTGATGCGACGCGCGAGATCAAAAAACGATTCCCAAAAATTTCGATCGTCGCACTGACGATCCACGAGGACGAGGAATATTTTTTCAAGATGCTCGAAGCAGGTGCGTCGGGTTATGTGCCCAAGCGCGCTGCGCCCGAAGAATTGCTGACCGCCATCCGCGCCGCGGCAACCGGTGAAGTTTATTTATATCCGTCGCTGGCAAAATTATTGGTGAAGGATTATCTCACGCAGGAACATCCTGCGGATGTGAAAGCCGGCCTTGATGGACTGACCGACCGCGAACACGAAGTGCTGATGCACCTGGCTGAAGGCGCAAGCAACGAAGAGATTGCGAAGTCGCTGGTCATCAGCCCGAAGACGGTGGAACGTCATCGCGAGAATATCATGCGAAAATTGAATTTGCATTCAAGATCAGAGCTTGTAAGATACGCAATCAGGAAGGGAATCATTAAGGCGTGAAGTCAGTGAGCAGTAAGCAGCAGGCAGCAGGCACGGTGGTCAGTTAGTTGTCGAGGGGAGATTTGACGGCGAGGCCGCCGCGCTGGAGGACATGGGTGTAGATCATGGTGGTCTTCACATCTTTGTGTCCCAGCAGTTCCTGAACAGTACGAATATCGTAGCCAGATTGCAGAAGATGTGTGGCATAGGGTGGAAGGGCGGCGCGTTGTCCTCTTACGAGGATACGTTTCCGCCCAGCCCCCTCCAAACCGGACGGGCAATTTTCAAAGCATCCGGCTTTCCCACATAGCATAATCTCAAGTTGGTGTACGGTGGTGATGGTAGCTCATGTGACATGCATGGCAAAGTAACTTTGTCGTCTGTGTTATGCCAGAATGCGCCACATGCGCCATGCCTTTCTTCACTCGCTGGGCTTTCTTCAAATGATTTGGATGGTGGACGTAAAGCGTTACACCTTCCGCTCCACATTGCTCACAACGGTTTCCCGCTTTTGCAAGGGTCTCCGTTCTTTTGGTTCGACTTCGTCCTTGCGCCCAATTGTCATTGATATAGGCTTGCTCATCTTCAACCTGATAGACTTGCACTGCGTTAAGTTGAAGACGAGTTGGGGACTTATGCCAAATGAAGTAACGGTTTTTCAAGCTTGGCGGCTTTCCAGGGATAGGGACATACAGTCCCAGGCAACCGGTCTTGGGGTCTCTGGCGTAATGGTCTTTCATCGTTTCGGCGATGGAGCGTTTATGACGCTTGCTGAGATAGTGAACCGTCTTCCAGTAGATGACCATAGACAGTTTGCCGCCCGTCACATTGATGTTATGAGCGTAGCGATAGTAATTCGTCCAACCCCGCGCAATCGCAGTGACGTTTTTGAATACGTCGTATTCCGGCGCTTGCGAAAAGCGCGTGGCCTGTTCGACTTTGGAAACTGCGTGACGAACCGCTTCTTTGGGAATGCTTAGATGTAACCAGCCTGTTTTATTTGGATTGGTTCTTCCTTCCAATTCATATCCCAGAAAACAGACTTTATCTTGCCAGTGTGTGATGTGAGACTTGTCTTGATTGAGGGTCAAACCCAGGTTGGTTTTCATCCATTCGGCGATGGCGGTTTTCATGCTTGCGGCTTCCATTTTGCTGGCGTTGCATAGGAGAATTAGAAAATCATCTGCATAGCGGGTATAGTAGGTTGCTTTGCGCGGCAGGCTGCGCGGTTGCAAATTGCGCAAACGTAGTTTTTCTTGATATTCCTGTCGCAACTTCTCAGGGGTGGAGTTTTTGGGCATGGGACGTTTTCCGTTTAGGTAGCGGTGGATGTCGGTCATGCGATAATGCAAACGCATGTATTCGGGATTGCTGCGTACGTTTCTCTCCTGCGGCGTTTGAGGAGCAGGGTTCGCTCCTATTTCCCTTTCCAGCCAAGTATCGAATTCATGCAGGACGATATTGGCAAGAATGGGACTCACAATGCCACCTTGCGGAGTGCCTGAGTAAGAGGGAGCAAAATTGCCTGCTTCCATCACTCCGGCTTTCAGCATTTTGCATATCAGGTTTATGAAGCGTTCATCCTTGATGCGTTTACGCAGGCAATTGAGGATGACAGAATGTGGGATGCTTCCAAAGCAATCTGTGATGTCACCTTCAATAATCCACTTTGCGCCTGCGCGATATGCACTGGACGCCTGACGTATGGCTGTGATGGTGCTGTGTTGCGACCGAAATCCATGCGAGCATTTACGAAACACGGGTTCATAGATGGCTTCCAAAATGAGTGCGACGCCTGCTTGAATGATTTTGTCACGACTGGTGGGAATGCCTAGCGGGCGAAGTTTCCCGTTACGTTTGGGAATGTAAACCCGCCGAACAGGTTGCGGTTGATATGTCCCTGTTCGGAGTTCTTGGCTCAGCCAGACAATTTTCTCATTGTCCATGTCTGCCATTTTCTGTCCGTCCACTCCTGGAGTTTGTGCGCCTTTATTTCCTGCAATGCGTTCTTTGGCAATTGCCAGCAGTCCCCCTTGTCTTATCAGGCGATACAAACGAGTGAAGCGTTTGTTGGCATCTTGCGTTGCCAACTGTTTGAGATGTTCAAGTTCTGCAACGACATCTTTCATAAGGTCTATCACCTCTATATGTGTTGCCGTCCTGAACGGCTATGTCTCTGGTTCTTCGCCCTGTACATGGTTTTCCCATGCGCCCTGGGTGGTCGTTGCTCCACCGACTACTACAACCAGTCTGTCCCATCTGTCCCGTTGCGTCCCAAGCACGTCTGCCCATGATAGGCAAGCACAGATGGTTCCTCGGTAGCTGTCTGGTTACTGGATTGGGCTTGGGTTGGCTTCCGAACGCGTTCTCCCTGACAGGGAGCTTGAAAACTGGGTTCTTTGTATTTGCAGGCACTCGAACCTTCCGAACCTTTGCTCCGGTTTCATCGCTAAGTTACGCTCAACGATTTACAGTTCTCCTGGCACAACAAACCACCTGTGCCAGCCGCGGCTTGGTCACGTCTCGCCTTCGCCAATTACCGGCTAACCCTTTCCAACCATTCTGAACGTTTGCCTTTTGGGGTGTGGTCTACCCCTCACAACTCGCTCATGTTCCCTGGAAGCTGACCAACATGGAACATCTTGGTATTCCATATCGCCAGGGTGAGAAAATCTGCTCCTGTTAGCAGATTGCGTCCCTTGACGCATTAACCAGACGCCCGAACGAGCGCCCGAAGGAGTGACGAAAGGTGTGTGGGGAAACCGGCTTGTCTATTTTGGCGAGTCGGGCGGCTTGTTTAACCGCTTTTTGCAGGCTTGATTCGTTTACATGATGACGCTGTTTGATGCCGCTTACCGGATCAATAGATAAATCGGATGCAGGGAAAACATATTGCCAGGCAAATTCGCGGTTGGCATTCGGGTATTTCCGTTCAAGGGCGTAGGGAAGGTAAACCGTCCCGAAGCCGTCTGCAAGGTCGCGCTGGTGCAAGGCCCTGACCTGTTGGATGTGGAGCCGCAGAGGTTCAAGCAAAGTATCAGGAAACATGGTCATACGATCATCTTCACCCTTGCCGTCCCGGACGATGATCTGATGATTGCCAAAGTCAATATCCTTGACGCGCAAGCGCAGGCACTCCATGAGGCGCAATCCACTGCCATACATGATCTGGGTCATGAGTTTGTAAGTGCCTGTCATTTTGCTGATGACAAGTCTGGCTTCTTCCCTGGATAGAACGGTCGGTACAGTTTTTGCGCGTTGGGGACGAAATTCAGCCAGGATGGATTCGTCCAGTTCAAGGTGCAGAACATGACGGTATAGAAAAAGGATGGCGCTCAATGCCTGATTCTGTGTAGATGCTGATACTTTCTTATCGGATGCAAGGTGGACAAGGAATTGGTTGATCTCTGTCGCAGCCATTTCCTTTGGATGGCGTTTGTTGTGAAAAAGGATATATTCCCTTACCCACGACACATAGGTTTCTTCTGTACGGCGGGAATAATGCTTTAGATGGATGGCGTCGCGATACTGCTCGAGAAGTTTTTTGCCCTGCGGGGCGGGTTTTGTCTGTGCCATTTGATTGCCCTTTCACCGGATGAAGGCGTATAATTCCGTCCATAGTCTATTATACAGAATCATTCTGTATAACACCCGAAATTGGGGAGTTAGATGGAATCATTCCGTATAACACATAGTTGGCACGCCCCTTGCAGAATGTTGTCAAAACCAAATTCGATATTGAGAAATTATGCCTAATCGTACAGGGTCAAAAAAGAAAATTGATAAAGCCATTGTTGTTGCAATAATTGGCTTGGTTGGGGCTACAATAGCCGCATTATTTGCCAGTCCTGTACTTGTGGCTATTGTTCAAAAGACATCGCCAGCAGTAATGGCTACGGCTACTTCTACAACATCTGCTCCAATTCCAACTGCTACATTTATACCGACATCTACGTTCACCTTAACGCCTAAACAAGATTTTTCGTCAGATTGCATAAATTCTACGGATTGGACTCCATCGCCTGAAAGTATTTCATTTACAAAAGAAAATAACTGTTGGGATTTATCAAGTTATGGTATTGCCGCCCAAGATAGCAATTTATCTTTCGTTATTAAAAATGACATACCGCAAGCGGGTTCTTTGTATACGCCAATCCCTGAAAAAGGCATTGTTAAATTCACTGTCAAGATTGATAAATTTATTTCAGGCAAAACAAATGGTAATTTAGTTTTTGGCGTAGGCACAGTTAATGATTGGTTGACAGAAGGTGAGTTTTTATTTTTTCGCGCCACAGATTCGGGCTACTATCTTGTATATGGAAACTCTGTACTTGAAGTTGGAAAGCGCACTATTGATAGTTATAAAATTGGCTCTGATATAGTTGTAGGCTTCCACTTTAATAAATTAGCGTTTGACATTTATATAAACAATACAAAGATAGTGTCAGATATTCCTTTATCTGCATCAAGTCCTCAGGTTTTTTGGGTTGGGTATAGATTGCCAGAGAAATCTAATCTTGTGGCTTCTATATCAGGCTTTAGTATTGAAAAATAAAAGCGTGCCAACAAAGCGTTCTCAGAAACCGCCACATTGCGAGGGATGATTTTCAAGGCGAAGGCTTATCATAACAACACATCTTTGGAACTTGCTGAAAGATTTAGCTCGAAAATTCAATCAAATCCTAAAACTGATTAAACGCAAACCAGGCGTTCTTCCCAGAAGGACGCCTTTTCTTTTGCCAACCCATTTCAGACTGACACTAATTGCAGACCGAACTTGGCCGCCTTCTTTTTCAAATATTTGATCTGCTGCTCTTCGTACCGCTTTTGATATTCATGCAAACTGATCGGTTCATATTCCACTTGATACTTCAACATGCGATACACCACTCGCGCGATTGCATGCGCCGTGGCCACGGTTGCTTGGGCCGGACCTAACCTGGATTTCAAGCGCCGATACATTACCCCAAATACACAGTCCGCCTGCTTCACCGATTGTGCAGCCATTCTGAAGGCTTGCCCTGCGCGGTTCTTCGTCTTCAAGGTTTTGTTCTTCAAGATTTTCCCGCCCGAAATCTCGTGCTTGGGTGCCAATCCCAACCACGAACAGAAATGTTTTTCCGTTGGGAACTTGTCTCCCACATCTGTCCCAGTTTCTGTGATCACGGTCTGTGCCAGAGATACCCCAAATCCATCCACCACACTCAGGTCCACGCCACTGATGCGCTTCAAATGTTGGCGAATGCTTTCAGAGTGATACGGTGCATTCTTGCTGTGGGAATTGCGCTTCTTCACGGGGAGCGGCTTTACATCGCCTGCCTCCCAATCTGCTCGCGTCATTGCATACCTGCACTCAATCTCTTCGTCGCAAGCTTGAATCTGTTCAGTGTAAAAATCGTAGAGCGCCACAGACTGTTTGAGAATGAAAAGATGTTCTTCCCGCCAGGTGCCGGTCAGCGCCTTTCCAATCTCCTCTTCACTCTTCTTGCAGCCCGGCTCGCGCATGGCTGCCAGCGTCTGCGGGTCTCGCTCTCCCGCCAGGATCGCTCGAATGATGGTCTGGCCCGTTACTCCGGTCACATCCGTTACGGCCTGCGAGAGTTGAATGTTCATTTGCAACAAGGCTTTTTGCATGTGCTGGATGTGAGGCGAACGATGCTCCACCAGTTGGTTGCGATGACGCAGCAGGGTTCGCAAGGCGACCAGGTCGGCTTGGGGACGAAAGGAACTTTCCAACAATCCGTAACTGTGCAAGGTTTGGATCCACTGCGCATCGCTGATATCACTTTTCCTTCCGGCCACCCTCCGCAAAGAACGCGAGCTGATCAATAAGCATTCAAAACCCTGTCGCTCCAATTCTTCAAACAATGGAATCCAATATACTCCTGTGCTTTCCATTGCCACCGTCTTTACATGATAGCTTCGCAACCATTTGGCCAAGGCTTGCAAATCCACCGTGTAGTTCCCAAACGCTTTCACAATTTGAGTGCTTGCATCACCGCTTACACATGCTACAATCTCCACCGCTCCGATATCTACTCCAGCTGCATTCGGATTCACTCGGCTCAAGCCGCTGAAGGGATGCGCTTCTTCGATCCCCGGCGTTCGTTTACTCTTTCGTCTCATAGCCTACTCCTTCCATAAATAAGATAGGCAGGCCCCGGTCACTTATGGGTTTTAGCTTTCTCATCGGGGTCTTGATTGTCCCCCTGCCACCAGTATGTAAATCAATTTGACCGGCAACCATGGTGCACCGCGGGACTGCGATGGCGCCGCGGCGCCACGCGTCTCCATTGCTATGTACGGCTTGTAGACCTGCCGATAGGAGTATACTTTTGCTGTCGCTGGGCGGTTTCTTTCGTGGAAAATGATGGCTTGCCATCTTGCCCGGGTGCACCGGATGGGGCTATCGCCCCAAGATTCGCGGCACAATTTGCAAAGTTTGGCGCGATAATATTTAGGAGTCTTGCCAATTCGCCCCGCCGGTACCGATTACTGCACCTGTCAAGTGCTGATGAAACTCTTGTGAAGCCATCGAGCGAGACCTCAAACAAAATTTGATCTTCTTCTAATGGGAAT
>JAKAKJ010000063.1 GCA_021824575.1 Chloroflexota bacterium
TCATACTCGATGCTCTCCACTGCTTTGTACGGCTTGCGTGCTTGCCACATCGGAGTATACTTTTGCTGGCCACCGGAACATGTTGCACCCCCGTTTCTCCCGTATAAAATGATCGCATGCGATCTTCTGGGGTGCACCCGACGGGTGGGATTCTGCGACAACTATCGCATTCGGCGCTCGAAAATTTATCACGGAGAAGCCTTTCGAGGCTATATTGCCAGTAAAAAACGCTATTTTTATGGTCTCCGTATCCATATTTTCGTGACCAGGCAAGGCGAACCAGTTGAATTCTTTCTGGAACCTGGAGCCTTTAGTGATACCAGCGCACTTGGTTTGTGCAATTTTGATGTTCCAGAAAACTCATTCAGCACGGGTGACAAAGCCTACAACGATTACTTGATTGAAGATGTGATGCGGGAAGCAGGAATTGAACTCATCCCTCTGCGCAAAAAGAACTCGCTTCGTCCAGTGCCTGCCTACATGACCTTCTTTCAAGCCTGTGTTCGAAAAATCATTGAAACGACGGGAAGTCTCATTGAACGCTTATTACCAAAATCCATTCATGCTGTCACTGCCAAAGGTTTTGAAATCAAGGCGGCTCTTTTTGTGCTCGCTTGCAGCATCAACTTCCTTTGGTAGGTAGCAACTTGGGTTAAATATGAAATAACGGCCCCTCTTAGACGTGGTATCGGCCCAATATTTATGAAATCCTACAAAAGATGTTGTTTCGCCGGCTACACAGCCGATTTTTCTTTGCGATGAAGGAAAGTTGGTCAAACACGAAGACGCAGCAGGTTTATCCCCTGCCCTACTATACGAACCTGACAGGATTCTAAAATCCAATTGATGTGCCGACCAACTGCCCGCCATCAATGCTGAATATCGAGCCGGTGACGAAGCTGGAAGCGGGCGAAGCCAGATAAACCGCAAGGCCCGCAATCTCCTCCGGTTCCGCCATCCGTTTCTGCGGGATAGTGTTGATGATCGCCTGATTGATTTGCGAATTTTGCCACAGCGCCGCGCTGAATTTTGTTTTGACAAAGCCCGGGGCAATCGCATTGACCTGGATATTGAATTGGGCCAATTCCGCGGCCAGCACTTTGGTCAACATGAGAACCGCTGCCTTGCTGACGCTGTAAACGCCCATCATGGGTTCCGGCTCGAGGCCAGCAATGGAAGCCATATTGATGATCTTTCCGCCGCCGCGCGCTTTCATACTCTCAACGCAAGCTTTCGCAACGCGAAAATAGCCTTTGACGTTCACATCCATAATCTTGTCCCAATGACTTTCTTCGGCAGTCAGGATGGGACCAAAGTGCGGATTCGTCGCCGCGTTGTTGACTATCACGTCAATGCCGCCGTAAACGGACGCGGCCTTTTCCACCACAGCAGTGATGGCTTGCAAGTCGCCCGTATGTGCCGCAATAGGCAACGCCTCCCCGCCCGCTTCATGGATTCGTCGAGCGACGCTTTCCAAATCGGCTTGCTTACGGCTTGCAAGGACCACCTTTGCTCCAGCCTGGGCATAAGCAACAGCAATTGCCTCCCCGATACCCCGCGATGCCCCGGTAATAAGAGCAACCTTTCCTGTCAGGTCAAATAGTCGTTGACTGCTCACAGCGCGAACCTCCTTCGGTTATCTTGTCATATTCTATATTTGCATACGGCGGTAGATTGGTAATGCGACTGTCACAGCGCGGCAGCAGTCACTTTGTCTTGCTTCCATCACACGCGCGGCGGATGCCTCAGGGTTCCAGTAAAACCTTGAGCGTACCGGGCTGCGCCGCTTTTTCCAAAGCATGTACTGCTTCACCTAATTTGAAATGCTCGGCGATCAGCACGGTCGGATCAACTTCGCGTTTTTCCAGCAAACGCAGTGCTGGTTCAAACGGTCCGCAGCGCGAACCGACAATCATCAATTCATCCACAACGACGGAGGAAAAATTAACATTCATCCCGCCTTTATACGTTGATTTCATCACCAACGTCCCGCGTGCGCGAATGGCTTTTCGCGCCAGATCAAATCCAGCGGGCGAACCCGTGGCTTCCACCACAATATCCCAGCGGCGCGGCTGAATTTCTTCTTCAGCAATTAACCGGATGCTTCGATCCGCCAACAATGTTTGTTGGCTGGGATGGCGAGCCAGAACGCGCAAACCGCAGCCGGTCAACGAAAGAGTCTGTGCGATCAACTGCCCCAATCTTCCCGCGCCGATCAGCAAAACGCGATCCGTAGGCTTGACCTGTATTTGTTGTTGGATCTCAAGCGCAGCTGCCAACGGTTCGGTGAAGACGGCTTGCTCATCCGCAACCGAATCGGGAACACGGTGCAGATTCGCCAGGGGCAAGGTTGTATATTCCGCAAAGACGCCGTCCCGGCTGGAAATGCCCAGCACGGTTCGATTCTCGCAATGGGTCGGACGCCCATTTTGACACGCCTCACACATTCCACAAGCAGCGTTGATTTCGCCAACCACGCGCTGACCGATCCATGTTTTATCGGGCGCATCCATCACGTCGCCAACAAACTCATGTCCAAGAATTCCCGTAAACGGATAATAACCCTTGGCCAACTCCAGGTCGGTGCTGCAAATTCCCGCTTTGCGGATTCGAATCAGCGCCTCTCCCGGTTTCAAGGGCTGAGGGACATCCCGCACTGCAATCTTCTGATTTTCAAGCCATAGCGCCTGCATTGATTTTCCTTCCTGCCTCATGGATGGCCGGCGTCCAAAGCGGTTTCCACCGGCCACGTTCGGACGCAGTTACGGCCATCTTTCTTTGCAAAATACATGGCGCGGTCTGCATGGTCAATCAAAATATCCAGATTATCGCAGTCTGCCTCGCGTTCAGCCACGCCAACGCTAACAGTGGTCTGCAGGGATCGTGGTGTCGTTTTTTCTCTGGTAACTGACTCGTAAAAAGCCTGTATAGGTTCGAGATTGGCCTGCACGATCAATTGGCGCAGGCGTTCAGCCGCCCGTGCTGCGCTTTCGAGATCAGTCTCCGGAAGCAGGATGACAAATTCTTCGCCGCCGTGCCTTCCGACAATATCCACATCGCGCATACACTGACGACATTTTTCCGCGATCATTCTCAGCATCATATCCCCCACCTTGTGACCAAAGCGATCGTTGAAGCTTTTGAAGTGATCCACGTCCAGCATGATGACGGACAGCGGCGAAGGATATCGCAGTGCGCGCGCAAATTCCCGTTCGGCAAGTTCGTAGAATTTGCGGCGGTTATAAAGCAAATCTGTCAGCGGGTCGTTGTCTGCCATCTTTTGCACTTCCGCAAACAGGCGGGCATTCTCGATGGCAATGGCAGCATGAGCCGCCAGCATCTCGAGCAGTTCGATATCGTCGCTTGAGTAGGAATTCTCCTGATAAGATTGGGCCGACACGATCCCCTTCACTTTGCCGCGCAGCAGCATCGGCACAGCCAGGATGGATTTCGTATGATCGTCGCTTCCTGCCACCTCGAACTGGATACCGCTTCCGTCCATTTCATCCAGGCTGTTCAAGATTTGCGCTTTGCCGGTGCGGATGACCGTTCCGGCAAGTCCATGATCCGCATAATAGCGCGGCGGATGCACACGCACGTTCGGTGATTCGATCACGTACAATGCCACGATTTCGTTTGTGTTTTCATCGTATTCGGCAAAAACAAAATCGTCGCACGGCATGACTTGTTTGACGGCATTGTAAATGGCCTCGTACAGTACCTCCATATCGAGACTTGCACTGATGATCTTGGTCGCGTTGTAAAGAATGGCGCGCCGCTCTGCCATGCGGCTGAGTTTTTCCTGTGCCCAGATGCGCTCCAAGGCCCCAGCACAATGATTGGCCAGTGCTTTCAGGATCAGAAGCGACTCCTGGGAATAAGCTCCCGGCACATATCGTTGAATGGATAGCACGCCGATCACTCGGTCCCCGCTGCGGATCGGTACAAACATGGCCGAATCAGCCCGCCGATTCGCGTCGCCGAACATAAATGCCGGGTCGAGATTGACCGGAGAGCCCGGTTCCCTGACAAAACCATCCTCCTCAACGGCCCTCAACATATTGGGCGATGGCTGTTCAGGGGCTACACTCAACAGTTTCGTCCGCTTCCCTTGCACAACATCAAGCGCCAGCAGCGGGCGCGGTTTTCCACCCTGCCTTGGGTCGTACAAGATCACATAACATGCGTCCCATGCCAGCAATTCGTCAGCGACTTCCATGATGATGGATGCGGCTGTTTCTGCATCTGATGTGGCGCTAAGCCGCCGCCCAAGCTGGACAAACGCACGTTCCATTCGATTTGGTGAAATACGACCATCCGCTCTTAACATGCACTTAAATTATAAGTCGTTTGCATCTTATCCGGCGCTACGTTGTCGCAACGTTTCGTAGACGATCAACGCGGTAGCGATGGACACATTCAGTGAATTGACTTTGCCGAACATCGGGATTCTAACTTTGACATCAGACTTTTCGAGCCAGAAATCGGTCAGGCCCTCATTTTCGGTTCCCACCGCGACTGCAAGCGGACCGCGCAAATCCTGACGCGTATACTCCGCCTCAGCTTGCGGAGTGGCTGCCAGAATTTTGATGCCGCGTTTTTGCAGAAATGCGAGCGCGTCCTCGTTCGCGGCCTCGATGGTCGGAACAGTGAACAATGTGCCGCGCGAGGCGCGCACAACATTCGGATTGTAAATATCCACGCGCGGATCACAGACCAGCAGCGCGTCCACGCCAGCCGCGTCAGCTGTCCGCAAGATCGCGCCGAGATTGCCCGGCTTTTCAACGGATTCAGCAATGATTAACAACGGCGGGGCGCTTAATTTGAGATCGTTGAATGACAACCCGGGAATTGGAAAGACGCCCAGCCACCCATCCGGATTGTCGCGGTAGGAAATCTTCTCAAATACTGCGCGGTTGACGGTGATAATTTCAGATGAGGGAAAACTGATTTGACGCGCCGTCAGTTCGGGCGCGGTCAGAAGCGTCCGCGGCTTGTGTCCAGCAGAAAGGGCCAGGTTGATTTCGTCCCACCCTTCCACCAGCATCAAGCCGTCGCGCTGGCGTTGTTTTTTGTCTTCGCGTAATTTGACGATTTGTTTGATGTGTGGGTTTTGTAAGCTGGTAATGTTCATTTTAGGCTCTGTTATATTATATTGGCTACGCGCAATTCAACTGATACGTTCCCAAACCAACGTCACAACCGTCTTTTCTTTTGATGCGCAGCCGATTGGATTGGTACTTAGGATCAAACGATTGCCTTCAAATTTATAGTACCGCGGTTGAACGCTCCCCGTCCAGTTCGGAAACAATCCGCCAATGACGTGATGAATGACAATGCGGCGTTCGTTGTCAATTTCGTAGGTGGAAAAATAAGCCTCATAGCTTTCATAAGCCGCCCGCATTTCAGAAGGCGCGGCGCGGAATTTTGTCTCATCGGCAAAATTGGGCCGCCCCGCTTTCATGATATGCACCGACATGTTTCCGGCTGCATCGTAATACAGCCTGCCAACCGGATTCTTTCCATAGATCGGAAGCACGCTGCCATTTCTGCGAATCGCGTCGCACGAGATCAATTTCCAAACCCCGATGAATGGATTTGCCGGCATCGCCATTTCTCCTGCCCAGAGTATAACAAACAGGCGCCCACTTCTGAGCGCCTGTTTTGCTATTTGTTATTTTTCTGCTGTTCCCACAATTTTCGATCCTCGGTTTTCTCTGCGTCCAAGTCACGCGGATGAACTTCCTTCTTGATCTTAAGCCCATGCGACATCCATAATTCAGACGCGAGCTGGCGAGCGTCAACACCCACGCCTTGCGACGAGAAATATTGGCAGATGCGGGTTACATCGCGCAGAAAGATCGTCCAGGCTGCAGGGTTTTGATTCGGCAAAACCACCTGCGGAAAATCTATCAGAGTGATTTTGCCGCCCCAATACAGAATGTTATACGCGGACAGATCGCCGTGAATGCGGTCATGAGACAGCATCAAGTCAATGTTGCGGACAACACGTTCGAAGAGCGGTTTTGCTTCGCCGCGCTCGAGCGATACAGAATTCAACGTTGGTGCGGCGCCGCCAAGATCGCCGATAAAATCCATCAGAACGGTATTGTTCTCCATCGCATACGGATGCGGCACATCTGCACCGGCCTCAGACAAAATCTCCAGCGTCTTATACTCGTACGCGATCCAGGAACGATGCCGCACTTCTTCACCATAAGCTGTGCGTTTGATGATGGCGTCAAGGTCCGCTTTTTTGGTCAATGCGTTGCCGTCTTCGTCCAGATCAACGCGGCCAGTGCGGTATTGCTGGTCGTTCTTAAGATTTCGCAACGAACGCGGACGATAAACTTTCGCGGCCACAAGCCTGCCGCTGGCTGCCTTTCCGCCGAGGCATTGATAGACCGAGGCTTCCTTGCCGCCTTTCACCTTGCGAAGCACGTCTGCGATCCATTGATGTTCGGCAATTTCGACGAGAGAATCCAGCAGCCAGGCTTCCTCGAAACGGGCAGCCTTATAGGCGAATTGGAATTCGCGCGAGATTTCCTGTGCGCGGACAAACAACCGCGCATCTGCTTCGTGCCTTTTCGACTCGCGCTTTCGAGAGAGATGTTTCTGTGATGGCCGCATCTCAACCAGATTGGACTCATCGAGGTCATCAAAGAACTCAGGAAGTTGATTTTTGCTCATTGTCAGGTGCCTTATTGAAGTAAAACCGAATTAACAACATCCCCTGCGTTAAATCAAAGCCGCAGGCTGACGCGCCTGCGGCTGATGGCATGTACCAAGCAACGATTTAAGTCGTACCTATGCGACCAACACAGGAGGCGCGCTAAACACAAGTTCCATCGAAACCAAGATTTTTTCCATCGTTGTCACGTGCCTCCTTTCCTGAATAAGTTGGCTTGAGTTTATCATCCACGTTAAATTGGGTCAAGGCCGAGGGGCGCGGAAAAATCGCCAATTCGAATTATTGTGCGTTCTTCACGTATTGATCGAAGAATTGCCGGGTACGATCCATGAAGGCCAGCCACGCATCGCCGTTGAAGGAATGATATTCGCCTTCATAAGCGAAAAGCTTTGCGTCTTTTCCGGCGTCCTTGAATGCCTGATAAAGTTTCTTCGACCAATCCGGCGGCGTGCCGCTGAGCGTCTGGCCGTCTTTGGTGCCATAGTTAATTTCAACGGGAGCCGCCACGAAGTCGAGATGATAGATCGGAGAAATCTGGCGGAGCAAATTCAAGTTGGTCGAGGAATCCTTATAGGCTTGAATCAAATTTGCCGGCAAACCCAACGGCACGACATCCGATGAATTGCAGCCGAGGCGAAGTTCGCCAGACGCGATGTCGCCGATACAGCCCAATCCCCAGCGCGCAAGAATATCCGCATCATCGCCGCTGACTGTCGAATACAAGACCGCGGCCTTGAGACTCGAATCCACTTCGAGAACCTTGAGTGTCACGCCGCCGCCCATGCTGTGTCCCCAGATGCCGATGCGATTCGGATCGGCTTGCGGAATGGATGGAACAGCCTTGATCAAATTGACCACGTCAATCACGAGGCCGGAATAATACAGACTCGGGCCGACATCCGCCCCGCCCCAACTGCGATAATCGGACGCCAGTGTGAGATAGCCATATTTATTCAGATATTCCGCAGCGCGCCACGTGCCATCGCCAGACGCATAACTGGCACGCGGAAAAAATCCGTGATTCATCACAATGACCGGAAACGGCGCGTGTCCATTCTTTGGAACCTGCATAATGGCTGTAATCGTGAGGCCGTCGCTTGGATAATCAACTAAATAGCGCGTGTAAATATCCGTTTCCTCGAGCAAAGCACGGATATGAACACTGCCGCCCTGAAAAAAGTGATGACGCAATCCATCTATCGTGTATGGATACATAAGCTGATCAACGGTCGGCGTTGACGTTGGTGAAGGAACAGGAGTGCTTGTAGAAACTGGCGGTGAAGTACTTGTAATTGTCGGCGTCATTGTCGGATTTGAATTAACTGCCAGAGAAGATTGACAAGAGCCCAAAAGCAACGCAAGAGTCGAAGAGATAAAGAAAATTATCTTTCTCATTGAGAGAGATTATAAACATAACTCCCCAGTAGACGCCGGGGAGTTATAAAAAGCAAAAATTGTTTTCTTACGGCGGCCAATTGATCTCGGTTGGACCATCGTAACCGTCCACATCCGACAGGAAGACGCGTCCATGCGACGGCTGTGAGCAGCCGGGCTCATCGGTAACGATTGCCGTCGAATCAAACGTGCCCATTGGGGTAAACACAATCTGGCCGTTCTGACAAGTCCACAGTTCGACCAGCCAATATGGACTGTTGGCGCTCTCGCGCATTCCGAGCGGAACAGGAGTTGTGAAATCCCACGAAACCGTAACTCGATTCCCATCACGCAGCGCGATGACGCCTGTTGGCGCAGGATAATCTGGCGATTGCGGCAGCGGCGCTTTATCTGGATATACAGGTTCCAGGCTGGCAATATCCCCGCTGACTTTCATGACCTTGGATGTAACCCAGCAAGGATTTCTCCCGCCGATTGCCTCCACATAAAGCCAGGTGCCATTCGTGCCCTGGTTGATTCCGATAACCTGCATGCTGCTCCCGGCCTTTAATCCATATTTGTAGAGATACATCGAGCCGGGACCGTGATAACACGCAATGGTTTCGGTCACTGTGCCGCGCAAAATTGAATACACCGGGATAGGCGTAAAAGTCGGCGTATCGGTCCACGTGGGTGTAAATGTAAGAGTAAGCGTTGGAGTCGTGGATGGCGATGGCGAAAAAGTAACAGATGGCGTGAACGTCGGCGTGAGCGAGGGGGTTACCGTCAATGTATTTGTCGGCGCCCGTGTCGGCGGAAGGAAAAAAGGCACGAGGGCGTTACCGGCAACGGTCAGCGCCGCCAAAGCAATCAGCACAATGCCGCCGACGACGATCCACGGCCACCGCACTCCGCCGCCGCGTTTGACGTTCGGATGCAGTGCTTCGCCGGAAATCAAATAATCAAGGTTATGCTGCGTGTGCGCCGCGCCAGCCAAATCGCCGATTGCTTTACGCAAGTTGAGCGCTTTTTCGAAATATTTTCTCGCCGAGTTCAAATCCCCGCGCCCAATCTCGGAAGTCCCGATCTGGTGCAGTGACCAGCCCTCTGCCATGCCGTCACCCAATGCGGATGCGGCTTGATAAACGTCAATCAGGATATGATGCCAGCATTCCCAAAGCCCGCTCAACGTCAGGAATGGATCGAGGGCGCGGCCAAGCGCGATGACATCCTTCCAACGGCGCTGCGACATCGCCCAATCGAATAATCCCAACAGGTTACCCAGTTCATCTTTTACAAAATCAAAATCGCTCCATTTGCTTTGCAACTGTTCGACCAAATATCGAAGGAGCCTTTCCTTGCCCGCCCCATCATCCTGATTTTCCATCACGATTTCGCGCAGGCCGGAATTCATTCGCAGGCGCGGACTGTTGGCATACAACAACTGCAATGCTTCCAGCTTCTTACTGACATCCCCGCCCCCCGGTCCCCGCTCCAGATATTTTCGATCCACCGAGATGCCCGGTGCCGAGCCCGTTTCAACGAGCATGGCGCGTTCGTCCGCATTCAACGTGGAAATCACCAACCGGTAGGCGCGCGACAACGCGGCTTGGACCAAATCTTTTGCGGCCGGATTGATGGCATTCAGACCGGAAGGAACATCCGCGAGCTTCAATCTTTTTTCTTTGAGCGCGTTTGCGACAATGGCAAGCGCGCCCGGAACATCACCAAGAATATTTGCGACTTGATCAAAAAGCGGCTGTGACGCCGCGTCCAGCGCGATGCCTGAGTGATCCGCGAGCAAAGCCAGCGAGTCCCTGCGCTCGAGTGGGCCAAGTGGCATATCGTCGTAATCGTCGTCGAGCGCGGTTTGTTCGGCTTCGACAAGAACCGGCGTGTTCGGGAAAAGGCTCGACAAGTCGTCCAGTTCGCCGCTGGTCAGAGAAACGCCGCTGAGATAAACCAAGGGATGGGTATTGCTCAAATACGTGCGCGCCGACACCGGGTCCACTTTAAGATGCGGATCGGACTCGAACAACGCGTCGAACATTTGCTGGATCAAATCGTCGAACACCAGGACCTTTCCGTTCTCATCCGGACTTTCGACGAACACCACGCCATTAGCCTGAGCCAACGCGGACGGCCCGTTCGCCGCCTGCTTTGCAAGCGTCGTCTTGCCGAGGCCGGGTTGACCGTGAAGAAGGATCGGCTGCCCATCAGCGATCCATTTTTCCAGTTGGCCCAATTCCTTCTCGCGGCCGATAAAACTCCTGGGTTTGCGCGGCGGCCTGGGATTCACGGTGCGCGCCGAAACACGCGGCGCGGCTTGTTTATAGACAATCGTCCCGTTGTTGGTATTTACAACGAAATTATTGTTGCCGCAGGCGATGCTTCCTTCGACATTGCCCTGAACAACAATGGACGGCGCGGAAGTTTGCGGTGCAGCCATAAACTATGGTTTCTTTTGAATGTTACCGACCGTGTTGTTGTTGCCCATAATGATATTCCCCTCGACATTCCCGCCGACAGCAATACCGCCCTGCCCTGCCGCAACGCCGCCGTTTGTCGCGACCGCGCCGCTGCCTTGCACGTTGATGTTGACGCTTGCCTGCGCCTTCTTGAACAGCGATTCGAATTCCTCGGCAAACGCCGGGTCATTTTCAAGCGCTTTCTGAAGCTGCAGCTTGAAGGTTTGCTGGTTTATCTCATCATCTGCCTTGCTTGCCAGTTCCTGTGCCGCTCCTGCCGCCGCAGGTTTGTCCTGGAATTTCGCGGCGATCTTATCCCAAAGCACGCCGACGGTATCCGGCATTTCCTTGGCGATATTTTCAATGGCGATTTTGCCTGCCTTGGCGAGATACGGCAGAAGAAACGTGGTTGCGGTTGCGGCTAAAGTGACGGGGTCCATTTCTAAATCCTTCCTCTGAGGTCGGTTTTTTGATTGCATACAGTATACAGAATTCGCAGGTGGGATGCAAGCAGGCAGAACAAAATGCAGCATAACGCACTGAAAGTCGTCGCGTGGAAATTTACCGCAAAGCACGCCAAATTCTTTTGGATTTTATTCAGCTTCCTCGTGGTCTGGCGATTCAAAAAACGTAAAACGCCAGAGCAAAAATACTCTGGCGTTTTGTTCAACTGGAAATTGCCGTATGGCACTTGGTCCCGATACAGCCTTGAAGAACACTCGGCCGGTTATGGCGTGGGTGTTACAGATGCAGTCGCAGCAGCCGGTGTAATGGACGGCCAGTTGATTTCAGTCGGACCGACATAGCCATCTTTCACCGACAAATAAACGCGTCCGTGCGATGGCTGGGCGCAGCCGGCTTGGTCGGTCACAGTAACATGATCAGCGGAAGTAGCCATCGGCGTAAACACAAGCTGACCGTCCCAGCACGTCCAGAGTTCGGCGAGATAGATCGTGCTGTTGGCGCTCTGCATAAATTCAAACGGAACCTGGACATCCGTCCACGAAACCGTGACCTGCTCGCCGCTGCGGGTCGCGGTCACGCCCGTCAAAGGCTGATAAAGATTGCTGGCGGGAAGCTGCGCCTGATTAGGGTACGTCTGCGCCAGCGAATTGATATCGCCGTTCAGCAGAACATATTGCGAAGCGACCCAGCAAGTATCCTTCTGCCGCGTCGCGCGGACCTGGAGCCACGTCCCCGAGGAATTGTCGCTTCGCCCAAGAACCAAAAGGCTCACGCCGCCATTGACTTCGTATTGCACTTCATACATGTCGCCCGGCCCGGCATAACATGGGGAACTCCACGTTTTGACTCCGATCAAGGTAACATTTTTGCCCGCTGGCGTTGTGACCGCTGCCGTGTTCGCAGGCGCGGCTGTCGCGGAGGCAGTCGGCAGGATTGGCGTGGAAGTTGGTGTGTTCGCCGCGGACGGCGTTTCCGTCACAGGCGAAGATGTGCCCGGCAGAATCGGCGCGGAAAATGTCATCGGAGCCGCGTAGGTAATTTGCGGAGACAAGGTTGTAACGAATTGCGAGCGCGGCGTGCGCCGCGATTGGGGCGAAGATCGAAAGAACATAAAATAACTGATGACAGCCAAAGCCAGCACTGCGACAATTGCAATAACAACCCACAGTGTTTTCCCGCCGCCGCTTCTTTGATTCGACTCGGTTTGATTTGTCATTCCTTGAACCTTCCTCTTGCTTGTCGTTGCGGGTGGCACTGCTGGTTGAGTAACCGTGCTTTTCGGTGTATCGAAACTAAGCGCCACGCGGCAATCTCAAAGAGAGTATACAAACATTTTACGTCCCCCCCAGCAAGACTTAGAAGTGTTTTATTACTTCTTCACCTTTTCTACATAATTCGCTAAATCTTTGAACCGCAAAGAGCGCCAGGAAATTAAAGATACTTTGCGGCCCTGGCGTCTTCGCGGTGAGCTTGTACGGTCTCGCAGTCGAAGCGCATTTGTGCTATAGTATTCGAAACAACAGCGCAGGGAAATAAAATATGGCAAAGAAGAAAGATAAATCAAAAAGCCAGTCAGCAAAGAAAGCTAAAGTCTCTTCCCGAACAAAGATCAATCAATCGGGCAGCGGAGCCGTTGCCACGAAGAAAGGCATTGCCGCGGGCGCGGGTGGTGTTGCGGCTCGAAGAGTACGCGATGTTACGATAATCAATCAAGCTGGTCCATCAACTCCCCCGCCGAAAGAAGCGTTGTCACATGAAGCCATAGGCTTTATCCCGCCCGTTCACGCAGAGACCTATGTCCATCGCGGACAGGTGGAGGAAGATATTCGCAAGGCATTGCGCGCGGGCGGGGCAACTGCCATCGTGGGCCTTCATGCGCCAGGCGGCACAGGCAAGACCGAACTCGCCAACTGCGTTGCTCAGGAGATCAGGGATGGAAAAGGAAAATATCCATTCGAAAACCTTCTATGGATCAATGTGAATGAGAAGACGCCGCAGGAAGTGATCGGAGATGTTCTGCGAAATTGCGGCGTGCAACTTCCTGCCACCGCGACATATGAGGATCAAAAAAGGGAATTGCGCGCATTTCTATCGCATCAAAGATGGTTGGTGATCTTCGATGATGTGCGCCACAAAGCCGCCGAGGGCGTCGGCGATTTCCTGCCGCCTGCGCCATGCGGCGCGTTGATCACCAGCCGCGTGCGCGAGATGATTGGTGTGAAGGAATTTCCGCTCGATCATATGGATAAAGCACAAGCGCGCCAATTGTTTGTGAACGTGCTTGGCGAAAATTCTGTGCAAACTGAAGAAGAAACCATGTTCAAACTGGCGGAACGATGCAAATACAATCCGCTGACACTCGAGATCGCCGCCCGCCGCATTCGACAATATCAGAAGTTCGAGAATCCGATTGCGCTATACCTATCGAAGGCGGAGAAGCGTTTCGATGAATTGAGAGCAGAGGGAAACCCACGTTGGAATATGATCGCTGTTTTCGATCAAAGCTATGATGACTTGAGCGAAGAAGACCAAAAGTATTTTCGTTCTCTGGCAGCTTTTGCACCGAGCGGTTTTTCACCGCAAGCTGCCGCCTTTGTGTGGAATTTGGACGAGGGCGGGGCCGGGCAGATCATTCAGCGCTTCTACAATCTATCACTGATTGTCCCAGTGGCAGGCAAAGTCGAGCGTTATCGTTTGCATGACCTGTTGGATGAATACGCAGCAGAAAAACTGAAGAAAAATGAAGAAGAACAAAGCAGGGCAAAAAACGCATTAGCCGAATGGTTGATCCAGCTTCTTGATGACGAGAAACTAAATCTTGCAAATGAAATTTCGATCCCCATCATTGCTCCTGAACTCGATAATTTTCGCTCAGCCGTTGACTGGGCAAAAAAGAATAAACAGGGGGCGCTATTGGCAAGCCTTGCGTCCCTGCCTCGTAACTGGTTTTATAACTTCTTTCGCATTTGGGACGAATGGCTGGATTGGCTGCAATCTGCACGGCAAATCGGCGTCGGCGATCATTTGGGCGAAGCCAACGTGCTTCAAGCCATCGGCGACGTGCAACAGTTCCGAAAACAAATGGATGCCGCGCTCGCCAGTTACAACGAAGCCTTGAAACTGTTCAAAGCCGTCGGCTCGAATTTGGGCGAAGCCAACGTGCTGAAAGCCATCGGCGACGTGCAACAGTTCCGCGATGAACGGGATGCC
>JAKAKJ010000070.1 GCA_021824575.1 Chloroflexota bacterium
TGTTGAAACAAATCACAAACAAACTGGTGGAGTTGACCGCGATCAATAAGCAGCAAGCAGAATGCAGAAGGCAGTAAAGATAGCCGCCTTCTGCATTCCGGCTCCTGCTTTCTGCCTACCGCCTTCTATTTCACTTGTCCTGAATTTCTGCTGCCCTTAGCGTATTCTTCATCAACATTGCAATCGTCATCGGGCCCACGCCGCCAGGGACCGGAGTAATAAATCCGGCAACTTCTTTTGCTTCATTGAAATTCACATCACCAACCAGACGATGACCGCTTTTCTTGGTCGCATCTGGAACAGAGTTGATGCCCACATCAATAATTGCCGCGCCGGGTTTGATCCAGTCGCCGCGCACCATTTCGGTCTTGCCAATCGCCGCGATCAAAATATCAGCTCGCCGGACAGTACCCGGCAAATCCTGCGTGCGCGAGTGGCAGACTGTCACCGTGGCATTCTTGCCGATCAACAACAATGCCGCGGGCATGCCGACGATGTTCGAGCGTCCCAACACCACGGCATTTGCGCCTTCGATCTTTACGCCGGATTTTTCCAAAAGATAAATACAACCGTAAGGCGTACACGGAACGAACAAAGGCTCGCGTCCCTTTTGCGCCAGCCGCCCAATATTGATCGGTGAAAACCCGTCCACATCTTTTTCGATGCTGATCAATTGCAAAACACGTTCTTCATTCAAGTGGGATGGCAATGGCAACTGAACCAAAATTCCATTGATAGTTTTATCATCATTCAAACTCTTGATGAGTTTCTCCAATTCCTCCTGGCTGGTTTCCGCTGGAAGATGATGGCTGACCGAACCCATTCCCAATTCTTCACAAGCCTTGCCCTTGGATTTGACATAAGCTTGAGAATCAGGCCGGTCGCCAACCAGCACGGTTGCCAGAGTCGGCTTCTGTTTCCCGGCTGCGGTCCGCTTTGCAACTGTCGCAGCGACTTCATCGCGCACCTGCTGCGCGATCATTTTCCCGTCAATCAATTGAGCCGTCATGGTTTGCTCCTTTTTGGAATTCTGTGAAAGACTGCACGAGTATTATACAATCAGCCCCCCTTCCTCAAAAGTGATACTCATCCCGACTTGCGGATTACGCCCTGCAATCCTTCCGCATTCAACTCGTTCAATTCAACCGAATCGATTTCATTCCAACGCGGCGATGGCGCAATTGCCTCGACGCGCAAATAATTTCCAGTCAGACCTTCCATCTGCCAGCCGCGCTCATCATATTGCGTTGCAGATTCCCACAAAACGGACAGCGTCTTCCCAATGAATTTTTGACGATAGGATTTCGCCGACTCTTCGAGTGCACCCTGCAAAATATGATTCCGTTCTTTCCGGACTTCGGGCCGGACCTGCTCTTTCATTCGGGCGGCTCCCGTCCCGGGACGCGGCGAATACGTGAAGACATGCCCGCCTGCGAAGTTCATTTCGCGGACAAAATCCAGCGACTCAGCAAACTCGGATTCCGTTTCGCCGGGAAAGCCCGCGATGATGTCGGTCGTGATGGCCGCGTCCGGCATGATTTGACGCGCGGCCGCCACGAGGTCCCGGAAGGATGCGGGAGTCGTTTTACGCGCCATCCGTTTGAGTGTCGCGGCGCATCCGCTTTGCAATGGAAGATGAAGATGCTGACATAATCGCGCATCTTCCCAAAGCGAAAAGAAATCCGCGTCCAAATCCCACGGCTCAAGCGACGAGAGACGCAGACGTTTTACATCCGTGTCGTGAAGAATTGCTTTTATAAGGTCGCGAAGATGCAGATTGAAGTCTTGTCCCCACGAGCCAAGATGGACGCCGGTCAACACAATTTCCTTCGTGCCGCCATCCAACGCGGCTTGAATATCGAGGATCACATCCGCAATCGGACGGCTTCGGCCCGCGCCGCGCGCAATCGTAGTAATGCAAAAAGTACAATGATTATCGCAACCGTCCTGCACCTTGATGAAGGCGCGCGTGCGGCGATGCAAACCGGGCAAAGGGATTCGGTTTAAAGGTTCAAGGTTGAAAAGTTCAAGGTTTGTAGTCTGAATGTTTAAAGTTTCGGCAACAAGATTATCTTTGTTATCGTTGGATATAATCCGCGAAACATTCGGAAGATTTCTTGCTTCGTTTGGTTGAAGCGTGACCCAGCAGCCGGTGGCGACGATTTCGTCCACGCCCGCACGCGCAATTTGTCGAATCTTGCCGCGCGAATCGGATGCCGCTTCAGTTGTCACCGCACACGTGTTGACCACTGCCATGTCCGCACTTTCCGCCGCGGCGACGATCTCATGCCCTGCCGCGCGGAATTGCCGCGCCATCGTTTCAATTTCGCTCTGATTGAGCCTGCAACCGACAGTATCCAGATAAACTTTCATTTCATCTCAACCGGTTGATTATAAAACTCGTACACTTCGCGGCACCATTGAAGTTCTTCCACCTTCCAGCTTCCGAAGATCCAACCTACGCCAAAAGACTGGGTCGCATCCGTGACGTGGCCGGGTGACCAATTGACAAGTGTTTTGACTCCAAGCTTCATGGCTTCATCCATTCGCGATGAAGTGAACCGCATGCAATAAGCTGTGCCGAGACAAAACGCCAGAATAATTCCAGATGTGGGTTGCACTAATGCCGGCGTGCCATAAACAAGACACCGACAATCAACGGGCAATGCTTCACCTAATTTATTCCATACACGTTCAACAACATCGGGATGGCTGCCTTGACTCATGTATGGATCGCGCACGCTATCCGGCGCGGCGATCAGTTCATCCGTTTTCAATCGGCTGTGTAAATGACTG
Source organism: Chloroflexota bacterium (assembly GCA_021824575.1). GTDB lineage: Bacteria > Chloroflexota > Anaerolineae > Anaerolineales > Villigracilaceae > Fen-1038. The sequence continues at coordinate 2,797 of JAKAKJ010000070.1, forward strand.
AGAACCTTTTCATTGAGCGGGCTGGAGGCAATAAACATGAATCAAGCTATGGCTGCGCCACAACAAAATTGTCAAAGACAATGTCCACGCCGGGTTGGTCGAATGTGCCAGCTAATAAGCCGACGTCTCCGTGCGTTAAATTCGAGTCGTGGACCTGGGCCAGTTGAAATCCGTTCGCATAGAACGTCAGTGTATTGCCGTTGCAGTCCGCGCGCAGATGATTGACATTCGTGCCGGTCTTGATCTTGTCGCTGTATTGCATTTGCTCTTGTCCGAGCAGCGTGGCCTGACCTTTTGTAAAGATGCCCATGCCATAGTAACCGTCGCTGCTGATCAGAAAGAAATAATAATCCTTGCCATCCGAACGGCAGATCAAGCCGATTCGATTCTCGTCCGGGCCGCCCAGCTTGCCCGCATCGACTTCGATGCGAACGTTGCTGAAATCCTTGTGCGGCGTGGACCAGAAATCCGTCTGCTGCGCGTTGACCACCATGCGATACGCGCCGCCGTCGTAGTCCATGATGCCTTCCGCATACTTCGTCCGGTCCCAGCCGGAAGTTGGCGAGGAAAAATCATCCTTGAAAAGAACGGTCCCTGATGGCGCTGACGAAGACGGAGACTGGGCAAATGATGGGATCGCACAGGCAAAGATGACCAGCGAAAGAATCAAAAGCGCAAAACGAAAACGGCGATGGCTTGGCATTGCACGATTTTATCATGCCATTCTTTTCTTAACTTGAGATGGGCAAAGATCGTACACGGATTACACGGACTTACGGATTCTCACGGAAAGTCAAAAATAAAATCCGCGTGCATCGTTCTTCCGCGAAACTTGTACTTAGCTCGCCGAAGTATCCGCGGCTTCCGTGTCCGTAGTTGAATCTTTATGGAAAATATTGTTTCAATAATTCCGCGGCGAATTGACCGACCGATCCATTCGCATCCAGCTGGCGGGCAAGATTCAATTCGTTGAATGCCGATGCCTTGTTGCCTTCATTCAAATATGTTTCTGCAAGGTGAAGATGTGTGAGAGCGACATCGGGCGCGGCCTCGATGGACTTCTGCAAATTCTCCTGTGCGCTGGTTGGGTAGCCCGCCTTCAAATAAGTCCATCCCAGCGCGTCCAAAACCTGCGGATCCTTCGGCGCGATTTCAGCCGCCTTTTGTGCGGCGGGCAAACCAACATCCAAAACCTGAACGCCATTATCGGCGCAGAACATCGCCAGCAGACGCCAGTAGGTCGCATCGTTCGGCGCGAGCGTCGTCGCTTTTTGATAGGCGGCCAGCGCCGAGACCAGATCGCCGGTCTGGGTGTACGCGTCCGCAATGGACGCCTGCCAGACGGGATTATCCGGCTCGATTTGCGCGGCCTGCAAATATTCAGCAAGCGCCTGCGCGTATTTTCCCTGACGTTTCCAATATAGACCGCGCAGCGCGCGGACAACGGTATCGCGCGGATCGAGCGCCAAAGCCTTACCGAGTTCTGCGCTTCCATCCTGACCTTCATGCTGACGCGCCTCGCCAAGCCACGCCCACGCCTCGGCATTGTCCGCGTCGGCGCTGACAGCTTCCTCAAAAGCCTTCGACGCCAAGCCCCATTCATTCACAAGTCCCAAGCCGCGGCCAATGACCACCAACCGCTGGGACGGATTCGATTGAAGCGCAGCAACGTTCAAAGTGGCGGTCAGGGTTTGGACAGCGGAATCAAATTCAGGGTCGAGGGAAGCTGCGGCGGTAAATTCCATTTGCGCGCGGCGGATGTCAGATAGAGTCAATATCAACCCAAGCCGATAATGCGAGGTCGCATCATCACCAATCGCAAGCCGTTTTTCCAAGACTGTTTGTTCGGAGGGGTAATTGCCTTGTTGATCATAAGCCGCAGCGAGATGATCCAACAGCGGCGCATACGATGGATTGGCCTGCGAGCCGGTTTGCCATGCCAAGAGTGCGGACGTATGATCGTTGGTATTCCAATATGCGGAACCCAGCGCGTCCCAGCCTTGCGCCGAGATGGATTTCTTTTGCCGCGCAATTTCAAGCAAACGAATGGCATTTTGGTTATCGCCGGCTTGATAATCGGCCAGCCCGGCCTTTCCCCACAGATCATTTCGCCAGAAAAGTTTATTCGCCGCCGATTCATACAGCGCCGCCGCCGATGAATATTGTTTTTGAGATTCAGCCATTTGCGCCGCACGCAGATCGTTATACCCCGCGTAAACGGTTGGGCTGATAATCGCAATTGCGATGACCAATAAGATCAAAAGCATCACCAGAAGATTGCGCGGGCGCATGAGACAATTATATTGTAGGTGATAATTGCACGCTTACGAAGTCTCGAAGAGGAAGGTCCTCGAAGAGGAAAGCATGACCTACGCCTTGCAGGTTGGCATCGTCATGAACGGGCGGGTATAATAGTTCGCATGGGCACAATCATTGCAATTGATGTGGGCGGGACGCACTTGCGCGCCGCACTTTACGAACCTGACAATACACAGCCAATCGCTCACCAGCGCGTTCGGACGAACTCGAATGAACCCGGCGTTTACGAACGGCTCGAAGCAGTGGTGGAATCCGTGTGGCCGAAAGATGGGAAAGTGGATGCAATCGGCGTCGCCTCACCGGGGCCGCTCGATCCGCATGCCGGTTACATCCTCAAAACGCCAAACATCACAGAATGGGTGAACTTTCCGCTGGCGCCGAATCTTTCGAAGCATTTCAACGTGCCCGCGTTCCTGGATAATGACGCCAACCTCGCCGCGCTGGGTGAATGGAAGTTCGGCGCGGGGCGCGGACATCACGATGTTTTGTATTTGACGATCAGCACCGGAGTTGGCGGCGGCGTCATCATAGACGACCATCTTCTGCAAGGTTATCACGGCCTCGCCACCGAACTTGGACACACCATCGTTGACCCGGACGGGCCGTTATGTTCCTGCGGATTCGCCGGGCATCTCGAAGCGTTTTCGTCGGGACCCGCCATCGTCAAGTACATTCTCGCGGAACTGGGAGCCGGCGCCAAGTCCGAGTTGAAGGCGGACGCGAATTTATCGGCGCGCGTGGTCGCCGACGCCGCCATCCACGGCGACGCACTGGCGATTTCCGCCTATCGGCGTGCAGGTGAATATCTCGGCATCGGCGTCGCAAATTTCCTGCACTCATTCGATCCGTCCATTGTCATCTTTGGCGGAGGCGTCTCACAAGTCGGCCCGTTATTGTTCGACCCGTTCAATGCCAGCTTGAAGAAGCGTGTCTTTCATCCGCGCTACCTTGAAGGTTTGAAGATCGAGATGGCCGCGCTGGGCGATGACGCCGGTCTGCTCGGCGCGTTGGCGCTGGCACAAATTTCTATCGAAAAGTAAGTCATGCTCAAGCCGCCGTCCCGGCGGCGAGACGCCACCGGGAGCACAGAAAAGACAGCGTGGCCTACACAAAGGAGAATCAAATGGAACCAATGACCCTACCAGGCCCAAAGGCCCGCGCACTCATCAAGCGCGACTCAGCCGTTATCTCACCATCGTATCCGCGCAGTTATCCATTCGTCATGGATCACGGCAAAGGCACCGAAGTCTGGGACGTGGACGGCAATCGCTTCCTGGATTTCATGGCTGGTATTGCAGTCGTCTCCACCGGACATGCCAATCCCAAAGTTATCAAAGCGATTCAAGATCAGGCTGAGAAGTTCATCCACATCTCATCGGATTTCTATCACGAGAAATGGATCGAGCTTGCAGAGAAGCTCGCCGAGATTGCGCCGTTCGATGATTACGGCGTCTCGTTCATGAACAACTCCGGGACGGAGGCGGTGGAGACAGCCATCAAACTCGCCCGCTACCACACCGGACGAAGTAACTTCATCGGATTCACGGGCGCTTTCCATGGCCGGACGATGGGCGCAGTGACCTTCACGGCCAGCAAGCCCAAATACCACAAAGGCTTTTATCCGTTGATGAACGGCGTGCTGCATGCGCCATTCCCCGATCCATATCGGCCCATCCTTGAACGCCGCAAAGGTGAAGACTACGGCGAGACCGCTGTCCGTTACATCGAGGAACAAATCCTCGAGCACATCCTGCCGCCCGAAGAAGTGGCGGGGATTCTGGTGGAAAGCATTCAGGGCGAAGGCGGATATCTCATTCCCCCTCCGGGCTTCTTCCCGGCTTTGCGAAAACTGTGCGATAAGCACGGCATCTTGTTGATCTGTGACGAAGTTCAATCGGGCATGGGACGCACCGGCAAGTGGTGGGCCATCGAACATTTCGACACGGAACCCGATATCATCACAATTGCCAAAGGCATCGCATCTGGAATGCCGCTCGGCGCGACGATTGCGCGCCGGGATGTCATGGACTGGCCCAAAGGTTCGCATGGAAATACCTACGGCGGCAACCCGATTGCTTGCGCTGCCGCGCTGGCAACGATTGACTTGATCGAGAAGAAATATATGCAGAACGCTGCGGAAGTCGGGCAATACGCGCTCGACGCGTTGGAAGAGATCAAGGCCCGCCATCCGAGCATCGGCGATGTGCGCGGCAAGGGATTGATGATCGGCGTGGAATTTGTGATGAACCGCGAGACCAAGGAACCCGCATCCAAGCTGTACGAGCGCGTCGTGGACCTGGCTTTCGAGCGCGGCCTGCTGACGCTGGGCTGCGGCCAAAGCGTCATCCGCATTGCGCCGCCGCTTTCGATCTCGAAGTCCGAAGTGGATGAAGGCCTGGTCATCTTCGAAGAAGCCATCGGCCTGGCGGAAAAAGAATTTGGGTTGAGGAAGCAGTAAAAGATAACCTCCGAGGAAAAAGAACCCCGGAGGTTTTAGTTTATTCCGATTAACCTGAATTGCCGAACAAACACACTTTGCTCGAGCCGCCGTCCTCGGCGGCGAGGACGCCGCCGAGAGCATAAAATCGTAAGTTAACGTCAGTTCGGGATAAGGAGTGGTCTCAGATTTTGGGCGCTGATAAACGCTGAAAACGCAGATTTTTCCTTTCCTTGTCAGCGCGAATCAGCGTTCTTCTGCGTCCCGATTCGCTAACCCGAACTCGCGTTAAGTTAATCATGGTTATGACACGCAGGCCGTAACCGGTTCAACTACCAGGAAATTATCAGAGTCAATCTCATGGGGCGACTACCGGTTGGATCTCCTTCCAGGTTCCACCTCCATCCACCGTGCGGACGAGGGCAAGCTGCCCGGCATTGCTGGCGACAGCCCATCCGGTATTGATATCTACAAAACTAAACTGTCCATCCCAATTCACCTGCTTCACGGTTGACCAGGTTTTTCCGCCGTTGTCTGTGCGGTAAATCCAGCGGCCCAGCGCCAGGCCGTTCTGCATGTCAGTGAAGAATAATCCGCCAGCCGGTGGGTCGGCTACCTTAAAACCGGAAGGCAGGGGAAAGGATTGCCAGGTCTGGCCGCCGTCGCTTGTTGAGTACAGGAAGTCCTGCTCCACCTTGAAGGTGGCATTGTCCAGGCACATCATCGAAACAAATACAGACTGCGCAGAGAAGGCAACTGGGGAGTACGTCCCGCAGGAATTGTTATCAAACCAGCCGTTCGTACCTGCAGGTGGCGGCAGGTCAATTCGTGTCCAGCTTATGCCGCCATCCTGCGTGTTGAAGATGTGAGGTGTTGAATCAACTCCCTGCGCGTCCCGCGTCAGCCAACCGGTCTGCGCATTCACAAAGACCATGCCAGTCTTCGAGAAGGACTGGATGTTGAGTCCCGTACTGGGATCCAAAATATCCGTCCAGGTCTTCCCGCCATCCCTGGTGGAATAGAGCACCACGTAGGCATGATTCATCCCGGCGCCAACTCCAACGAGCAGCCAGCCGTTTTGGCTGCCGGAAAAATACAAGTACAACGGAGTGAAAAACTCCGCAGGGACTCCGCTGGTGTCAATCACTCCGTACATCCACGAGGCGCCACCATCCGCGGTAAACCACACTCGCACGGCGGACGGGAAAGAGGCTGGGTCGGCTGGGTAATAAACGACCCAGCCATGGGAAGAATCTGCGAAAAAACCCAGAGCATCAATGGCGGTCCCTGCCGCAGGGGCCGGCTCAGGCGGCGTGATGTCGCGCCAAGTCAGCCCCCCGGTTTGCGTACGGAAGACATGATCCCTGGCCTGGGCAAGCCCACCGATCCCCCAGCCCTGATTTGTATCCACCATGTGAATATAGCCAACATCAATGGCCTGACCTTCAGACAGGTGTGCAATCACGGGTCCCTGAATGGCTGTGGGCGGCACCGGAGTCTGGGTTGTCGAATTGACCGTTGCCGTCGTAGATGCCGCTGTCGCAGAACTTGTCACTGAGGGTTGAACGCCGGTGGGAGGAATCGGGGTCGCAATATTCTCAAGAACATTGCACGACAAGATCACGCTTGCCAGCAGCCCGAACCATACAATGCGGTGCAATTTGTCTGCTCTCATAACTCGCCTCCATTTCAAATAAGCCGGAGCCGGTATGCGAATTTTGGGGGAAGGATAAAGGCAGGGGTCAGCCAATGGTGACGCGGTTGCGCCCTGCCTGTTTGCTTTGATACATCAACTGGTCGGCACGGCGAACGAAAATTTCGGGAGTATCGCCTGGGCGAAGGAGCGTAGCACCCACTGAAATGGTCACGCATAGACTCTGATCGTCCAGATCGAGGCGGGAACATGCGACAAGGGTGGAAAGTTTGGCGGCGATCTGTTCCAGGGCCTCCACAGTCTGCACATCATGGAGGATGACAAGGAATTCCTCGCCGCCCCAGCGACCGACCGTATCGGTGGCACGCAGGTTAAGCATCAGGCTGTTGGCAACCATGCGCAGAACCTTGTCCCCCACTTCATGTCCATGCAGGTCGTTCAACTTTTTGAAATGATCCACATCTATGAAGAGCAAACCCGCGCCGCCGGTCAACCCGCTATATTGGGCAATGGCCGCCCGCAGACGTCCCTCCATGTAACGGCGATTGGGGATATTCGTCAAATGATCGGTGAAGGCCTTGAAGCGCATCTCGCGCAGTTCGCGGCGGGCAGTGATGACGTTGTTGTTATTGCTGAAGGTTTCAACTGCGCCGATGATCTCCCCATGGTCATCGCGGAGAGGGGCGGCGCGCACAACCACCGGCAGGCGGTGACCATCGGCATGGTGGAGAAAGACTTCGGCTTCGCGCACATTGCCATCTTCCATGCAAGCCGCCAGGGGACAATTGGTGAGACAAAGCTGTACGCCGTTGGCCGTGACATGGTTGAGCAGGTTCTCGCGGCACGAATGTCCAATTGTGTGCCCGGCGTTGTATCCAGTGATGCGTTCTGCACCCTTATTCCAATAGGTGATGACGCGGTCGCGGTCCACAAAGTAGACGCCATCGTACAGGTTATCAATCAGTTCCTTGTAGAAATCCCGGTCTTCTGACACAGGTACTCCTTGCCATATCGGCTGTGCCCATGTTTGTAAGATTGTTCACCAATGGTAGCAGAGTTTATGCCTGTTTGCCAGTATTAGGGAGGGGATTGTCACATAATGTTAAGGAGGAGCAGAGAAATTTCGCACACTTGAAAAGTGTTTGTAAGGGGAAGTCCGTTGCATCGGGCCGCCCGTTTTTGTAAAATATTTTTGAGCAGGCGGGAAGATTAGCCAGGCAAGTTCCAAAGCTTGTAAGCCCAATTTCCAATCCAGAGTCGCAGATATACCCATCCCCGGCTGGGGACAGGCTGCTATTCCCGCTAATCGTATCCCCTGTCACCGCCTGCAAAAGCAGAAAGGAGGCCTTTGGGCAGCATAGATGATGATTAGATGATGACTAGATGATGATTAGATGATGATTAGATGATGGGAAGTGGGTGCCAGCGGCACCCGCCAGCCTGAGCCTTGAGGGGCGGAGCTTTGACTCCGCGGGGACTCATGGGATGGCTGGAGACGTATCCGTTTATATACTTCAGGAGGAATTAGCATGGCTAAGGTACGAAACAATATCGTTATGAAGGGTTTGAGCGGTTCCCTTGGCGACCAGTTGGTGATCAAGATGGACAAGGGCGGGCGCACCATCGTGAGTGTCAAACCGACCTTCCCGGGCGGACGCACGTTCAATCCGCAGCAGGTGGCACAGCAGGAGGCCTTCAAACAGGCGTCGGCCTATGCCAAAGGGAGCAAGACTGAGGAACTATACGTTGAAAAGGCGCAAGGCACGCCCATGAGTTCCTATAATGTGGCCATAGCGGACTGGTTCCATGAGCCGGAGATCGTAAGCGTGGACCTCGATGCCTGGTCTGGGCAGGCCGGTCAGTTGATCCGGATCGAGGCGACCGATGATGTGAAAATAACTCAGGTGACCGTGGTCATCACGGATGAATCGGGGGTACTGCTGGAGCAGGGCGCAGCGGTGCAAGCCGACGGTCTGTGGTGGCAATACACAACCACCGCGGCAGCCAGCGGCAGTCCAATCGTGATCGTTTCGGCGCAGGATTTGCCGGGGAACATCGCGCAGATGACGCAGGCCAAGGCGTGAGGGGAGCAGGGGGAGAGTAGAAAGTAGGGGTAGAAGGTGGCGGCCGTTCCATGGAGCGGCTGTCACCTCCCCAAATGAAATTTCTTGCGGGAATTATGATTTGGCTGTATGCTTGCCGCACGCACGGAGAATCGCAGGAAATAAATAATCGGCAGAGGCGCACCGGAAATTTGATCGGAGGGGCTTAGCTCGCGAAGCACGCAATGCGCACGCCAAGCCCCGGGCGGAGCGATGATTATCATCGTAGGGGCGCAGCGATGCTGCGCCCAGGGCGCAATTCATTGCGTCCCTACATTGAAGGAGACAATATGAAAATCACCGGCATTATTCTTTGGATCATTGGCGTTGTGATCCTGGCTGTGGGGGGATATCTTTTGGTGCGGGAGAGATTATTCCAGCAAAGCGCGGAGCAAGCCACTGCCGTCGCTACGGACAATAAACAATATACCTATACCAGCAGTGATAACGGTGTGCAGCACTATTATTGCACGGGTTTCCAATTCCAGACGAAGGATGGCCGGAACATTTCGTTCAAAGAAGATGATTCAACGGACGTGAGTTGCGCGGACCTCGACATGCCGCCTGACTATCAGGTGGGTCAGCAAGTGCCTGTGTATTACGACCCTCGCGACCCTGCCGGCAGCGTCCAAATACCCAAGTCGGTGAGCCTGAACTATGATAGCGGAGCGATCGTCCTCGCTGCCGGCGCTTTGTGCATCGTGATTGGGATGGGATCGTTCTGGTTTGGCCTGACGAGGGGCAGACAGAATGCAGCACCCAAAGCAAGCCGTTATTAGCCCCACCCGGCCCTGATCTCGATACGCTGGGAAAGCACCAGCTACTCGACTACCAGGCCGCACTGTAAAAACACAGCGCAAAGCCCTCCCCAAATACATTCGGTATTTGGGGAGGGATGGAGGGAAGGGTTGCGCGCGGGCGGGTTTGGATTTATGCTTGCAACAAACTAATCACTCAGATGCCATATTTCAAAGGGTAGGTAAAAATGAATATAGCCAAGACTCTAACATCACTTACGATGCTCATTCTATTGGCAGCCTGCAGCACGGGAACAACCGCCCATGTGGGCTATCAGCCACCTTTGATACCGATCACCGTTTCAATCGATTCGAATGGAAATCTCCAAGTGGAATGGGAAGGAAGCATTCAAACTCCTTTGGGAACCTTCTCAGCGGGAGTAAGCATAAGTCCCTCGCAGATGTTCCCGAACTCTAATGGAACACTGACGGTCCGCGTCAATGGCGAGGACACAGTCTATGATTTAGGCGGGAATCAAAACATCAACATAAATTTGGATTCAGGCTATTACGAGAAAGTTAACCTGCAGAACAACGGAAGGGATTGGCTCTTTGAAGTAGTGAGAATCTCAGACAATGGTTCTTCTAGCCCCACTTCATCGTACCAAACTTCCAATTCTTGCAGCGGAGCGCCTGCCCCGCATTTAACCATAGGCAGTTATGCTTATGTGTCAGATAACCCTCCCATTGATAACCTTGTGCGTTCGGGTCCGGGCTTGGGTACTACAGAGCTTGGTTCAATTCTGAATGGCCATTCCATGAAAATTCTCGATGGCCCCCAATGTGGCGATGGATATTATTGGTGGAGGGTACAAGCATTAAGAAATGCAAGTGTAATCGGTTGGACTGCCGAAGGAGATAGCTCAGGTTATTGGCTGATTCCCTGCGATTCACCTAGTTCATGTCCTTAAAATCCTTTCATGTCATTGCGAGCGATAGCGAAGCAATCCCCTGTTTCAAGAGGAGATTGCTTCGCAAAGTGCGCTCGCAATGACAGTCCTAATGACACAAGGTAAAATCAGGTAATCTTATTTGGAGAATGTAATGCCCACCCTCAACTGGATCGGTAAAGACGCCGTCGTTAACCATCATAAAGAAGTGCCTTTTCGCCTGCTGAAATGCAATGACAAGTTATCAGTTGGCGATGATTCGGGCAACCTGCTGGTGCAAGGGGATAATCTCGAAGCCCTGAAAGCACTGCTCCCTTATTACGCGGGACAGGTGAAGTGCATTTACATTGACCCGCCCTACAACACAGGCAATGAAGGCTGGGTATATAACGACAACGTCAATAGCCCTGAGATGAAAGCATGGTTAGGCAAAGTGGTAGGCGGCGAAGCCGAAGACCTTTCACGCCATGATAAGTGGCTGTGCATGATGTATCCACGATTGGTCTTATTGCGCGAGATGCTGTGCGAAGATGGAAGTTTGTGGATGAGTATTGATGACAATGAAGTACATCATGCCCGTTCAGTAATTGATGAAATATTTGGACAACAGAATTTTATTGCAGAAATAATATGGGAGAAATCGTACGCCGCCAAAAGTTCAGCAAAATATTTATCAGATAGGCATGAATATATTTTGATTTACGCCAAGGATAAAAACTTGTGGGCACGCAATCTATTACCAAGAACGGATCAGCAAAATCAACTTTATAAGAACCCAGACAACGATCCTCGCGGATTATGGAGGCCAAATAACCTAGCGGCCAGAAACTTTTATAGTAAAGGCACATACACGATCACCACCCCAGGCGGTAGAGTTATTAAAGGCCCTCCCAAGGGATCATACTGGAGAGTTTCAGAGGAAAGATTATGGGAATTAGATAAAGAAGGAAGAATCTGGTGGGGCGAGGATGGCAATAACGTTCCGGCGCCAAAAAT
>JAKAKJ010000060.1 GCA_021824575.1 Chloroflexota bacterium
CTGCTTCTGATGCGCGATGCGGTGCAAGAAGATTATCCGGCTTGGTATCCGCGTAGCAGACAACAACGCACCAGGCTGACACCTTATCAAGTGCAACGCTCCGCTCTGGCATTTTTGTTAGTGTTGGTACACCAGCCGCCAAGCCCAGACCTGCCGGAAAAGGCACAGGCAGACAAAAGAGTTATTTCCCGCCACCACGCATTCGTTATCCAGTGGTGTTCAAGAGCAAAAAAGTCCACATTTCAGCTTCTGCAAGTCCGTGATCGGTATTTGCTTTTCAATTTTTAACGTTCGGTATGACCACACATCTCTTATGTGCTACTTTGCTACTCTAAACTCAAGTACTGCAATGGATCACTGAATAATGCATTGAGCTTGCAATTCACCGAGATGAATTAGAAATCAAAAAAAGCTGTTCCTTATCCTGTATAATTCAGGTTTTGAAATATACGAGGTGCCTTACTTGTTCTGCGAATTACATCCGCGGCGTCTTTTGCGAGGTATCCGTGGAACATCGCGAGAACCGCAGCTTGAATAAGTATCGTTTGTTGGACAATTGGCATAATTGTAATAGTTAGCGAAAAGGCTATCTTCAAAAATAAATCTCTATTCGTCAGGTATGGTTATGTCTGAAAGGATTAAACACTCCCTATCGCAATTACGAACTTCTTTTCTTCAGATATGGGGTTTCGATACCCTAAGCATCATTGTTGCATTACTAATTTTTTGTTCAATCCTGCTCAACTTATTTCCAACCGTATTTCACATGCTTGGTTTTAAAGCCAGAGCGGGATTTACAGGATTTATCCCGTTCTTTGTTGTATTACTCTATACATCCTTTCGCATACCGGGCCGTTTAGGAAAAGCCCTTTCAATTACACTGACCTTTTCTTTCTTTGGCCTGTCCTTGGCCGGTTTATGGCAGACAGGGCAATCCCAGTCCACGGTATTCAATGGCATTGTCCCATTGTTCGACGCGTCTGATTACTATATTGACGCGCTCAGGTTAATGGCGGGGCAGCCTTTTTCCCCCTTTTCGGCTCGTCGTCCACTTTTCCCCGGACTGCTAGCCGTACTATTGACAATTACAGGCAGCAATTTGATGGCTGCTTTGGGAATTCTAACTGCCATAACAGCGTGTGCTTGTTACTTAGCGGCAAAAGAAATTCAAAGGACACACGGAGCCGAAGCGGCTGTCTTCATTCTTACGATTCTGTTCCTCTTTTACAGATACAATAATGGTCTGACCATGTCTGAAAGCCTTGGGGTCGCATTGGGTGCCTTGGGATTTGTTTTTCTATGGCGAGGCATTGCCGACTCCAAACAGCCTTCCTTCTGGATCGGGCTTTTTGTCACCACCCTGGCGTTGAATGCTCGTGCAGGTGCTTTCTTTGTGTTGCCGCTTTTACTTCTATGGGGCACGTGGATATTCAGAGCGCCGGAGACAAGGCCATCGTGGAGATTTTTATTGGGTGGATTGGGAGCAATTGCCGGGGGCTTCCTAGTGAATTGGTTAGTGTTCCGACTTCTAGCTGTCTCATCCGGTACTCTGTTTGCAAATTTTTCCTATTCGCTATATGGTCTAGCCTCTGGTGGAAAACACTGGTCGTATATATTTACAGTTCACCCGGAATTAGCAAATCTGCCAGAGCCTTATCAATCCAGCACAATCTACCGACTTGCTTTTAAACAGATAATGCAGAATCCAGGTTTATTGCTACAAGGTATGCTCTATAACTGGTCTAACTTCTTTTCCACATCTGCATATGGCGCTTTTTCATATGTCTCCGGGGGGAATGTAATTGTAAACACAATCATTCAACATGTTCTATTGGTTTTGTGTGCCATTGGGATTTACAAAGCACTTAACAAGAAGTCGTCAGATGCTTATTCCAGTTTTGTAACGGTGGCAGCTTTGGGGGTGTTGATCTCGGTGCCATTTCTTCCGCCGACCGATGCTTCACGAATGCGGCCTTATGCCGCCAGTATGATAATTTTTGCCTTACTCCCTGCGATGGGTCTGGTGTTTATTCTAGAAAAATTGAATTCGAGAATTAGGCTTTTTTTGGTCCCAGATCAGGCTTCCCCAGATTATGAGATGGCTACAGTTCTAAGCCTCGGATTGATTTTGATCATGACATTTGGATCTTATTTCGTGAAGCTTGTTGGAAATCCGCCAGCGCTTCCATCGCCAAACTGTGGCGCTGGATTCGTATCCATTGTCACGCGCTTCGACGCGGGAACTTACTTCAATGTAGTATCTGATGATGATCCTGTGCCAGACGGAATACCAAACTTTCATTTGAATATTTACAAAAGCAATTCGCATGAGCTTGCCGATCCGAACCTGATTAACTGGGCAATAAAGGCAAAGCCCCCAGTTACAATGTTTTATGCCCTGGATTATCGGACTTATGGCAAGGCCTTGATCAGCATTCCTAACAAACTCCTGCCACAACCGGGTACACTGCTAGAAATATGCGGAAAGTGGGAGATAGATCCAAACCTAGCTGGTTATAAAATTCTCTATGCTAAATCTACAAATGCACTTTCTCCATAAAAGGCGTACAAACGTATTTGGTTATGATTCGTTCTTTTTATCATCGCGCAATAAATTTTCTCACAAGTCTGCCTCTCATGTCTTGGGTAATGCTTGGCTACTTCATTACCTTTGTTCTATTCTTCATCATGCCTGTATTTCTCAACCCCTCTTTAGTCATGCAATTGATTAAGGAGGTGCCTGCAAATGCCCCGATTGGACACGACTTCAGGGAAATCGTGGCTTACAGTAGTGTCTGGTATCACACTGGTAATGCTCCTGTGATCTGGTATCCACCATTTACACTCATTTTCTTTGTACCATTTACATTCACGAGTTATGAAACAGGCTACAAAATCTTCATCGCACTCATTATTATTGTTTATATTCTGGTGACATCTATTCTTCCAGCATTGATGCACAGGTCAAGAGGGGCATCTGCATTTATGACGCTGATAACTGCGACCGGCATTATCTCTTATGGCCTTCAATTTGAACTGGAAAGAGGCCAGTGGAATCTAATAGCTGTTGGTCTCGTTATGATCGCCATATATTTATTCTACTACCAGCCAAAATATCGTCTTGCAGCGTATTTGGCGTTCTCTCTAGCAGTACAAATCAAACTCTATCCAGCAATTTTTATCCTTGTCTTCGTCTCAGATTGGTCGGATTGGAAAAATAACATTAAGCGGATCACAGGGCTGGGCGCCGTGAATCTATTGGCCCTTTTGGTTTTGGGATTGAAATCAATAATGCAGAACATAAGCGCACTCTTTGGACTTGCATCCTCACAAGCGCTCCCGATTGGAGCAGGCAATCTCTCAATCCAATCCTTTACGGCCTTCATTTTGTCCCCCGAAGTGCTCCCCAGAAAACGGATCGTATTATGGCTTTTTCAAAACGGCTGGCTACTGCAGTTATTGTTGTTTGGATTCTTTGTCTTTTGTTTGGTAATGATTGTTTGGCAAGCTTATAAAAAAAACATATGCGGTTTCAACCCTTACATTTTTCTAGCATGTTTCATCGGAGCATGTGTAATTCCGTCAGTAAGCTTTGATTATAAATTAGCGACGTTGCCCGCCGCAGTTGCAGTGACAGTTCCAGCTATTCTTTCCTTTACAGCAGGCAGAAATCGCGTCTTCATTATCTTGTTGACATTGATTTTTTCAATCGCGTATTCTTCGATGCTATACTCCTATGCAAATAAACCTGTGATCTTGCAGAATAACCTTCCAGCATTATTTGTTATATTAGCCATATGTACAATCCTGTCCTACATCGGTCCAAACAACATTGATGAAAAATTGCTGGGCGCATTGGATGTTCAGACCTAAAATGGCTGCACAAATATTTTAACCGGAATGAATTGATTATCATCGATCATAACAAAGGAAGGAATAAATTAACAGCATGATCAAATCTTTTTGGCAGCAAACAAATAATCTAGCCACCGGACAGTTTTAGGATCGAGTATAAAGTGGCACCGAGAATGAAAGAGAGTGCAATAGTTTCCGATCGATAAAGCGCAGACCGATTTGAAAGAGGCTGAGATCGCGACGATCTTTGCGATCCACGAGAGGCCGCAAGCCCGCTCGAATGGTCTGGCTGCCCACGGAAAGGAGCCAATCGTAGAGGAAAGCAACGGCTAAAGTCAAACGAGACAAGCGAGCAGCATGGCGCAACATAGTGCTTTCTAAATCGAAGCCGTGTTTTTTGAAGTCAGCAAACATTTCTTCCGTCCACATCCTGCGGCGATAGTAGCGCAGCGTCAAGGTTGCATCGGGTAGATTGGTCGCCAGACACCAAGGTTCCTTTTCACCAACCTGCCAGTAAATCAAAGCAGACACAGGATAGATTTCCTGCTGAGTCAAATAGGCCTTTGCGAACCAAGCGCTCTGCCCGGCTTTTTGAACGAAGCTCTCCAGTTTCTGCCAGTCGCGGTGTTCGTTGAGCCACAAACCGGTGTTGACTTTCTGACGTAAAACATAGTATTACAACGAGATTTCGCATTACTACGAGACTTCGATTCGTACTACGAGATTTTAAGGTTTACACTCATCGGCGAGCAATAGAACCGAGAGGAGATCGCCATGAGTTCAAGGACCCGACACATGAACCGCCGCGCCTCGCGCCGGCCCCCTGCCAGTGAGCGTAAGCCATCGGACAAAATGAGCGTATACGCTGTGAACATGAGCGCAGACGAGTTGTTGGCATTTCATCGTCAATTCCAAGCCCTGTTCAAACGCCGTGAACAGCGGAACTGGTCGTTGCGTTATCTGTGTGGGCAGTTGTCCAACGTGGAGCGCAAGACGATTGAACCGATGGTTCTGGCGCAAATGGGTGCGGATCCGAATGCGATTCGCGGGATGCAACAGTTCATTGGAGGTGGAGCATGGGACAGCACACCTTTGATGATCCATGCGCAAAGTTTGGTGAGCAGGTGGTTGGGTGAAGAGGACGGAGTGGTCATTGTCGATGGGAGTGGGATTCCCAAAGAAGGCAGAGCTTCGGTAGGAGTGGCCCGGCAATATTGTGGCCATTTGGGGAAGATCGCTAATTGCCAGGAAGGGGTCTTCCTGGTGTATGCCAGTCGTCACGGCTACGCATTTTTGGACGAACGCTTGTACGTGCCGGAAGAGTGGTTCAGTGATGCGTCCCGGAAGAGATCGAAAGCGTGTGAAATTCCAGCGACGCTGCGTTTTCATACGGAGCCGGAGTTGGGGCTGGAGATGATCGGCGCTCTGGTGTCGCGCGGCGTGCTTCCGTTCCGCTGGGTCACCTGTGACGAAAGTTACGGGAAAATTCCGGCATTTTTGGATGGAATCGCATCCCTGGGCAAGTGGTATCTGGCGGAGGTGCCCTCCGACACGCGTGTCTGGCTGCGTTGTCCCACGATCGAACCCCCAGGCTGCGGCCCACTGGGACGGCCGCGTCTGCATCCACGTGTAAAGCTCAGCGCACCCCGACCTCTGGAACTGTGCGCACTGATAAATCAACTGCCTGCGAGAGCCTGGCACAGACGCATTATCAAGGAAGGCAGCAAAGGCCCACTGCGGGTCGAGTTGGCCTTTATGCGCGTGACGCCTGTGCGTGACCAATTGCCTGGCTCGCGTTGCTGGGCGATCTTTCGCCGTTCGCTGGGCGCTCAGCCCGAAAGCAAGTTTTATTTGAGTAACGCACCCGCCGATTGTCCTCCAGCAGAATTGACCCGCATCACGGGGATGAGGTGGCCGGTGGAGACGGCTTTCGAAGAAGCTAAAGGAGAGGTCGGATTGGATCATTATGAAACGCGTACCTGGCAGGGTTGGCACCATCACATGCTGCAATCCTTCCTGGCACATTTATTTCTGATGCGCTTGCGTCTCTTGTTTCAAAAAAAAGCCCGGCTCTCACAACCTCGCAAGCTCGTCAACTGGTGGCAACCGCGATTGAAGACGAGTGTCGATGCGCGCCCGATCTTTTTGCCATCTTACACTACCGCCAATGCCGCAATCACGCCGCCTATTGTTCTCACCGCAAACGAACCCGCTCGCGATCCCAGCGGCAAAGCTCGAACTGCCGTAAACGCAAAATCTCGTAGTAATAACCGAAATCTCGTAGTACCTTGAAATCTCGTTGTAATATTAGTAACTTCGGAATTCTTTTCAAAACAAATTCTTATTTTCCTTCACCCATTCAAACAACATCTTGATTCCCTCTTCGACCCCAATCTTCGGACTCCATCCCAGCTCGCGTTTGGCTTTGCCGACATCAGCATAAAACACACGCTGGTCGCCTGGACGCCAATCGCCGCGGCCAACAGGAATTTTCTTTCCCAATAATTTTTCAAGCATCGGCTGGAACTCCGCCCACACGGACAAAACATTTTGCGGGCCGCCGCCCACGTTAAAAACTTTTCCAGCAGCTGTATCAATCTTTTCAATCGCTGCATCGTACGCATTCATCAGATCATCCACATGCAGAACATCGCGCACCTGTTTGCCATCGCCATAAATCGTGATCGGGCGTCCAGTCACAGCCGCGATCACAAACCACGCAACCCAACCTTGATCTTCAATCCCAAATTGGCGCGGGCCATAAATACAAGACTGACGGAAAACGATAGACCGCAGACCGTAGATGCGGGCATAATCGCGGACGTATTGATCGCCCGTTCCCTTCGAGCATCCATACGGCGAATGAAAGTCAAGCGGCTGCGTTTCGGGACAGCCGTTTATCAACTCCGCGTAACGCCAACGGGTCGCCTCTTCGACGATCTTCACGTCGTCCATTCCGCCATAGACTTTATTTGTCGAGGCATAGATAAAGATGGGATTACGCCCTGAGACACGCGCGGCTTCAAGCACGTTGAACGTTCCGAACGCGTTGGACTCAAAATCAGAGCGTGGATCAGTCACGGAGGTGGTGACCGCCACCTGTCCCGCAAGATGAACGATCACATCGGACCCGCGGGCGGCTTCCGTTATTTTGTCCGCGTCACGCACATCGGCAGCGATCATGTTAAAGGATTTCTCGCCGTGTGTTGATTTCAGCCATTCGAGGTTTCGCTTTGCGCCCGCACGCGAAAAGTTGTCATAGATGGTGACGTTCTCACCGCGCTTCACCAGGCGATTTACATAATTCGATCCGATAAATCCGGCTCCGCCGGTGACAAGATAATTTCGAGTCATGAGAACTCCTTCATAACATTTTATTGCTGATGATAAAGCGGGCGTTGTTGAACGAAGAATCGAACAGCCAGCATTCCAAATACAAATCCGCCAACGTGCGCCCACCACGCAACGCCGCTGCTGCCAGCCGCGCCTGCCAATGCAGTCCAACCGGAGAACAATTGCAGAACAAACCAGAACAACAGGAATATCACAGCCGGGATTTCGATGATCGTAAAGATAAAGATGATGGGTACGATGCTGGCAATGCGCGCCTGCGGAAACAGAATCAGATAAGCGCCCAGCACACCGGCAATCGCGCCGCTCGCCCCGATCATCGGAATATTGCTGGTCGGCAGCACATAGGACTCAAGCAGCCCGGCTGCGATGCCGCTTAGCAAATAAAAAATCAAATAACGCGCGTGTCCCATGTGGTCTTCGATATTATCGCCAAAGATGAAAAGCACCCACATATTGCTGAGAATGTGAAGCCAGCCGCCATGCAGAAACATGGACGTAAAAATCGTCAGCCATGCGACTTGCGGATGAAGCATCAACTGCTGCGGGACAAGCCCCCAGACAAAGGTCAACCTGTTGAGCGCCGAGGAACTCAAACTGATTTCGTAAAAGAAGACGATGAAGTTCAACGCGATCAACAGCCAATTAACGATTGGGAACCTGCGCGAATGCAGGGTATCGTAAAGCGGGATCATGTTGGCTCACTTTTTGCCCGCAAGTTCATCAGCTCGTGATAGATACCTGCAAGAGTCTGACCTTCACGCGAAAGGGCATAACCACCAATCACAATGCTGGTCAAATAGTTGATGAAGCGCGCGGTCAACGCGACAGCCAGCGAGGTGGACTGGTCATGCGTCAGCAAGGTTAAGGCCCCGCCGAACGCGCCCTCAAAGGTCCCGACTGCGCCGGGCAAAGATGGAATCGCCCCGCCGAACGCAGCCGCGCCGAGTCCGAACATCCCCCACGTCAATTGAGTTTGAGGAAAGAACGCGCGGATGGCAAGATAATAGGAAACGATAGCCATGCTCCAGTTGATCGCCATCCAAAACAGGAATCGAAGGAAAAGCCAGCCGTCGGTGAGCACAGCCAAACCGGTCAGAAAAGATTCGAGCAGACTGCCGCCGAATCGTTGAATGGAGGGCCAGCGCGCACTGAGTCTGTGAAATGTATCCAATGCCCATTGATCGTTGCGCGCCAGCAAATACATCGCCACCAAGCCAATGACAACAATCACGCCGATAACGATTCCGATTCTGTCTGCACCCGCCGCTCCAACCACAAACGGCAGGGACGCGAGAAAGATGGCCGCCGTGTAAGCCAGGTCGGTGGCGCGCTCGATGATGATGGTCGGCAGAATTTCCACAAACTGCAAATCCGTTTTGCGGCTGAGAAAGAAGGCGCGGCCCAGTTCGCCGAGGCGGAACGGGAGAAAGTTGTTAAGTAAGTAGCCTTCGCCAAGCGACAACAACGTATCGCGGTATGAGGCGCGATTACGCAGCAGCGTCCGCCAGACGATGGCCCGGATGAACATCCATCCAAAACCAATAACGATGGCAATCGCCAGAATGTTATAGTCTGCTGAACGCAGCGCGTTCAGAACCTTTGACCAGTCAACAAAATAAATAATGGCCAGGATTAGCAGGATGCTGATAATTGCGCCGGGAAGCCAACGTTTTATATCTTTCATATTCTTCACCGTAGGGGCGGAGCGCTGCTCCGCCCAGAGCGCAGCGCGCGAAGCACGCAAGGCGCGCTGCGCTCCTACAAAATCAAATTATTCCTCTTCCAGTTTCAACACGGCCATGAACGCATCCTGCGGGATTTCCACATTGCCAACCATCTTGAGGCGTTTCTTGCCGCGCTTTTGTTTTTCCAGCAATTTCTTTTTGCGCGTGATGTCGCCGCCGTAACATTTCGCCAAAACATCTTTGCGTGTGGCCTTGACATTCGCGCGGCTGATTACGCGTCCGCCTGCCGAGGCTTGAATGGCAACATCGAACAACTGGCGCGGGATGATTTCCTTCAGTTTCGTGATCATCCGCTGGCCTTTGTGGAACGCGTCCTTCTTGTGGACGATGGCTGCCAGCGCATCCACCGGTTCGCCATTGACGAGGATTTCCAACTTCTGCAATTCGTCGGGGCGATATTCGAGAAATTGATAATCGAGCGAGGCGTAACCTTTTGTGCGC
Source organism: Chloroflexota bacterium (assembly GCA_021824575.1). Classification (GTDB taxonomy): domain Bacteria; phylum Chloroflexota; class Anaerolineae; order Anaerolineales; family Villigracilaceae; genus Fen-1038. The sequence continues at coordinate 9,396 of JAKAKJ010000060.1, forward strand.
GACTTCAATTCATCGAAAAAATCAACGATAATTTCAGATAATGGAATCTCGAAATTGAGCTGCACGCGGTGCGGCGCGGGGTACTCCTGACTCTTGTAAATGCCGCGGCGCTTGGTGACCAAATCCATGATCGGGCCGTAATATTCGGTCGGCGTGATGATCTCGATGGTCATCCACGGCTCGCGGATTTCGACGATCTTCGATTCATCATCCGGCAATTCGGCGGGCGAATCAACCTTGATGATCTCATCGTTGATTGTCAACACTTCATATTCCACCGATGGCGCGGTGAATAAAACATCGAGCAGATATTCGCGCTCGATTCGCTCCTGCACAATTTCCATGTGGAACAGGCCGAGAAAACCGGCGCGGAATCCAAATCCGAGCGCCTGCGACGTTTCGGGATCAAACGTCAGCGAGGCATCGTTGAGTTGAAGCTTATCGAGCGCTTCGCGCAGTTCGGGATAATCGTCCGCTTCGACGGGATAGATTCCAGCGAAGACCATCGGTTTGGGATGACGGTAGCCCGGCAGCGGGGCCGGGGCGGGAGCTGAGGCGAGTGTGATCGTGTCGCCGACGCGGCAATCATGGATGGTCTTCAGTCCGGTGGCAATATATCCAACTTCACCCGCTGTCAAACTTTGAACCGGCTTCATATCCGGCGCGAAGATGCCAATCTCAACCGGCTTCATGTCTGCTTTAGTGGCAAACATGTGAAGCGTATCGGTCGGTTTGATCGAACCTTCGAAGACGCGAATGTATGCAATGACGCCTTTATATGAATCATAGTGTGAATCAAAAATCAGTGCGCGCAAACGCGAAGCGGAATCATCCTTTGGCGGCGGCACGCGCTGGACGATTGCTTCGAGAACCTGACCCACATTCAGTCCTTCCTTGGCTGAAATGCGAATCACTTCATCGGCTTTCACGCCGAGCAAAGACGCGATATCTTCGGCGACTTCATCGGGACGGGCCGAGGGCAAATCAATTTTGTTGATGACGGGAATGATAACAAGATCCGCATCCAGCGCCTGATAAAGATTGGCAAGCGTCTGCGCTTCGATGCCTTGCGTGGCATCCACGACAAGCACCGCGCCTTCGCACGCCTTGAGCGCGCGGCTGACCTCGTAACCGAAATCCACGTGGCCGGGCGTGTCAATCAAATTGAGTTCGTAGGCGCTGCCGCCGCTGGCGGTGTAATTCATCCGCACGGCGGACGCTTTGATCGTCACGCCTTTTTCACGCTCGAGGTCCATCGTGTCCAGGATTTGCTCGGTGGTGTCGCGGTCCGGGACCGTACCCGTTAAATGCAACAAACGGTCAGCCAGCGTGGATTTGCCGTGGTCAATATGTGCGATGATGCAAAAATTGCGGATGTGACTGGTCATGTGCGTGCGGGAGTATAACGCATTTTCAACCGGTTCCCTGAATACAGGAACCTGGCGTTGAATTCAGTCAATCTACGCTATTGAACATTCACCACTGCCACCCATAATGATTGATAGCGGCCAAAGTTATTGATTACGCCGATCGAGACGATTAACTGCATTCCAGAATCAAATTGTGTCAGCGGTTGGGCCTTCGCCATCGGAGTCAATTCTGCGGCGAGCACAGACTGACGGGCCGCGCCTGCCGTCCATTTGCCTTGATAAGCGCGGCTGCCAGTAATAATTTGTATTGCGGTGGGAGATGCAGTCTGTCCGGTCGGAAGTTTAAAGTTGAAATCCGAGGCGTCGAACACAAAACCGTCGCCCGCCGGAATCACGTAATTCAATCCGGCAGTGTCCATGTGAGCTTGATCCACCTTCACAACAGGCAGGGATACTTGCGTGGGAGCGGCGGGAATGGCGGATGCGGCAGCAACAGCAGACGCGGCAGGAGTGCCGCAGGCAGCCAGGAACAAACTTATGAGCAATGCAAGAGAGAGAAACCGTTTCATTTTGATGAGCTTCCTTGAAATAAAGATTGGATTTGTCCGGCAAGCGGATCTCCGCTTATACCGGGAATCAACCAGACGAGGAATTCTGCGTTCCCTTTCGGACCGAGAAGCGGACTCCGGATCAATCCGCGGATTCCAAAGCCCTGAGTTTCGGCAAAATTCAGCACATCGAACAAAACTTGCTCATGAATATTCGGGTCGCGAATCACACCGTCACCGCGCGAGACGTCTTTCCTCCCGGCTTCGAATTGGGGTTTGATCAGCGCTACGATGCCCCTAATCCCTTGCCCCCATTCCCCTGCAGGGGACAAGGGATTAGGGGATAAAGAAAGCCAGCGCTTGGCCACCGGCAGCAAAATCTTCAAAGAGATAAATGAAGCATCAATTGTTACGAGCGAAACTGGCTCCGGCAGCAACTCGACAAAGCGCGCGTTGGTCTCTTCCATGACGATGACACGCGGATCGTTGCGAAGTTTCCAATGCAGGATACCTTTGCCCACGTCAATCGCGTAGACCTTTGCCGCGCCATGTTGCAGCAAACAATCGGTGAAACCTCCCGTCGAAGCGCCAACATCCGCGCAGACAAGACCATTCACCTTTATGTCAAACGCTGCCAGCGCCGCGTCCAGCTTTTCGCCGCCGCGTGAGACGAAGCGCGGGCTGGAATCAACTGTCAGCGCCGCGTCAGGCTCGACCGCAGCTGCCGCTTTGAGCGCGGTCTGACCGTTCACACGGACTTGCCCGGCCATAATCAAAGCTTGGGCTTTGGCGCGCGACTCGGCCAATCCGCGTTCAAGGAGCAAAACATCCAAACGAACTTTCGGCACGAAAGAATTGTATTCGATATTCCATAATCGAGTGTAAAATTGAATCATGCTGACGGTCCTGTTAAAAACCATGCGTCCGCGCCAGTGGTCAAAGAATATTTTTGTCTTTGCCGCACTGGTTTTCGATAAACAATTATTCCATGTCTCGGCCTTCCTGCACACGCTGGCGGGCTTCTTTCTGTTTTGCCTGATCTCCAGCAGTGTCTACATCTTCAACGACATTGTTGACGTCGAGGCCGACCGGCAGCATCCGATAAAAAAGAATCGCCCGCTGCCATCGGGACAACTCCCGCTCAATGTCGCGTGGGCCGCCGGCATTATTTTGGTGGCTGTCACGCTGATCCTCGGTTACGTGATGGACCCGGAATTCGACCTGGTCCTGCTGGCGTATTTCCTCCTCAACCTGGCTTATTCACGCTGGCTTAAACATATTCCCATTCTCGACGTGCTGGTGCTGGCAGCCGGATTTGTCCTGCGCGTGGAAGCCGGTGTGTCGCTGATTGATGTCCAGCGATTCTCGCCGTGGCTGTATGTGGTGATGACTCTGCTGGCGCTTTATCTGGGCTTTGGCAAACGCCGTGCGGAACTTGCATTGCTTTCCAACGATGCCGGTTCGCACCGCAAAGTACTCGAAGGTTACACCATTCCGCTGCTCGACCAATACATCATGATCGTTTCGGGAACCACGATCGTGGCTTATTCGCTTTACACATTTTCGGCCCCAAACGTCCCCACCAATCACAGCATGATGTTGACAATTCCATTTGTGGTGTATGCAATTTTCCGTTACATGTATTTGATCGAGGTCGAACACAGCGGCGGCGCGCCCGAAGAAATCCTGCTGTCTGACCGTCCGCTGCAAATTTCCATGTTGCTTTGGGCGATTGCAGTGCTGGCAGTCTTTTATCTTTCCCCCTCAACTCCATGAAAGCATCCACACCCGGCAAGATCATTCTCTTTGGCGAACACGCAGTTGTCTACGGACGGCCCGCGCTGGCCGTTCCCGTTTTGCAGGTCCATGCGGATGTCGAAGTTTTAGACTCGCCCCGCGCTGGAATTTGGATCAACGCGCCGGATATTGATCTTCACGCCGCGCTGAATTCGCTTCCTCCTGACCATCCGCTGGCTGCCGTTATTCATAACCTTTTCTTCGTCCTCGGCATTGACCCGTTTCCAAGCCTCCAAATCAATGTCTCATCCACCATTCCCGTCGCATCCGGACTCGGCTCCGGCGCGGCAGTGTCTGTCGCATTGATACGTGCTCTCTCTTCATTCCTCGACAATCCATTGTCAAATGAACAAATAAGTTCGATGGCATTCGAGATCGAAAAACTTCATCACGGCACGCCGTCGGGCATTGACAACACGGTTGTGACGTATGCAAATGCAGTCTATTTCGTTAAAGGACTGCCGACAGAAATCTTTGAAGTCCGCAAGCCATTTACAATTGTCATCGGCGATACTGGCATTCCCGCGCCGACAAAAGAATCAGTTGGCGATGTCCGTAAATTGTGGGAAGCAGATGAATCAAAATGGGAAAAAGTCTTTGATCAAATTGGGGAGATTGCAAAAAGTGCGAGAGAAGAAATAGAAGATGGTAATTTAAAAAAACTTGGCTCATTGATGAATCAAAACCATGCGTTGTTGCAGGAAATGACTGTTTCGTCACCGGAATTGGATAAACTTGTCAAAGCCGCGCGGAAGGCTGGGGCTTTGGGAGCAAAACTCAGCGGCGGCGGGCGCGGTGGAAACATGATCGCATTGGTCAAACCTGATGAAGCGGAGTCCGTTTCATCGTCCCTGA
>JAKAKJ010000018.1 GCA_021824575.1 Chloroflexota bacterium
AATCAAAGACCGGCAAGAAGATCGGCGTAATGATTATTGATTCGCATGGACGCGCCTGGCGCATCGGCACGGAAGGAGTTTGCATTGGCTTGAGTGGAATCCCCGCCGTGATGGATGAACGCGGTTGGAAAGACCTATTCGGCTACTCATTGCGAATCACCGTCGTCGGCGTGGCAGACGAATTGGCCGCGGCTGCGTCGCTCGTCATGGGGCAAGCCGCGGAAGGCACACCGATTGTCCATGTTCGCGGATTTCCGTATCCGCTGCGCGAAGGATCACTGAAAGAATTAATTCGTCCGAAAGAACAAGACTTGTTCCGATGAAAAATCAACGCGGTCAGGCTTTTTGGGAGGCAATGGCAAATTTAGCGGCGACCCGCCACATCGTCATAGATAGACCCAAAAGTCATCCGCATCCGAAATGGCCTGATATGATTTATCCCCTCGATTATGGATTTCTCGAAGGCACGTCCGCGTCGGATGGCGACGGCATTGACGTTTGGCTTGGATCGTTGAACAACAAAACGCTTACGGGAATCTTATGTACGTTTGATACACTCAAACGCGATGCAGAAGTAAAACTCCTGCTTGGCTGTTCGTCTAATGACGTGGAAAGCATTTTGGCGTTTCATGATGAAAACATGAAAGTTCTCTACATTCCAAACCCCGAGGAATAAAATGAAAGTCATTCCTGAATCGCATCGAGATTTGTTGAAGGATGAAAACAAAGCATTCGTCTATCTTGCGACCGTTAATTCCAACGGCACGCCGCAAGTCACGCCTGTCTGGTTTGATATGGACGGCGACTACATTCGCATCAACACAGCAACCGGTCGCTTGAAAGACAAAAACATGCGCGCCCGTCCCAATGTGGCACTTTGCATCGCCGATCCAAAAAATCCGTATCGTTATGTGCAAATCCGCGGCAGGATCGTCGAGTTCACAACCGATGGCGCGGAAGATCACATTGATACACTTAATTTCAAATATCATGGCAGCCGAAATTATCCGGGCCATAATCCCAAACAGCCGCGCGTGATCTATAAAATCGAACCGTTAAAAGTCGACGCGCACGGATGAATTCAGCGCACGAATTCCTGCGTTCGCGGCGCTCAACCCGCCGCTTCAGGCCGGACCCGATACCGGATTCCGTTATCGAGCGCATCCTCACCACTGCGACGTACGCGCCATCCGCCCACAACCTCCAGCCGTGGAGATTTGTTATTGTAAAAAATCCGGATTCCAAATCGCGTCTTGGAATCGCGCTGACAACAAAAATGCGCGTTGACATGCAAGCCGAAGGCGCGCCCGAATCCGAAACCGAAAAGCGTGTTGCCAATTCCTTGCGCCGCATTGACGAAGCGCCTGTGATCATTCTTCTGTGCCGCGATGTGACCGTCGTCCGCACGGACACACCGGAAGAAACAATCATGAACATCCAGTCCACCGCGCTGGCCGGATTGCAACTTCTGCTGGCGGCACACGCCGAGGGTCTCGGCGGCAATTGGATTTGCTGGCCGTTGTATGCAACAAAAGAAACGCAAACAACTTTAGGGTTGCCGGAAAGTTGGGAACCGCAAGCGCTGGTTTTTGTTGGATACGCTGATGAAGAACCGAAACAGAAAGAATTAAAGTCCCTGAATATAGTTTCAATCGTTATATGAAAATCGTTGCTCTCGCCGGCGGAGTCGGCGGTGCAAAACTCGCACACGGACTCGCCCAAACCCTCCCACCCGAAGACCTGACCATCATCGTCAACACAGGCGATGACTTTGAACATCTCGGCTTATATATTTCTCCCGATCTCGATACGGTCTGTTACACATTGGCGGGTCTCGCGAATCCAGACACGGGCTGGGGGCGAGTCAATGAAACATGGCAGGCAATATCGAATATTGAAAAACTTGGCGGGCAATCATGGTTTCATCTCGGCGACCAGGATTTGGCAACGCATCTCGAGCGCACGCGGCGGCTCAAGGAAGGTCAATGCCTTTCAGAGATTACGCGCGACTTTTGCAAAGCGTGGGGGATTCATCATGCCGTAATCCCGATGAGCGATAATCCAATTAGGACCATCGTGAATACTGATGAAGGCGAGCTGGCGTTTCAGGAATATTTTGTCCATCGAAGATGTGAGCCGCGCGTCAAAGGCTTTCGATTTGACGGAGCCGATAAAGCGCAGCCCACGCCCGGCGTACGTGAAGCGATTCGATCGGCAGACGCAATCGTCATCTGCCCGTCGAATCCGTGGGTGAGCATCGCGCCTATTTTGGCGGTGCCCGGCCTAAGGTCAAAGATTGAAGCGAAACCCATTGCGGCAGTATCCCCAATCATCGGCGGGCAGGCAGTCAAAGGTCCAGCTGCAAAAATGTATCGCGAACTTGGAATCGAACCATCTGCGTTGGCTGTTGCAAAACAATACAATGGACTCGTCTCACATTTCGTGATGGATCACATTGATTCACAACTCGAGTCAGATATTCGGAGTTTAAATATGCAAACATTGATCATCAACACACTGATGAAGACACCGGACGACCGGCGACAATTAGCCGAAGATGTGCTAAACTTCATTGGAACAAACCGATGACGCTCTGGGCAATCGTCCCTGTAAAACCTTTGCGGCGCGGAAAGTCGCGACTCGCTGGCACGTTATCTGAAGATGAACGGGCGGAACTGAATCGCATATTACTTGAACACACCATTCAAACACTCACCGATCTCAGGGAAATCGAACAGGTGCTGGTTGTCAGCCGCGACTCGTCAGCGCTGGCGCTCGCACGGGACCTGGGGGCGCGTACTGTTCAAGAAGACGGCGCGCCAACTTTGAACACCGCGCTCAAACGCGCAACTGTTGTCGCCCAAGTCTATGCTTCACGCGGCGTTCTGATCGTCCCCGCCGATTTGCCGCTGCTCAAGCGCGAAGATGTCACCACACTGCTGGAGCGTTCGGCAAATCCGCCAGTGGTTGTCATCGCGCCTGACCGCCATCAAAAAGGGACGAATGCTTTGCTCCTTTCGCCCGCCGATATCATCGAATACGATTTTGGCGAAGGCTCGTTCGAACGTCATTGTGACCGCGCAAAGAAAGCGGGCGCACGCCTTGAAGTCGTCAACCTGCCCTCGCTTGAACTCGACTTGGACCTGCCTGAAGATTTGGAATTGATCAGAAAGATGGAAGCACTAAAAGCCAAATAGAGAATTGATCTTTTGAAGAATCGGCAGCTCTCCACCACGCAAGAAAGCAAGCATGTCTAGGGGAGTTGCTTTTATTTAAGCAGTGACATATCGCCTTTGGGGAATGGAGTTTCTACACTCGGTTTAAATCCACGAAAGACATAAAATGGAATCGAGAATGCGGCATCAAAAATCAAAATATATCTTCGATTGAGGTGTGAAAATGAACGGCCTATCAGATCCACTTATCATGACCAAACGCCAACTCCAGACGGAGTTAATGCGCTGCGAATACTGCGAGGAGAAACCCTGCAAGGAAGCCTGTCCAGCGAATTGCTCGCCCTTCGACTTTATCATGGCGGCCCGCGTCGGAAACAAATCCGACATTCAGCGCTCAGCGGCAGAGATCATGCACGCCAATCCGCTGGGAGGCGTGTGCGGAATGGTCTGCCCGGATACATTCTGCATGGCGGCGTGCAGCCGCAAAAACTTCGACGGCTCGATCAATATTCCAAAAGTTCAAGCTACCCTCGTTGAAATGGCAAAGCAGGATGGCGGCATTCCAAAATTTTCAACTCCACCTTTGAACGGCAAGAAGGTTGCGGTCATCGGCGGCGGACCAGCAGGACTTGGAGCCGCAGCGGCACTGGCGCAAATGGGCTACGAAGCCGATATTTACGAGAGTCGGAATCAACTGGGTGGAATGTTGAATTTGATTCCGGATCATCGTCTAGATAAAAAAGTCGTCGAGTCGGATATCGATTTCCTTCTTTCGCTCGGTGCGGTCAATGCAAAGACAAATACAAAGATTGAAGATCCAAAACAGTTATTGAAACAAGGTTACGACGCGGTTTGCGTCACGGCTGGTTTATGGAAGCCGATTGAGCTTGGCATCGAGAACGAAAATCTTGCCATCAAAATGGTTGACCTGCTCTCCAATCCTGATGGATTCCAATTCAACGGACGCGTGGCTGTTATCGGCGGCGGAGCCACAGCCGCGGATTGCGCCATCACGGCAAAACAACGCGGCGCGAAGCATGTCGAATTGTTCATGCTCGAAAAACTTTCCGAAATGCCGTTGACCGCGAAAGAGCGCCAGGAATTGATTGACTTTGATATTGAAGTCAACGGGCGCGTCCGCGTGACCCGCATCAAGAAAACCGGAAACAATGTTTCAGGAATCGACACATTGAAGGTTCAATTGCCCGAGGGCCAAACGTTTAGCCCCGCGAATATCCGCGATCTGAATGGCACGGAAGGCTCGCGCGATGACTTCGATGCAGTCGTTGTTGCCATTGGAATGCGCTCCACTTTGCCGCGCGATCCGATCGAAGGAGTCTTCTACGCGGGCGATATGATGACCGGTCCAAAGACTGTTGTTCAGGCTGTTGCATCCGGCAAGAATATCGCGCTCGAAATTGACGCTTACTTGCAGCAACAACCGAAACCAATCATTGAAAAATCAACCAAATCCTATTATGCGCTTCCCGGATACAACCCTGTACCTGTTTCACTCGCAACCGATTTCTTTGGACGACAAATTCGTTCGCCGTACTTGCTGTCCGCTTCGCCGATGACGGATGGATTGAATCAAATGCAAAGGGCGTATGAAGCGGGCTGGGCGGGCGCAATCATGAAGACCGCGTTCGATAACGTTCCGATTCACATCCCTGCTGAATATATGTTCACGTTCAGTCAATCCACGTATGCAAACGCAGATAATGTGTCGGGACATCCGCTGGATCGCGTGTGTCGCGAAATCAAGGAGCTTATAAAGAAATACCCGGATCGTTTAACGATGGCTTCCACGGGCGGACCGGTTACGGGTCACGATGAGAGCGACAAAGCCGGATGGCAATCCAACACCAAAAAGCTGGAAGCCGCTGGCGCGATGGGAATCGAATACTCATTGTCGTGTCCGCAAGGCGGCGATGGAACGGAGGGCGATATCGTTTCGCAAAACGCGGCGCTCACTGCCAAGATCATTGACTGGATCATGGAAGTCGGCGATCCAAATATTCCCAAGCTTTTCAAACTGACGGCCGCGGTTACATCCATCATTCCAATTCTTCGCGCGATCAAACAAGTCTTTGCAAAATATCCAAATAAAAAAGCCGGTGTCACACTGGCGAACTCATTCCCAACGCTTGGATTCAGAACTGGTTCATTGGATCGCGCTTGGGAAGAAGGCGTAATCGTCGGCATGAGCGGCGAAGGCGTCACACCGATTTCCAATTTGACTCTTGCCAACGCCGTACCAGAAGGCATAGAGATTTCCGGCAACGGCGGGCCGATGAATTACAAAGCCGCGATGGATTTTCTCGCGCTCGGCGTAAAAACCGTTCAGTTCTGCACAATGCCAACAAAATATGGATATGGCATTATCAATGAACTCGAATCAGGCACCGCATTTCTCATGCAAGAGCGCGGCATTAAATCCATGCATGAATTGATTGGGATTGCTCAACCGCATCCGGTCACGGGCTTCATGGAACTCTCGCCGATCAAAAAACTTTCAACCTTCAACTATGATCTCTGTGTCTCATGCGGAGATTGCGCGCGTTGTCCATATTTGGCGATCACACTGGACGAAAAGCGGCTGCCACATTCTGATCCAGCGCTGTGCATCGGATGTTCACTCTGCGCACAGAAATGTCTTACAGGCGCAATCACGATGCGCGAGCGGACTCCGCAGGAACTGGCGATGCTTCGAGAAAATTAAATCATCACACGCTCAACCAAAGGAAAGGATGAAACAATATGACAACACGATTTGAAAATGGGATTGTTGCAACACTCGGAAAAGATAACAAGGTTTTATTGAATGGCTCGGTGGTCACAGATGGCGAGAAAGTTGTCGCGGTGGGCAATTCAACCGAGATGAAGAAACGCTATCCAAACGCCGAAGCTCTTGATTGCAATGGAAAAGTAATCATGCCGGGATTTATCTGCACGCATCATCATTTCTATTCCACGATGGCGCGTGGCATGGCAATTCCCGGCGAACCAGCCTCCAACTTTGTAGAAATTCTTGAGCGGCTGTGGTGGAAGCTGGACATGGCGCTCTCGGACGAAGATATTACACTTTCAGCGCAAATTCCGCTGATCGAGTGTATCCGCAATGGGACGACAACCGTCATTGACCACCACGCCTCGCCGTCCATGCGCGATGGTTCATTGGATTTGATCGAAAACGCCGTTCGCCAAGCCGGGCTTCGCGCCTCGCTCTGCTATGAAGTTTCTGACCGCAATGTCCCCGGCGGCGGCATAAAAGAGAATGAACGCTTCATCAAGAAGGTCGGCAAAGGTGACGGTCAAATCGCGGCGATGATGGGACTCCACGCATCATTCACATTGTCGGACGACACGCTGGAGAAATGTGTCGGCATTGCCAAAGATGCCGGAGTCGGCTGCCATATCCATGTCGCGGAAGACGCGGCCGACCGCGATGACTCAATCAAAAAATATGGAATGCCAACTGTAAATCGGCTGAACAAGATGGGCGCATCGGGCGAGAAATCCTTATTCGTACATTGCGTTCACATTGACGACTCCGAGATGGACATCATCGCTGCCACAAAAACCGCCGTTGTCCATAACCCCGAATCAAATATGAACAATGCGGTTGGAGTCACGCGCGTTCTTGATTTGCTGAAAAAGAATGTCCTCGTCGGTCTGGGCACGGATGGCATGTCGTCCGATATGCTGGCGCAAATGCGCGCGGCGTATTTATTGCACCGTCTTGCCAACCATGATCCACGCGTGGCGTTTGTCGAAGCGCCGCAAATGCTTTTGCAAAACAACGCCAAAATTTGCGAACGGCAATTTGGTTTGAAGTTGGGCGAAATCGCAGAGGGCCGTCCTGCCGATCTTGCGATCATAGATTACCAGCCGCCTACGCCAATCAGCGACGCAAACTTCCTCGGGCATCTCATCTTCGGTCTGGTTGATGCCACCGTGGATACCACGGTTTGCAAAGGCAAGATTCTGATGAAGGATAAAAAGATTCTCGCCCTGGACGAAGAACGGATCGCTGCGCGCTCGCGTGAACTCGCGCCAAAAGTGTGGCAAAGACTTTAGTACTTGACAAGCAACAATCTCCTATTAGAAAACCATCCCCGAATAACCGGGGATGGTTTATTTTGTTGAGATGCGAAAATACATAAAATGCTTATCCAACAGCAGGAATCGCTTGTCTTGTTTTGCTTTTCGCGAGAATTTCATCCAGCCGAGGATGTTTGCACAGGAAACAGTATCCGAACGGCAAAGCATATTGGCAAAGATTTGGCCCGGACATTTGACACTCCGCAAAGCCAGAAATTCCAATATCGGCAACACGGCAATTTTCCATGTCGGGCAAAGGCCGGGTTTCTTTATTGGTTTTTATTTTCGTCATGGCAGCACTCCTTGCAGTAAAGCATTTTCAAAACCAGTATATAACTTTCAAATCCACCTTTGCAATTGACTATTCTCCTTATCCACGAAGACAATGCTCCTCGCAATTTCAGTCCGATAGACAAAAATGTTGCCAACCAAACTCTCAGGTATAATGACAAATCATACCCACATAGCACAACTTCTTCATTCTGATCGCAAACTCAACTTTTGTTACTTCGCCAAATGGAGGAACATAAACAGTGGAAAGAGTAGCTTTGTATCTGCAGGACTCGCATGATTTGAGGGATGGACTCGAGTACGCCAAATATGCAGAAGATCACGGATTTGAAGCGGTATGGCAGGCGGAATCGCGGCTCGTGCGCGACGCGATTGTCCCGATGGCCGCCTACGCGGCGGTCACGCAGCGAATCAAAGTCGGCTCGGGTGTGATCAACAACTGGACGCGCAACATCGGTCTGCTCGCCGCCACCTTCCTGACGTTGGACGATCTCGCGCCGAATCGAATCATCTGTGGAATCGGCGCGTGGTGGGATCCGTTGGCAAGCAACGTCGGCATCAAACGTCACAAAGCCACTTTGGCGATGCGCGAAACGGTCGAAGTGATGCGCCGCCTGTTGAATATGGAGCGCGTCACATTTCATGGAGAATTCCACAACGTGGAAGGAATCGAGCTGGACGTCGTCCACGGACGCCGCGAGCCACGCCACATCCCGATTATGATCGGCGCCACCGGCGATCAGATGATGGAACTGACCGGCGAAATCGCAGACGGCGTCGTCATGAATTATTGCGTCCCGCCCGAATACAATGACAAGGCACTGGAATTGCTCGAAAAAGGGTTGAAAAGATCAGGCCGCAGGTTGGAGGATTTTGACCGTCCGCAATTGATTGTCTGTTCCGTTGACCCCGATCACGATAAAGCCATCGAATATACAAAAGAATTATTGTGTCAATATTTAGCGCAGCAACCCCACATTGCAAAAGCATCCGGCGTCTCTCAGGATGTGATCGCTGAAATTCAATCCACTCTTGGCTGGCCCGCGACAAAGGAACAGATCAACAAAGCCAAACATCTCGTGCCGGATGATCTGGTGTACCGCATCACCGCATCCGGGACGCCAACCGAGGCGCGCGCTAAAGTGGAAGAATACAAAAAGCGCGGATGTACCTGTCCGATCCTTTACCCCGTCGGCGGGAATTTCAAATTATTGATTGACACATTCGCACAAAGCTAAAAAAGCGCGGCGGGTTTTACAGATTTTTTTTCTTTCCGCGCAATTTTGCGGACAAGCACTCTAAAGATTCAAAACTCTTTCCCGGTATTCCTGCAACTCGATCATCGCCGGGCGTTCAAGCTCGGCGATTTCTTCCACGTCGAGAAAGAGCCGTCCCTGTTCATAGCGAATCAATTTCAGCGATTTGTTCACATCTTCCAGCATGTTCATCCCATAGCGTTTTTCGATTCTGCGGACAATCGTCTGGATGATCGCGAACGACATCTTGCTCAAAGATTCGAGCGGTTGATTGTGGTGAACCCGTTCCTGGAGATCAACCTGGGCGATAGCGCTTAGGCCAAATTTCTCGAATACATCAATAAGCAATCCAGTCTCAACGCCATAGCCAGATGAAAATTGCAGCTGTTCGAGCGCGGAACGTCGTCCGCCGTATTCGCCTGACAACGGCTGGATCAAGCCGGAAAGTTCGGGGAAGAATAGGTTCAGCAAGGGCCGCGCTGTCAATTCGGTAACGCGCCCGCCTCCGCCCGCCTGAAGCTTGTTGTCCACTTTTAAAGGGCGGCGATAAAAACCCTTCACGAACTGAATCTCAGGATGCAGAATGAGCGGCCCGAGTAATCCATATACAAAACGCGGATGAACGTTGACGATATCCGTATCAATCCAGACGAGGATATCGCCGCGCGTCAGGTAGAGACTCTTCCACAACGCCTCGCCTTTTCCGGTTCGGGGCCCGAGAACAGGCAGAACCTGTTGATGGATGTAAACCGGCACATCCAGTTCCGCGGCAATTTCCCGCGTGCGATCGCTTGAATCCGAATCAACGAGAATCATCTCGTCCACCAAATCAACCCGGCCCATCAGCGCCTGCTTGATGGTTTTGATCACCTGCCCCACCGTTTCTTCCTCGTCCAAAGCGGGGAGCGCCAAGCTGATTGTTAGATTCTGTTTCCGTTTCGATTCCAGCAAAAGATCAAGATCGGCAAATTCGCCAGCATGGTATGTATTCTCGGCGAACCACTTATCCACTAAAACGGAAATCGCATTGCGGCCCACAACTTCGCTGTCCATGTTGGATGGCAGCGGCCGGCGGGATTTCACGATCAGCACACCTTTGGAACTCTCGCGCAAGATTGCATCTGCAACGGGGCCAATTGAAATCAAAGAATCTTTCGGGCGGGCGGTCGCGCCCAAAACTACAAGATCGCTTTCTTTTGACGTCTCGAGAATGGCTTGCACCGGGTCATTTGTGTGAATCTGCATCCGCTTGACCTCCGGCAGGTTTTTCAACACTCGTTCCATCCCTTTGAAAGCCGGGTCCATTGGATGCTCGCCGGCGGCAGGCAATATATGCAAAGCGGTCAGCCGGGAATGACTTACGCTCGAAATGGAAAGTCCCAATCGAAGCGAAAGTTCAGCATAAGGTCCGCCGCGCAGCGATACCAGCACATGTGCGGGAGATTCGGAAATTTGCCCGCTGGCAATGACCATATCACACGGAGGAAAACGCAGCGCCTCGCCAAGTGTGATCTTCAATCCATCAAAGAATGATGGCTGTAGAATCACAAGGTCCGGTTCTTCTTCCAGGACGATACGAATAAGCTCCTCCCACGGCTCATGCGAAACGTGGATGCGCTGTAAAGCATCCACGCCCCTTTTTGCGGCGGTCTCACGCAAAAGTTTACGCAGATGCCGCGCCGGCACCGCGGCCTTGCTCAGCGACTCATCGCTGGATATGCCAACGATTCCAACAAGTAGAACACAGGATTCGTCCGCGATGTTCAATGCCGCCTGAAGCGCGGAATCATAACTCGAACCATAAACGATTGGCACGAGGATTTTGCGGAACAAACTTGCCGAGTAACGACTTTTCATTTCAACCCTTTCTCAAAAGCAATGGCGCTATTTTTTTTGAATAAATCTTTTCCCAGCGATAATCACTACGCACGCGTTCGCGAAGGGCGAAGAGCGAACTCTTCTTCAAATAATCAGCAAGCAGCATTGCGACCTTTTTGGGGTCTTCATCTGGCGAGAAAAAAGTGACCTGCAAGTTTCCCAAATCGCGCAGAGGCGCAATGTCCGCACAGAAAACAGGAACGGATGCAAGCCCGGCTTCGAGGATTGGGATTCCAAAACCTTCTTCACGACTTGGATAGAACAACGCGTCCGCGAGGCGATAGAAATCGGCGATCACTTCATCGGATAAATATTGATCGCTCAGCTCGGCGAGGAAGCGCGCCGCGCCTTCAAGCTTCAACTCACGACGAAGCGCAACCAGTCGTTCGAAATACCGGATGTTGGCCGGGTTGTGCGGCCCAAGCGGACCTGTCACGACGAGCATTGCCCGTTTAAATTCTGAACGCAACTCAGCGAGGACGCGCAAAGCCAGTTCGATATTTTTTCGCGGCGTAATGCGGACAGGCAATAAAAGCAACGGTGAAGCAGACAACAAATCAAGTTGTTTGATAAATTCCTGCGTTTGCGCTTCGAGTTTAAGAAAATGATTCACGTCAATTCCATTTGAGATCACATGGACGCGTTCGTTTTCAACTCCGAACAATCGGGTGAGTTCGTCTCGGCGCGATTCGGACACAACCACTTGAGCAGCGTTCGGCCAATCAGTGCGAAGCAAATCCCACGGATAGCCATCGTGAAGTTCATTCCGATAGCGCGGCGTTGTCCACGCCAGGTCGTGATGCCAGAGAATCAAACGCGGACGCGATTGGCTTTCTGATATTTGTTTCAACGCAGCTGTCAACGCAAGATTTTTGTTCAACGAACAAACATTATGAGCGATGAGCCAATCTGCATCAGCAATCGTTTTGAGCAATTCGGCTCGAATCCGCTCGACGAGTGGATCAAATTCCTTTGGCACGCGCCCGGCATCGAGGTCCGATTTGAGCGACAAAATTTCGGGATGGCGCGAATCTGCCAGCGGGAGTTGAACGAATCGAATCCGCGCGTCGAATTGTCCGCCGCGTCCGGCAACAACGCAAACGTCATGTCCCGCGTCCGCCATCAAGCGCGCATGATGACCCATGACGGTCTCCACGCCGCCGACGACCGGAGGCGCAGCATAATGCAACAGGACGATCTTCATTTCACCTCCTGTTTTATCTTTATATCACGAACTCGCTGCGTTTATTCAGAACTGATTTCGATTCTCTGCCACGCACCGTTATCGGGGATCAGCTTCCAGACATCATCAATCGGATGTCCCTGATATTCAGCAAGGATGACTGCCAGCGCAAATCCGTGCGAAACAATCGCAACCGTTTCGGATGGGTGTTGGGAAACAATTTCATGAACCGCGGCGAGGACGCGTGACCGTACTTGAGCAACCGTTTCGCCGCCGGGCGGAGCAATATTCAACGGGTCGAGGCGACGGCGCTCGAAATGATCGGCGTAGCGCGACCGGATATCAGCGACCAGCATTCCCTGCCATTCGCCTTGATGAATCTCGCGCAGACGCCGATCAATTTGGATTGGCAGGCCGGTCGCCTCGGAAAGTTCCTGGGCAGTCTCAAAGGCGCGTATGAGGTCGCTGGAATAGATCGCACTGATGGAAACATCTTTCAATTCCTGCGCAATGCGGACCGCTTGTGTGCGGCCGCGTTCGTTCAAAGCAACGTCGGCCTGTCCCTGCCAACGTCCTTCCAGATTCCAATCTGTTTCGCCGTGCCGGATCAAAATGAGATCAGTCATCGCGCTCGATCTAATTTTTCATCCCATTTTCTCAGACGGCCTGCCCCACAAACGAATGCAACAGCGCACGCAGCTGGTGTTCCAGAACCCCGTACGAATAAAACCGTTTGGCTAACTGGTAGTTCTGTTCGACCATTTGTTGAACATACGGCTTATCTGTGAGCACCCTCCGCACCTGAGCGACAGTTTCGTCAGTGATAAACCCTTCGAACTCGATGGCGCGAAACCCCTTCGGCTTGATATCCACTGCGTAGGTGGTGTAATTGTTGACAAGGATTGGGCGCCGAAAATATACGGCTTCCAGAAATCCGTTTCCAAAACCTTCCAAGAGTGATGGATAAGTCACCAGATCGGCAAATGGATAAACATCCCAGAGCGAGTAAACCTTGCGTCCGTCAGGCGTTCTATCACGGTGCTCGCTGACAATATCCGACGCAAAATTCGTTTTGACATTCAACAACTTTGCATAGCCGCGAACATGCCGCTCGTACGCGTCGCCTTCGTCGCCGCCGCTATGCGAGACCACAAAATTGACAGGCAGGTTCAGCCGGTTGATCAGCTCGATGGAGATTTCGATTCCCTTGCGGCGGACGACCCGCGTGGGCTGAAGAAAAAGATAATGGCCCGGTTCCAGTTTCAGGTCGACGCGCAATGTATCCGTATATTCATCTGGCGGAGTTGGAGGGTGATCGAAATCCATCACGTTGGGAATGATCCACGGCGATACGCCGCGGCGATACGCCAATTGATCCGCCGCCAACGAGTTGATTGCCACATGACGCACGCTCCGCAAGCGCGGCGGAAAAGCCATTTCGAGGTAATCCCACACACAGTTTGCCAGAAAACGTTCGCGCTCCCAGAAGAAATCATGGTGATGGGCAATGGTGTGAATACCGGTCTCGGCAATGAATTCCGTCAGCGCAATACCCAATGGAATATTGAGCGGGATAGCCAGCGCATTTTCAACCAGCAGCAGGTGGATATCAAATTCCTTGACGAAGCGATATAGTTCCTCTTTGAGATATTGCGATATCTCGTGAATCTTTCGCGTCGTCTCCGGTGAGCGAACAGACTGAGTAAATGATTCCGTGTAAATCGCCAATATGTCAGGATGTTCAAAGTGTGCTTCAGGAACCAACCGATACTGCCCGGCTGGACAATCACACAACCCTGCGAAGAAAAAGCACGTATGACCCAGCCTCGACAAGATGTGGCACCATTTCAATGTTTCCAGAGAAACGCCGTCCGTGCTGTCGAAACGGGTCGAGACGAAACCAATGCGAAGATTGGATGCGGGGATAACAGAAGCGGTCATATCACTGTTTGTCCTTCGATGCCTGGATTGCCAAATCAATAAATATCGCCGCAGACCAGCCAAAAGTCGAAGCGGCTTTGGGCGGAACCTTGCCGGTATCAGGATTGTAGTATTCGTAAATGTCGTCCTGCCCCATGATCATTTCAAGCGTGCGATCACGCAGCTCGCGCGCCAATTCCGGATAACCACTGCGTTGCAAACCTTCGATCAAAAGATAATTGATGTTCACCCACGTTGGGCCGCGCCACATGACCAGCGGTTCAAATTTCGGGTCATCGTGTGCGACCGTTGGGACTGGATATTGAGTCCAGAATTGGTGTTTATCTGTCAGGTGCGCGACGAGGCGCGCGGCAATTTCCGGCGGCATCCGCCCTGTGATCAACGGGAAGAGGCTGAACGGCGTTCGGACCCCGACGCGAGACTCGTTCCTCGTGGCCCAAAACAATCCCGTGTCTTCATCCCAGCGCAGGCGGACCATCCGCTCCGCTTGTTTGTCTGCGCGGCTTGCCCACAACTCCATATCCTGCGGAAGGCCGAGAACGCGCGCGATATTCGACAACGCTTCCTGTTCCAGGCAGAGATACGTGTTCAAATCCGGAGACTCGACCGGCATTCCCTCATCCCACAGCGGGCTGTTATCCAGGCCTGATGAATATGGATGATGATATTCGCACAGGCCATTGCCATCTACATCGTTATGCTCGAACCACCAACTATTCCAGCGCACGATCGGTTCATAGATTTCATCCAGAAATTCCCGATCGTGATCCACCTCGTACAACTTCCACGCAGCCCATGCAATCAACGGCGGCTTGGTCACATCCGCTTCAATCGGGAACTCAAGGTGGGTCACCGTACCCTCATCATGGACTGCATCCGGGATCATTCCATCGAGCCGCTGATGGTCCAACAAGACGCGCAACTGATCGTGAGCCAGCCCCGGTTCGATATGACGATAAGCCAGCGCATGAAAGTAGGCGTCCCATTGCCAGATGCCGACATAATGAATCATGGAAGGCGTCATTGCTTCGCGCGTCGTGTAAAAGCGCGTGGAAATCAGGCCGGCCCGCATGATCCACCAGGCATAATAATATTGGGCGCGATACATCTCCGATACTTGCGGCGCGGCGGAAAACCAATCGTGCCAGCGGCGCGCAGCCGCTTCCAGCACGGCGTCGGGCAGCGGAACGTAACGATTAAAACCCAAACGCGGAGTGATGTTCAACAGGAACACGGACGCGCCGGTCGAAACGACCTTCAATTGAATTTGCTGAACTTCGCCGCCGTCCAGCGGTTTGATCTCGTTACTGACAATCTGGGCATTTGTTGTATAAGCCACGTTGCGGCGGATGTCCCCGGTAAGCCTCAGCACACCGCCGCGCCGGTCCATTTGCGCGTTGTCCATCGTCGCGGTCAACGCGACACCGCAAGCGCCTTCCGGCAGGACAAGCATCAGGGTTTCTGTGTCAACAAAGGCCAGGGTAAAGACGCCGATGGAAGTCTGGCAATCAAGCCGGTGCGGATACGTGGTCAATTGAAAATCAAGCGGTTTGCCGTTCCCGTCCAAAAATTGCCATTGATCAATCAGCGGCGGGCGGTCGCGATAGCCGGAAATCCGCTTGTCAATTTTGAACCAGCGTTCTGCCAGCCGCACCTGAAAATGCTGTTCAGAGCGAAAGACCAGCAAGCGCGAGCCGCGTTCGCTGAATGGTATCTGGCGAAGGTTGATTCGGTTCTTTAAAAGGTTGAGGTAGGGTGAGTTAATCTCAAGCAATATCGTCTTCTCAGATTTACTTGCCATTAGACAACCACAAAGTTTGATACGGCTTCAGCGCGAATCCATCTTTGCCGGAAAAGCTTTGAGCCGTAACGAGATCGCTCCATTCGATTGACGGCGACAAACGCATGTCTGCCGAATGTAAATTGACTGACTGTAATTCAGCAGTCACGTTATGAAAGCACAAAACCTGTTCGTCTCTCGCCTCGCGAAGAATTGCAAATACGCCGCTTCCAAATTCTAACACGCGTTGTTTTCCGTAAGGATCGAAAGCCGCATGCGCCGCGCGGACCATCAACAAACGTGACAGGCGATAAAAAACTTGCGACCTCAAAGATTTTTCATCCGCAAGTTCCAATTCAATTTTTTCAAATTGGAGTTTTTGGCGATTGACACTTCGATTGCTTCCGGTTTGCGTCACACCTTCCGGCCAGCCGCGCGAGCCAAACAAACTGTGAAAATAGATTCCAGGCAAGCCGGCGAATGAAAACAAAATTGCGTGAGCTGTTACAAACCGCTCGATATTTTGGTCAATCGAATCGACCGGGTCAGACAGCGCGTCAAAGTAATTGACATTCAATTCATACGGACTTTGATTTCCATCGGGATTGACTTTATAAGAAACCAATCCTCCGCGCGACTTGATCCGTTCTGTCATCGCTTCGATCTCGACCTCGGGCAGGATTCCGCGCAACGGGTTTAATCCAATCCCGTCGTGGGACGCGAGAAAATTGAAGAACGCGACTTTATCTGACGGCAGCTTCAGAGTCGAGGCCCAACGCGTCAGCGCCGACGCGTTCCCTGTTTGAAAAGCGTGCAAAACCAATGGCGGCAGGGAAAAGTTGTAAACGAGTTGCGCTTCATTCGCGCCATTACCAAAATATGAAATATTTTCCGCGTGCGGAACGTTCGTTTCGGTAATCAATTTGACATGTGGGGCGACTTCATCCAGAACCGCGCGCAGTAACTGAACGATCCGGTGCGTTTGCGGCAAACTGATACATGACGTTCCGCTTTCCTTCCAAATATAGGCAATCGCGTCGAGACGGATAAATTCCGCGCCGCGAGAAACATAAAACAACAACAACTCGATCACTTCCAACAAAACTTGTGGATTGTGATAATTCAAATCCACCTGGTCGGCGCTGAATGTCGTCCAGATTTTCTTCTCACGACCAATGCCTACGCGAAATGTAGTTAGCAACGGAAGCGCACGCGGGCGGACGACGCGCGAAAGATCAGTCTCCCCTTTTACTTCGATGAAATAGTCCCGGTACGCAGGATCGTTACGTAGAAAACCGCGAAACCATGAACTTTGGGTTGATGCGTGGTTGATCACCGCGTCGAACATCAAACGGAAGTGATTTCCGAGTTGTTCAATATTATTCCATGCGCCGTATTGCGGAGCGACCGCGCGATAATCCATCACCGAAAATCCATCGTCCGACGACCAGGGATAAAACGGCAAAATGTGAAGGCCGCTGACCACGCCTTTTAGATGGCGCCCACAAAACTCCGTCAGGGTTTGAAGCGGCAATTCGCCAACTTCTTGAATCTGGTCAGGGTACGTAATCAAAATCGAATCGGCGTGAGTCAGCTTTGAACTGCGGGAAGAAGAAATTCGAGGGCGATATTTATCCAGTATGGCTGACAGTCGAGGCAAAATCGGAACGCTCGTTTCTTCATCATAAATTTGAGCCAGCAAGAATTGAATCGCATTTCTCTCCATGATGACCTATTAATTTCTCCGCACAACAAAACATGATTATGGTGAAGCCGATTCACCCATTAACGCAAAGTGTCAATGATGGCAACTTCAAATTAGATTATCGGATGACTCTCATGGAATCGTCTGACCTTCGCGCAGCGTTTTTACTTCTTCGGCAACAAAAACATTCAAGTCCTTTGGGCTGCTCCATTTCTTGTTGCGCACGAACAGGACGTACCGGTAGTATTGTTTGCGATCAAACTCCAGAAATAGAACGCCATAGGGTCTTCGAATCCTTAAGTAACCAAGCTGACCATCCACATCCAAATGAAAATATTCCAAATCCCGTCCCTGGGACTGAAAGGCACGCAGGCACGTTCCATCACAAGGCAAATTGATCCTCCCCTCCATCTCAATAATTTTGCTTTTCGAACGGATCAATGATTTACTCACCAAATTAAGCAAGAGAGCAACGGCCGTAAAGATTCCTACATTCAGACCAATCCATTCCAGTGGGAAGGCATCCGCAAACGAGGAATCGGCACCGCTTAGAAGCGTCAGCCACGGAGATAGAACTTCGGTAAGACCAAAACTGGCCGTGGCAGACACCACAAAATTGATGATCAGCAAAGCGTCGTTCTGTATATCGTTCGCGAGGCTGAGACTATGAAGCCCCCGCAAGACATCCAATTCCTGCTCACGCTCTTGCTGCTGCCTCATGCGATCCTGAATAATCACAGCTTGCTGAATCTCTTCCTCCAGCCGTTCAGACTTCATCTCGACTAAATCAGTGGCTTCTTTCAACCGAAGATGTGGACTTGTCAATAAGCGGGCATAGACCGATTCCCAGTAGGCGGTATGAAACAGGTTGAAAAAATCGAAGCTTCGCATCGAATGGACGATGCTTCTGCGCTCCCCGGCGATTTTGATAAATGTCGGCAAGTCTTGCGCACCGAGCGAAGCAATCGTCTCCAATTGTTCATCCAATTGCCTGTCAAATGCACGCAACAAAGCGCTCTGTAAATTCAGGATCTCAAAAATACGCACAACTTCCACATCCAGGCAGCCATATTTGACTACTCGTTCTATAACTCTCTCTTCCACGAGGGATTTTGGATTCTGGTTCACATAGAGCGCATGATTTGGCCAGATAAACAATGCCAACGATTCGGTCTGGCGCTCATTACGCAGACTCTCACCCAGGTTCGTGCGCTGACCATCGGTGAACAGCCATGCGATTTCCCGCGCATACCGCTCGCCGAAAATATCCGCGCTGAACTGTTCCGGCTCCACTTCTTCCATCCCCCACACATCCAGAACCGGGCCAAAACTTGTAGGGAAGAGTGAGCGCGTCAACTCCTGCTGATAAAGTTCCCGCAAGAAGATACATCCAAGCGGATCAATTTCGCGACTGGCATTCACCCAGGCTTGGAAATCGTCCAGCGCTGCCAGCGGACTATGACGCTGTGGAAAAGCCGCCGTCCACAGAACCTTGTGCAATTGCAAAAAATAATAATTCATCGCCTCCCGCACAAAGAGAGGAACAATCTGGTCGGATAACGGGAGCCGAATTTTTAGACGCTGAGCATCTCCGTTTTCGCTCTCGGTCAGCAGCCATTGTCGCGTCAAGAACCCGATCTCATCCACAGAATAGGCATCTGCCTTATGTGCATCAGTACGAGCAAGACACAAATTTAGCACGCCAAACCCGCTTCCAAGATCCAACAACAAATTTACAGCAATGGGCGTGGATAAACATCTGCCCTGCCCCAAGTCCTGGCACACCAAATCAAACGCCTGCAGGCGGATACGTACCAGGTTAGAACGTTCCTGATAACGCACATCAAACATTCGCGCATCAATGTCATCAATATCGCCGGGATTCGACATATATGCCACGCTCTGTACCAGCGGGCAGTCCGTCAACGCCGCAATCGCCTTACCAAGAACTTTTGTCCCCAGACCGAAGTCATACGCGCGCAGCCAGCAAACCGAAAAGGCGGAAAAATTCAGGTTGAATTCCTTCATAAAGAATCTCCTTCCTTGCGAGGAGAATTTATGAACGACCCGGTTACGATTATAAACGCCAACAAAACTATAACGCAGATGGCAGAACCGCCACAACCCCATCCCAAGCCAGAAACATATGATGCAAATCGCGGTAATACGCTCAACTATCCATACACTTCCGGGTTGACGCAATTCGGCAAGCGCTCGCCCTTCAATCCAGCAATCAAATTTTGCGCGGCGAGATACGACATCATGTCACGCGTATATTTGCTCGCACTTCCAAGATGCGGAACAACCAGGCAATTATCCAATCCCAGTAAAGGGCTGTCTGCGGGCAGTGGCTCAGGTTCAGTCACATCCAAGGCTGCGGCAAAGATGCGATTTGATTTCAACGCGTCATGTAAAGCATGAGGATCAACAACCGGACCGCGCGATGAATTGACCAAAATCGCGTTCGGCTTCATTTTGCTTAACGTATTTGCATTGATCATGTGACGCGTCTCATCGGTCAAAGGGACGTGCAAAGAAATAAAATCTGACTCGCGAAACAGTGTATCGAGATCAACCGGCGTTGCATCGGAAGTCGACGGAACGGAAGGATCATAATAAATCACGCGCAGATCAAAACCTTTAGCGCGTTTGGCGACCGCCTTCCCGATTCGACCAAAGCCAATAATTCCAAGCGTTGCGCCGACGAAGTCCGCGCCGAGCAAAAGCTGTGGATTCCACGTTTTCCATTTACCGTCGCGCACATACTTCTCCCCCTCCACGATTCGACGCGCGGCAGACAACATCAAAGCAAAAGCCATATCCGCCGTCGCATCGGTCAGCACGCCCGGCGTGTTGCCAACCGGAAGTTTACGCGCAGTGGCCGCGGCCACATCCACATTATCCACGCCGACCGCCATATTGCTGATGATTTTCAAGCGCGGCGCAGCATCCATCAGTTCGCCATCAACTTTCTCGGTGAGCAGCGAAACAAGCCCATCCACGTCACGGACACGCGCCAAAAGTTCTTTGCGCGGCGGCGGCAATTCGTCCTGCCAAATATCTGCATCACAAAAATCGCGTATGAGCGCAAGTCCTTTTTCTGGAATCAATCGAGTAACAAAGACTTTGGGTTTAGGCATGAGCAAAGTATACTGCAAGCATGGATGCGAATCGTTTTCTCACACACAGTTTGCAGGACCCGCGCGTCACCCGCATTCTCGCCGC
Organism: Chloroflexota bacterium; assembly: GCA_021824575.1. Classification (GTDB taxonomy): domain Bacteria; phylum Chloroflexota; class Anaerolineae; order Anaerolineales; family Villigracilaceae; genus Fen-1038. Next base: position 20,540 of record JAKAKJ010000018.1, read on the forward strand.
GGCGCTGGACGCAGTTGAACCTGGCAGGATTGTACGGGATTATTTGAACAATGCAGATTTGCCCGAGCATGGCCGCACCTTTTTATTGGGAATTGGCAAAGCCGCCGAACCGATGACATTTGCCGCAGCGGATGTCTTAACTCCTTTCACCGACGCGTTGGTTATTACCAAGCACGCCTCGTTTCCACTCCGCGAGCGGATTACCGTTATGGAAGGCGGACATCCCATCCCTGACGAGCGCAGCCTCGCGGCAGGACAGGCTGTGTTGGATTTTGTTTCAAAGCTGAATGAAAATGATTTATTGATTTGCCTGGTCTCCGGCGGTGGCTCGGCGTTGGTCACCGCGCCGCGTATGAAAATTCCGCTCGAAGAGATTCGGCAACTTACTTCTTCCCTTTTGGAAAGCGGCGCAACGATTGACGAGATCAACACAGTCCGCCGCAGACTCGATTATCTCAAGGGCGGAGAATTAGCGCGCAAAACAAAGGCAAAAATCGTGAGCCTGATTTTGTCGGACGTGATTGGCGACCATCTAGAAGTGATCGCCTCCGGTCCCACCGCGCCCGATCCAACATCATTCATAGACGCAGTTTATATTTTAAGAAAATACAATCTTGAGAAAACCGCATCACCGCAAATTCTTGGCGCACTTCTATTGCAGCCATCCATCATAAATGACGCAATCTTTTTTACCCGGGTTCAAAATATTATCATTGGCAACAATCAGGCGGCAGCGGACGCTGCGAAGGTTCAGGCTGAACAGGAAGGATTTTATTCAGAGATCATAGGTTTAGAGATCCAAGGAGAGGCGCGAAGAATCGGTAAAAAATTGGCAGAAACGCTGTTTGCGGCTTCTGACAACCAACCAAGCCCATTTTGCTTAATTGCAGGCGGAGAAACAACAGTCACTATCAAAGGGAACGGCAAAGGCGGACGCAATCAGGAAGTCGCATTAGCCGCGGTGGATGAATTACGCGGTATCGAAAATATTTTGTTTATCTCACTCGCCACCGACGGCGACGATGGTCCGACCAACGCGGCGGGCGCGGTGGTTAACGGCGAAAGCTATCAGCGGGCAAAAAAGCTCGGGATGGACGCGTCCGATTATTTATCCCGGAATGACGCGTACAATTTTTTCAATCCGCTCGATGATTTGCTCAAGCCCGGCTACACCGGCACAAACGTCAACGATCTGATGTTTCTCATCGGGTTTTGACTCCACGTGATATTTTTCGGACAAATTGAGGCAGAATATCCTAGCAAATCAAAGCGCCCATCCTGTAAAATCGCACGCGCAATAATGATTTCAAAGGATGGTTGTTATGAAACTTTTCAGGTTCATTATTCTCCTCGCCGCGTCATTAAGTTTGGCGCTCGCGGGCTGCGCGCCCGCCGCGGCCAGCACCTCCGCTGCGCCAGTCACGCTCAAGATCGCAGTCCTGCCAATCATTGACACCTTGCCAATGTACGTCGCACAGCAAGAGGGTCTATTTGCCAAACACGGCGTGAACGTCGAATTTGTTCCGGTTGCATCCGCCCCTGCGCGCGATCAGCTCATCGCTGCGGGACAAGCTGATGGGATGATCAACGAAACCATCTCGACATTCCTGTTCAACAAGGACAAAGTTCAAGTGCAGATTGTGCGTTATGCGCTTCGCCCCACCGAAGGCGCAGGACACTTCTTTATTCTCGCGTCAGCAAACAGCGGTATCACAAGCCCGGCGGATTTGAAGAATGTCGAGATCGGCGTATCGCAAGGAACCGTGATTGAATACGTCACTGATCGTTTGCTCGAAGGCGAAGGACTGACCAGCGATCAAATCAAAACCACATCGGTTCCGAATCTTTCCGACCGCATGGCGCTGCTTGCGTCTGACCAACTCAAAGCTGGCGTGCTTCCTGATCCGTTCGGCGCGCTGGCTGCGCAACAAGGCGCTTCGATAGTGCTGGATGATTCCAAACATCCCGAATACGGATTCAGCGTCATCAGTTTCCGCAAAGATGTGATTGACAAGAACCCTGAAGCCATCCGCGGTTTCCTCGCGGCAATCGAAGAAGCCACCGACATGCTCAACACGAATCCCACAAAATACACCAGCGTATTGAGCGACAATAAACTCGTCCCGCCGTCTGTCATCAACACTTACAAAATTCCGCCGTTTCCAAAAGCCGGTGTGCCAACCGAATCAGAATGGAGCGACGCGTTGGCGTGGGCGAAGGAAAAAGGATTGGTGAACGCTGACATTTCCTACGCGGATTCGGTCAACGCTTCATTCCTTCCTCGACCATAAAGCGACTGCCGGTATAATGCGGGAGTCTGCCCGTGAGCAGACTTCCGTTAAATCATGATCAAAATTGATTCGCTCTCCTTCAATTATTTGCACAAGGCATTGATCTTCGACAACTTTAATTTATCCGTTCAGCACGGCGAGACGTGGGCGATTCTTGGTCCATCGGGCTGCGGAAAAACGACTCTTCTTTATCTGCTGGCAGGATTGAAATTTCCAACATCCGGTCAAATCTTAATTGACGGACAACAACTGACTCGCCCTCGTCCGCGTACTGGATTGATCTTGCAGGATTACGGCCTCCTGCCGTGGGCAACCGTCCGGCAAAACGCGGAACTTGGATCGCGCGTCCGGGATTTTTACGGACCAGATGGAAAACATTCTCCAACAGACCATGAATCGAAAAACAATATTGATCTCTGGCTGAAACGACTTGGCATTGACGAAATTGCGAGACAATATCCTTCACAAATCTCAGGCGGGCAGCGCCAGCGCACGGCCATTGCCCGCACGTTGGCGCTTCAGCCCGATCTGCTTTTGATGGATGAGCCGTTCTCGTCGCTGGACGCGATCACGCGTGAAGATTTGCAGAACTTGACTCTCGATCTGTGCGCCGAACAAAAGCTGACGCTGGTCGTTGTGACACATTCTGTTGAAGAGGCTGTTTCGCTGGGACAAAAGATTCTGCTGTTGAAGGCTCCGCCCAATCGAAGCGCGCGGGTTTTCGAGAATCCAGATGCCGGGAGAGATTCACAACGAAACAGCGCGGCTTATCGAAATTTATGCGACTTGCTTTGGAAAGAGATGCATCATGAAGCGGCGTGATATTTTGTTCGCATCGTTGGGACTGATGGTCATCTGGCAAATCGCGGCTATGATCGTCAACCGTCCGATTCTGCCCGCGCCGGTTATCGTGTTGGTAGTTTTTGTTCAGCAGTTGGGCAAAGGCCTGATGATTGATTTCGCAGTCAGCTTATGGCGCGTCACGGCGGGGATGCTGCTGTCAGTTGCCGCGGCGGTCCCTGCGGGGCTGGCCATCGGCGGGTCCAAAACATTGAACCGCATTTTTTCACCCGTTGTGTATTTGCTGTATCCGATTCCGAAAGTTGTGTTTGTGCCCATCGTCTTATTATTCCTGGGAATTGGTGACACAGCCAAAATCACCGTCATCTTCCTGATTTTATTTTTTCAAATCGTCGTGTTGGTCAGGGATCAGGCCGCGGGCTTGTCGCCACAGCTGATTCAGAGTCTGCAAAGCCTCGGCGCGGGACGGAGGGCATTATTCCGTTTCGTTTATCTTCCCGCCAGCATTCCGGCGATTCTGACGGCGCTGCGCCAATCCATCGGAACGGCGGTGGCTGTCTTGTATATCACCGAGTTGTTCGCAACAAAGTATGGGTTGGGATATTACATTTACTACAACGGGAGCACATTGCTCGATTATCCCGCCATGTACGCGGGTGTGATCGCCATGAGTCTGCTTGGCTTGGGACTCTATTTTGGCGTGGACTGGACAGAGCGAAAATTAGTCAAGTGGAAGTTTGCGAGCTAAATCCCGCCCACTCGGTTCAGAACATTTTTGCCAGCACAATTCCAAGCCAAAATAAAATGCTGTAGGCCAGCGCGGTTTGACCAGTGCCAGCCAGCGCGGCGTTCAATTGTTTGCCCTGTTGCGTGAAGACGATCCGCAAAGACTTCCATGCCAAAGGCAAAGATAGCCATGCCAACAGAGTAATCACAGGAACGATTTTCAGAAAAATCAAAAAAGGCAGAATCAAATAGGCAATTGCCAGGCACAGAACATATTGCATGCGCGATCCTTGCGCGCCCATCATGACCGCCAGCGTATGCTTTCCCGCCGCACGGTCGTGATCGAGGTCGCGTAAATTATTGACCACAAGAATGGCAGTGACGATCAACCCAATCGGCACGGACATCCACCACGCCGCTGAACTGACCGAGCCGGTTTGTACATAATAGGTTCCAGCCACTGCCGCGAGGCCAAAGAAAATAAAAACAAATACGTCGCCTAATCCGTAATAACCAAGCGGAAAAGGTCCGCCCGTGTAGGCGATGGCAGAAATAATGGCCGCCAGCCCAATGATGATCACCGGCCAGCCGCGCAAAAGCGCAAGATAGAGTCCGAACAACGCCGCCAACCCAAAGATGACCCACATGCCGCGCTTGACTTGCTCCGGCGTCAATAATTTAGCCTGCGTGACACGCAATGGACCATGACGTTCGGATGTGTCCGCACCGCGCTCAAAATCATAAACATCATTGGCGACATTGCTTCCAATTTGAAGCAGGAGTGCGACGCATAACGCGGCCAGTGCCGGCAGGATTTGAAACGAATGATCCGCCCAAGCTAGCGCGCTTCCCATCACTACGCCTGCAGCGGCGGCCGGCAGCGTCTTCGGACGACTTGCAAGCCACCAGATTTTCCAAATATTCGTTGCCGAATTTTCCTGTGCTGACATCAGCCTCCAAAACAAAACCGCAGTATAACATGCGTTTATAATATTGATTCACATCATACCATTTGGATGGCGGCTCACCACAGAGGCACAAATCTTTTCTTTGTACCATAAAGAAATTCTCTGCGAACTCCGCGTCCTTGTGGTAAACCTTTTGTGGAATCATCCACACGGCAATTTTGATTTAGGAGTCAAATGGCAAATCTTACCGGACAAGAACGCGCACGCTATGTGCAGAATATGTTCACGCGCATTGCACGACGCTACGATTTGATGAATCGTTTGATGACAGGAGCGCAAGATGTCCATTGGCGCAAACAGGTTATCAAACTCGCACAGATTGACCAAGGTTCACACTTGTTGGATTTGGGATCGGGAACGGGTGATCTTGCCAGCGAAGCGCTGCGCCAACAACCAAACGCCCATATCGTCGCGGCAGACTTCACGCTGGAAATGATGCGCGTGGGACAGGCGCATTACGGGCCGCTTAATTGGTCCGCGGCGGACGCACTTCGCCTGCCGTTCAAAGATGAGACATTCGACGCGGTCGTCTCCGGTTTTCTGATGCGGAATGTCATAGACGTCAGCCAGGCGTTCAAAGAACAGTTCCGCGTGCTCAAGCCCGGCGGACGAATTGTCATCCTCGACACCACACGCCCGAAACGAAATTTGCTTTCGCCATTCATTTGGATTCACATGCACGCGGTTATCCCCGCCTTGGGCGGAATGGTGTCCGGGGTTCGAGACGCATACAACTATCTGCCCGACTCGACGGAAAGTTTTTTGACCGCAGAAGCTTTGTCCGCGCGGATGATCGCGGCGGGATTCAAAAACGTCAACTTCCAGCGATTCATGTTCGGCACGATTGCAATTCATCACGGAGAAAAACTGGCATGAAAGAACAAAACATCAAACAACCAAACTCGCGCATGTGCTTTATTTGCGGGATGGAAAATCCGGTCGGCTTGCATTTGCATATTTACGAGACCGAACCGGGTGTTGTTGAAGCCGCGTACATCGCGCCCGAACATTTTCAGGGTTATCCCGGCGTTTTGCATGGCGGCATCGTTGCCGCGATCCTCGATGAACTTAGCGGACGCGCGCACATGGGCTCCGATCCAAACAACCCGCGTTTCATGTTCACCGGCAAGCTTGAAATCAAATATCGCAAGAACGTGCCGATCGGCAAGCCGTTGAAAATTGTCGGCAAGGCGGGAAAGCTCAGGAGCAAAATGGCGGAAGCCTGGGCGGGCATTTACGATGCCGAAACGAGCGAACTGCTCGCAGAAGCCAACGCCCTGCACATCAATGTGCCGGAAGACCAGTTCGATCTTTCGCTACTTCCGCAGTTGGGGTGGAAAGTTTATCCTGATTAAGCGTTATTCTCTTTAGAATTCCCTGTTACTTTTTCTACCCCTTCTGCAACATACAAACGTGAACGTTCATGCAGGAGGTAAAACCGCATACATGAAAGCGCAGTCGAATAATCCGCCTGGCGATGAAACAAGACTCGCGCGCGAAGCCCGCACCAATGCAGATGCCTTTGCCGAACTGTATCGTCGCTATGTGAATAACGTTTTTCGCTATCACATGGCGCATACTGGCAATGTCAAGGATGCAGAAGACTTGACCTCGCAAACATTTATGGCCGCGTTGGAAAACATCCGCTCGTATCGCGAACGCGGATCATTCATTGCGTGGTTAATGGGAATCGCTTCCAGAAAACGACCCCTCTTTTTTCGCGGACTCCGGCGCGAGGTTCCGTTGGACGCGGCGCTTCACATCCCGGACCCCGAACCGGCTCCTGATCAAACAGCTTTTCATCATCTTCAAATTGAATCCGTTTCACGTGCGCTAAAGCAGCTTAGTCCCGACCGCGCCGAAGCGATCATTTTATATTTCTTCGGCGGGCTGACGCATTCTGAAGCCGCACGCGTGCTTGGCAAAAGCGAAGCCGCGGTCAAGATGTTGATCTCGCGCGGATTGCAGGATTTGCGTGAGCGAACCTCCCTTGCACTGGAGGTGGAACGATGAACGAACAAATGAAAAATCTTAACGGTGACTTCAAACCCGAAGATGCGCGCGTCGCGAATTTGCTGGAACGAACCGCGCACCAAATCGAATTGAATCCAGACTTTCAATCCGCGCTGGAGGGCCGCTTGAAAGACGCGTATGGAACGAAAGGAACAGCCGCCATGTCACTTAAAAAAATAATGCCCGCCATCATTGGGGCAATCGCTTTGATCGTCCTTGCAATCGTTCTGGATTGGGCATTCCGCTCGCTGGCGCCAAAAACGATCCCCGGCGCAGGTGGAACATCCACGCCCGCTTCACCATTCATGACAAGTGAATCATCAACTTCCACACCAATTGTTACCAATGCAACGGTTTATCAATGGCACGGAACTTCACTGACACTGTCCGTTCCGCTACCCGTTTCGCCTGCCGATGCAAATGTTTATCTTTATCAGCCGGAGCAGCCCGCCACACTCGAAAGCTCCCGCACGCTGGCAGGACAATTGGGATTGAACGGTTCCGCGTATGGCACAACCGATTTCATCATCGTGGACGGAAATCAGCGCCTTATCGTTCACCCAGATCAATCCTTCGAGTTCTATCCCGATTACCCGCGTTATGTTGCAGCCATCAATGGCGGAGCGCCCCCGCCGGATGCGGAGACACAAATCAATCAATTCCTCGCCGCACATGGATTCAATTTTCCACATGAAATTCGGGCTTCGGAAATGTACAACAGTTATTTTGTCGTGCCGCTCACGCCGGATGGTCATCCAATCTGTTATGAATTTTTCAAGTGCGCGGGCTTGAACTTTACACTGGACATAAAAGGCATTCTCTCTGTGGACGGCTCATTGCCGAAATATGAAAAGGTCGGGCAGTACGGCATCATGAGTGCCGAGGAAGCCCTACAAAAGATTCTCGAACCAACCGGTATGTCCAATGCGACAACCGCGGGAGGCATGCTCGAGGGAATGCGCTCCGCATCCGGCCCGATCCAAACGTGGGTGCGTCCAATCCCCACAGACCAGACCATCACGATATACGGCTGGCTGAGTTCTGTTCCATCACGAGATGGCAGCGCGCCATTGATCACGTTGGATGGCTACACTGTAACAGGCAACGTTTCAAATATCCCCGTCGAGTTATCTAATGCGTTTATTGAAGCAACGGGTCAAATCCACGATCAAAACGGCGCATTGAACTTCGAACTCCAATCGTGGAAATCACGTGATGGCGCACAAGATGGATTGCTCGGCGCCATCTCAAAACGCGCCGATGGACAAATCGTGCTGACTACTCTTGATAACGAGACTTTGCTTCTTTCGGATGTTCCAGATCATTTACCGCTGCCGCTGGAAAACGCCTTCGTCATCGGCGTTCGAAACGGTGAGACCTTTGACTGGACATCCATTGACCTGCGCCAGACTCGAGGCGGAGGCGGTGGAGGTGGCGGCGGAGGACTCGGTTTCTACAAACTCAACTTGACGGGCACGCCGGTTCCATTCCCGACGCCACAACCCACTTCCCAACTTGGAGGCGCTGGCGGCGGAGGAGGAAACGGCGAACAAACCTACACCATCAAAGCAGGTGACACGCTGTCGAAAATTGCGTCCGAGTTCGGCGTCAGCGTTGACGAATTGGCTCAAGCCAACGGCATCAGCGATCCGGGCACGATATATATCGGTCAAACGCTTGTCATTCCCGGCGCGGCATTGCCAACATTGCAGAAAGTCGAGGGGCTGCGCGGGATACTTTACATGACCATTTACAAAAACTCTGGCGGCGGTCAGCGCATTGAATATTTCCTTCAACTTACGACTCCGCCGTATGATCGTCCGTTGTTGCAAGGCGCGAACCTGGAAGTGCTTCAAGCTTTTCAAAATCGTCCGGTGGATATTTGGGGAACAATGGAAATACAAAACGGCCAGCCAGTTTTGAATGTGGATCGTTACGAGATTCCTTTTCCCGATCTCCAATTCCAAATCCTGCGCGGCACACAAAAGAGCGTCACACTCGATGGTAAGCCTGCCACGCTTTTCACTACTTCAGATGGAAAGACCTATGTACAGCTATCTCCCAGTGGGTCAGTGGTTGACAATTCCACTATTGGCAAAGCAGGCGATGAGGTTTTATTGGAGGCGCTGGCCGTCCCCAACGAAAATTTTGGCGGCTATCCCGCGTTACGCGTTTTCAAGGGCGCAGTGGCAATCAATCCAAAGAATGGCCAACCAATGGAGATGCAAATAACCGATGATAAACCTTATGTAACGCAAGAACTAGCGGGATCACCGAACACGCAGCAATCAGCAGAACCGCCGAACGCGCAGCAGCCAACCGCAACAATCGAACGCGTCGAGTTGATTTACTACATGCCTAATCCACGCAACACAACAGGCGAACTCAGTCTCGATCAACGTTACATTCAACCGGCGTGGCTATTCACCGGTCATTACAGTGACGGCACTGAATTCTTCATTCTCGTTCAGGCGCTCAAAACAGAATTTCTATTACCCGAATCCGCGCCTTACACACCGCCCGGATAAAACCAGCGAAAAATTTTCGCTGGAGATTAAAATACGATTTGTCAGACAGGTATCCTGTATAATAGGGATACCTGTTCTTTTTGGAGCAAACCATGATCACTGCATATCATCGTCCCCAAAGTTTGGACAAAGCCCTCGAACTACTTTCACATCCCAATACATTTCCTCTCGGCGGAGGGACGCTTCTTTCTCACCGACAATCTGATGCCGTTGAAGTCGTTGACCTTCAAGCCCTCGGCCTGAACTCGCTAAAGAAAAGCGGAAAGGATCTCGAGATCGGCGCGACTGCGACTCTTCAGCAATTACTTGAAGATTCAAATTGTCTCGTCGCGTTGAAGTCCGCGCTAAAGCTCGAAGCGCCGCTCAATCTCCGCAACGCGGGGACCGTCGCAGGGACAATCGTTGTTTGCGACGGACGATCCACTTTCACTACGACGCTGCTTGCCCTCGATGCGAAATTAACAATCCTCAATCCTCAATCTAAAACCGAAAATCTTGGTGACTTCCTCCCCCTGCGCCCGCGCGGACTCATCACATCCATCACAATTCCATTGAATGTCAAGGTTGCATTTGAGTATGTTGCACGTACGCCGGCGGATAAGCCTATCGTTTGCGTTGCACTCGCTCAATGGCCGTCCGGCCGGACGCGGCTCGCCGTCGGCGGATATGGCAAAGCGCCGATGCTCGCCATGGATGGCACGGAGGCCGAAGGCATCGAAGCCGCGGCGCGCAATGCATTTCATGAAGCCCAGGATGAATGGGCCAGCGCGGAATATCGTCAGGACGTTGCCGCGACATTGGCGAAGAGATGTCTGTAGAAGCAAAACGAGAAATATACGTTTGGGTCACCCTCGATTAAACCCATGATCTCATTAGGCAAAAACAAGCTTGTTCAAACGTTTCTATGTTTTCTTGCCTTTTTACTTCTTTACGGCTTAACCGCCAGGTCGGACCTTCAATCAACAGACGAGGTGGCAGTCTTCGCCTCCGGCATATCATTGGAAAGCCGGGGAAATTTGGCAATTGACAATTTGCAGTGGCTGAATAACATACCGGATATAAGCATCGGCCAATTGGGCTATGATGGGCACTTTTATACAAAATATTTTCCTGGCAATATAATTTTGACATTTGTTATTTATGGATTGACAAACAGGCAAAACGACCAACCTTATTTCTGGAATGTGCCCCAAAACCTGAATCCCAGCATGGGCAATCTGGAATTAGCAGCATCGAATATAGGAGCGAGAATGGCATTGAAAGCCAATGCAGTTTTTGGGGCGTTGGCAATGACCGCGCTTTTCCTCCTACTCAATCTTTATTTCGACTGGAAGATAAGCTTGATCACGATCTTGTTGGTCGGGATATGTTCTGATTGGTGGTATCAATCCAGAGGTTTCTTTTCTGAAGTTGGCGCAGGTGCTTTTTTAATTTCTAGTCTGTATTTTGCCGCGCTTGAACAACCTTATCAAAGCAGCTTTGCCCTGGGTCTTTCCCTTTTATTTCGTCCTACCAATATAATTGCACTGCCGATTTGGGCAAAAGCTACATGGAACAAAAGACGGACGGCAATTTGGTCAGGCGTCGGGATCGTTTTTGGATTAATAATTCTGGCATTCTTCAATTGGACTCGCTTCGGCTCTGTGTTTCAATTTGGATACGTGAATGAAGGTTTTACTTCCAACGTATTCATAGGGCTGTATGGGATATTACTGAGTCCGGGCCGTTCTCTATTTGTTTATTCGCCTATCTTGACACTTGCAATTCCGGGAGCATGGTTGTTGTATAAAAGAGAAAAGGCATTGACGCTTCTTTGCATGTGGACTGTCGGATCTTATTTAATCTTGGTAGCTTCCTGGCACAACTGGGACGGCGGCTGGTCTTGGGGATCCCGACTCCTCACGCCAATAGTTCCGGTTTTAGGATTCCTTGTTGCGCCCGCAATCGAATATGCATGGCGTAAGAGAGGAGATATTCTGGTTATTGCCGCACTCGCCGTGCTAGGTTTTGGCGTTCAAATAATCGCTCTTGCAAGCGATCCCATTCAAATCCTTGTAAATTCAGTAATTTATGGCGGAATTAACTATAATGAAACGATAGCAACAATTCATAACTCATGGCTTGTTTTACAATTGCGGAGCTTACAACACTGGCAAATTTGCGACCTGGACGCATACACTTTGCGACAATGGTTTACAAGTTGCCCATGGCGCCCGATAAAATTCCAACTCTTTCCTGATTGAGAAGGTAATAATCAAATGAAACAAAATCGCTGGATCATCCTCGGCATTCTCGGCTGTATTCTCGTTGCCGCCGTCGGCTATTTATGGGGAACGGGCATGATGGATTCGCTTTACGCGTTTCGTTCGCCGCTGAAAGACAATCCACCCGCGCCGGGACAGCCGCTCGGCAAACCGCTCACCCGCCGCGTCGTCTTTGTTTTGATTGATGCGCTGCGCGACGACACGTCGCACAAAACCAATGTGATGCCATTCTTGAATCAGCTTCGCACAGAAGGGGCGTGGGCGACCGTCCACAGCCGCACGCCGTCTTATTCCGAGCCGGGTTACAGCGTGCTCATGACCGGCGCCTGGCCCGATATCTCCGACGGCCCCGCGATGAATCTCGATTATGCCGACATCCCAACCTGGACGCAGGATAATCTTTTCACCGCCGCGCACCGCGCCGGTCTCAAGACTGCTGTCTCCGGTTATTACTGGTTCGAAAAATTGATTCCGCAAAACGCGGTGGACGCGTCTTTCTACACGCCCGGTGAAGACCGCGCCGCCGATGTGGATGTGGTCAATCACGCGCTGCCGTGGCTGCAAAGCGGAGATTATCAATTCATTTTGATTCACATTGACCAGGTGGATTATGCCGGACATCATGAAGGCGGACCGCAGTCACCGAACTGGGACGCAGCCGCGACGCGTGCGGATGATCTGCTCAAGCAAATCGTCTCCACTCTGGATTTGAAACAGGATACCGTTTTAGTGGTTTCCGACCATGGACAGATTGATCGCGGCGGCCACGGCGGACAGGACCCGATTGTTTTGCTCGAACCGTTTGTCTTGGCTGGCGCAGGCGTCAAGCCCGGACAATATCCCGACATTCAACAAACCGATATCGCACCGACAGTTGCTGCGCTGCTCGGCACGAATATTCCTGCGACCGCGCAAGGCATTGTGCAAGCGTCCATGCTGAATCTCACATCCGATCAATTAACCAGCGCCGATGCTGCACAGGTTGCACAGAAATCACAATTGATGACCGCGTACGAAAAAGCGATTGGCGATTCCGTGCAACCGAAATCGGATACGCCCTCAGCGATGATCCAAGCGATGGAGCAAGCTAAAACCAACCGATTGACTGCTGAACGGATTCCGCGTTCAGCGTTGGCAATCCTCCTTGCGCTGATTCCGGCTGCGGTCCTGGTTTGGAAGCGCAGTCGAAAAGTCGCGTGGTTCTTGGGTGGAGCCATCCTTTATACCATTCTGTTCAATTTTGGTTATGCCGTTGTCGCGGGGCGAACGTATTCACTAAGTTCCGTTGCCAGTTCAACCGACATCATTGTCTTCACTGCCGGGACTGCTGCCGCATCGCTCGTATTGGCATGGCTTGCATTGATCTATGCGCTGGATTGGTTCAGGGCCGCACCGCGCGAATCTGCAGAAAGCGTGCTGGCTTTTACGTTCGTCACGATTTATTTGTTATCACTTCCCGTTTTGTTGAGTTATGCCATCAATGGCGCACTCGTCACATGGACAACGCCCGAAATGGCGAGCATGTTCCTCGGCTTTTTATCATTGCTGCAAGCATTGATCGTTGCCGTTGTCGGTTTGCTTTTGACCGGCGCAACGTCGTTGATTACATTTGTCAATGGCCGAAGGAAATCGAAAGTTTCTGATTGAGATTTTATGACAACCGCAGCACCGCAGCCGACATCAACGATTTCAAATTGGGCAGAAAGAATATTCAGGGCTTTGGTTATTCTTTTCTGCGCGGCGTTCGTTGCGATTGATCTTTTCATCATTCTCTCACGAATGTTTTATCCATACCAGCTCGAATGGATGGAAGGCGCGTCGCTGGTCGAAGTCAATCATATTCTCGAGGGCAGGATTTTGTTCGCGCCGCCGTCCATTTATTTTGTTCCGCTGATTTACCCACCGTTATATTTTTATATTTCGGCTGGCATTGCAAAAATCATCGGCATCGGATTCGGCGCATTGCGCCTGGTCTCTTTTTTGTCATCGGTGGTTTGCGCGGTCGTTCTTTACGCGGCAGTTCATTCAAAGACAAAAAACAAATTTGCCGGATTGCTCGCCATCGGATGTTTTGCGTCGGCGTTCGTGCTGACCGGACAATGGTTCGACATCGCCCGCGTCGACATGCTGGCCGCGGCTTTATCCATACTGGGGATTTATCTTGCCCGCGAGCAGGACCGCGAAGCCGCACCGATCACGGCTCTGCTTGCCGGCATCGTTTTCGGTCTGGGATTCATGACCAAGCAAAGTGCGCTGGGAGTCGCTCTCGCCGCAATCGTTTATCTTCTGATTTTCAACTGGCGTCGCGCGTTCTGGCTGGCGTTTTCCTTCGTTATTTCAACCGGAATCGTTTACAGTATTTTCTGGCTCGACAGCGCGGGCTGGGTCAATTATTATCTCTTCGCCATACCACGCGCTCACGCGTTCAGCTTTGAGTTGGGCAGAATTATCAGTGTATTGATCGGCCAATTTACGCCGATTCAAATTTTGTTGATCGCGGGATTTCTTCCATTCATTCTTTCGCCGCGCAAAACACTCGCAGACCGCGACCATCGTTATTATTTGGTAATGACCGGCGCGTTGATTGCGACCAGCGTCATCGGACGCTTGAATGCATTCTCCGGGCCAAATGTTTATGTCTCAACGTATTTAGGCGTTGCCGTGCTCGTCGGGTTGGAAGCCGGATGGCTTCTGGAAATCATTCAACAGTCCAAACTGCAAAAACTCGGTGCGGCATTGATGACACTGGAATGGATTTTATTATCAGCGCAATTCGCTTTTCTCGTGCCCGCTTTTATCCAAACGCGTACAATTCCAACGCAGCAGGATAAAGCAACCGGCGACGCGCTGGTTGCCCGAATCAAAAATTATCCCAACGATGTACTGGCACCTGACACGAATTATCTAAACTTGTACGCCGGGAAGACACCTTATTATAATGAGATGGCAATGTCAGAAATTCGCGGCGAAGGCAATTTATATCCGATGCCGGAATGGACAGCCATCGAAGCACAGATTAACACATTGATCCACGCGCCGACCACCAGCGCCATTATCGTAGATTTTCTGCCGCCGCTCGGCAACCTGGTTTCCGATTGCAAACAGCAGCGCATTTCGTATCCTGACAAAACAACTTTTGCGCCGGTTGCGGGTCCGCCCAATGCGCGACCCAATATCATCATCACCTGCCATTAAATTTAGGAGCCAAAATGAATCTCCAATTGAAAATCAATTCTGTCTTGCATGAAATCGAAGCTGCGCCTGGCGAAACTCTTTTTTCCGTCATCCGCCGACTCGGTTACTATGGAATCAAATTTGGCGACGAAAGTGGTTTAACCGGAGCCGACACCGTTTTGCTCGACGGCAAACCGGTCAACGCGGGATCGCTGCTGGCCGCACAAGCTGAAGGTCATAACATTGTCACGATTGAAGCGCTCGGCGAACATCCCGACCAGGGTTGGAAGAAAACCGAGGGCTTGCATCCGCTTCAACAAGCTTTCGTTGAATCAGGCGCGATCCAATGCGGATATTGCACGCCCGCGCAAATCCTCGCCGCGAAAACGTTACTCGACAAAAATCCGAATCCAACTGAAGAGGAAGTTCGCGAAGCGATCTCTGGCGTGTTGTGTCGTTGCACAGGATATCTAAAACCTGTTCAGGCAGTTTTGCGCGCGGCAGCCATTATGCGCGGCGACGAACCCGTCAACTGGGATTCGGTTAATTGGGATTTTGGGAATCCGCCAGAATCAAATCCTGAAACTTCGGAATCGCCAAGCGATCAATTTGCTAACATCTTGACCAAGCCAAAGGTTGTTGTCACGCCGCAGACGCAAGCGTGGAACGTTGTCGGCAAACCCGAAAAGAAGGTGGATGCTGTCAAACTTGTCCAAGGCAAACCGGCTTTCACGGCAGACATCGAAAAGCGCGCCATGTTGGTTGCAAAAGTTTTGCACAGCCCATATGCACACGCACGCATCAAAAAGATTGACACGAGCAAAGCCAAAGCATTGCCCGGTGTTGCCGCCGTGCTGACATGGCAGGATATCCCGCGCGTCGTTTGGTCCACCGCCGGGCAGTCGGATCCGATACCAGGGCCGCTTGACACATTCTCGCTGGATAACAAAGTGCGCTTCGTTGGCGACCGCGTGGCATTCGTCGCGGCGGAAACGGTGGAGATCGCTGAAAAAGCGCTAAGCCTGATCGAGGTCGAGTATGAACCGTTGCCCGCGATTCTGGATTCATCCGAGGCGATGAAGCCGGGCGCGATACGAATCCATGACGAGCCGGAATATGTCAACTTTGCGGATTCAGATCCAAGCCGGAACCTCGCCGCCAAAATCCGCATTGACATCGGCAACGTTGAAAAAGGATTCAAAGCCGCGGATCAAATTTTCGAAGCTGAATACGAAGTGCCGAAAGTCCAGCAGGTTTCGATCGAGCCGCATGTGGTTGTGACATATTGGGATGAAGATGACCGGCTCGTGATTCGTACTTCGACGCAAGTTCCGTTCCACGTGCGACGCATGCTCGCACCCGTTTTGGATTTGCCCGTCAAACGAATCCGCGTCATCAAACCGCGCATCGGCGGCGGCTTCGGCGGCAAGCAGGAGGTGCTGATCGAAGATGTTGCCGCTCATTTGACGATTGCCACCAAGCGGCCGGTGATTTACGAATATACGCGCGAAGAAGAATTCATCGCAGCGCGCTCGCGGCATCCGATGAAGATCAAGATGAGAACCGGTGTAAGAAAAGATGGAACGATCACGGCCAACGAAATGTATGCGTTGTCTGATACCGGCGCGTACGGCTGTCACGCGCTGACTGTCACAGGAAACACCGGGCACAAATCCATGGCTTTATACGTTGGCGACGGCGAATATCGCAAATCGCCAAATATTCGTTTTTACGCCGATATTGTTTACACCAACACGCCTCCCGCGGGCGCGTTCCGCGGTTACGGCGTGCCGCAAGGTTATTGGCCCGTCGAGCGCCACATGGAAAAGATCGCGCGGGCGATGGGATTTGATCCGATTGAGTTCCGATTGAAGAACACGATTCACGCCGGTGAATATCATCCATTCTCGACCGCGTGGAATGAAGGCCGCGAACCGCGACCAGAGATCATTCACACGGTCGGCCTCGAGCAATGCGTGGCGCAGGGCAAGGCCGCGATTGGGTGGGATGATAAATACGGAAATGAGAAATGGCATTCTTTCCTCCCGTCTTCTTTCGATGAAAAGAAAGAGGAAAAGATGAAAGAAGAACGATACCGAAAAGGCATCGGCGTCGCGCTTGTCATGCAAGGCACGGCGATTCCCTATTTGGATATGGGCGGCGCCTCGGTCAAGATGAACGACGACGGCTCGTTCAATCTGCAAGTCGGTGCGACGGATTTGGGCACCGGGTCGGACACGGTCATCGCACAGATGGTGGCGGAAGTACTCGGCGTTCCGCTCGACGACATCATCACATACTCGTCCGACACAGACTTCACGCCGTTCGATAAAGGCGCATACGCATCCTCAACAACTTACATCTCCGGCGCAGCGGCGGTCAAAGCCGCCGAGATGGCCGCGGAACGAATCAAAATCCGCGCGGCAAAGATGCTGGGCGAAAGCGACCATTCCAAGATTCGATTATTCGATAAACAGGCACATGCGCCAAATGGAAAATCTGTATCGCTTGCTGAAATTGCCTTGGATACTTTGCATCGCAACGATCAGGAACAGATCACGGGCGTTGGCTCATACGTATCACCGTCATCGCCGCCGCCATTTGCCGCGCAATTTGCCGAAGTCACCGTGGATTCGGAGACTGGAGTAGTCACGGTTGATAAACTTGTCATGGCCGTTGACTCGGGCGTGATCGTGAATCCGTTGACTGCATCTGGTCAAATCGAAGGCGGCATGACTCAGGCTTTGGGGTATGCGGTCTGCGAGGAAATGCGCTACGATGAAAAAGGCAGCGCCATCGAACGCGACCTCGATCATTATCACATCTTCCGCGCGGACGAGATGCCCGAACTTGAAACCATCTTTGTGGAAACGTTCGAGCCGAGTCATCCATTCGGAGTCAAAGCCGTAGCGGAAATCCCGATGGACGGCGTCGCGCCCGCGGTTGGGAATGCTGTTCTGGATGCTGTTGGAGTGAACATTGACGACAATCCAATCACGCCTGAAAAAGTTTGGAAGGCCCTGAAAGCGAAATAAATTTAAAGACCGGGAGTAGACAACATCAGAAACGCAATGTCATTCTCCCGAAGGACATCGGGATGATGTGAGCGACCACAGGGAGCAAAGAGTCCCACGTTCATGCCTTGCAAGATAGGCACTCCCCAAAGACCTGACGAGTTTTGATTCGTCAGGTCTTTTGATACAATATCACTATGCAAGATCAAATCTTTATCATCGGTCACGTCAACCCCGATACCGACGCAATTGCTTCAGCGCTGGGCTATGCCTGGCTTTTGCGCGAGCGCGATAAAGCTCCAGCAGTGGCCGCGCGTGCAGGCGCGATCAACCCGCAAACATCGTGGGTCTTGAAGCGTCTGGAGCTCGAGCCGCCAATTCTCCTCACAGACGCGTCGCCGCGCTTCGAATCCATCATGCAGCGACTTGATACCATCCGGCCCGAAAGCCAGCTTGGCGCCGCATGGGCGCTGGCGTCACGCACAGGCGGAATCGCGCCCGTGGTCAACGAGGACGGCAAACCGTACGGGCTTATCAACGGCTTGAGTCTTTTCAAATATTTCACAGAGACGCTTGGCCCGCGCCCCGGCGATGCGACCGTGCGCGAGATGATGTCGGTCAGCTGCCGCGAGGCCGCCGATACCACCGTCCCAAAATATGCGGCCAATGCGAAGATCCGCGATTCGCTCAACAAAATTTTACGCGATGAATACAACGATTACTGGGTTGTTGATGAAAGCGGACATTATCTCGGCATCGCACACCAGCGCGAAGCGCTCAGCCCGCCGCGCTTGAAAATTATTCTTGTGGATCACAATGAACCGCGCCAGGCCATCGCCGCGCTCGACGAAGCAGATTTGCTCGAGATTCTCGATCATCACCGGCTTGGCAATTCATCCACGCATCAGCCAATTCGATTCACAGTGGATGTCGTGGGTTCGACATCCACACTCGTTTCAGAATTGACTGCTGAAGCCGGACTCTCCATGCCGCCCGCGTTAGCTGGCGCGCTTCTCGCGGGACTTCTATCGGATACCCTTATTTTGACTTCTCCCACCACGACAATGCGCGACAAAGACGCCGCGCAGCGATTAGCGCGCTGGGCGTTCGTTGGCGGAAGTCCGCTCGAAGGCGAGACGATTGAATCGTATGGCAAAGCGGTTTTAGCCGCGGGCGCGGGACTCTCGAACCGCGATCCGAAAGACGTGGTCAGCACCGACATCAAATCCTATGAAGCAGGCGGATTCAAATTCGCGGTGGCGCAGGCTGAAGTCACCGACTTGCTGCAATTGACCGAACACCTAAAACCAATCTATTCCGCCCTCGACAGTCTGCGCGACAAGCGCGGCCTCGACTTTGCCATGCTGCTCATCACCGACATCGTCGGCGGTTCGAGCCGGTTGCTTTTGTCCGGCAGTGCTCCGCCAATTCTGGACGATCTCCCCTACCTGCCTTTACCTGACGGCACTCGCGATGCACCCGGGGTTGTTTCAAGAAAGAAACAATTGTTGCCGGTTGTGCTTGGATTATTGGAGAGATAATTTCACAAGCACAAAGAAGCTGGAGAATGCAAAATGAAAAACAACGGCCAATTGAAATATCTGGCTCTTGTCATGATTCTGGCAGGAACATTGACCGCCTGTGCAAACAAACCTGTCTCCACAACGCAACTCGCGGAGAATCCTCAAGTAGCCGCCATTAATAATTTTCGTGCAGTATTGGGTTTGCCTAATCTGCCTTTGGAATCAACGGGCATGGATCACATGGCAAATTCACCCAGCGGCGACCTGCCTGTCGCATTGTATGCGGACAGCCAGGGACGAAAATTCTCAGTCGAGCCGATCACGAACACCGTAGTCGAGATGGACGCAAGAGCTTTGTTGGCTTCGATCCCAACGAACGCGCTGGTCTTGCCAGCAGATGAACTTAAAGCAAGAGCGCTGAAAATTGCAAACACAATAACGCCGGGTTTTGATTCTTTGCTTCCAAATCTGAATGACAATAGCGGGAACAAAGGCGACAATTATTTTTTCGATTGGAGAAAACCAATGGAGCCGGGCAAAATGATGCCTGCCTTCCTCCAAATCGGTATTCATACAAGCGGCTTGATCTTCGCCTACTACAACACTTTATCGCTTAAATAACACAATGTAACCATGTTATGATTCGGGGGCGCAGATAAATCAAGAATCTGCTGCAATCCTTACCGCATGAACCAAAAGGGTTTGTCATGCCGCCCGTCTTGGATGGAAAATACACATCCGGCAAGCATAAGGGATATTTATTTCGCGAGAAGCGCCGCCCGCCCTTTCTGCCAATCAGCTTGATCATCCTGGCGCTCATCATTCTCGCGTTCTCGCTGATTAATCCCATCGAGCAAATTACCAACATCAACCCGCAGAACATCACCGTACCGCCGCCGACAGCTACTGCCACACCTCTGCCGCGCCCAACCGATGTTCACGGCGGCCATATCGTCTTCACCTGTACGCGCGGCAGCAATAACCAAATCTGTATAATCAACGCAGACGGCACAGGCTTCCGTCAATTGACGAACGATACAACCAATTCATATTATCCGGCGCTGTCACCTGACGGCAGCACCGTCGTGTACGCGGCAAATCACAACGGCAGTTTCGATCTGTTCGAGCTGGATTTGGCGACATTAAAAATAAGCCAATTGACCTATTACATCGGCAATGTTGTGTCACCGAGTTTTTCGCCAGACGGAAAACAAATCGTCTTTGTCAACCGCGTCGGAGACGCGCCGTCCGCATTGTGGCTGATGGACAAGTCGGGACGAAATCCACACCAACTTTATGCGGGGCCGAAGGATATTGTCAGCGCGGCCTGGTCGCCGGATGGTCGCACCATTGCATTCGCAATGGCTGTTGACGCCCAATTTGCTTATCAAATTTTTCTGCTCGATGTCAAGAATCCAAACTCCGCGCAGCAAATCACACAAGGCAGGTCAGACATCGGCGGAAGCCTCGCCTGGTCGCCGGACGGCAAAAGTCTTCTGATCTTTGCCGGACCTGTGGACGGGCGCCGAATCTTTCGCCTCGATCTCACGAACGGCGCGGTCACTCAACTGACATTCGACGGCAACAGCGCTTCGGCATTTTATTCGCCCGACGCCCAGTACATTGTTTACAATTCCATTCGCAACAGCACCGACGCCAATCTTTATATTATGCGCGCGGACGGTCACAGCACGCGCCAGTTGACCAAAGATTCTGAACCCGATTGGCAGCCCGAATGGGGATGGTAATGATCGCACTGAGCGAAGCGGCACTTTTAGCGCTGCGAAGTCAAAGCATCATATCAAGCGCGCTTCGACTTCGTTCGTACCGCTCAGCGCGATAAAGATGAAAATCGGATAAAATCATCACAGAGAAAACATGGACGCAATCTATCAGGCATTGGCTGAAATCGAAAAGAATAATGACAGCGCCGCGCTATGCACCGTTGTAAAAAGTGAAGGCTCGACGCCGCGGCATGTGGGCAGCAAGATGCTTGTTTATCCCGACGGAAAATTCATCGGCACCGTTGGCGGCGGCGACCTTGAGCATCGCGTTATGGATGAAGCAAGGACGGCAATCTCTGAAGGCAAACCGCGCCTTCTTCATTACAACATGTCAGATCCGTCACGCGGCGACCCCGGCGTATGCGGCGGTCAGGTGGAGGTGTTTGTGGAACCAATTCTTCCGGCCCCGTCAGTCGTTGTCGTCGGTGCGGGGCACGTTGGCAAAGCAGTCGCTCATCTCGCGAAATGGCTCGGATTCAGCGTCGCCGTCAGCGATGACAGAGTCGAATTCTGCAATCCACAAACCGTCCCGGACGCCGACGCGTATTACCCTGTCGCGATGGAAGAACTACCCAGCCAATTCAAGGTCAACAGGCGAACGTTCTTTGTTCTGACCACGCGCGGCTCATCCGTTGACGCGGTGGGACTCGGCCCATTGCTCGATTCGCCCGCGGCGTACATCGGCGTGATCGGGTCAAAACGCCGTTGGGCAACCACGGTCAAGGAACTGAAAGCCCGCGGCGTGCCCGAGGAAAAAATCGCCCGCGTTCACTCACCGATGGGACTCGAATTGCAGGCCGAAACGCCCGAGGAGATCGCGGTCAGCATCATGGCGGAAATCCTGATGATCCGCGACAAAGGCAGCGGGAAGCCGATGAAAGGATAACCAAACCGTGAGAGAGGAGATGGCTTCGGGAAATCCTTCAACTTTGCCATGCTCTGCCCAGGGCGCTCTCGCAACGACGAGCCGGGTTATCCGTATAAGAATAAGACAAATGGGTTGCTTGTCCTGACAAAGCCCATGGACTATAATTTGTTATAGATCATTCAAAGGAGTGAGAAAAAATGGCCAGAATTTTTGATGTCATTGAATATCCAAATGAAATGACCGATGAGCTTGTCCATCGTTTCCCTGATGACAGTTCGATTGGCGATTACCGCATTGGCTCGCAGGTGATCGTGCGCGAAGCACAGTCAGCAGTCTTCTTCCGCGACGGGAATGCGCTGGATGTTTTCAAGGCCGGACGCCATACCATCACGACCGCCAACGTACCACTGCTGATCAACTGGATTGGCAAGGCATTTAACGATCGGACGCCCTTCCCCGCCGAAGTGTATTTCGTCTCAATGAAGGAATGGGCCAACAAAAAATGGGGTACGCCGCAACCGATCATCGTCCGAAATCCTGGCATGGGACTCGGCGTAGCGCTCCTGCAAGGTTTCGGTACATATTCATTCCAGATCACCGATCCGCAGATGTTCGTGACCAAGATCGTCGGCACGCAGGGAACCTTCCGCACATCCGACATTGAAGATCGTCTTCGCACGATGCTGTTATCCAAACTGCAGGACATCCTCGGCGAGACGGGCGCGAAGCATTCCGTCCCGGAAATGATCGGACTCACCGAAGAGATCGGCGCAGGCGTCCGAGCGAAAGCGCAGGACGATTTTGCCGCGCTCGGCATGATGCTCAAGACATTCTATGTCGGCAACTTGAAGCCATCTGACAAGTCTGCTCAGGAATTGCGTGACATGGGCATGCTCGATATGGCAACATATACCCAGCTGCAAGCGGCAGATGCCATGCGCGACGCGGCATCCAATCCGAGCGGCGGTGCGGGCCTGACGGCTGGCATCGGTGCTGGAATGGGCATCGGCAATTTGATGGGACAGGCGCTTCAAGGCGGGATGCAGAATACCGCGCAAGGCGGAACGGCTCCGAAACCTTCCGGCGGCGGAGAAATGCCCGAGGTGATGACCCCGTCCGAAGCGGCTGGCTTCTTGAAAGTTTCCGAGGAAGATGTGATGGCAGCCATTCAGGATGGTTCGCTGAAAGCCAAGAAACTTGGCAACGCGTATCGCATCAGCAAAGAAGCCGTCGAAGAATTTTTGAAGAGTTGAGAAATTTAAAACATTGTAGGGGCACAGCGACGCTGTGCCCCTACTTTTATTTAATTTTGTTCTTTACCCCAAATCGCTAAGCACATCTGGGATCGAATTCAGCACATCGCCTGCCAGCACGGACGCGGTGGTTCCCAAATCGTCAGCAGCGTAAAGACCGGCTTGAGCGTGAATCCACGCGCCGGCGACCGCGGCGTCGAACGCCTCCGCGCCCTGGGCGCGCAAGCCGACAATTAATCCCGCAAGAACATCACCCGTTCCAGCGCGCGCCAAAGCTGGAGACGCAACCGGAATCATTGTGATCCGCCCATCGGGCGCGGCGACAATCGTAAACGCACCCTTGAGTACGATCACGTGTCCCCATTCTTTTGCAAACTTTTTTGCGACTGCAATTCGATCATTTTGAATCTCATCGCGCGGCAAACCGGTCAACACTGACATCTCACCGGGATGCGGGGTCAGCACTGCGGGTGCGGGTAATAACTTATGCCAGTCTTTGATTCTGGCGAGCAGTTTCAAACCGTCCGCGTCAAAAACCATTGGCGGCAATTTGCTTTCCAGTTTTTCCTTCTTTTCGTTTTCTTCATGCACGAAACCGATATGCGAAGTTGCCTTCTTCGGCAGGGATTTTCCCGTTAGAAAATTTTCGATAAATTCTTTGGTGGTCTCTTCCAAACCGAATCCCGGACCGATCAACACGGCTGTGGCGCGTTCCAGATTTTTATTTAAAACTTCCACGGCGTCGCGCGAGATCACGCCCATTTCGTTGTGAAGCAGAATCCACGTTGCTTCGGGGAATTGACCCGCCAGCGTATCATGCAATTGGGATGGGATGGCCAACGTTACCAGTCCCGCGCCGACGCGATACGCAGCCTGCCCGGACAATAAGGCGGCTCCCGTGTAATTGACCGATCCCGCGACGATGAGCGCGGTGCCGAACGTACCTTTGTGCGAATCAAGCGGGCGCTCCGGCAGCATCGCGGAAACCATTATTTCCTCAGCAACTTCTGTTTGAATAGATTTCAGCGAAGATAAGTCTTCGGGCAAGCCAATATCAACAACTTGTAATTCACCGACCAATTCGTAGGCAGGCAGTTTGAGCAATCCCTGTTTGACCGCCGCCATCGTGACCGTTAAATCCGCCGCGATACATTCTGCTGCGGCTTCGCCAGTATCGCAGTCAATTCCCGATGGGCAATCCACCGCGACCACAAACGGCTCATTCTCGGACTCGTCAAGAATGGATTGCGCTGCAGCAAGAACACTGGCAACATCGGACTTCAACGGCAATTTGATTCCCGTGCCAAGCACACCATCCAAAACAACCGACGCGGTTTGAATGAACGCATTCAGGTTTTGGAAATCTTTGTCTTCATCCGCAAAAAGGATTTCGCCTCCGGCATCTGCCAAGCGCTTGACCAGTTCATCATTCTTTCGCTTGATCAAATATGCGCGCGCGATCCATCCATCTGCGGCGAGATGCGACAAAGCGACCAACGTATCGCCGCCGTTGTTTCCAGAACCGACCAGGCCAAACACTTCGCGGTCATCTTCTTCGATGGGCAAATCCTGGACGACTTCCGCCAATCCCTGCCCGGCGTTCTCCATCATTTGATCATACGTCAAGCCGCTGGCATCGGCTTCTTTTTCGATGGCTTTCATTTCAGAAACAGTGACAAATTTCATTGTTCCTCCAAAACTTATAGTGGCGCAGCAAGCATTGCCACTGCCGCATATCAGTCCCACAAATCTTTTGCAACATCATCTAACCCAAGCGAAAGAAGTTTTTCTTTTGTTGGATAACCCGTTTTTTCATCCCAGCCGCGGGCATCGTAATACGCGTAGAGCATTCCTTGAATATCAGGCACATAGCCTTCCGTCCCGCCGGTTGACAACGGCTCAAGCAATGCCTTCGGCAATTTATCATTGGCGGCAGTCAGGCCCAGGCGATTGTTGATAGCGCGCTTGATGTTCCAGCCGCGCTCGCCGACTTTCATCATTTCGTCAATCGTCCAATCGTAGCCACAAGCGGCATTGACCAAATCAACCTGCGTCTGCGGTGCGATGTTTGCGAAGATGCACATTACCATCGAGTTGTAAACCGTCCGCCAGTTTTGATGACGGGCAACATTCGCGGCTTTGGCTCCATCGCCGTGACGCGGGAAATATTCGATGCCAATCTCCGGCGTGATGTGTCCCCAATCCACAAAGAAATAATCCGACTGGTTATGGCACGCGCCGCGCGGCGACGTGGCATACGAAAGCGCCATGCCTGAAACGCCGCGCGGATCATGATACGCGACTTCAAGTCCATTCACCTGCACGGCTTCTTCTTCCGCGCCAAAATGTTTTCCAAGCCGACGCGAACCTTGCGCGATCCATTCGCCGATGCCGTCGCGACGCGCAGTCATCCGCACCAACTGGCGGACAGCAACCGCATCGCCCCATTTGAGTTCCAAGCCGCCAGTATCCTTTGTGGTGATGATTCCTTTTTCGAAAAGATAAAACACCAGGCCAATCGTGTTGCCGGTGCTGATCGTGTCCATGCCGTAGCGATCACACAATTCACCAAGCCGCGTGATCTCAGCCAGATCGTCAATCAAAAGATTTGGGCCAAATGACACAACCGTTTCATATTCGGGACCTTTGCGCCGAGCGCCATCTTCAAGCCGGACGACGCGCCCGCAGGCGATGACGCAGGCATGACAGGCGCTTTGCCCGGCCAAAATTTTTTCCGTCATCATCGCGCCAGAGATGCTATCAACCGATTCAAACCCGCCCTGGTGGTAATACTTGGCGGGCATCGCGCCGAGATATTCAGAATAATTCGCCGCGCCCGCCGTGCCCAATTCATGCAGGACGCGCGATTCGTTATCCTGCTTCAACGTGCGATTTGATTCGGAGCGCAATCCGCTGTATCGTCCCGAATGAACGAGCGGCAGCGCCCGCTTACCATGCACCGCAATCGCTTTGAGATTTTTCGAAGCCATCACCGCGCCGAGTCCAGTGCGACCTGCGGTGCGGCCATGATCACAATAAATACCTGCGAACAAGACACCATTTTCCGCCGCGGGACCGACAACCGCGACGTGCGCGTTCGTGCGGCCAACTTCCTGCTTGACGATTTCCTGCGTCTCGTAAGTATCCCTGCCCCACAAATGCGCCGCATCCCGGACCTCGAAGCGGCCATCCTGAATCCAAAGATAAACCGGCACTGACGCTTTTCCCGTGATCCACAAACCATCGTATCCCGCGAAGCGAAGTTCGGGCCCCCAAAAGCCTCCGCAGTTGGATTCAGCCCATAAACCGGTGGCCGGCCCCTTTCCGCAGACAACGAAGCGGCCAACCGTCGGGCCAGATGTTCCCGTCAGCGGGCCGTTCATGAAAAGCAATGGCGCACCTGCCGAAAATGGATCCAACTCTTTCGTCAGGTACGGATAAAGCAAGCGCGCCGCCAATGACGCGCCGCCAAGGAAAGCTCTTTCCAATTCCTCCGGAATTTTATATTCTTCCGTCTTGCCAGTTGTCAAATCAATTTTGAGAATGGGCTGCATAGTGAGTTTTCAAGTTGCAGGTTATAGAGTTTGAAGATTGGAAGGTTTGCAAGCCTGAAGGCTGGCAAGTTAACCTGCCAACTTTTTAACATTCGAACTTGCCGACGATTAAAGTATCTCCGTCGTGATCTCGCGGCAACAGCGGACAAAGTCCAAAACTGTCGGGACGTTTCGCATCATATACCCGAGACTTCCTTCGACTTTTAGCTTGCTGGTCATCATGGCGGTCATGGGGTCGAGTTTTCCAAGCAGAATGGAAGTGAAGTTATTGTATGGCGAATGCAAAATAAATGTTGGCTTTGCATATTTCTTCGCATCAGGCGCATATTCAACACCGCGGCATTTTCCATGCCAGAGATCGAGGTACATAAGCAAAGGTTGGGCCAAATTACCAGCCGGTTGAATATCAAAAATCAAATCGCCTTCCCAATGCTTTGCCACTTCATTGTAACGCGCATCGTCATTCAGCTTTGCCTGCAGCGCATCCAGCCATTCAGCAGACGGAAATTTGACAGACATGAAAGCCTCCGTTCATCGAATGAATGGATTTTACCACTTCCAATTTTTGATTTGTTCACTGCAGAGATGCGATGAAGAAAAATCAGGTTACATTATCAAGCAATGATGTTCAGCTCGAATTAGCGAATTTCATAAATATCGCCAACTCCTTGACTGCCAGCAAAAATTTAACCTGCCTGCCTCTTGCACAATTCGTCAACATGGTCTATGCTTATAAAAATAGTTCTTCGTCCAAGGGAAAGGAGGATGTTACTCCGATTCATTCATCACTCCTTCTCGACAAAATTCCAACAACATAAAACTTGATCAGAGGAGAATGTCATGAAGAAACTCAATGCGGTTGTGCTCGTGGTGTTTGCAGGTGCAATGTTATTAACGGCCTGCGGCGGAGGGGCCGCGCCGACAGCCGCTCCAACCCAGGCGCCAGCGGTAACGCAAGCGCCCGCCGTTCAAGCTCCCGCCACACAAGCGCCAACCACAGCGCCTGATTTGTTGGCAACAATTCAAACGCGCGGAACTTTGGTCATCTCGACCGATCCGGCGTATCCGCCGCAATCCGCGCTCAAGGCAAATCCGCAGCGTACACCGGGGACAAAGTGCGCGGCAGATCAAAAGACGCTTGGCGAACTCGAAGGTTTCGACATTGATGTCGCTGCCGCCATCGCCAAAGGATTGGGTGTCGAGCCTTGCTTCGTCACGCCCGATTGGACATTGATCACAGCTGGAAACTGGGCAGGCCGTTGGGATATCAGCGTTGGTTCCATGAGCATTACGCCCGAACGCGCCAAGCTGCTCTACTTTGCCCAACCCTATTACACGACGCCAGCCGCATTATTTGTCTACAAAGACAACACAACGTATCAACAACCGTCTGACCTGAGTGGAAAGAAGATAGGCTCATGCGGTTCATGCACATACGAAAGCTACCTCAATGGCACACTGGTCATCCCGGGTGAGACAATCAACTTCGTCATCAAGAACGCAGATATCAAAACCTACGATACCGACAGCACCGCGCTGGAAGACCTCTCACTGGGCGACGGTGTGCGCCTGGACGCGGTTCTGACCGCGCAGCCCACCGGCCAGCAAGCCATCAAAGACGGCAAGCCGCTCAAACAGTTGGGCGATCCGCTGTTCTACGAATATCTCGCCCCGGCCTTTGATCGGAATTCGCCGCTCGACCCGCATTCCTTCATCGCGAAAGTATCCGAAATTGTTTCGGGACTCCATAAAGACGGCACGCTCACCAAACTTTCGATGCAATATTACGGCACAGATTTAACGACAAGCGCCGCAACATTCGACGCGTCCGCATTCGGAAAGTAAATCTCCGCATAAACGGTGGGGCGAACTGCCCCACCGTTTCCTTTTTGTCATTCATCTATCATGGCTAGTGAGTCTCTTACACAACCTGACCTCAACCAGGAAATGGGAATTGCCCTGGTTGCCCTTCAGCGGCGGAATAAAATAATCCAGCAAATCAAGATCGCGGGGGTTTGGGTCGCATTGGTCGCAGTGCTGACTGGCGGTTTGTTGTTGATACGCATTGAACCAGGCTACATGCTGCAGCACTACAACATCATCCTTCAAGGCGCATGGACGACCATTTATGTGTCATTTGTATCCATCCTGATCGCAACTGCAATCGCGTTGATGGGTTCCATAGCACGCTTGTCATCGAGCGCGGTAGCGCAAGGCATTTCCGGGTTTTATGTGTCGCTTCTGCGTGGGACGCCGTTGTTGATCCAGATTTACGTAATTTATCTCGGTCTTCCGCAGATCGGGCAGCAACTCACGGAATCAGGTTTTCCCACCATCGGCAGAATGTTCATACTGGACGCGATCCCTGCTGGTATTCTTGCCTTGAGCCTGAACTACGGCGCGTACATGACCGAAATCTTCCGAGCCGGACTTCAATCCATCAGCCACGGGCAGCGCGAAGCCGCCATCGCGCTCGGCATGACGCAGTGGCAGGTGATGCGGCGTGTGATTCTTCCGCAGGCGATCCGCATCATCATCCCGGACGTAGGCAACCAGTTCATTGCCATGCAAAAAGATTCGGCACTGGTCTCGGTCATGGGTGTGTGGGAAATCACTTATCTTGCGAATCGTTACGCGCGCCGCGACAGCAAATACATGGAAATGTTCCTGGTCGCAGCCGCGGCGTATTGGATATTGACGATCATCTCGTCCTGGCTTCAGGGCCGGCTGGAGAAACGGATGGCAAAAGCGTATGAGCGCTGAATCAATCGTACGCGTATCCGACCTCCATAAATGGTTTGGGATGCTGCATGTCCTGCGCGAAATTTCGTTGAACGTTCACGAACGCGAGGTGGTCTGCATTATCGGGCGCAGCGGCTCAGGCAAGAGCACGCTGCTGCGCTGTATCAATTTTCTCGAAGAGCCGTCACACGGCGCCATCGAAGTCAACAATGTCAAAGTTGAGATCGGTGAAAAAGGCAAAAGCCGCATAAAGAACTATAAGCAATCGGTTCATGATATCCGCCTGCAAACCGGCATGGTGTTTCAGGAGTTCAATCTTTTCCCACACATGTCGGCTCTTGAAAATGTGATCGAAGGGCCGATCACCGTCAAGAAAATGGATAAAACCGAAGCGGTCAAGATTGCCGAGTTCAACCTGGATCGCGTCGGAATGTTGTTCAAGAAAGATGAATATCCGCTGCGCCTTTCCGGCGGGCAGAAACAGCGCGTGGCAATTGCGCGGGCACTGGCCATGGAGCCGAAGGTCATGCTCTTCGATGAGCCAACGTCCGCTCTCGATCCGGAATTGATCGGCGAAGTCCTGAACGTCATGAAGGATTTGGCGAAGGTGGGCATGACCATGCTGGTCGTGACTCACGAAATGGGCTTTGCGCGCGAAGTGGCCGACCGCGTAGTCGTCATGGCCGATGGCGAAATCATCGAGCAGGGTGTGCCCGCTGAAGTTTTCAATTCGCCGCAGGACGCGCGCACGCGAGCATTGATCGAACGCTATCATTCTGGCGGGGCCAGATGAAATAAAGAAGCAGCCTGTCCATTTGGCAAAACAAGATAAGAAGTTGCTTACAATATATTACGCGTTTCCGCTCTTCGTGTAAAATTAGATTATGCTTTATGGTTTATTAGCAACAATCGCCGAATCGATTGAAGAAATCAAATTGACAAAGGAGAGAGAAAGATGAAAAAGGTTTTTGTACTTTTCAGCTCGCTGGTCCTCCTCAGCCTTTTGCTGGCCGCATGCGGACCAACCCCCACGCCGCCTCCGCCGGTCACAGTCGTTGTGACGGAGATCGTTACCCAGCCTCCCACGGCTGTGCCAACAGCTGCGCCGCCAACCCCAACGCCGGTAGCATCCGTTGATCCCTCGGCTCTGGCGCAAAAAGGCAAACTCCTGATCTGCTCTGATTTGCCGTATCCTCCTCAGGAATTTTTTGACGCCAATGGCAACCCAACCGGCTCAGATATCGAGATCGGCTTAGAGATCGCTAATCGCCTGGGCTTGCAGGGCGTCGTCGTCAACAGTGTCTTTGACACCATCATTGCGGCGGTCACCAGCGGCAAATGCGACATCATCATTTCTGCCCAGAATATCACCACCGATCGCCAGAAGCAGGTCAGCATGATCCCCTACTTCCAGGCCGGACAATCCATGGTTGTGGCCAAGGGCAACCCGGACAACATCAATGCTCCGACCGACTTGTGCGGAAAGAGTGCTGCGGCTGAAAGCGGCACAACGGAAGCTGATTATTTGCAGGGAACCGGCGACTATAAAGGCAAAGGCTTGCCCGCCGAATGCAGCGCTGCCGGGAAACCTCCAGTCAACGTGGTGGTAACACAAAAAGATACGGACGCCCTGCAGCAGTTGCAGGCTGGCAAGGTGGCCGCTTACTTTGCTGATTCGCCGGTGGCTTCGTATTACACGGTTCAGCACCCCGATCAATTCCAGGTCGTTGGCCAGATCATCGAACCCGCAATGGAAGGCATTAGCGTTCCGTGCGGTCAGGCCGATTGCACCAACGCTCCACTCACACCGCTTGGTCAGGCTGTGAAGACCGCTTTGCAGAGCATGATGGCTGATGGGACATACTTAAAGATCCTCACCAAGTATGGTTTACAATCTGGGGCGGTAACGCTTCAATAAGCACAACGGAATACAGGCGATATGTTGCAATAACATTGGTGCAGGCTGGTCAGAGACTTCGGCCGGCCTGCACCAAATCAACAAACGGGAGAGGTATTCATGTATCATTTTGATTGGCCTCTATTCTTTCAATATATCTGGCCGCCCACCGCCTTTCATGACCCCTTAATCCGAAACGGATTGATCGTCACCATCGTGGTCAGCATTGTCGCGCAAGCGCTCGGCGTTGTGCTTGGGTTGTTTATAGCTCTCGGCAAGATGTCCAAGTTCCCGCTTTTTCGCTGGCTGGCCGAAGTGTATGTCTGGTATTTTCGCGGAACGCCGCTGCTGGTTCAAATGATGCTGCTCTTCTTCGGGTTGGGCATCACACACATTTACGATTTTCCCGATATCAAACTTGGAGCATTGGTTATCAGCGGCGCGATTCAGGCAGGTGCGCTTGCGTTGGGTGTCAACGAAGGCGCTTATATGGCTGAAATTGTCCGCGCCGGCATCGAAGCAATTGATCCGGGGCAAATGGAAGCAGCCAAATCGCTTGGCATGACCTACGGCCTGGCCATGCAGCGCATTGTTCTCCCGCAAGCCGCCAAAGTTATCATCCCGCCGCTGGGCAACGAATTCAACAGCATGATGAAAACGACTTCGCTGATGGAAGTCATCTCAGCAGGTGAATTATTTTTCGGGTTTACCCAGGTCAATGCGCGGCTCTTCAAACCTTTTGAATTATTCATTGCGGCATCTTTGTACTATCTGGCGCTGACCACCATCTGGTCACTCGTTCAGGCGCGGATCGAAGCCAGCCTTGGTGAACGCAAAGGCGTGGAGCGTGGTCCGGGCATGGTCCAACGATTGTTTTCCGGTTCCAGCGGAAAAGGAGCGCGCTGATGATCACCCCTACCACTCCCATCGTAAAACTGGCTGACAGCAACATCATTGTTAAGGCCGAAAATGTAAACAAGTATTTTGGCGCGCTTCATGTGTTGAAGGACATTGACCTTGAAGTCCGCAAAAATGAAGTGTTGGTCATCATTGGCCCGTCCGGTTCGGGCAAAAGCACATTCCTGCGCTGCATCAATCATTTGGAAAAGATCAACAGCGGGCATATATATGTAAACGGCCATCTGATCGGGTACCATGAACGCAACGGCAAACTGGTGGAAGACAGTGAGAGAAACATTTCCCACCAGCGCGCCGAGATCGGCATGGTGTTCCAGCATTTCAATTTGTTCCCGCACTTGACTGTAATGGAAAACCTCATCGAGGCGCCGATGCGCGTGCGAAAGATACCGGAGGAGCAGGCGCGCGCAGATGGAAAACGATTGCTGGCACGCGTTGGGCTGACCGATAAACACGATAAATATCCAAACCAGTTATCCGGCGGGCAGCAGCAGCGCGTCGCGATTGCGCGTGCGCTGGCAATGAAACCAAGCCTGATGCTTTTCGATGAACCGACATCCGCTCTCGATCCGGAAATGATCGGTGAAGTCCTCGACGTGATGAAGGAGCTTGCCCACGAGATGACCATGATCGTCGTCTCACACGAAATGGGATTCGCCCGCGCTGCCGCGAATCGAATTGTCTTCGTGGACGAAGGTCAAATCATTGAACAGGCATCGCCTGAAGAATTCTTTGCCAATCCGCGTTCAGAACGGACGCGATTATTCCTGAGCCAAATCCTTCATTAGGTTATCGGCAAATCAAAACACAAAGTCCCCGAAAATTTCGGGGACTTTTTTCTGGTCAATCCAGAAATAAAACCGCATTATCTGCGAGTTTGGGAAAGTCGCTGGGCCTGGCCTTTCGCGATTGCCGCACGCGCAACCGCGGCGGCCTGTTCGCGCTTTGCCAGCGCGCCGACCACAAGCCAGTAAACCGTTAGAAAAAGCACAACGAGAAACGATCCGACATAAAGAACACGCGCGATCGGCAGCGCCGAGTCGGTTCCGCCATAAAGCCCGTGCAGGGTTGCGCCCAGATAACCAACCAAACTCAGGATGTGAATACTGCGAAACGTCCGGGTGCCAATGCTGCGGCGCATATAAAACGTTACAGTGACGAGCAGAAAAAGATATGCGCCGATGATACCCAGTCCCACCCAGAGCGGACGATAGGTATCGGTAAAGGGAATGAGAATTTGCCAGATGGAGAACGGGAGAAACTGATCGAGCATCAGCACGATGACATGCAAGGCAACAAAACCGAGCCCCAGCAGGGAAAGAAATTCATGGAAATCGTAGGAATACGTTCCTTCGACGCTCGGAGAAAAGAACCTGCTTGGAATGGCCATGCCCCACACCATCGAAAGCCAGAGCAGAAAATACGATGTCAGCCCGGCTGCGCGCGTGATATACCACCAGGCCTGGACCGTGTTCATCGCAAACAGCGATGCAAGCGATTGGGCGATCGGCGCGCCTGCCGGAGTCTGAGCGAACCAGATGAGCGTCAACACGCCGACAAAAGCCGCGCCCACAAAAACGAAAATGCCCAACACCTTGAAGAACTGGTGAACGCCCGAATTCGATCTAGTCCTGGTGATAGGTGTAGGTGAAGTCATTCAAATATTCCCTGCTGGTCTGCGATCCAAATAATTTGCCCTGCGCGTCAACCGTAATAAAAGCAAGCTCTGGCCGCCGTGCGGCAACGCGCGCGGCTTCCGCTTCGCCGCCGATCAGCATGGTCTTGGCATACACTTCCGCGGCAAGAATATCCGGCCCAATGACGGTTACGCTCAACCAATCCGTTTGAGCTGGTTCGCCGGTGCGCGGATCAATCAGATGATGCCGCGCCCGACCATTTTGATTCCACGTGCGCTTGGCAACGGAGGATGTCACAACAGCGCTCTGCCCAACATGCAAAACGGCTACCGATTGCGATGGGTTGCGCGGGTCTTCAAGTTCCACGCGCCATTTCGAACCATCGAGCGGTTCGCCGATAAAACAAATATCCCCACCCGCGCTGACGGCGCAGATCGCCGCATAAGAGTTGAGCAATTCTGCAGCCTTTAAAACGATCCAGCCTTTGGCGATTCCGCCGAGGTCAATTTCCACGCCGCGCGGCAGGCGGACCCGCCTCCCGCGTTGGTCAAATTCAATTTCACCGAGAGCCGGCCTGACTTCCCGCGGCGACGCGGTTTCAACAATTGCCGTGCCATCCGCGCGGATCGCGTCGATGCTTTTGTCGTATCCAATGCGTTTCAAATCCGGAAGGATGGATGGGTCGAATAATCCGGCCGTTTCTTTATAATAATTCAACGACTCGACGAGCATGTCCATCAAATCATCCGAAACCGAAAACCAATCCCCCGCGCTCCGGTTCAGTTGAGAAAGTTCGCTATCAGGCAGGAACCGGCTGAAGCGCAGTTCGCATTGCTCGATGAACTTGCGCGTCTCCTGCAATCCGGCAACCGCCCAATCATGTCCCTCCGCCGCCATCAGCACAGATGTACTCATGGCGCGGAATTCAAGTGTTTGCATTACGATCCACGAGTCCTGAACGAAGGCTGCGGTGCGAAGAAATTCTGGGGTTGAACTTGCGGCTGGGGTGCGGGCTGAACCGAGAACGATTGACTCTGGAGATTACCGCCGTTATTGGAAAAGTTCAACGGCGACAGCGGCGCAAGAGTCGGCAAAGGCGTTATCGAAACGCCCGGCGCTGACGAGACTGAAACGGAAGTCGGTTGAACGGGCTTGGGCGAATGCGCCAAGGCGATCCAACCAACCAAGAAACTGACAATGCTCGTTAAGGCTATCCAGACGCGAAGTCCAAGTTTAAATAAAGTCATTACATCTCACTTTCTTTGGAATGATATTCAGTATGGTGGTGTTGATCTACGGCTCTCCGCCCTCCCCACCCTCGCCACTAAAACCGCCTCCGCTATTGATAAAGACCCGGCCGTCATTGGTGACAGTGATAATGCCGCGCTGCTGCAAAGCCGCCAACAGCATTTGAACCTGCTGCATTTGCGCCTGCGCCTGCTGAACCTGTTGATTAGCCTGTTGGAGCTGCTGCTGGTATTGCTGTTCGCGTTGTTGGTATTGTTGTTCGCGCTGCTGATACTGTGCGATCAGGTTTTGCAATTGTTGAATCTGCGCCTGGTCCTGTGACTGTTGAGCCGCGCTTACACTTGACGGCGGCGGATCAGACGCGGTTTGAGAAGGCGAGTTGGCGGCCTGTACGCCATTGGGGTTAAAAAATGCAAACCCGCCTATGGCGAGGATCGAAACTCCCACACAGGCCGTCATCAGCATAGCTGCGGCAAAAGCAATCACTTGTTTCTTCATATGCTCTCCTCCGAGCCGGTTGCGGAAAGTATACCGACCCAAGATTACAGGAAGATTACAGCCATGTTATCGGGGCGTAAATCACACAGATTTTCCCTGTCATTTTCTAATCATGTTCGGGTGCTACAATTAATAAAAAATGGGAGAAGGACGCTATGCGAATTTTAATTATCGAGGACAATCGCCGTCTGAGCGATTCGCTACGCAAGACCTTGATGGAAGACGGCTACGCGGTGGACGCAGCTTATGATGGCGTCGAAGGCGAGGACATGGCTTTGATCACGCCTTACGACATCATCATCCTGGATGTGATGCTGCCGAAACGGGATGGGATCGAGGTTTGCCGTTCGCTGCGGGACCAGAAAACGGCTACGCCAATCCTGATGCTGACCGCCCGTGACGGTCTGGACGATAAAGTGCTCGGCCTCGACAGCGGCGCGGATGATTATCTTGTCAAGCCGTTTGAGATCAAGGAACTGCGCGCCCGCCTGCGAGCCTTGCTGCGGCGCGATTCAGCGGACAAAGGCAGCAGCCTCGTCATTGACGATTTGCGGATTGACCCGGCAACCCATTACGCCTGGCGCGGCGAGCAGCCGCTGGATCTGACAGCCAAGGAATATTCCCTGCTCGAATATATGATGCGTAACACGAACCGGTTGATCACGCGCGAAATGGTCGTGTCACATCTTTGGGATTCCGATCAATCCATCGCGTCGAATGTTGTGGATGTTTATATTCGCCGCCTGCGTCGAAAAGTGGATGATCCTTATCCAACGAAATTGATCGAGACCGTGCGCGGCGCAGGCTATCGCATCCACGACCCGGAGCGTAAATGAAGCGGGTGTTCCAAAACCTTTTTAATTCGCTGGCGCTTTTCTACCACAGCATTCGATTCCGGCTGACTTTATGGTTTGTCCTGATTCTTGCGTTTGTCCTGGCAGCGTTCAGCGCGTTCATATATTTCGCACAGGCGCGCGACTTGCAAATTGACGAGGTTGGGCAAATGCAGGAGAAGTTTGCGCGCGTAACAGCCTTCTTTCGCAATCCTGACTGGCAAAACCTTACCCTGTCTGCCACCAATGTGCCTGGCAGCAACGCGCCGCTCCAATCCGGCGACCTGATGATTCTGACCGACATGAATGGACAGACAATCCAGAGCTGGGGCGTGTCGCCGTCCAATCCAAATACGCTGATCAGCGAATTGGTTTCTGCGGCAAGCCAGCGGCACGATTTGAATGTTTACGAACAAAGCATTTCATACACAAACAATGGACAGCAATCCAGGGGCGATTATCTTTTCATCATCACGCCGGTTCTTGGCGGCGACCATCTGCTGGGGTTTCTGATCGTTGGAAGCCCGTCCAGCCTGAACAACCAGCTTCGCCGTCTGATGCTTTCGCTGCTACTCGGCAGCCTTGGAATGTTGGCGGTCGCTTTCCTCGGCGGCTTATGGTTGGCAGACCGCGCCATGCGGCCCGTCAAGGCCATCACACGGACCGCGCACACGATCAGTGAAAGCGACTTGAGCCGCCGAATCAATCTGCGCGGGCGCGATGAACTTGCCCAATTGGCGGGCACGTTCGACGAAATGCTGGCGCGCCTGCAATCCGCGTTTGACCGCCAACGCCGATTTGTCGCAGACGCCAGCCACGAACTGCGCACGCCGCTGACCATCATCAACCTGGAAGTCGGGCGCGTGCTTTCGAATCGTCATTCGGCAGACGAATATAAAAAAGCCCTGCAAACTGTGGACGCGGAAGGTGCGCGCATGTCGCGTCTTGTGAACGATCTGATGACGCTTGCCCGAATGGATTCCGGTCAGGCCATTTTGCAAATGGAAGATATTGATCTCAGCGACGCGGCAGTCGAGGCAGTCGAGCGGATGTCGCCCCTCGCAGAGCATCAAAATGTGAAACTCGAAGTCGGTGAGATGCCGGAATTACACGTGCGCGGCGACCGTCAGAGCCTCATTCAAATGATCAGCAATTTGATTGAGAACGGAATCAAATACAGCGGCGCGGGGCAAACAGTAAAAATTGAAACCGATTCCCATCGCAACGGGAAACATGATTTTGCGGTTCTCCGCGTGACGGATACGGGGCCGGGAATCCCCTCGGATCATCTGCCGAGACTTTTCGACCGCTTCTATCGCGTCGACCAGGCACGGGCGCGCGATACCGACGAAGATTCCAACTCCCCCACCGGTTCCGGCCTCGGACTTTCGATTGTCGCATCCATTGTTCAAATGCACGGCGGCGAAATCCATGTAGAAAGCAAGGTGAACAAAGGAACAACATTTGAAGTGACTCTGCCGCTTCAATCAGAGATGCTATAATCAAATCGCAAAAGTTGATGAACCGCCAAAGACGCAAAGTCCGCGAAGAAAGAAAACGAAAAGAACCTTGCGTGCCTGGTGGTCAATTCTCCAACATCGAACTTGACAGTTAGAACAAATGTCCTATAATTACTGGCATGGATTCATTTGCCCGCCTGCAGATGTTGACCAGCCAGATGGAACTGGAACCAGCCGAAGAAAACCGCGGCGAACGGAGGCCGGCTGACGCCGAGGCGCGGCCCGCCTGCTTCACACCAAAACAACGTGACGCGGTCTTTGTTCATCCCGCGCAGCTCCCCAACGGTCAAACCATCAAATTGCTGAAGACTCTGCTCACATCCGCGTGCGAACGGGATTGTTTTTACTGTCCATTTCGCGCCGGGCGCGACTTTCGCCGCGCAACCTTCAAGCCGGACGAATTTGCGAACGTTTTCATGGAATTGAATCGCCGCGGCATCGCCGAAGGAACATTTCTAAGTTCTGGCATCGCGGGCGGCGGAATCCGAACACAGGATAAGCTGATTGACACGGCTGAAATTCTGCGAAACAAACTTGGCTTTCGCGGTTACATCCATTTGAAAATTATGCCGGGCGCGGAAAAGGCACAGGTTGAACGCGCCATGCAATTGGCAGACCGAGTCTCGGTCAATCTCGAGGCGCCGAACACGGAACGACTCTCAAGGCTGGCTCCCCACAAGCAATTTTTGGATGAGTTATTGCAGCCGCTCAAATGGGTCGAAGAGATTCGCAAAAGCGTGCCATCATACAAAGGCTGGAATGGACGCTGGCCCTCGACGACTACACAATTCGTTGTCGGCGGCGCGGACGAAAGCGATTTGGAATTATTGACAACTACTGCGTGGCTGAACAAAAACGTACGGCTCAAACGCGCATACTTCTCAGCCTTCAGTCCAATTTCAGATACGCCGCTTGAGAACAAAGCTCCGACTGATCCGCTGCGAGAACATCGTTTATATCAAGCTTCATTCCTTCTTCGCGATTACGGCTTTGATTTGGAAGACCTGCCTTTTGTTGATCATGGCTTCCTTCCGCTTCGCGCAGACCCAAAACAAGCCTGGGCGCAGATTCATCTAAAAGAAAAACCGGTCGAGATCAATCGCGCAGATCGAATCGAATTGCTTCGTATTCCAGGTATTGGCATCAAAGGCGCAGAGGCAATTCTGCGCGCGCGCCGAATCAGCAAATTAAATGATTTAACGTCATTGAAGAAGCTTGGCATCATTGCTGAACGCGCCGCACCATATATTTTGATGAACGGGAAACGAACAGATTATCAACCTTTACTCTTCTAACAATATGACATCGCAATGTAATTTTCATCAAAAGAAGTAGTGTAGGATTGTTTCTGTAAATTGCAATGAAAGGTAGGTCAAGTGTTATCCTTGCGGTTGCGAGACCAAAAAGGAGAAGTACATGACCTACCGCGAAGATTTTACACTA
>JAKAKJ010000061.1 GCA_021824575.1 Chloroflexota bacterium
TTAATCGCCATCACCTTCCCGCTCTTGTTCGGCGCGATGTTTGGTGATGTCGCACATGGTTTGATGCTGGCCTTGCTCGGCGTTTTATTGCTCAGCAAAAAGGTGAAAGCGTTGCGAAGCCTCGCCAGCCTCGGCGGACTCGTAACGATTTGCGGCTTGGTCGCTACTGCATTTGGCTTCATTTACGGAAGTATCTTTGGCATCGAAACCATTTTGCCCGCCCTCTGGATTCATCCGATGGAAAACATCCTGACGATTCTTGGTACTGCCGTTGGCGCGGGTATCTTCCTGTTGACCATCGGCTTCATCATCAACATTTTCAACGCCGCCGCGAGTCGAAATTGGGGGCGGTTCATCTTCGACAAGAACGGATTGGTTGGCTTGGTTTTTTACTGGTCGTTGCTTGGCTACGCGGCAGGAGCATTTATTCCCAACTTCCCGATTCCTAAAACTGTATTACTTATCACCGCTGTGGCTTCAGCCTTCTTCATCATGTTCGCAGAAATATTCAAACATCTGATAGAAGGTCACCGCCCGTTGATCGAAGAAGGGATCGGCACCTACGCGATCCAGGCTTTCTTCGAGCTGTTCGAGGCGTTGATTGGCATGTTGAGCAATACACTTTCCTATGTGCGTCTAGGCGCATTCGCGGTTGCGCACGCCGGTTTGAGTTCCGTGATTTTCATCGTCGGCAATTTGATCAATCCCGGCCATGGAATTGCATATTGGATCATCGTTGTTCTTGGAAATATCGGCCTCGTCATGTTCGAAGGCTTGATCGTCGGCATCCAAACCATGCGTCTCGAATATTATGAATTCTTCAGCAAGTTCTACACAGGCGGAGGCTCGCGCTTTGAGCCGCTCACATTATCCGCCTCGGATAAAGGAGTCAACTGACCGAATGCGATTCGCCATCGCATCCGATCAGCAGATTAAGCAGGAAAAATTTCTGTAATTCATCACTCTGAAGGAGGAGCGTTCCATGTTTCTGTTTGCTGCAATTCTAGCGGGTATGGTTCCATTGATTCCAGCCGTGATCTATTTCTTGCGCGAGAAGAAGTACGGCCCAAAGGCCGCTACCGAAGGTTTGATTTTGGGATTGAAGGGATTCAATTTTGTTGTTGGACTGATGGCCGCGGGTGCGG
Source organism: Chloroflexota bacterium (assembly GCA_021824575.1). Taxonomy (GTDB): domain Bacteria; phylum Chloroflexota; class Anaerolineae; order Anaerolineales; family Villigracilaceae; genus Fen-1038. The sequence goes on from JAKAKJ010000061.1 coordinate 1,146, forward strand.
GCGCAGTCTGGCTTTTCTCACCGACAGCCGCGATGGCCGCGGGACTGCAAGCAGGCGCGACATCTGATCCGTATGCTTCGCTGGCAGCGGCGGTCGCGACCGGCCTGGCTTGCATCGGCGCTGGTATCGGCGTCAGCGGCACCGGCGCGGCAGCGGTCGGAAGCATTGCAGAGAAACCGGAATCGTTTGGCCGTTCGCTGATCTTCGTCGGTCTGGCGGAAGGCATCGCGATCTACGGTCTGCTCATCGCGTTCATCGTATTGAACCGGTAACTCGCCATGAAGATGTTGGTGATCGGTGATCCGAAAGCTGTACTTGGATTCTCCCTCGTCGGCGTGGACGGCGAGGCGGCGACATCTGCCGCGGAAGTGAATCAAGCGCTCGATAACGCGCTTTCGGCAAAAGACATCGGCATCATTCTCATCACACAAGACGCCGCGAAGTCCATCGGGCCGCGCATGGAACAACTGTCATTGCGAAGCACGGTTCCGCTGGTGGTTGAGATTCCGAGTTCGGCTGGCGTCGATCCGAGTCAGCCATCGCTCAGTGACATTGTGCTGCGCGCCATCGGCGTCAAGATTTAAATTAGGTAACCCATGAGAACTGTAGACGAAAATATCAAGATGCTTTCCCGCTCGATCCTGACCGACGCGCAGGCGGAGGCCGATAAGATCTTGGAAGAAGCCAAAGCGAAAGCGGAAGCCGTCAAGCGGCGCGCCGAGGAACAAGCCAAAACGGCGCGCGAACAAATTCTCGAAGACGCAACGCGCGAAGCAGAGCGTCTGCGCGGTCAGGTCATTGCGACGACACAACTCAAAGCACGCACACAGATTCTTGAAAACCGCGAGAAGGTTTTGAATGACGTTTTCAAAGCCGCACACGAACAACTCGCAACGATCCAGCAGTGGAGCGAATATAAAGAGATCGCGCAAAACCTTCTACGCGAAGCACTCGTGCAGCTAAAAGGCACAGACGTAATCGTGCGCGCGGACAAAACAACCATGAAACTGTTGAATGATGAAGCCATCCAAAAGGTAGCCATAGAATTCAACATAAAAATCAAAGCCGGTGAGTCACTGGAACATGGCGTTGGTGTGATCGTTGAAACCGCCGATGGACACCTTAATTACGACAATACGTTGGAAACGCGTTTGAACCGCATGCAGAACTCGGCTCGTTCTGCGGTTTATCACATCTTGATGGGAGAAACGTTATGAGCCAGCAATTTGGAAACATCACGTGGGTCAACGGGCCGGTGATCCGCGCACGCGGCTCGCGTGACGTCAGCATGTTGGAACAGGTCGAAGTCGGTGAGGAACGTCTGGTGGGCGAGATCATCGGCTTGAACGGTGATTCGATCACCATTCAAGTTTACGAAGAGACCACGGGCATGCGCCCTGGTTCTCCAGTTTTCGGGACAGGCCTGCCGCTGTCCGTGGAGCTGGGACCCGGTTTGCTGCGAAGCATTTACGACGGCATCCAGCGCCCGCTTCCAATCATCGAGCGCGAAAGTGGATCGTTCATCAGTCGCGGCGTACACATGAATCCGCTCGACCGCATCGAGCATTGGAGCTATAACCCAATTCTCAAAGAAGGCGATCAAGTAAAGGGTGGAGAAATTTTAGGCACCGTTCAGGAAACAGAAAACTTCGAACATCGCATCATGGTTCCGCCGGATGTATCGGGTACTCTCACATGGGTCGCGCCTGCAAAGAAATACACGATTGATGAAGTCATTGCACGCGTAAAAACCGCACGCGGCGAACGCGAGTTGACGATGATCCAGCGTTGGCCGGTTCGCCGTCTGCGTCCATACAAAGCGCGCCTCGGTCAGAGCATTCCATTGATCACGGGTCAGCGCGTGCTCGACATGCTCTTCCCGCTTGCCAAAGGCGGGACGGCTGCCATCCCCGGCGCGTTCGGCGCGGGCAAGACCGTCACGCAGCACAGCATCGCCAAATGGGCGGACGCGGATATCGTTGTCTACATCGGATGCGGCGAACGCGGCAACGAGATGACTGAAGTGCTGCAGGAATTTCCGCATCTGATTGACCCCCGCAACGGACGCCCATTAATGGAGCGCACCGTGCTGATTGCGAATACATCCAACATGCCGGTCGCCGCGCGCGAAGCCAGCATTTATACCGGCATCACGATTGCGGAATATTTCCGCGACATGGGCTATCACGTGGCGTTGATGGCGGATTCCACTTCACGCTGGGCAGAAGCGCTGCGCGAAGTTTCGGGCCGCTTGGAAGAGATGCCGGCCGAGGAAGGTTATCCGGCTTATCTCGCCGCGCGACTGGCGGAGTTTTATGAACGCGCTGGTTATGTGGAAACGCTCAACGGCAAACAAGGTTCGATCAGCGTTATCGGCGCGGTCTCGCCTCCCGGCGGCGACTTTTCCGAGCCGGTCACGCAGCACACCAAACGCTACATCCGCTGCTTCTGGGCACTGGATAAATCACTGGCATCTGCTCGTCACTTCCCGTCCATCAACTGGTTGGAAAGTTACAGCGAATACACGGAAGATGTTGCAGGCTGGTGGCGCGAAAAAGTCGGGCAGGACTGGCTCAAGATGCGCAACCAGGCCGTGGAATTGTTGAGCGAAGAAAGCCGCTTGTCGCAAATCGTAAAGCTTGTTGGCCCCGATGCTTTGCCTGATGAACAACGTCTGGTTTTGGAAACATCCAGAATCATCCGCGAAGGTTTCCTTCAGCAAAACGCAATGGACAATATCGACGCGTACTCTGATATCCACAAACAAATCGCGATGATGAATTTGATGCTGCATTTCCATGAACGCGCGGAACGCATCATCAAACGCGGCGCAAATATTGGCACCATCCATGCCCTGCCCATCGTGAACGTTCTGATCCGCATGAAGGAGCAGATTCCAAATAACGAACTAGAGAAATTGGATGACATCCGCAAGACGCTCGATGAACAGATGGATCAACTGGAGGCGGAGTACCGATGAGTCAACAAACGAATCAATTAACGGATTGGGGCATTCAGGAAGTCAGCGGCGTAGGCCGCGTCGAAGGCCCAATCGTTGTCGTGGAACGCGCGGGAAACGTCGGCTACGATGAAGTCGTCGAAGTGATCGATTCGCAAGGACGAATGCGCCGCGGCCGCGTGCTCGAAGTCGGCGAGAAGATGGCGGTCGTTGAAGTCTTCTCCGGAACCAGCGGCTTGACCATTGATGGGACGCACATTCGCTTCCTCGGCCAATCCTTGCACATCCCGGTTGCAGAAGAAATGTTGGGACGCATCTTCGATGGCACAGGCAATCCGATTGACGGCGGGCCTCAGCCATTGGCCGGTACATTCTCCGACATCAACGGACAACCCATCAACCCAACCGCACGCGTTTATCCGCGCGATTACATCCAGACCGGTATCTCCGCCATTGACGGAATGAACACGCTGGTTATGGGACAAAAACTCCCGCTCTTTTCCGGCGCAGGTTTGCCTCATGATCAGTTGGCTGCGCAAATTGTGCGTCAGGCCACGCTCGGTTCGCCAGCAGGCGAAAGCTCAAAGCAAGCGCAACAGTTCGCAATCGTCTTCGCGGCGATGGGCGTCAAACATGATGTGGCGGAATATTTCCGCAACGCGTTTGCTGAAAGCGGCGCGCTGACTCGTGTGGCAATGTTCCTCAACCTGGCAGATGATCCGCCGGTGGAACGTCTCGTGACGCCGCGCGCCGCGTTGACGCTCGCAGAATATCTTGCGTTTGATCGTCAGATGCACGTGCTGGTCGTTCTCACCGACATGACGAATTACTGCGAGGCCTTGCGGCAAATTTCCAACGTGCGCGGTGAAGTGCCGAGCCGCAAAGGTTATCCCGGTTATCTTTACAGCGACCTCGCCTCACTTTATGAACGCACCGGACGCGTGAAAACCAGCGAAGGTTCCATTACACAGATTCCGATCCTCACCATGCCGAGCGACGACATCACGCATCCGGTCCCGGATTTGACTGGCTACATCACCGAAGGTCAGATCGTGCTCGGACGCAATTTGAATCACCAAAATATTTATCCACCCATCTCGGTACTGCCAAGCCTTTCGCGTTTGATGAAAGACGGCATCGGCGCGGGACACACGCGCGGCGATCATTCGCATCTTTCCGCGCAACTTTATGCGGCGTACGCGCACATGCAGGATGTCCGCTCTCTGGCATCCGTGATCGGCGAAGAGGAACTCGGCGCGGTGGACCAGCAATTCCTGAAGTTCGGACGCGCCTTCGAGCGTGAATTTGTCGGTCAGTCCGCCACCGAAAACCGCACCATTGAGCAGACGCTTGATCTCGGTTGGAAGCTTCTCTCCATGCTTCCAAAAGAAGAGTTGACCCGCGTCTCGCCGGACGAAATCAAACGCTACTACAAAGAGTCGCATGATACGAATTGACATTGCTCCAACCCGCAGCAATCTGATCCGCATCAAGCAGGAATTACAGTTCGCACGCGAGGGCCACGAAATCCTCGACCGTAAGCGCGAAGCCCTGACCGCGGAATTGATTCAGGTTGCACACGAAGCAGAGCAACTCCAGCAAAAAGTGTGGGGCCAGCTTGCGTCCGCGTATGCCGCGATGGAAAAGGCCCAACTGCTGATGGGACGCGAAGGGGTCGAATGGGCCGCGCTCGCCGCGAATAAAACCGTTGAAGTCACGACCAAATTCCGCGGCGTGATGGGCGTGACCATTCCCGTTATCGAAGCACGCGGCGAGCCGTCTGAGATGTCGTATGGTCTCGGCGACGTGTCTGCTTCGCTCGATGAAGCAATGACCGCGTTCCGCGAAGTGTTGAGCCAAATCCCGGAGCTTTCGCGATTGGTCACCGCGGTGTGGAGACTGGCACGCGAATTACGCAAGACCAAACGCCGCGTGAATGCGTTGCAGTATATTTTTATTCCGGATTATGAAGAGACGGTCTCGTTCATCAAAAGTGCGCTCGAAGAACGCGAGCGCGAAGAAGCCTTCCGCCTTAAGAAGTTAAAGAAGAAAGTTACAATATCTTATGAAGCAGAACCCGGCACTGAAGCGGAACCATTCCTTGAAGTGACCGGCGATATCACCACCGAACAATTTGGGTAATTTGCAATGCAGTCAAGATGACGGTCACTTTTGAAAGTGACCGTCATCCGCAAAAACAGATACGCGGATTTCTTCGTTGTCCAGAAATGTGTTGGTTCCTCATTGGGGGTGAAATTCGTCCCTCATCTGCGGTTACATGTCACAAATTTGGTGAAAATGGACAAAGGGGGTGCTAGAATATTTTGGGAAAAGTAATTTCAAGTTCCATGCGTACGATCACAGTTCTAATCCTTTTTTTGCTTGCCGCCCTGCTTGCCATCGTTGCAGCAGAACTGGTCGGCCTGATTCCTGCAGACCTGTCGGGCTGGGAAATTTGGTTCATGCGAGGGCTGGCATTGGTTCTGTCCATCGGAATTCTGCTCTCAGCGACGCGCATTCGATCCATTACTCTCCAACAACATGACCTGCTCGAAAAACAGGTGGCGGCACGCACCGAGGAATTGCGCGTCGCAAACCAAAAGCTGGAAGAAGAAATTTCCCACCGCAAGAGGGCGGAGGAAGCTCTGGCGAATCGGGCAGCAGAAAAACTTTCCATGTCAGAGGCGCGCTTCCGGGCCATGTTCAACGACGCGGCCATTGGCATCGGCGTGATGGGCCTGGATCGCAAGATCATTGACGCCAATCCCGCCATTTGCCGCACGTTTGGGCGGACGCGCGAAGAGTTCATTGGGATGGCGCCGACGGAAGCCACCCACCCTGACGATTTGGAGGAATCAACCAGGCTCTTCAAGGAATTGGTAAGCGGCCAACGTGACTCCTACGAAATAGACCGCCGCTATATCCGGAAAAACGGCGAGGCGTTTTGGGCGCACGTTACCATGTCCGTAGTGCGCGGGCCGGATGGCAAGCCGCGATTTCTGGTGGGCATGGTGGAAGACATCGAAGAGCAGAAACGCGCTGAAGAAGAATTGCGCCAATCGGAGGCACGTTTCCGCGCCGTGTTTGACAGCGCCTCGGTTGGCGTTGCCCTCATGGGATTGAATCATCACGTGATCACAGCCAACAAATCCGCACAGCGCATCACCGGATATTCAGAAGAAGAATTGAGGAATGTGGACTCCTCGGAATTCGCTTTTGAAGAAGACCGTGACCTGGATCGCATCTTATTTCAGGAATTATTGAACGGAACCCGATCACAATACATCATCGAAAAACGATATGTTCGCAAAGACAGTTCCATCTTTTGGGGACGTGTGAATTTTTCAGCCGTGCGTAATAGCGACGGCAGCATCCAATACATCATGGGGTTGATCGAAGACATCACCGACGAAAAACAAGCTGCTGAAAAATTGAATACACAGGCAGCAGAATACCGCCGTATGTTGGAGCAGCGCGTCGAGGAACGGACAAGGGAATTGCAACAAATCAACGAACGGTTGCAGGAAGAAATTGCTCATCGCCAGAAAGCGGAAAAAGCCCTGGCGGAAAATGCCGCTCAGGAAGCGGTAGTCAGCGAAAGGGCGCGTCTGGCGCGTGACCTGCATGATGCCGTCACGCAAACCTTATTCTCTGCCAGCCTGATTGCAGAAGTCCTGCCCGATCTTTGGGAAATGGATGTAGATGAAGCAAAGCAATCCACCGAGGAATTGCGACAGTTAACCCGCGGCGCGCTGGCAGAAATGCGGACTCTCCTGCTCGAACTGCGCCCCGCGGCGCTGACTCAATCGCGCTTCGAAGATTTGCTCAAGCAGTTGAGTGAAGCTGTGATTGGCCGCGCCCGCTTGCCGGTCCATTTATCCATCGAAGGCGATTGCAAACTTCCGCCCGAGGTTCAGGTGGCGCTGTATCGCATCGCACAGGAAAGCCTGAATAACATCGTCAAGTATTCGCGTGCCACGCAGGTCAATATCAGTCTCATCATTACCTGCGTGGGATTGCACATGGAAATCAGCGACGACGGTACGGGCTTCGATACGAACAAAATCAAACCCACCAGCCTCGGCATGAGAATCATGCGTGAGCGGGCGCAAAATATCGGCGCTGATTTTGAAGTGATTAGTCAGGCTGGTAAAGGCACAACGATCAGCGTAACATGGAATAGCGCCGAGAGGCTGGGCGATGAAATCATCGAGGGACAAACAACAAAGGAGGCAGCATGACGATCAAATTGATCATCGCAGACGATCACGCCGTGGTTCGCAGTGGATTGAGCAAATTTCTGAAAGTCTATAAAGACTTTCAACTGGTAGCCGAAGCATCTGACGGCAAAGAAGCCGTCCAAATGGTTTCGCTTCATAAACCGGATATCGTCCTGATGGATCTGATGATGCCTGAAGTGGACGGCGTTGCCGCGACGCGTGAAATCCATCAAAAATATCCGAAGGTCAAAGTGATCGCGCTTACAAGTTTCTCCGAGCAAAACATGGTCCAGGGCGCACTGCAGGCGGGTGCGATTGGTTATTTGCAAAAGAATGTCACTGCTTCGGAATTGGCGAACGCGATCCGGTCGGCTTGCGCGGGGAAAATGACTCTTTCACCGGAAGCCACACAAGCATTGGCTCAATCCGCCGCGCAGCCGCAAATCCCCGGCAATCAATTGACCGACCGCGAACGCGATGTGCTCAAATGCATTGTTGAAGGACTCAATAACCAGGAAATCGCAGAGCAACTTGTGATTAGTTTGGGCACGGTCAAATTCCACATCTCGAACATTTTCCAAAAGCTCAGCGTGGACAGCCGCGTCGAAGCCGTCAAGGTGGCAATCGAACAAAAGTTGGCATGATCACTTAATGTCATTGCGAGCTGCAAGCCATAAACGATGAGCGGCGAAGCAATCTGCTCTTTAAACAGGAGATTGCTTCGAGCTTCGCTCTTGCAACGACACCCCGCAACAACTACTATCCGCCCGGCTAGGTAAGAAACCCAACCAAAGTCAGGTATGTTATGGCCTCGCTTGTCCTACACTTCAAGCGAGGCTATGATGATTCGAATTTTAATTGCTGATCCTGATTCGGCAACGCGCAAAGCGTTGGCGCTTTTGCTTCAACGCAAACTCGGCACTACCGATATTCTCGAAGCGGGAGATGTTGAGACACTCATCCGTATGCTGGCGGACGCTCCGCCCGATCTCCTTTTGTTGGATTGGAGACTCTACGGCTCTCCCGCGCCCGAAACCTGCCGGCTGCTTCAAAAGGCATATGCCAATCTGAAGGTTGTCATCCTCAGCGTGGACGCTGAGGATGAAGCCGCGGCTAAAACCGCGGGCGCAATGTTCGTCCACAAAGGCGCGTCGCCCGACGAATTGATCAAAACGCTGAAGCCGCTATTGACGGAGAATAAGTCATGAAATATTCAATTCTTTTCACCGCCGTCATTTTGATATTGACTGCGTGCCAGCCAGCGATATTGCCGACCAATGAGACTCCGACAACGACACCAGAAATTTTCATCCCTGTTGACAAAGCAATCTCAGATTATGGCATCGTTCTCGAAGGTGTGCATCTGTCAATTGCAGACACAACATTGAGCGATCAATTTCCCGCGGGATGTACCGGCATGCAACCTGCCTGTGTGCAGGCAGGAGATGGAAGCAAGATTCTTTCAGTCACCTTCGTGCCGCGCGATCTGCCTGATGGAAATATGCTGGCTTATAAGAATCTGCCTGCAGTCAATGTTGTACTTGAAGGCGATACATCAATTCCGTTCTCGCAGAGTTTATATAACAATGCCAATCATAATTTGACCGTCGGCTTTGAAGTGCCTGCCAGCGCAAAAACTTTTGGACTCAAATGGGGCGATCTGGTTGAAATCCCGCTCAGCGTGAACACACAATAACAGACGCCATGAAATCCATTCTGCCATTGAAACCTGCCAAAGCAGTTTTGTATTTTGTTTTTGCCTATTGGATCATAACGATCCTCGGCGTTCTATTGACGATGGCTTTCGCAATCATTTTTCATCCGCCAAGCCCCGAGGAACTTGGTGTGACGGCATCAAAGGCTCCTGCTTATTTGATGACCTTGCCATATCACCCCTTGCTGAATTTGGTCTGGCTGCCATTTGCGTGGTTGTATTTGCGCGGCTTCGCAATCGAAATCCGCAAATCAGAAGCGCTGCGGCTCGGGATATTCTGGGCTTTCATCTGTGTCGTTCTCGATCTGATCAGCTGGGTGCTGATTCCGCATCCGTGGGCGATGACCTTCAAGGAATTCTATGTTGATTACCAGCCCTGGATCACAATGATTTATTTGATCATCTTTGCTTCACCGATTTTGATCACCGGCTTTTCTCGAAGAGAATTGACAGGGATGAGGATATGAAATTCCCAGCTTGATATAGGATTGTGGTTGACGCGTTGGAAAGTGTTTGAATTCTTCGCCATCGCGATAAGCCGGTCCTATTCCGCTGCCTGAAAACCAGGATGGAGTTTGAAAATGCGCACTTTGTTTCGCAATCCAATTTTCTACATCTTGACAGGAGTTTTGTTCATATTTGTCGCACGCACATTGCTGGCAGTGCGATTCCCCGTGCCGCGTCTGAACGACATTTTTACTGCGCTCACCCTGGCGGGATCGCTTATTGTCCTGTTTGCAAGATTTGGTCAGGTCAAAGCCTCTGATTGGCTTATCGGGATTGGCGCAGGTCTGCTGGTAGGCGTGACCATGAATTATGCTACCCTGTTCAACCCATATGATTTCTTTGGCATCGTCCGCAGCAATTTTGCACAGGCATTGGTGCGGGGATTTGGCACAACCCTTGCCATGCTGTGCGGTTTGATAATCGCACAGCAAGTGGGACCCGTTCAGGTAAGTCTGGCACAAGCGAAACAGAAGAAGTCTCTCGTCAGCTTCATACTGGGTATAGCGATTGGCGCGCCGTTCGCGATTCTGAATGTCTTTGCTCTGCAATTTACACAAGGTCAATCAATCACCTGGCAAAACCCTCTAGCTGCCTTGTCAGATGCTCTGCAACCAGCAATTGTCGAAGAAGTGACATACCGATTTGCCTTTTTGGGATTGATATGGTTGGCAATACGGCACTCCATGCCACAATCAGCGAACTGGGTGGCCGGGCTGTTAGCCCTGTTCGTTCATAATTTTATGCACTTTGACGATTTGTGGCTGCAAGCTCCCTTGACTGCACTGGGAATGGGGCTGGTGATGGCATTGGTATGGGGGCTGCCGCCAACAATCCTAGCTTTACGTCGCGACCTCGAATCGGCAATTGCCTTTCATTGGGTGCAAGATATGGCCCGCTTCCTGACCGGCTTTTGACAGATGAGCAATTCAACTATCCACATGACCAGTCAGAAACTCTCCCGAAGTCGGGGGAGTTTTTTGTTCCTGATAAGTAGGATTGAGCAAGAAAGGAAATTTACCTATGAAAAGAGTTTATTTGTTCATTTCCATTTTCATGCTCGTGACTTTGGCGTGCAACGCGACGTTGACAGTAACGCCACCCACCAGCCAGGCTCCTCTGCCCACGAACACAATGATTCCGCCAACCGCGGCCCCTACACAAATTCTGGCGTCCGCCACATCCATACCGCCGACAGTTACGCCCACACAAATCCAACCAACAGCAGTACCTTCAGCGATGCCCACCCAACCACGGCCACCTTCATCCGATGGAACAACGGTCTCCTATGGATCAGTGAGCCTCGTCTTACCGTCAGGCTTGGCTAACGAAATTAGCGGCAGTCAGGTCCCGCGTGCTGACAGCAATGATGGCGCCTGGTGGGCATTGACTCCCGGCCACACTCAAATCAATCTGGACGGTTATCTCCTGCAAGGGAAATTCCATAAGCCGCAGATTTTCATTTACCCGGCGCTGGATTATGCTCAAATGGTCCCTGCCGCGTTCGAGGCCATACATCGCTTGGATAATATTTTAGCCAACCCCGGTGCGGGGATCAGCAGCAACCAACTTCCTCCTGTTCCATTTTTCAACGCTCAGCAGGTTTTTGCATCCAACATTCAAATTGTCACGTTCCAAAGCGGACGAGGCGTGCGTTTCCTGGCTGAATACGGCCAATATCCTGCATCTGCAAATAACCACGATCTGTTCTATCAATTTCAGGGCCTGACCAGCGATGGAAACTATTACATCGTTGCGATTCTTCCGATCAACTCTTCCCTGCTGGGAGAAAGCAGCGATCCTGCCTCAGCCATCCCTGTCGGCGGCGTTGCATATCCCAACATGGGTTCTGCCACTACTGCCGATTGGAACAATTACTATAACGCAGTCACCGTTCAACTCAATGCCCAAGGGCCCTCTGACTTTGTACCTACTCTCAACCAACTGGATTTAATGATTCAGTCCATGAAGATTACTCAGTAAAGCACCTGTCCACTTGACCAGTAAAGACTCTCCTTTCGTCAGGGGAGTCTTTTTTTTGTCCAGACTAAGATAAATATCAAAAGGAAATCAACGATGATGCAAATTTTAGTCGCCGCCTCTGCGTGGCTCCATTCCCTGGCAACGATTGTTTTCATTGGATTCTATCTTTTGCTTGCTCTGATCTTTCTGCCAATCCTCGGGAACGAGGAAATGCTCAAGACAACGGGAGCCGCTCTCAGCGGGATTTCGAAGCGAAGCCGCGTCTGGATATATATCTCGATGCTCGTCTTCATCGTCACCGGCGTTTATCTCACGTTCGTTGATTCCAACTATCGCGGGATCGGAAATTTCAGCAATCCATGGGCAATCTTGATGCTGATCAAACACATTTTGATTTTAGGAATGCTTGGAATGGGATTTTGGTTCAATGCAATTCTGCGCGTCGGCCCGCTGATGAGTTCAAATACCGGCGCATCACAGGCGCTCTCGCGTTTTCGGTGGTACGTGAACGCGATGGCAATCATCGGCGTTGTAGTTTTGTTTTTGACTGCCCTTTCACAAGCTCAATAAGAAATAGAGATGAAACTCAAGTCATTGCTTCTCAACATAGGGAAACTATTATTGTGCGGGATCACGTTTGCGATTGGCCTTGTCATTGGCGGTATGGTCGTGACCCTGCTGGGATTGCAACAGCCGCCCATGCCGGAGGGCATGGATAGCCAATCGGCGATACGCCTGCTTTTATTGGAAAGTCCGCTATTGGCGCTGGTGTTGGCATTGCTAGCGCGTCATCTCGCGGGCGGATTCTGGGCGCGCGCGCTCATGCTCACTGCCCTGGCATGGATCTCCAACTCACTCAACAACCAAATAGAAGCATCCGCTTTTGCTGGAATGGCATCAGGGTTCCTATTCACAATCATTACGTTCTTGTTTCCTTCGCTTTTTATCAGTCTTGCAGTCGCGTGGTTGTTCCCCTCCGTGCATCCTGCTGAGGGATGGCTCAGTTCGGCAAAATCGTTCTTCAGCCGGTTTTCGACCGGAGGCTGGATTTGGCGGCTTGCACTCAGCGCAGTCATTTTCATGCCGATCTACTATTTCTTCGGTCTGCTTGTGATTCCGTTTACATCGCAATATTATGCACAGCACGCGTATGGACTTGAGATACCGCCCCTCAATCAGTTGCTTATCATTCTGTTCATTCGGAGCAT
>JAKAKJ010000017.1 GCA_021824575.1 Chloroflexota bacterium
TACGCTTGTTCAACGCTTTCGCGAAATGGCCTTTGTCACGCGCGGCGTGACGATTGTCTTTGTGGATGAACGCAATGATCGTAGAATGAGCTTCTATTTTGAAGGCGGCATCACTTCCTTTGTACGTTATCTGAATCGCAATCGCGAAAACCTGCATCCGGTTGTGTACGTGGAAAAAGAAGTTGAAAGCATTGGCGTCGAAGCCGCCATCCAGTATACGGATGCGTACACTGAGTCGGTGTACTCATTTGCGAACACGATCAATACAGTGGATGGCGGTACACATCTGACCGGCCTGCGTTCTTCCATCACACGCGTGGTCAATGATTATGCGCGCAAGAATGGTCTGCTCAAAGATGCCGACCCGAACTTTTCCGGCGATGATACGCGCGAAGGCATGACGGCTATTATCTCGGTCAAGCACCCCGATCCACAGTTTGAATCTCAGACGAAAGTCAAGCTGATGAATCCGGAAGTGCAGACCTATGTCACGCAGGCAGTGGCGGATGTTTTCGGCACTTTCCTCGATGAAAATCCGCAGGCTGCCAAAGCCATCATCGCCAAGTGTTTGACGTCGGCGCGTGCGCGCGACGCGGCTCGCAAGGCGCGTGATCTGGTCATTCGCAAGTCGGCGCTTGAGTCGTTGACATTGCCGGGCAAGCTGGCCGATTGTTCCGAACGCGATTCAACCAAAGCTGAACTTTACATTGTGGAAGGCGACTCGGCTGGCGGTTCGGCCAAGCAGGGGCGTGACCGCCACTTCCAGGCCATCCTGCCTTTACGCGGAAAAATTCTCAACACAGAACGCGCCCGCCTGGATAAAATCCTTGGTAACAACGAAGTCAAGGCATTGATCTCTGCGCTTGGCACGAGCATCGGTGACAATTTCGATCTCGAGGGGTTGCGTTATGGACGCATCATCATTATGACCGATGCCGATGTGGACGGCAGTCACATCCGCACGTTGTTACTGACTTTCTTCTTCCGCTATATGCCGACGCTCATTGAGGGCGGACATCTCTTCATTGCCCAGCCGCCGTTATATCGTATGGCCTATAAGAATCAGGTCAAATATGTTTACAGCGACAAGGAAAAGGATAAAGCGCTCAAGGATTTGGGCGGCGGCGACAAAGTAGGCATCCAACGTTACAAGGGTTTGGGAGAAATGAATCCCACGCAGTTGTGGGAAACAACGATGAACCCTGAGAATCGCACGCTTCTGCTCGTCACCGTAGATGATGCAGCGGAAGCCGACCGCACCTTTGACATGTTGATGGGCGACGAAGTTGCCCCGCGTAAAAAATTCATCCAAACACACGCCAAAACCGTTAGAAACCTGGATATTTAGCCCGTCAGTTTGAACAAAGCGGGGTGGACCTTCAAAAGTCCACCCCGCTTTGTTTTACAGGGTACAGCATAAACAACTAGACCGGAATTGTGATTTTTACTCGTGATTTCTTCCAGCAAGTTTGGTAGTTTATGCAACAAGTGGTAATCTTTGTCATGAAAGTAGGAACCAGCACATTGTGGTGGTCGCCTTCGGCGAAGCGAAATAAGCATATATTTTGCTGTCGGACATTTGAACCGCAAATCCTGCAAAGTACGCGAAGAAGACCTTCAAGTATCAATTATCCAGACAGCAGTTTAATTTTAGAATGAAATGCCTGGGTAAGAATTTAACAATCTACACCTTCAGAAAATTGAACTATTGTAAAAACTTGCAATAAGGATTTGTATGACCTGCGTTTCTGAATATTCTCCTCAGTTACATGCCCTTGGTTTTCGGACCACATCCCAGCGGATGACCATCCTGCATGTTCTCCGTCATGCGGGCGGACATCTTTCTCCCAAGCAAGTTTATGATCTGGCATGCCGCGAAATGCCCAGTTTGACGGAGCCAACCATCTATCGCACACTGGAGTTTTTGGCAGAAAACGGATTGGTCCTTGCGGCGCACGTCGGTAACGGAAAAATTGTCTACGAGCTGTCTAACGGCAACCATCATCATTTGATCTGTCGAAATTGTGGACGTTCACTGGAAATCGAACATGCTCCGCTACAAAAACTCTATCGCCAGCTCGAATCGTCGACCGGTTATAAACTGGATTCGAGCCACGTTACATTCTTCGGTTTATGCCCAGGTTGTCAGTAGCTATTGAAAGGAGTAATTAGCCATGTCGACCATAAAAAATATCTTCCCAATCAAATTGCTTGTTGTATATTATGCAGGCTTGTTTGTTTGGTTGAGTACCTCGGCCATGCACATCCCGGACGGTTATCTTAGCCCCATCACATCGCTTGTTATGTTGCTGCTTGTGCTGCCCTTCTGGGTGATCGGCGTTCGCAAGATCCGCGAGACGATGAATGCTCGCAGCGTGCCATTGATTGCTTTGGTGGCGGCTTTCTCATTCGTCATCATGATGTTCAATGTCCCATTGCCTGGCGGGACAACGGGACACGCGGTGGGCGCGGCCTTGGCGGCTATCGTACTCGGCCCGGAAGTTGCCACCATTGCGGTTTCGATTGCTCTGATCATCCAGGCCTTTTTCTTCGGCGATGGCGGGGTTCTGGCGATTGGAGCAAATTCTTTTAATATGGCGGTGATTATTCCGTATGTCAGCTTTGCCATCTACCAGATGTTCT
>JAKAKJ010000081.1 GCA_021824575.1 Chloroflexota bacterium
TTTCGGTGAACCTGAAGAAATTGCCGACATAGTTGCCTATCTTGCATCATCGCAAGCAAGTTACATTCAGGGCGCGATCATCGATGTCGATGGCGGGCAAACGCGCACATTATAAAAAGTGGCGGCTCATGAGCCGCCACTTTTATTCTCTCCAATAATCGCCTCCCCCACCTTCGCGATTCATCAACCCAAAACCAACCAATTCGCGTCGCAACGAAGCAGTATCTTCATGATAACCGCTCAGGATTTCATTGACTTTTTTCTCGCTGTAACGCTTTCCCGGCTCAAAAGCTTTGACCACGTATCGCAAAATTGCTTCCAGTTTTTTGCGTTGTGCGGGAATCGTCTTCAGACTCCCATCTTTGCGCGTGTAATCGGTGATGACTTTGCGATCATACGTGTCCAGATCAACATCGGCAATGGCCGTTGAAAAATCTTCGCGTGAAAGCAAGCGGCGCGTCTTTTCCTCTAACGCCTTTTCCTCGAGGCGATAAACATTGTAGTAACTTTCTGTCTTCGCGCTCACGAGGCCAACCTGCGTCAACTTGGCTAAATGATGAGAAATC
Source organism: Chloroflexota bacterium (assembly GCA_021824575.1). GTDB lineage: Bacteria > Chloroflexota > Anaerolineae > Anaerolineales > Villigracilaceae > Fen-1038. Next base: position 567 of record JAKAKJ010000081.1, read on the forward strand.
GTCGATGGTTTGAGCTTCAACAATGCCGCAAGCTCCTCGACGCTATACGCGTGCCCCGCCAGCAAGCCGACGATCTTCAGGCGATTAGGATCCGCTAAAGCTTTGTAAAAAGAAACCAATTCATCGCTCATGATGGTCTCCAGTATTTTGAGCCATCGCTTTTACGAGCCAGCAAACCTGCATCGACCAAATCACGGCGGAGTCCAGCAGTATCTTCATGGAACCGTTTGATGATCGTATTGACTTCCTTTTCCGTATAATCTACGCCGGGCGTGAAGGCCGCGACGAGGTAATTCAGGATCACGCGCAGTTTTGCAGACTGGAGAGGAATCTGTTTGATGGTCCCATCAGAATTGAGATGTGCAGCAAGCACCTTACGCGATTTCTCATCCAAGTCGGGAGCCGGGACGTACGTTTCGCGTTCATCGCCGAATTGGTTTTTAGAAAGCGATTCAAGCGCTTTGGCATCCAATATATAAAGATCATCCGTCTTTCGTACCGCGCCGGCGAATTCAAGGTATGACAAATGATTGAATACATCGCGGAACGTCATCTCCAATTCCGATGCAATCTGTTTAATGGCCGCCGGATGTTGTGCCAGCACGCCAATGATCCGAAGCCGGTCGGCATCCGACATGGCTTTCACGAAATCGAGCGTATTTGGCATTTCGTCCATATTCCACATCCGTAAATCTAATTTGATATATATCGAATTAGATTCGAACGGGAATTTTTTGGCTGTCAAGGGTTTTCAAAAGATTGATCGAATTTTTCGATGCAGGGATCGTCAATGAATCAGTAGCCTCGACGCACTCCATGAAAAATTTTGGATCAAGTTCGAGCTTAGAAAAAGATTAGTTAAGTGGCGGCCGCCTCAATGTTCAAACGGAAGCGGCGTTGAATGCGTTATAATGCGCTCGTAAGAGCTGGTCCCATTTCGCTATTGGAGGTGTCTTGTGGATCTCTCGAAGCATGCATTCTTTGAGGGAAAAATTGTCCCGCTTGCGGATGCCAAAATCAACATAGCCACGCATGGCTTCCTGTATGGCACAGCAGTATTTGGCGGCATACGAGGTTATTGGAACGAAGAGAAGAAGCGTCTCTTCGTTTTTCGTCCCTATGACCATTATCGCCGCCTTCTTCACTCAGCGCACATGATGGCCATGTCAACCAGTTACGATGAAGAAAGCCTGATCGAGCTGACTTTGGAGGTGCTGCGCGCGGACAACTATCAGCAGGATGTTTACATGCGCCCGACATTCTATAAATCTGATTTGGGCATTGGCGTGCGCCTGCATGATTTGAAAGACGAGTTTTGTTTGTTTACAATGCCGTATGAAAAATATGTCAAGAACGACACGAACGCGCACGTGACGATTTCTTCGTGGCGGCGGATTGATGACAACATGATCCCCGCGCGTGGAAAGGTGGCGGGGGCGTACGCCAATTCGGCTTTGATCAAAACCGACGCCAACCGCGCCGGTTTCGATGAAGCGTTGGTGCTGGATCAAAACGGCCACATCTCGGAAGGCTCGGCAATGAACGTTTTCATGATTCGCGATGGAGTTGTGATCACACCGCCAGTGACCGATAACATTCTGGAGGGCATCACACGCAAGTCGGCCATCGAATTATTGCGAAACGAGATGGGGCTTCAAGTGGTCGAACGATCCATTGACCGCACGGAAGTTTCCATTGCAGACGAATTCTTCATGACCGGCACCGCCGCGCAAATCATGGCAGTAACCAAAGTGGATCACCGCCCCATCGGGCGCGGCGAGATGGGGCCAATCACAGCCAAGTTACGCGACCTTTATGATGGTGTATTGCGCGCAAAGAATCCAAAATACGCTCATTGGAATGTGGCAGTATAAGATAGCCATAATAAAAAATGCCCGCCGTTCAACGGCGGGCATTTACGTTTATGATTATCGATTCTTTTTGAAACGGACGAGAACCAGGTTCTTCGAGCAATCCGTATAGGTGTTGATGTAAATATTATTCGAGAGCGGAAGCCCGGCCTGGTCCAGCAATTGAACATAAAGGGTTTTGGTGGAAGCAACCGGCGTATCGCCAAGAACAAACTCCCAGCCAGATTGGCCATAATCTGGACTGGTTCCACTTACGTTTAATTTATTAATCGGCGTCCCATTCAATGTGCCGACGAGCCGTACAGACATGTAAATCATCGGGGCATTATTGGCATCCACAACAGTTCCACCGACACCAAGCCACTTACAGTCGCTATCAGGATGAATAATGGTGCTTTGAATATAAGAAACATTGGCAGAAAATGGCGCCGTTGGAGTTGCGGTCGGCTTCGGTGTCTTGGTCGGCTGGGGAGTTTTGGATGGCGGGATGAGCGAGAATCCAGTCGGTGACGGCTGCAAAGTAATTGTGGAAACCAGCGTCGGTGTATCGGTGATGTCAACAAAAGTCGGCGTCCAGGTTGCAGGGGGCTGAATCGGCGTGATGGTCGCGGTGGGAAAAGTCAGCGGTGTCGGCAGCGGAGGAAACGGATTGAACGGCGAGTTTGGATTGATAAAGATCAAGAGAAAATAGCCGCCGATACAAACCGTTGCCAGCAAAACCAGGGCGGTCAGCAGGTCCCAAATGCTCAATTGCGAGCCGGAACGTTTAACAGGTTGGTCGTTGAAATCGTAATTGTCCATTGCGTCACTCCAAAGCTATGGGGCCAACACAACCGTGGCCTGTGCGCGCTGCTGCGAAACCCAGGCCCTCAAAGCGCTATCCTGCAATACAAGATAAGCATCGGGCGAAAGAGGGTGTTGAGCATCGCGTTCCAGCACCTTGATAATGATATATCCGGCATCTGTTTGGATCACGTCGCTGATCTGCCCAACCTGTAAACTGAAAGCCGCTTCTTCGACTTTCGGATCGAGTAAGTAGCCTTTTGGGAACCAGCCCAGATCGCCATTGGCGTTCGGGTCATATTGTGAGGCCAGCGTGGAAAAATCCGCGCCGCCTTTGAGCTGGTCCAACACCGACTGCGCGTCAGTCGCATTATAGAGCAAAATCTGCTGAACGTGCACCTGGTCGGCAGTCTTCGGAACCGCGTTTACGATCTTGTCGCGCATCCACGCGGCTTCGGCAGACAGCGTCAATGCGGAGCGGAAGGACGCGTCGGTGTAACCGTGAGCGGATTCCCATGCCGATAATTTGCCCGCACCGCCGAGCTGGGTTGTCAGCGCGTCGATCCGGGACTGCAAAGCGGAATCCGTTAAAGTGAATCCTGCAGCCTTTGCGCCTTGCGCGAGCAAAACCTGCGCGATCAAATCTTCGAGCACGGTTTTGTTTGCGTCCTGATCGGTGACGGTTTTACCAAGCGCGGTCTGCGACGCTTTATAACGCGCAAGTTCGGATTGAAATTCAGCCACGCTGATCACTTCACCGTTAACGGTCGCGGCAGCTGGTTCCGCGGTGGCAGTGGGAGGCACGGGCGTTGCCGTCGGCTTGATTGGGGTCGGCGTCGCTTTGGGTCCGGACAAAGAGCCGCAGGCAGCCAATCCAAGCGCGAGAATCATCGTCAATTGGATCAAAAATACACGGGGGCGAAAAAACATTGTCCAAATTATACCAATTAAAAAATACAGGGGCACAACAGTGTTGTGTCCCTGTAAGTTTGTGATGCAATTTTAATACTCAGGCATTGGCGGAGGAGCCGGTTTTTCCTTTTCAGGAATGTCGGTGATCAAAACATCGGTCGTCAGGATCATGGATGCGATGGACGAAGCGTTTTCGAGCGCGCCGCGTACCACCTTGACCGGGTCAATCACGCCGGCTTCGATCATGTCAGTGTACTCGCTGGTCAGCACGTTGTAGCCGATGTTCTTGTTCTTCTGCTCGGCGGCAGTGCGGCGAACAGTGTCAATGATGACCGAGCCATCCTGTCCGGCATTCGAAGCCAGCTTGCGGATCGGGGCTTCGAGAGCCTTCTTGACAATGTTGATGCCGACGCGGGTTTCCTCGTCTTCCGAATCAGCGGCTTTCAGCATCTTATCCAGTTTGCCCGAGGCGTTGATCAGGGAAATTTCGCCGCCGGGAACAATGCCTTCTTCCACAGCCGCGCGCGCCGCCGACAAAGCATCTTCGACGCGATGCTTCTTTTCCTTCATCTCAGTCTCGGTCGCCGCGCCGACGCGGATGATTGCAACGCCGCCGGAAAGTTTGGCAAGGCGCTCCTGCAATTTTTCCTTATCGTAATCGCTGGTGCTCTTGTCAATCTCCGCGCGGATTTCCTTGATGCGCGCTTCGATATCGCTCTTCTTGCCTTTGCCGCCAACGATGGTGGTGTTCTCCTTATCGGAAACGACTTTCTCGGCGCGACCGAGGTCTTGAATCGTCGCGGTCTCAAGTTTGCGCCCAGTCTCTTCGGAAATCACAGTACCGCCCGTGAGAACGGCAATATCCTGCAGCATGGCTTTGCGGCGATCACCAAAGCCCGGTGCTTTGACGGCCAGCACGTTCAGCATACCGCGCAGTTTGTTCAATACAAGTGTGGCCAGGGCTTCGCCGTCAATATCTTCGGCAATGATGACAAGTTCGCGCTTTCCAAGCTGGACAAGTTTCTCCAGCAGCGGGACGATATCCTGCGCGGCGGAAATCTTCTTTTCATTGATCAGGATGTACGGATCGGAGATGACAGCTTCCATCTGGTCTGTGCTGGTGATGAAGTAAGCCGAGATGTAGCCGCGGTCGAACTGCATGCCTTCGACGTATTCCGTTTCATCGGCTGTAGTTTTGGATTCTTCCACCGTGATGACGCCGTCTTTGCCGACCTTGTCCATCACGTCCGCAATCAGGCCGCCGATCTTTTCATCCGCGGCGGAGTTGGTGGCAACCGAAGCGATTTCTTCCTTCGTGTCAATCTTGACCGCCATCTTTCGCAGTTCTTCAATGACAGAGTCGGTGGCCTGCTCGATGCCGCGCTTGATCAGCATCGGGTTGTAGCCAGCTTCGAGGGCTTTGAGGCCTTCGTTCACGATAGCGTGGGCGAGAACGGTCGAGGTGGTCGTGCCGTCGCCAGCGATATCGTTGGTCTTGGTCGCGGCTTCCTTGAGAAGTTGGGCGCCCATGTTCTCGAACGGGTCTTCGAGTTCGACTTCCTTGGCAACAGAAACGCCATCGTGCGTGATGGTCGGTGAGCCAAACTTGCGGTCCACCGCCACGTTGCGGCCTTTGGGACCGAGCGTCGCGCCGACCGCGTTGGCAACCACGTTCATGCCATTCTTCAATTTGCGGCGCGCTTCCTCAGAAAATACAAGTTGCTTTGCAGCCATGATTCATTACCTCCAAATTAGCTTTCGACTATGGCCAAAATGTCGCTTTCGCGCATGATGAGCAATTTCTTGCCATCCATTTTGACTTCGGTGCCGGAATATTTAGCAAACAGCACCTTATCGCCAACCTTGACATCCATCGGGACGCGAACGCCTTTCTCATCGCGGTCGCCGGGTCCCGCCGCCAGGATTTTGCCTTCCTGCGGTTTCTCTTTGGCGGTGTCCGGCAGGATGATGCCGCCTGCGGTCATCTCTTCCTGCTCGATAGGCTCGACGATCACGCGTCCGCCCAGAGGTTTGAGCTTGAGCTTGCTTGCCATCTTTGACCTCCTGAATAAGTTTGTATCTCGAAATAAGCACGAAATTAGCACTCCAAAGTATCGAGTGCTAATCGTATGATACCGAATTCACAAGCCAACGTCAAGAGGAATCTAAAATCTCTTATGCAATTCTGACATTTATCAGGGCTGTGTGTTGTATGAATTTGAAGTTGGGAAAGGCGTGGACGTGGCGAGGAAAAGCGGCGTGCCTACCGCAACCGGCGTGGGCGTCGAATTTGACGGGGAACATTCCTGGCGGGCAATTGCCATATTGGCTGCAATATCGGGCCTCGCGGCAATCAATCCGCTGGCCTGGACTTTATCCGCAATGCTCATCGCTTTCGGGCAATATGTCGGGTCGCGTGGACCAAGGGCGGCCAGCACGGAAAAATAAACCTGATAGTAATCCACAGTGCTGGGAGAAAGCGGCAGCCCCTTCACCGTGACAGGCGGATCCTGGGCATCGCAGGCATCCAAACCGCGGCCCTGGCAGGAGACATCGCCGCTGCAACCTTCAACGGCACACTGCAAAGCCGGGATCGAACCTTCGTAGTTACGCGACTTGAAATAAACTATTCCCAACTGTCCATAGATATCCGCATTGTCAGGCTTGAAGGCCAGGGCTTTCTGCACGTTCCGCGCCGCAATGAAGAACTGACCTTCCTGCGAATAGGTTTTGGCAATCGAAATATAGGGATTAGGATCCTTAACACCCAGTTGCTCATTGATGCTGACTGCCTTGGCAAAGTACTCCAGCGATTTGTCGTATAACTGCGTTTGCGTCTCTTCATTCGGGCTGCGGAATCCAAGCTGGCGGTAGTTTAGTCCCGCACTCAGGTACAGGAAAGTCAAGTTGGGGTCAATGGCAATGGCCTTATCGTATTCCTGAATGGCCTGATTATAGAGTCCCAATGATTCAAGCACATACGCGTAGACGCGATGCACATCCATTAGAGTAGGATCGCGGTCAGCTGCCTGCTGGATGTAATCCTGCGCCTGCGACCACTTTTGTTCATCAACCAGAATTTCGGCATAAAACGCGAGAGCGCGCACATTATTACCATCCAGCTGCAGGGCGCGCAGGGATTCCTGATCGGCTTGGGCCAGGTAGTCCTGAACTTGATTGTTATCCACCAGGAGGGGATTGGCATTCCAGTCGAGGACAAAGGCGCGGATGGCATGCGCGGTGCTGTCATCTGGAGCGAGGGTGGTGGCTTGTGTCGCAGATTTGAGCGCATCCTGCAAACGCGTCTCTTTCTCCGCGTCGATGGTCAGAAGCGTGGTCGAATAGGTTTGGATGCGCGCCAGGTTTGCCCAGGCTTCCGCGTTGGTCGGATCCACGCGCACGGCTTGCTGGTAAGCGGAAATTGCCGCGTCGAGGTTTCCGGCAGTGAATTGGGCCTCTCCCTCCAATTCGTAGGAAGTGGAATTGCGCGTGGGCGTCGGCGTTGGCTGGAAGGGCGATTTGATACCGCCCTGCTGGATTTGAATGATCAACCATACCCCCCCAAGCGCGAGGATCGTCCAAAAGAACATGCGATAGATGCTTGATTCCGCGCGGCGATTGAAAATAGGACGGCGAGGAGAAACGTTCATGGTGTAGAAGTTATAACAGGTATTTCTATTGTGGGCGTTATGGCAATTTCAGGCGTGGAAGTTATAGCGGGCGCTTCGACGGTACCTGTCGAAGCGAGAGACACGGTTCCGGTCGGGACGGGAGGCGAGGCAAGATTCTGCTGGCAAATTTGCTCGGCGGCAGTCGCGTTATCCATAGCAATTTGATCTGAAGGAACGAGCGCCTGGATTTTCTGAACAATTTGCAGCGCCTCGCCGCAGCGATTCAAGCGGGCCAGCACAAGTGCGTCGGTGAAATAATATTCGTCTACAAGCGGATCGCCCGCGGTAAGTGAAACAGGTTCCACTTTTTTCCCGTCATTGGTCATGCCGCCATTTATGGCCAGGCTTAATTCCTTGACGGCATTGGCCCAATCTGCATTGTGGTAATACATCACGCCCAGGTTGCCGTGCAGCCTCGGATCGGTTGGTGCGGCACTCACTGCTGATTGCGCATATTGTTGCGCTTTAGCAAACTGGCCGACATTAGCATAGGTGCGCGAGATCTGATAGGGAGCCTGCCAGTCTGTTGGATTAAGGGCATTGGCAACAGAGAATTCCTGAATGGCTTTATCAGAAATGCCAAGCGCCCTGTAGTTGTATCCAATCTGGAGATGCAAGTCTGCAATGTTGTTGTTGATCGCGGCCGCAGCCTGATATTCCTGGATGGAATCCTGATAGTTGGCGGTGGCTTGAAGGACGTAACCGCGGGCGCGCAGCGTTTCGAGTGTATTGGGCGCCAGCGCAATGGCCGTCTGCGATTCGGTGATCGCTTTGGGAATCGTATCCGGCCCCTCATCCACCAAAATCTCGGCATAATAAGCATGGGCTATTGCGTTCTTCGGATCGAGTTCGAGCGCCTTTTGAATGGAAATCTCTGCATCCGGGTAATCGCCCTGGAAATCCAACGCCCAGGCGCGCACTGCATGCGCCATCGAGTTATTTGGATTTAAAAGCAAGGCATCTTCAGCGCTGGTCTGTGCGCCTTTGTAATCGCCGGCAAAAACCTGCACCTGCGCCATGGCAACATAGATCGCGGGGTCATTGGGCTTGACCGCAATCGCCTGTTGATACGCCTGAATGGATTGCAGAAGTTTTCCCTGCTGGAACAAATTTTGCGCGTCGGTTATGTAAGATTCAGGCGGACGCGTGGCCGTCGGCGTTGGCTCGAACGGCGACGGCGTATTGGGAATGATGGCTTTGTCCAGATAAAGTCCGCCAGCGATCAGCAACAATAGCAAAATAATGCGGAACCAATTGAAATGCTGGCGCCGCCGGTTCATACTCCATTTACTGCCTTTCAAATACATATAATCATCTTACCATCCGCCGCAAACCAGCGTCAAGCAGGCATTCTAAGCAAGCTCTAATTCGCAATCACCTATGCTAAAATCCAGCCATGCAATTCGAAGTATTCACGCTTCTGCCCGAAGTTTTTTCCCCATATCTTGAAAGCAGTATTTTGCAGCGCGCGCGCCAGCATGGATTGATTGACGTTCGAGTCCACAACATCCGCGATTACACACACGACAAACATCACACAACGGACGATATTCCCTACGGCGGCGGAGGCGGGATGGTGATGAAGCCGGAACCAATTTTTGAAGGCGTCGAATCCATCCTTGGACCGAAAGCGGGTTGCCCGATCATTTTACTGACTCCGCAGGGACGCGTTTTCAATCAAACCATCGCGCAGGAATTATCCGGCCACGAAAAAATCGCATTGATCTGCGGACGCTACGAGGGCGTGGACGAGCGCATCCGCAAACATCTGGTCACGGATGAAATTTCCATTGGCGATTACGTTTTGACCGGCGGTGAAATTCCAGCGCTGATTCTCATCGACGCGGTTTCGCGTTTGATTCCCGGCGTGCTCGGTGATCCCGACGGCGCGGCAGACGACTCACACGCGTCAGGCTTGCTGGAATACCCGCATTACACGCGCCCGCCTGAATTCCGCGGCGAGAGCGTGCCGGACATTTTGCTTTCGGGTGATCACGCGAAGATTGCGAAATGGCGTCGCGAACAATCCTTGTTGCGAACGCTGGAGCGCCGTCCCGATCTTTTGGAAAAAGCGCAGCTCACCGACGAAGATCACAAATTCCTTTTGAAACAGAAGGGAAATCGATAACTTTTGCTTTCTTCTTAATTCTTTTTTGCGGAGGGCATCGTGACACAAAAATTTGGGTACGGGAAAATCTTTCTGCTCGGCTTCGGCTTCTTCGGCGTGAGCATCATCTGGGGAGTATATAACGCCTTCGTGCCGATCTTTTTGCAAGACAAATTTCATTTGGAACCGGCAGTCATCGGTTTCTTCATGACGCTCGATAACATCGCGGCGCTCTTCATCCAGCCGCCCGTCGGCGTTTGGTCCGATCGTTTGCGGACGAACATCGGACGCCGCATGCCATTCATCTTGATCGGCGCGCCAATTTCGGCGATTGCTTTCGGGTTGATTCCCATCGCGGCTATTCTTCCGTTCTTTGTTGCTTGCACAAGCACATTGCTTCTCAGCATGGCTTTCTGGCGGACGCCGGTTATCGCATTGATGCCTGACATCACGCCGTCTGAAAAACGCTCGCAAGCCAACGGCATCATCAACTTAATGGGCGGACTCGGTGCGATCATTTCGTTCCTCGGCGGAAGTGCGTTGTACAAAATGAATCCATCGTTTCCGTTCTGGCTTGGATCCGCTCTGGTTGTCATTTCCGCGATCCTTGTTTTTGTATTTATCAGAGAACCAAGAGATTACAAAGAAAGTGAAAAACAGCCGAACATGTTCGAGAGTCTGCGCGAAGTTTTTCAAGACGAAGACAAATCCGCACTTCGCCTACTGTTCGCGATTTTCTTTTGGTTCCTCGGCTACACCGCCATCGAAGCGTTCTTCACGCTTTACGCGAAAAATTATCTCGGCATGAACGAAGCGGATGGAAGCCGCCTGCTCGGTCATCTTTCGCTATTCTTTGTTTTGTTTGCTTTGGTCGCTGGCCTGATTGGTGGAAAGATCGGGCGCCGCGTGACAATCTCATTCGGCATCATCATGTTGGCAGCATTGATTGCCGGAATCTATTTCACTCCGCCCGCAACACTCACAACTGTGTTAACAAAACTTCCAGTTCTCGGACAAATTCCGGTCATCAGCATTTTCCTGATGCTGGCGGGAATCGCCTGGGCGCTGATCAACATCAATTCTCTGCCAATGGTTGTTGACATGACGACCGCCGCGCGCCTCGGCACGTTCACCGGGCTTTATTATTTGTTCTCGACACTTTCCGCCATCGCCGGGCCAAACGTCAACGGCTGGCTGATTCAATTGACCGGCAACGACTACAACATGATCATGTTTTTCTCGCCGATCTTTTTGATCGTCGCGTTGGTGCTGATGCTTGGCGTCCGCAGAGGCGAAGCCGTTCAGACGGAACCAGCCGCGCTCGAAGCGTGATCCACTTCCTGCTCAAGCCGCCGCCTAAAACAAAGTTTTCCACCACATCCTTCGTGACGATAAACCGGCTGCCGTTTCTGATCCTCTTCCTCGCCCTGACGCTTTCCGCGTGCGCGCCAACTCCGCAGGATTGTGCGAAGGCCAACGTTTTTTGCGCGGGGCTGGTTACTGCATCCGGTTCGGTCAGCGATAACGGCATCAATCAGCAAGCCTGGTTTGGATTGCAGGATGCAAAAGCCGCGGGCCTGGTTGACAGAATTGATTACATCGAAACCGTCGACTCGCGTGACCGCGCGAAGAACATTGAATTCTTCGCGGAGAATGGATATGACGTTATCATCACGGTCGGCTCCTCGCTTTCCGACGGCACAATCGCGGCCGCACAAAAATATCCAAACCTGAAATTTATTGGCGTGGAACAAGAGCAAACAGAGAAATATCCCAACGTGGCCGGCCTGGTCTTTCATGAGGATCAAAGCGGATTTATGGCAGGCGCGTTGGCTGCGATGATCACACAAACAAATCATGTGGGCGCAGTCTGCGAGGCAAAATTTATTGACGCCATGCGGAGATATTGTGATGGCTTTCGAGCCGGTGTGCTCTATATCAACCCAAATATTGATGTAATGCTGGCGTATCGCGATGGCTCGCAGGAAAAATTGTTCAATGATCCGGGCTGGGGAACCGCGGCAGCATCACAGATGGTCAATGATGGCGCAGATATTATATTTGCGGCTGGAGGCGGCACAGCAGATGCCGCACTGGAGACCGCGGCCCATGACGGCATGTATGTAATCGGTTCGGAAACGGATGTTTACGCGCGTTTAACGGGAATCCGCTCTCAGCTTGTATCCAGCGCGGTCAGCGACGTCCGCTCCGGTGTCCGGGATTTGATGCGACTGGCCAGGAGCGGCCAACTGCCATCGGGAGATTACTTCGGTCAAACGGGTCTTGCTCCGTTCCATGATCTTGAGAATCAAATCTCGCCAGGTGTCGTCGAAAAATTGAATACCATCCAATCGGGTTTGAAAAACAGTTCTATACAAACTGGAATTCCATATATTAATCCTTGATTGCACCGTATGGCACAAGTCTTGCACAAAGGTGTGTAAGGCTGTATACTTTTGCCGAATACGCGCCGTTAATAATTGAGGAGGTGCTTTCACAAAAAAGTGATCCCTTTCGTTTTTCATCGGTCCCCACATTAACTTCCTAAATTAAACAGGAGAAGAAGAATAATGAAAAAGCTTTACTCACTTATGGCCCTTGTGTTATTGGCCTCCATGCTCTTAAGCGCTTGCGGTGCCACCACTCCCGCCCCAGCCGCAACCCAGGCTCCGGCCCCGGCTACTTCAGCGCCTGCCGCAACGTCAGCTCCCGCGACGCAGCCAGCTGCTACACAAGCATCTTCAGGCACAGCGCCGGATTGCACGCAGGCGAATGTTTTCTGCGTCGGCGATGTCACTGACGTCGGTCACGTGGATGACAAATCCTTCAACCAGTCCACCTGGGAAGGCCTACAGAAGGCCAAAGCCGATGGCAATGCTGATTGGATTCAATACATTGAAACAGCAGACTCAAAAGACTACGCCAAGAACATTGATACATTCGCACAGGCTGGTTACAAGGTCATCGTGACCACTGGCTTCAACCTGACTGACCCTACGTATGCAGCCGCCAAGAAATATCCAAATATTTTGTTCATCGGCGTGGACCAATTCCTCTCCAAGGATGCCAACCACCCCGATTGGCCGCTCCCGAACCTGGTCGGCCTGGTTTATAACGAAGATCAATCCGGTTTCCTGGTCGGTGCTTTGGCTTCCATGATGTCCAAGTCGCACACCATTGGCGGCGTGTTCGGAACCGACGCAGTCCCGCCCGTATGGCGCTATGGTGAAGGCTATCGCGCGGGCGCGGCCTATGAAGATGCCAAGAATGGAACCAAGACCACGGTCATCAATGTTTATCACAATGATGTTGGCTTCGATAAAACCTTCACAGACCCAACCTGGGGCGCAACCACCGCTCAATCCATGATTGACAAAGGCGCCGATGTGATCTTCGGCGGCGGCGGCTTGACTGGCAACGGCGCGGTGGATAAGGCTGCTGCTGATAAAGTGCTGGCCATCGGCGTAGATTCAGATCAGTATTACACCTTACCCGAGGCCGACGCCTATCTGCTCACAAGCGCCTTGAAACCCCTCACGGCTCCTGTCGCTGAATTGATCGGCATGGCGAAAGCTGGGAAATTCCCAACAGGCGGTCTGTATTTTGGCGCAGCCGGCTATGCTCCATATCACGATACAGCCAGCCTGGTCCCGGCCAATGTGGATGCCGAAATGCAGGCGCTCCTCAAAGGTCTGACGGATGGCTCTATCAAGACCAACGTTCCGCCGGTAAAACCGGCTCAGTAATCTGATTTAATCAACTTGCAAGGGGAAAGAGGTCTTCCTCTTTCCCCTTTCTTTTTATGACATTATTCGATTGATTATCAAGGGAGCTTGAATGCAAAGCACCGCTGAAAAAGGATTCATAAAGCGACTGGGCCAACTGCTGGAACCTTTACTTGTGCCTTTCCTGGCCATCTTCACAGCAGTCATTCTCGGTGGGATCATTATAAAAGTGGTCGGCGGTGATCCAATCGCTGCTTATAAAGGCCTTGTTCAGGGAGCCTTTGGCTCTCCCCAAGCTTTGAGCGAAACTGCTGTATGGTCTACGCCTTATATATTTGCAGGATTGGCAGTGGCATTGGGTTTCAAAGGAGGTCTATTCAATATTGGCGCTGAAGGCCAACTGGCGTTCGGTGCCGTGGCCGCGGCCTTGATTGGGTATGCGCTGCCCGGCTGGCTGCACACAAGCATTCCTCCCTACATTCACATTCCCCTTGCGGTTGGGGCAGGCGTGCTGGCTGGGGCGATCTGGGGTGGCATCCCGGGCGCGCTGAAAGCCTATACAGGGGGACACGAAGTCATCAATACCATCATGATGAACTATATTGCCCTTAACATCACTTCTTATCTTCTAAATGGGCCCATGAGAGACCCTAATCCATTGAACTTATCTGCGCGCACGCCTGAGATTGCAGTCAGTGCGCGTATTCCCCCAATCTTCGATATTCCCGGCATGCGCATCCATTGGGGATTCGTTCTTGCATTGCTGATGGCCGTTGTGGTCTGGTGGCTTCTGTGGAAAACCACGCTCGGATTTGAAATTCGAACCGTTGGCGCCAACCCCGACGCGGCTAAATATGCAGGCATCAACGTCAAATGGATCATCACGTTGAGCATGGCACTTTCCGGTGCGTTGGCGGGGTTGGCTGGTGCCATAGAGGTCACCGCATTGAATTACCGTCACGAACTTGGGTTTTCAACCGGCTACGGTTTTGACGCCATTGCTATCGCTCTGCTAGGCAAAAATAATCCTTTTGGTATCATACTGGCCGCCATCCTATTCGGGGCGATGCGTAATGGCTCAACACGAATGCAATTTCTGACACAAATACCCGTTGACATCATCTCCGTGATACAAGCCTTGATTCTCCTCTTCGTCGCGGCAGACGCGATCATCCGTTTCATTTATCGCATCCGTGCCCATGAGGAACGAGTTGTTTTAACACGCGGCTGGGGCGGCTAGGAGGCAACATGGACTGGCGGCGTTTTGCTATTATTGCTCTCGTTATCGTGATCATGTTCGGGACAGTGGTACTGATTGGCACTTCCCAGAACACCCCTCTTGTCATTATCACCAGTATGATGGCGACAACAATTGCGGTGGCCACTCCGTTAACGCTTGGCGCACTCTCCGGTATTTATTGCGAACGCGCCGGCGTGGTCAATATCGGCATTGAAGGTATGATGCTGGGAGCCGCCTTCTTCGGCTGGCTGGCTGCCATTTATATGAACACCATCTTTCATTATCCCGCCATGCCCAGTCTGATTGTCGGCGTGATCGCTGCGGTTTTGACCGGCGGCTTATTTGCTCTATTGCATGCGGTTTTGTCCATCACTTTCAAGGTGGACCAAATCATCGGCGGGACCGTGATCAATATTCTGGCCACCGGCATCACCGGCTTCTTGAACCGTCAACTTTTTTTTGGAGCCGGGAGTGTTTTTCAGGGTCACATCCCGAATGCGCCGGGCGTTCTGCCCACCATTCGCATTCCCTGGCTTGCTGATATTCCAACTGTGGGCCGCATCTTTGAACAGCAGCCCATTGCAATCTCTGCCATCCTTCTGGTTATCATTACTCATTTCGTTTTGTTCCGTACGCGTTGGGGACTACGAACGCGCGCGGTCGGCGAACATCCACGCGCAGCTGATACGGTCGGCATAAATGTAATCCGCATGCGCTATATGAATGTAATCATTGGCGGTTTTCTGGCAGGTTTGGGCGGCGCTTATTTCACTCTCGAATCGATTTCTTCCTTCGAAGCAAACATGACCAACGGACGCGGCTTCATTGCCCTAGCTGCCATGATTTTTGGAAATTGGACACCCTTTGGGGCATGGACGTCCGCGCTCGTTTTCGGCGCCGCGCAAGCCTTGCAGATCAACTTGCAATTCTTCCGGGAATTGATTCCGCCTCAATTGGCAATTCTTCAAAACTCTTACGTAGTCGGCCTGGCTCCTTATCTCCTGACCATGCTGATCCTGACCGGTATCATAGGCAAGACCATCCCGCCCGCGGCCGATGGTCAGGTCTACGAGAAATAGGAGCATGGCATGACAGAGAATGATGTTGTTCTGGAAGCAAAAGAAATTACCAAACAATTTCCTGGTGTGCTTGCCAACGACCATGTAAGCATTGACTTACACAAGGGTGAAATCCATGCGCTGCTCGGTGAAAACGGCGCAGGCAAGACCACGCTGATGAACATCCTTTACGGTTTGTATAGGCCGGATTCGGGCCAGGTATTCGTCAACGGAAAACCGATCGTGATTCATTCGCCAAAAGATTCGATTCAAGCTGGCATCGGCATGGTTCACCAGCACTTCATGTTGATCCCGGTCTTCAGCGTGGCGGAAAACATCATGCTCGGCGACGAGACCACCCATTTGGGTGTGCTGGATATCAAAGCTGTGTCTCAGCGCGTTCGCGACTTGTCGCATCAATACGGACTTGAAGTGGACCCTGACACCAAAGTTGGGCAGCTATCGGTGGGCGCCCAGCAGCGCGTCGAGATCGTCAAAACGCTTTACCGCAACGCAAACATCCTCATCCTGGATGAACCGACCGCCGTTTTGACCCCTCAGGAGACTGAAGACCTGTTTCGCATCATGCGCCAGTTGGCCGCGCGCGGTGTTTCCATCATCTTCATTACTCATAAATTGAAGGAAGTGTTGGCCGTCGCGGACCGAATCACCGTGATGAGAGCCGGGCATGTGGTTGGGACTACGAAGCCCAATGAAACGAATGAACCCAAACTGGCCTCCATGATGGTTGGCCGTGAAGTTATTCTCACAGTTCAAAAACAGCCAGCCAAACCCAAAGACGAAGTTTTGCGCGTCGAAGATTTGAGCGTGCTCGATGACCGGGATCTCGAAGTTGTCAAAGGCGTGTCATTTGACGTTCACGCCGGGGAAATTCTCGGCATCGCAGGCGTGCAAGGCAACGGGCAGACCCAGCTTGCCGAAGCACTGACCGGCTTGCGTCCGATTAAGAGCGGGAAAGTTTTTATATCAGACAAAGATGTCAGCGGCAAAACGCCGCGTCCAATCATCGAAACCGGTCTCGCGCACATTCCCGAAGATCGTCAGCGCCACGGTTTGGTGCTTTCCTACACAGTAGCGGATAACATGGTATTGTGCAATTACTACCTTAAGCCCTTTGCGAAATGGGGAGTTCTCCAACAGGATAAAGTGGATGAAAATGCGCGCAGGTTGATCAAAGACTTCGATGTTCGCACGCCCTCGCCCTATGTGCCAACATCCAAGCTTTCGGGAGGCAACCAACAAAAGGTGATCGTGGCGCGTGAGCTGAGCCGGCCCATCAAATTACTGATCGCGTCACAGCCAACCCGGGGCCTGGATGTCGGTTCGATTGAATACATCCATAAGGAAATCGTCGCGATGCGCGACCGCGGCATTGGCGTGCTTTTGATCTCTGCTGAATTGGATGAGATCATGGCTTTGTCCGACCGCATCGCAGTGATGTACCAGGGCCAGATCATGGATGTCATCAAGGCGGGCCAAGCTACCAAAGAGTCTTTGGGATTGTTGATGGCAGGGATTAAACCATCAGTGGCGGCCGAGGCTGCTGCGCCAAAGCCATAATCAGAATCTCTTTCTCATCTTCCCGGATAAAGAGCTGGTCCGCCCAGCTCTTTATTTTTCCCGGCGGATGGTTTTTCGCGATAGGAATTAACGGGGGTATGCCTTTCCTCAGATTGCATTAGAATCAGGGCACATTGAGAGGAGAATCACCATGCGAAAACGTTCCTATATCCTGGCAGGAATTGCAATCATCGCCGCAATCATGGCGTGCAATCTGCCATCCAATCAACCGACGCAACCGGACCCGGGCGCAGTGATGACAGCCGCAGCATTGACTGTGCAAGCCGAGTTACCTCAGGCAACTGAAACAACGGCTGCTCCAGCTGCGACCGCCACATTTACATCGGTGCCGCTGCCCACCATACCGCTGCCAACGCTGCCCCCATCTGCCACCGCGACATCGAATTGTGATAACGCACAATTCGTTACGGATGTGACATATCCTGATAATGCGGTAGTTGCTGCGGGGGATAGCTTTACCAAAACATGGCGATTGAAAAACATCGGCGCTTGTTCCTGGACGCCATCTTACGCCCTCGTATTCATCAGCGGAAATTCGATGAACGGCCCGGCCGTGCAGGCATTATCCGGTAATGTCAACCCCGGTCAGACAGTGGACATTTCTGTTGCGCTTACTGCTCCATCCAACAACGGCACTTATACCGGCAACTGGGGACTGCGTAACGCGAGCGGCGTGATCTTCGCGCACTTTTATGTTCAGATCATAGTCGGCAGCGGAAGCGGCGGCGCGTTTGCGGTCAACCATGTGAATATGTCGGCATCCGGAAGCTGCGGCCATTTCACGATCACCGCAAGCATCACCACAACCGGCGCAGGCTCTGTGACTTATCACTGGATTCGCAGCGATGGAGCCACCGACACCGCAACACACCCGGCTATCGTGTATGGCAGCGCGGGCACACAATCGGTGAGTACCGATTGGTACGTCAGTGCGCATGGCAGTTTCTGGATGGACATCTATATTGACAGCCCCAACCATCAACAATTTGGGCGAGCCAATTTCACTTGTCCGTAACATAAAAATTCGATACTGTGAACGCCCGGTATAAACGCCGGGCGTCCTCTTTTTAAAACGGGTATAATATTTCCCAGCCGCATACAAGTTGTTGCGTAATACCGCCCCAAAAATACATTAACAGGTTTAACGATTTACGCAGCATATAGCATTCGAACGGCTGATTGTTGAAAGGAACCCAAATGGATTTCAAACCCAAATATGTTCTTACCTCGGTACTGATAATTTTGACGATTGCCTTGAGCGCCTGCGGCCCATCTTCGACCGCTTCCACGATCGGAACTGCGGTTGCAATGACGGTGCAGGCGCAGAACACACAACAAGCCCTGCTCACGCCCACGCCTCAGGCTGTTGACGTACCATCGCCTCTGCCGCCAACAGCGATGGATGCCACACAGGCGCCTCCCACCGCGCCTCCCACCGGGGCGGCGGGTGGTAATTTCTGCACAGCCAGCGCCCAATTCGTGAGTGAAACGGTCCCGGATGGGACCATTGAACAGCCCGGCGCGACCTTCCTCAAAACATGGACCATAAAAAATACCGGCACCTGCCCGTGGGATACAACCTGGAAATTCGTCTTTTATAGCGGCGACATCATGGGCGGCGCTTACGTTTATCCATTTCCCCAGCCAACGGCGCCTGGGGATACTGTCAATGTGCCCATTTCGCTGGTCGCTCCAACCACGAACGGCCAATTTACAGGTTATTGGAAAATCCAATCGCCATGGGGCATGACGTTCGGCGACAGTGACAGCGGAAACCCGTTTTGGGTGCAGATCGTGGTCGGCAGCGGGACTCCGGGCAAAGGCACCGCCTCAGCTTATTCGATCACATCCGTCACGTACGACATTGCCTGCAGACTGCAAGGATCGAATTTCTTCTATACGATCACTGCCACCATCACATCCAATGGGCCGCTGACCATTAAATATTACTGGCAGCACAGCGATGGCCCGACGGTTGGTAAATCCACCCTAACCTTCGCCAGTGCAACGTCCCAGTCCGTTTCTGATGTGTGGTCTCTGAAAACCACCGCCAACGATCAGCAGCGTTGGGATCAATTCGTGGTTACAGATCCATATTATCAAGCGTTCGGCAAAGCCACGTTTTCTCGCGGCTGCCAATAAGCGGCAGGAAAGAGCCTGTGTGCTCCACAGGCTCTTTTTTATTTTACCTCTTGCACAAAGCCAATGTTCTACGATGTCAGCCACGCCTGATGACATTTTATTGTGACACGTTGAGGATAGGATATCTTTGAGAGGTTTGTTTCGGGAACTTCTCCGGTCAATGCAACGTCCTGTGAAATTGAAAAGCAAATGTTTTTCAGGAGGATGAATGAAACACCGAATCCGAATGTTGATTGTGCCTGTTGTTCTGCTTATTGCCAGCCTTGCCTGCAATTTGCCGTCCACCGTGAATTCCACACCGGCAGCCATCTCGACGCTCAACGCGCTTTACACCGAGGCCGCGCAGACTGTGCAAGCCGCATCTACGCCCGAAGGCAGCGCGACGCCGCTTCCATCTCCAACCAATCCTTTTCCCGCATACCCGACGGCCACATACTTCCCCACCAGCACATCTGCGCCGGTGGTTCTGTGTGACGCGGCAGCTTTTGTCAAGGATGTGACGGTCCCGGATGGAACCACGTTCGGGCGCGATGTCAACTTCACAAAGACATGGCGCATCCGGAACGTCGGCATTTGTTCATGGACGCCGGCCTATGCGTTGGTTTTCATTAGCGGCACTGGCATGGGGGCGCCAACAGCTGTCAGCCTGCCCGGAAATGTCAATCCCGGCGATACCGTTGACATCTCGGTAAACATGACCACGCCAAACAGTAACGGTCATTACATCGGTTACTGGAAATTGCGGAACGCATCCGGCATTCTTTTTGGAATCGGTGCGGATGCCTCCGGCGCGTTTTGGGTGGATGTCAATGTGAGCGGCCCGGTTTACACCGCCTACGATTTCACCGCAAATTACTGCGATGCGACCTGGGATAACAACAGCGTAAACCTGCCCTGCCCCGGTTCGCAAGGCGATAACAGGGGTTACGTGATCGGACTCAATCACCCCGTCATGGAAAGCGGAAAGACGGAGGATGAAGCGGGGCTGCTCGCAGTTCCACAGCAGACATGGAACGGGTTGATCCGCGGCACATATCCGGCGTTCAAGGTTCAGAATGGCGATCATTTCCGCGCCCTGGTGAATTGCCAGTATCAAGCCTATCCGTGCAACGTCTTCTTCCGTCTCGATTATCAGATCGGCAATGGCGCAATCCATACCCTGGGTCAATGGCACGAAATTTATGATGGCCAGTTCTATCCCGTCAACGTGGACTTAAGCTCGCTGGCCGGGCAAAACGTAAAATTCATGCTGATCGTCACTGCCAATGGTTCGCAAAACCAGGACTATGCCTTGTGGGTAGGGCCGCAAATCATCCGGCCTGGGACACCGCCTCCGACCTCCACTCCAACCGCAACGCCTACCTCGACGTCAACACCGGATTTCCCGCTAACACAGACTGCCATAGCCCAAACAGTGATCGCCAACCTCACTGCTACCGCGTCTGCCTGGACCGCTACACCATCGCCTGCGCCTTAAAACAAGGTGCGTTATAATGATGTTGAGAAAGTTACTTGATTCTCAACACAATTTTCAACGCAAGGAATACAAGCAACGGAGGTTTATCATGCAGTTCAAGAAACTACCCTGGGTGATGACGGCGGTTCTTCTGGCTGCCAGTCTTTCATCCTGTAACATTGGAAAGGCCCCGGAACCCACACAGGATGTCAACGCCATCTATACCGCCGCGGCCGGAACGATGCTTGCTCAATTCGGCGATCAGATGACGCAAACCGCGCAGGCAATTCCGCCAACGCCTGCAGAAAGCCCCACGCCATTGGCTACATTCACATCCCTGCCGACGTTCTCGGTTGCGCCGGGGACCACTCCTTTCGGCGCAGCCGGAACGCAATTCGTTTTCAATACTCCCGCCGGCGCGGGGACTCCGCTTCCAACGCTCAGCACGGGAGGCAGCACCGGCTCAACCAGCTCCACGGCAGTTGGGTGCAGTGATTCGGCATATGTCACTGAGGCATCAGGTTCGGGCTTCACGGTAGATGGAGATACAGTTGCTTCCAACAAAAAATTCTCTGTGGGTTTCCAGATGGCGAATACTGGCACCTGCTCCTGGGATCAGGGTTATTCCTTCGTCTTTGTCAGCGGCGATCAAATGAACGGCAATAACATATTGATCAAAAGCGGTGACAGGGTCACGGCACCCGGAAACAGCAACACCTTCATCGTTAATTTCCAGGCGCCAGCTGCTTCTGGAGATTATAAAAGCTTCTGGAGAATGAAGGATGATAAAGGCAACTTATTCGGCCAGACAGTATACATTCAGATTACCGTCAAATAATGCCGCCAGCAGTATATGAAATAAGACGAGAGGCGTCATGAAAACAAATTTGATCGTTCTGATCCTGCTTGGTGCGATCCTAATCGCTGCCTGCGCGCCAGCTTCGACACCAGCGCCAACGCAAGACATATCTTTGATTCAAACGGCGGCAGCCCAGACTGTCATCGCCAACTTCACCGCCACCGCATCATCCTGGACTGCCACGCCGCTTCCAGCGCAAACAAACACGCCGACACTCACCCTGATACCAGCCAACACGGTATCCGCCCCGCCCACTGCCACCCCCACGCTCCTAGGCGGGATTACTGCAACGCCAACTCTCTGTGACGCGCTGACTTTCGACCCGGCAACGGTGGATGTCAACGTTCCCGATAACACCCAAATGACGGCAGGCCAGCAATTCGTCAAGACTTGGCGCGTCAGGAACAATGGCTCCTGCACATGGGGCGCGGGATACGGTTTGGTCTACGCTGGCTACAGCGATCAAATGTCCGGCAAAGCCCAAGCGTTGGCGGGCGCAGTAGCCCCGGATCAGGAAGTGGAAGTTTCGGTCCAGTTCATTGCTCCCAGCAAAGCTGGTCAATACGTCAGCGCCTGGGAAATGGCAAACGCCAGCGGCAGGGTATTCCCCAAAGTGATCTTCGTAAAGATCATTGTCAAGTGATTTCCTCGCTCGAACAATCCATAAAAAATGAAGCGCGCCGGCTGGGATTTGTCCTGGCCGGCGTTGCGACTCCCGACCCGCCGCCGCATATATCTGCTTTTGAAAATTGGCTGAGTCGGGGACGGCACGCGTCCATGGACTATTTGGCGGATGACCACTCCCGCGCCCGCCGCGCGGACCCGCACCTGATCCTGCCCGAATGCAAATCCATCCTCGTGCTGGCGCTTCCTTACTCGTCTCCTTCCTCTCTTCCAAAGGGAGAAGGGAGAGGGGTGATGGGAAAGATTGCGGCATACGCATGGGGAACTGACTATCACGTTATCATTCCAGAAAAACTTCAAGCGCTTATCAAATTTATTGAACAGCAAGTCGGGTATCCTTTTTCGAATCGCTGGTACACGGACACCGGCCCGATTCTCGAACGGGATTTGGCTCAACGCGCCGGGTTAGGTTGGATCGGCAAGAACACCTGCCTCATCAACCCAAAACTTGGTTCTTATTTTTTACTCGCAGAAATTCTTCTTGGCATCGAACTCGAACCCGACCCGCCTTTTACAACCGATCACTGTGGAACCTGCACGCGCTGCATCGAAGCCTGCCCAACGGAATGTATCCTTGAAGATCGGACAATTGACGCAGGCCGCTGTATTTCTTATCTCACCATCGAACTAAAAGAAGATATTCCAGAGGATCTTCGGCCATTGATCGGCAATTGGTTTTTTGGTTGTGACGTGTGCCAGATGGTCTGTCCGTGGAATCGATTCGCCGCGCCAGATGGCGACTCATCGCTCAAGGCGCGTGAAGGCATGGCGCGTCCACAATTGATTCGAGAACTTGAACTCACGCCAGAGGACTTCAACAAGAAATTTAAAGACAGCCCTGTCAAACGCACCAAGCGACGCGGATATTTGAGAAATGTCGCGGTTGCGTTGGGAAACTCCGCGAATCCAGAAGCTATTCCAGCTTTGAAGAAAGCCCTGGAAGATAAAGAGCCGATGATTCAAAGACACGCAGCGTGGGCCTTGAAACAAATTACAAAGAAATCAAATGGCTGATGAACAAATTATTGATCGCAACAAACAATAAGGGAAAAGTAAAAGAGATCCGCGCTTTGCTTGACGATTTGAAAATTGAACTCGTCACGCCAGCCGATATTCATTTGAGTTTAGATGTTCATGAAGATGGCAAGACATACGCAGAAAACGCGACGAAGAAAGCTGTCGCGTTTTTTCGCGCAAGTGGTTTGATCTGCCTTGCTGATGATTCCGGCCTCGAGGTGGATGCACTGAATGGCGCACCCGGATTATTTTCTGCAAGATATTCTTCCAAGCCCGGAGCATCAGACGCAGACAGGCGGACTTTTCTTTTACAAAATTTACGTGATAAACCTCGGCCGTGGACAGCGCGATTTCATGCCACAGTTGCCATCGTTGTTTCAGAAAACGATATTCGACTCGTCGAGGGAGAATGCAAAGGCGAGATCATTCCAGAAGAACGCGGTACGAGCGGCTTTGGATACGATCCGATTTTTTTAATTCCAGAGCTTAATCGAACAATGGCTGAACTTGAAATGGACGAAAAAAACCGCCTGAGCCACCGGGCGCGGGCGATACTAAATGCAAAGCCAATTCTGATGAAGATATTTGATCTTTAATCAAATTCCAATCGCAGCTATTCCGGTTAACATGAATCGCCTGGCAACTAACTTCTGCTTTAGCCGCCGTCCTCGCCGCCGAGAGCATGGCCTTGTAAACCAATCAAGGTTAACCTGAATAATCTATTGTCCCGGTTGATACGAGACCGTGTTCAAAAAGTCATCTAAAATCCCGGCTGTTTTTTCGGGCTGTTCCAGCATCACCATGTGGCCTGCATTAGGCACCACTTCCATGCGCGCTCCTGCGATATGGTCGCGTAAAAATTCAGAGTATTTGGGCGGCGTCATTTGGTCCTTGTCGCCGCATAACACAAGCGTTGGCACGGAAATCTCCGAGAGCTGATCCATTGCATTAAACGCGTCACACGCCACAAAGTCCCCGTGAAGAACCGTGGGGCGCGTCTCCGACATTCTCTGCGCGGCCAATTCCTTCAGTCGTTCGCCTGTCTGCGGAGCAAAAGAAAAATCCGTGACCATTTGAACCGCATTCGCGAACGCGGACAGATTGGACGCGCTCTGCAAAATGGCCGGCGCGACGCGCAACTTTGCCCC
This sequence comes from Chloroflexota bacterium, assembly GCA_021824575.1. GTDB lineage: Bacteria > Chloroflexota > Anaerolineae > Anaerolineales > Villigracilaceae > Fen-1038. The sequence goes on from JAKAKJ010000081.1 coordinate 24,842, forward strand.
GCCCCCCACCAGAACAAGGCCGACCACGCGCTTCGGAAAACGAATCGCCGCTGAGAGTGCGATCGCGCTTCCCATCGAATGGCCCGCAAGAACAGCGCCGCTCAACTTGAGCGCCTCAAGAAATTCAATGATGCTGTCTGCATAATCGTCAATCGTGTGATAACCGAGGCCCTCGGATTTCCCATGACCCGGCAAATCAACCGCAAAGATGCGCTGATTGGGCAGGCGGCGAACCTGCGGCGGCCAATATAAATGATTGCCGCCCGCGCCGTGGATCAAAATCACTGGCGGGCGGGCCAGATGATCTGCTTGATTGGCAAAATAGTATAAACCAGATGCAACGGGCATAATTTGATTCAGCGCGACTTGGCGTTATGCAAACGGTCGGCAGCTTCCTCGGTCAACGGGATATAGACGGATATCTTTGTGCCCTTGCCAATCGTGGATTGAATGTTGAGCAAGCCGTTGACCAGTTCGGTGCGCTCGCGCAGATTGACCATGCCGAGGCTGGAACGTTTATCGTACGCCTTGTTTACCGCATCCACATCGAAGCCAATGCCATCGTCTTCGACTTCAAGCAAAGCCGCGCCTTGCTGAAACGGTTGTAAGCGAACCCAGATGTTGGCTGCGTTGGCATGTTTGCGCGCATTGTTGATTGCTTCTTCGATGATATAAAAAATCACACCTTGTTTTCCCATTTCCATCTGGCTGGAGATATTATCGTCAATGTTGACGATCACGTTCTGATTGTACGTCTCACGCATCTTATCGGCCATGGATTTCAGCGCCGCGCTCAATCCCTGCGACTCAAGGATGAGCGGTCGCAGCGTGAACAGCATGTGGCGGATTTCCTTCGTTGTGCGATGCGCCAGTTCTTCGATCTTGGAAAGCTCATCCACTGCGCTCTTTGTGTCTTTTTCCATCAGGCGCCGGGCGAGGTTGATTCGCATCGCCATCGCCGCCACCGACTGAGTCGGCCCGTCGTGAAGATCGCGCGCCAATTTCTTGCGCGCCTCTTCATGGACTTCAACCATCCTTTCCTTCTCTTCGACTAAATCCTGATAAAGCCGCGCGTTCTGGATGGCAACAACTGCCTGACGGCTGATGATATCCAGCATATCGCGGCGGTCGGACTCAAAATAATCCGGTTCGGGGTGTGCGAACAAAATCGCGCCATATACGTTGAATCCGCTTCGAAGCGGGAAACAATAAGCCGACGTGCAATTGCGGAATGCGATCACGCGTCCCAGCTCCGGATCGTAGCCGATGTTTTTCGAGAAGACCGGCTCGCCTTCGTCAAAGACTTTTTTCAAAATCCCCTCGCTGCCATCGAAGCCGAGACGCATATCCGCGCTGGTAAAGCGCCGCGCGGAGGCGACGCGCAATTGTCCGCCGCGGAATAACAGCACCGCGCTGACCAGCGGATTGTTCTCGCTGGCGTCCATTGAATCGGGATTGAGCGCGGCATATCCAACGTCCAGCGCCGAGTCGAGCACGCGCTTGTAGGAAAGAGTCGCCGTCAGCGTGGAAGTCAATTCGTAGATTGCGCGCAGGCGTTCGCCCTGAACGTGCCGCTTCTTCTCTTCGGCATCCAGCCACATCTGCCGTTTGAGCCGCAAGCGCGACATCAACTGTGTACCCAGAAAACCGAACAAAATACCAAGCCCCAGGATTGCCGCCATCCAGATCAAGGCTAGGGAAGATCGCGCAGGCACATGGATTTGCGCCATCACAAAAGCAAGGACGGCAAACAGCCCCGCGGCAATCAGCGCACCCGAATAATCGAAATAAACCGCACCGGTCAGGATGGGCAATAGTCCCGTCCAGGATGCCGGGCCAGACAAACCGCCCTGCGCCCAGAAAAAAACTCCGCTCAATAAAATGTCCACAGCCAGGTTGACCTGGCGATGAAAACTTATACGTGTGTTAAGGCTGGCAAGGATGGTCATGCTCATGTTCCAAAAGATCAGCACGATCAACGGCCAGGCAAGGGTTAAACTCAACGATCCCCCCAGCGAAAGCGATACGACCAGTCCCAGAATCACTGCCCAGCGAAGCGAAATCGCGAACCAGTCTGCTACGTAAGGAGTTTCAAAAGTCCGCATGGATTTAATGATAACGAAAGAACGCGCCCGCCGCAACGCGGGCGCATTACAACACGATTACACCTTTGTAAGCAAATCTATTTCTCATAACCCATTTTGGCTAAAGCGGTTCCAAAACGATCCGACAGGATTTTTTGCTGTTCGGCTGAATAGACTTCACGGAAACGTCCGATCTTGCCTTTGAAGAAATGCGTGCCCTGATAACCTTCCGCCTTTTCGGGACGATACTGCTCGATCACCTCCCGGACTTTGGGTTGGCTTCCGTCTAAATGGAGGTAATCCACCAACCGGGCAGACTCCGCATCGTAGTTCGTCAGCAAATCCTCGTAGCGGGCGACGAGAACATTTTTCTCGCCCATCCACTTTTCCCAAATGCGGACGTAATCCGTGATGAAAACCAGCGATTTATCGAAGTCGGTTAAATGCGAGAAGGCGTTCGGGCGGCCTTTGGTCAACGCACGCTGTCCGTACTCGAAGGCGGAGAGCATGGCATCGCGCGGGTCACGGTAAATGTACGTGAGGCGCAGCAGACCCAACGTTGAGAGCAGACGCGAAGCGGGCGTCGGCCCCGCATGCGCTTTGATGACGAATGTGTTTCCCATCAAAGCGGGAACCGTCACCATTGCCAATCGCCGTACCGAAAGCACGCCAATATTACAGTTAACTTCAGTAAGAATATTTTGCAGATGATATTTTGTGCGAATTTCATTTGCGTCGGCGCAGCCGGTTGTTTGCATAAGATCGTGAATGAGATTGTAGTGCCAGCCCGAACCGGCGCGCGGCATTCCCACGGAAAGAACGATCATTCGTTTTCCTCGTTTGATTTCTTTTGCTGGATCATAAACGCCGCAACGCCGACCAACATGCCAAGGTTGATCCACATATCGGGCAGGGCAAGCGAATCCTGCGTCATGTTGTTAAAGATGACGGCGATCCACGTGAAGATCGCGGCGATGCCAAGAAACTGCCAAAAGGTTGATCTTTGTTTCAGTGCGGCGAGCGCATCGCCCAAAATCGAAAACTGAAAAGCAAGGAACAGAAAGAATCCGATCAGGCCGGTTTCGGCCAGAAGCCGCACATAAAGATTTTTTGGATTCGGATAGAGCGCACTTTGCGGACTCAATTGACGCGCAATATCCGGCACGATGGTCAATGTCCAATCGGGCAAATTGTTGTAGATGTAAAATCCGCTTGCGCCCAGGCCCACGCCCGTCAACGGATGCTGTTCGTACGCACTGTATGCGCCCAATATATACGCGGCGCGCGCGCCTGCAGAGTTTTGAATGATGAAGGATTCGATGGAATCTGCCTGTCCGCTCCAGAGACGCGCAATGTAATTCTTACTGCCGAGGAACCACAACGCGCCAACTGCAGCAACGACGATGGCAAGAATCAAACCCACGCGCCAAATCCAGCCGAGGCCGCTTCGAAAGCCGGAGACGAACCAAATCCACGCGGCGCGGATTTGCGAACGGCCAACCAGTAGAAAAGTCAACACAACTGTTACGCCGACTGTCAGCAATCCGCCGCGCGAGAACGTCGCCAGCAGGAGTAAAACGGAAACAGCCAGCAGAGTTGGCTCCAGCCATTTGAAACGCGTCAGCCGTTGGCGGGTCAGGAGTGCCGCGAACAACCAGGGAAGAAAGACGGTCGAAATTTGCCCGGCGAGCCAGGCGGGCTCGTACGCCAATCCGGAAATGCGATTCGTTTTGATTAACTCGCGCATCGAGAATGCGCGCTGCCAATGCGTCACCAGCGGTTTCGGCAAAATGTGCAAGTAGAATGTTGCGCCCTGCACGCCGCTCCAGAGAACGTCGAGGATGAATCCGGCAAACAGCCATTTCAGCGAAAAACGCAAATCATCTTCATTCTGATTCATCCAAACCGCGGAGATAAAGAACACCGCGCCGATCACAACCGTAGCCCAGGCGCGGACGATGCGCCCAAAAATATCCTGGCCGCGCATCGGCGGCGGCGCATAAAGAAGTGCGATGACACTGGTTGCAAGCGCGACCAAAATGAACGCGACAAAAGGAGTCAACGCACTGGCGCGCGGAAAGGTTGTTTTGCGGCGAATGAGTTGAATCAATAACACCGGTGCGAGCAGCATCAACGGATAAAGCGCCAGCGGACGGACATAAGTTGTATCACTTGCCGGGAAATAACGGAAACTTGTGACCGGCAGAGCCAGCAAGGCCGCAGCCCATAAAGCGCGAGCAATAAAATCAAGATTCAAAAAGCGGGAAGCCGGGTTCATTTCTTGATATCGAAAAACAAAATAATCAACGCACTGGTGGCGAGAGACGCAATGGAGCCAACCAAAAGGTACCTGCTCAAACTAACGCTGCGTTGTGCGGTGAGATGCTGCGTCTGCGATGGGACGGCAGTAATATATTTTTCCAGGCTGGTCGCCGGATCGGTCATCTGGGTTTGAACATTTTGCGCGAACGCCTGTGCCCATGCGGATGCCAGTGCCTCGGCTTTTTGCGCGTTGGAGTCGTCTGCAAAGAAATGCCAGCCGCCGTTTCCCGGCTGGCTCAATTGCAATTCCCGCCCGCGCAGTTGTTGAACCGTCACGCCCCCGACCTGCGATGCAACCGCGTTCAAAACGGTGTCAGACATGGCGATCTCTTCCAGTTTGCGCGTCTCGCGTTCGAGATAATAAAACTGTTCGCTGGGTGTGTTCTGCGGCCAGGCTTGTTCGAGATGGAAGTCCACATTGACGACGGCGCGGGCGCGGTACGGCGGCGGCGCAATGTAATAAACTGCCGCTCCAATCAACGCGCCGGCGATTGCGCCCAGCAGCCAGAAGCGCCAGGCTTTCAATAATCGAATGAGATCATCCGAAGATGGAGGAGAAAAAATAAATTTCATGATCACCATTTTTCCTGCCGAAGATTTTTTAACCACGGATAAACGCCGATAATTTGATAAAAGCAGTTCCTGGCACTCGCAAGGCAAACGTTTTGTAATCAAGCTTTTTCGATTTTGAACTGTCTGCGCCGACGCCAATTCCAAAACGGTGCGGCAATTTTGCGGAGATAATACTTTGCCACGAACCTGGAAAAGAAACTGCCGCCGTCGCGGTAATGGATGCGCAGCATTTCAGGCCAGCAGCGTTCGTCCGCATAAATGGTTTTTCCGGCGGCGTGCAGCCGAAAGTTGGCCCATACCTGCGGGACGTATTTTACCTGCGAACGCCGCGCAATGCGTATCCATAAATCATAATCCATGGCGAAATAGAATGATGGATCGAGAGGCCCCACCGCATGCCACAGGTCCGCGCGAAAGAATGCGGATTGCTGCGGGATATGGACATATCCATGTTCCAGACGCTGAAGGCTGGTCGGCGCGGCATTAAATTTGCCGATGATCCTGCCAGCATCATTGATGAAATTCGCATCGCCATAAACAAGCCCCACGTCGGGATGATCCACCAGAAATTTTACAGCGGATGAAACCGCGCCAGGTGCGTATGTATCGTCCGAATTCAGCCATGCGAAGATTTCTCCTTTCGCATGTGCGAAACCTTTATTGATCGCATCAGTCTGACCCTTGTCCGGTTCGCTGACCCACCAGGCGAGTCTACCCCCATATTTTTTTAGGACATCCAGGCTGCCGTCGGTCGAGCCGCCATCCACGACGATGCACTCAACATGCGGATAATCCTGCGACAGCACCGATTGGATCGTCTGTTCGAGATAGCGAGCCTGATTATAGGAGGGAATGACAATTGAAACTAACATTGACGCTCATCGAATACGGCAAATTGATTGGCCAATTATATTGGTTTTGCAAAAATTGATGGCGGCATAACTCAATTCATTTGGAAAGCAGTGCACCCGGCTTGATTTTCTCTTTTTCCGCGTTCGGACGCAAAATCCACGCATCGCCGCGGACGAGAGTCGTTTTCCGCCCATCAACTTTGATATAAGCCCCGTCGGACATCATGATGACAGGATTATCGTGAAAGAAACCGTAATCGGCCAGCCAATCATCATGAACAGATTGACCATAAGCATCCTGTGCGTAATGAACCAGAAAATTGAACGGTGTTAGATTCAAGCCATCGAAATAAGTCGTGCTGACGGTATTCATGTCTTTGGATGTGAGGATATTGGGCCCGCACAAAACAGTCCCCGCACTGAATGCGACCAATGGCAAGCCAGCTTGAATTTTCCTGCGAAGATAATCCATCAGCTTGCTGATGTGCAGACGATGGTTCAGCAAAAAAGTATTTCCGCCGGGAATATAAGCAAGCGAAGCGCGGCGCAGGATATCTTCCATCTCTTTCAAAGTCATTAACTCTGCGTTGATCATTTCAAGTTGCGCCAAACTTTGAAATGATTTTTGATTATCCTCCAGCCATTTCTCGGCATAAAGAGATGCCAGCGGCAGATACGCCACGGTGGGATCAGACTTACCTTCCAAATAGGGACGGCTGGCTTCGATTACATAGCGAATATCATTTTCGCCCGGTGAAGAAAAAAGGTGCAGTTCCATGATTATTCTTTACTGAATGTCAGCCTCGTCAGAATTTTCTCCCGCAGGTTTTCCTGCACCTTATCCCAGCTTTGACTCGCGTCCACCACAACCCATCGTTTGGGTTCAGCCTTCACCAATTCCAAATAACCTTTACGCACGCGCTGATGAAATTCAACCGTGTACGCGTCGAGGCGATTCCATTCCATGCCGTTTTGCGTTTTGCGCTTCAACCCGACCTCGACATCGAGGTCAAGCAAAATCGTCAAATCAGGAGTCAAGCCGCCCGTGGCATATTTGACCAAAGCGCGAACTTCATCCAAATTTTGCTGATGGCCATAACCTTGATATGCAATCGTCGAATCGTAATAACGGTCAGAAAGAACAATCTCGCCTGCCTCCAAACGCGGACGAATTACCTGTTCCACAATTTGTGCGCGCGCTGCTTGATAAAGCAGCGTCTCCGTGCGCGGATGCATCTCGGCATTTTTCAAATCATGCAGAATCTCGCGGATTTGCTCGCTGATGGATGTTCCACCTGGTTCGCGCGTCGGGAAAACAGTGTAGCCTTTCTCGCGGAGATATTCAACGAGATACGGAATGTGCGATGTCTTGCCGGAGCCTTCAGGACCTTCGAGGGTAATAAACATGTTCTCTTACCTGACGATCAAATATCCGCCGACGATCAACAACAGGACACCGGCCAGCCGCACCAAGTCCACGTGACGAACGGCCACGCCAAATAAGCCAAATTGGTCAATGATGATTCCCATTGCCAGTTGTCCAATAATTATCAACGCCAGTGCCGTTGTCGCGCCGAGCCGCGGCATCGTGTGATTCAACGTCAGGTACAAAATCACCCCGAAAGCGCCAGAGATCAGCATATACCACGAAAGGCTGCGCCAGTTTCGAATATTCTCGCCGCCCAGTCCCAACACCAACGCACCTGACAAGATCGCGCCGCTGATATGCACGACAAAACTGCTGGCCGCGCTGCCAATCCGCTGGCTCATCTGGGACGCAATCGGTCCCTGCAATCCAACAGAAAGCCCGCCCAAGATTCCGATCAAAACCGTCAATGCAATGCTCAACATCAATTATGCCTTTCCAGCGTGAAGCATGAATGAACTATTCCCGATCCTTCACAAACTTTTTGTTTACGAAACGCATACAATCTCTTATTATACGTTTAGATTCGGTTTAATACCTTTGTCATTTTCAAATACTACAATCGCCGTATAGAACAAAAGAGAAATTACAGGAGGTCGAAATGACTACAAAAAGGATTCTCTATGTGGTTCTGATTATGGTGGTCGCCGCAGTATCGGCCTTGTCGGGAGTTGTTGCGGGTGGATTCGTAGTTTACAGAGCAGTGCAGCAGGGACAAGCAGGCAAACTACCAGCGCCCATCCAGGCAGCCGTACCTGCAAACAGCACCCAACCGGGTCAGAATCTGGTTATCAACACAACGAATATTCAAACCACGATCACACAAGCCGTACAAAAAGTTGGTCCGGCTGTAGTAACAGTGGTCGGCACAATCCCCGGGCAGCAAACATTCTTTGGCACATCCCCAAGTGAAACTGTCAGCGGAAGCGGCATCTTCATTTCCAACCAGGGCTACGTGCTCACAAACAACCACGTAATCCAGGGAGCACAGAATGTGAACGTCGTTCTTTCTAACGGGACGCAGGAAAAGGCGACCGTTGTCGGAGCCGATCCGTACAATGACATCGCCGTGCTAAAGGTCAGCGGGAAAGTTCCGGCAGTTGCGACGCTTGGCAATTCGGACGTTCTCAAACCGGGTGAGACTGCGATCGCGATCGGTTCGCCACTGGGCGACTTCAAGAATACGGTGACCGTTGGCGTGATCAGCGCAACGGGTCGTTCAATAGACACCGGTAACGGATACTCGATCGAGGGCCTGATCCAAACAGATGCGGCCATCAACCAAGGCAACTCCGGTGGTCCGCTCGTGGACCTGGCAGGTGAAGTTATCGGCATCAACACACTGATCGTCCGCAATACGGGGACCGGAACGGTTGCGGAAGGACTTGGTTTCGCCATCCCGATCAATACCGCGCAGGCCGTCGCCACGCAGATCATTCAAAAAGGATATTTCGCTCATCCGTATCTCGGCATTAGTTATCAGCCCATTGCACCCGACATCGCCGCGGCATATAACTTGCCTGTCCAATGGGGCGTCTATGTGACGAGCGTCGCGGCCAACAGCCCGGCCAGCAAAGCCGGATTGCAGCAGGGCGACATCATCACCCAAATCGATTCCCAGATATTGGATGCGAATCATTCCTACCTCAACACGCTGTACACGTACAAGCCCGGCGACACGGTCACGCTTTCGGTCATGCGCAATGGACAGACTCTGCAAATGAAGGTCACGCTCGGCGAAGCAACACACGGTTAACATTCCCCACAAAGAATACGGTAGCGGCAGGTTTTAGACCTGCCGCTACTTTTTATTCCCTAAATATTCTCACATGCCTTCTCGGTTCTTTGCCATACGAGTGACTCACCAATTCTGCCTGACGGGCCATCTCGTGTTCCAAGCGCCGCACGAGTGATGGACCCGGCGGCAAATCCACCCAGCGCTCGCCGTTCAAGACTGCGGCAATTGCCTGTTGCGTTTGCTCTTTCACTGCATCAATGTCAGATGATGCAAACTGCTCGCCTTTCAAGTTGAACAAATCGCCCAAAAACTGTTCCATCTGTCCAACCGTGCTCGAACGCAAAACATAAATCGGCAAGCCGCGGTGTTCAGCATCCACGATCGTTTGCTGACGGTCGCGGTAATACGTTCGCAAGGTCACCAGCGCATTCGCCTCATCCGGCTCCTTCACAACAACAACCGGCACGCCGAGTCGCTTGGCGGCTTGCATCAGACGATTGCGCGCCACGCCATACGGATAAATCTTCACCGTCTGCATTACGCTGTGCGTCACGCTGCGAACCGGCTCGAAGTGCGGAGGCGCGGACGCGGCGGACGACTCATCGAAAGACGCGGCCGGCTGACGTCCCATCGAAGATCCGGGTGCCCTTCCAGAGCGCCGAGGCGTTTTCGATTCTTTCGCGTCCATCCTCGACTGTGGAACAGTTGCAGTTTTCTCGATCTGAATCTTGCCATCGGCATCCCGCGTGCGAACTTCAGGCAGGATTGGATAGCCGCGCAGGAGCGCATCAACAGATTCCATGATATCGAGGTGAACCGCGAAGCGATCACGATTTTGAATCTCGATCAGCACATCGAACGTGGGCGGAGCGCGTCGCTCGAGGACCGTTTTCTGCGTGCCGCGTCGACGCGCTTCCTCGTCTGACAATGTGACCGCTTCGATTCCGCCAACGAGATCGCTCAGCGTTGGGTTGAGCAAAAGATTATCGAGGGTTTGTCCATGTGCCGTGCCAATGAGCTGCACGCCGCGTTCCGCGATGGTACGCGCTGCGGCCGCTTCGAGTTCACGCCCGATCTCGTCAATCACGATGACTTCGGGATTGTGATTCTCAACGGCTTCGATCATCACTTCGTGCTGAAGCATCGGCTCGCGCACTTGCATACGGCGCGCCTTGCCAACTGCAGGATGGGGCACATCACCATCGCCGCCGATTTCGTTGGAGGTATCCACGATGACGACGCGCTTGGCTTCTGCCAGAATGCGCGCGGCCTCGCGCAAAAGAGTCGTTTTACCAACGCCGGGACGCCCAAGGATCAGCACTGACTTGCCTGATTCGATGATGTCCTGGATGATGTCCACTGTGCCATACACGGCGCGTCCCACGCGCAAAGTCAGACCGACGATGTGCGTACGCCGGTTGCGGATGGCTGAGATGCGATGCAGCGTACGTTCGATTCCCGCACGGTTGTCAGCGTCGAATTCGCCCGTGCGTTCATCCACGTAATCAATTTCGGGGCGCGTCACTTCCGATTCGCGCAGGACAATTTCACGATCCACAAAGCGCGCGGTCGGGACGCGGCCTAAATCCAAAATGATCTCCAGCAGGTTCTCGCTATCGTCCGCTTTTTCCACCGCGCGGCGGATATCCGCGGGCAGAACATCGAGAAGCGCTTCAAGGTCATCAGTTATTTTAAGTTGAGTCATATAGAAACAGCCTGTTAGCAAAAAGTACGGTGTGATTTCAACGAGGAGACACCAAATCCCCTGAGATACTTACGCCGTGTGAAATTCACTGAAACAACGGCTTACAAAACCAAGGCAAAATCTTGTCCATGTCGGCGTTACCTGCCAGTCAGTGAGATATTTATATTATACGAGAAACGGGAATTGCAGTAATGGCGAATTACTCACGGATGCGGCAAATTTGTGCCTATTTCTTTGCCCCAATGCGACTCACGCGCGAAGGCTGCACACTGACCCCCGCGGGCTGGACCGCCTTTACCATCTGTCCATCCTTCACCAACCGTGTAAGATGTTTGACCATGACCGCCTGACGCGCTCCCGCGCGTGCGCCAAGATCCTCGAGCACTGGTTCAAGCCAGGCTTGATAGGAGCGGACGCAAATATAAATAGGCCGCCCACCGCGGTCGGGAAAATGGTTGATGAGTGAAATCAACTTCGCACTGACGTTTGTCGCTTCAGGATGGATCAATGGCATCAACATGATGCCAACCATTCCGCTCGATGCGCCAACATAACAGTTAACTCCCTCGTTGCAGATAAATCCAACGGCGCGCTTCGGCATCTGCTCGACAGGTTGCAAGAGCGGCGGAACAATTTGGTGATATAGAGTTTGAATGGATGGCAAGTCAACTGAGTTGACGCGCGACCACTTGCAATTCGAGTTCACATTAGAAAGATTACTGACATCCCACATGCGCTGCCACGCGTAGACAGAAAACCCTGCGACGCGCAATGGAGAAAAGGCGTCGCCGACTTCATCCACTTCCGCGAGGATATGAAACGCACCCCAGGTTCCGGCTTGGGATGTAAGGCTCTCAATGAGCAAGGGAAGTGAAGGATGATCAAGAAGCGTTATTGGGGCAAGGTATAGTAATCTGGCAAAAGAATCGCCATTTGTGTGAATGATTCCGCCAAGTAATGTTGAATGCTCCTCGTCTGCCACAGCAGAATAAATGTGACGACGCGGATTTATATAAGACATCGCACCCATCGCCCCAAGTGGGTTGCCGCGCGTCAACAAGCGTGCGGAGTCAAGACTGATGGCTTCGTCGCGGTAACGATATAAAGTGGGCAGATCGCGTAGATCGAGTGGGCGAATGGACATCTTTCACGTCCGAACGTTTAAACGCTGGAACGTTCAAACATTAATCAGCCAGCGAAAGAAAATATTCGTGGAAACGCGTATCGTTCGTCAGCTCAGGGTGGAAAGACGTCGCCAAAAGATGCACCTGTTGCGCGGCGACGATTCTCCCGTCCGCGACGGAGGCGAGAATCTTTGCGTCCCCATTCACTGACTCGATGATCGGTGCGCGGATAAAGACCGCGTGAAACGCATCCTTCGTGCCGGTAACTTGCTTGAGTTCGGGAATATCAAGATCGGCTTCGAACGAATCCACCTGACGGCCAAAGGCGTTGCGTTCCACTTTTATATCCATTAGATTCAACAATGGCTGATTGCGACTAGCATCCTTCGACATGAAAATCGCACCCGCACATGTTCCCCAAACGGCATGGCGTTGACCAAATTGACGCAGCGGTTCCATCAAACCATAATCCGTTGCAAGTTTTCCAATCGTCGTTGACTCGCCACCTGGAATGATCAAGCCATCCAAACCTTTGAGATGTTCCGGCAAACGCACTTCGACGGCTTCCACGTTGAGGCGTTTGAGCATGGCAATATGTTCGGCAAAGTCGCCTTGAATTGCAAGCACACCAATTTTCATAATCGTTTACGGTGGTCGCGTAGGCGGCGGGTTTCGATATGGGCTTGATACGCTTCGCTACTCAGCCTTACTCAACCATCGCCGCCGTATCGAGACCACACATGAAATTACCAACCGCGACCAGCAATCTTTTCAGCTTCGGGCATCTGCGAGACATTGCGCCCAACCATTGGCTCGCCAAGATTCTTGCTGACTTCTGCAAGAATGGACGCGTCCTGATAATGCGTCACTGCCTTGACAATCGCCGCGGCGCGCTTGGCGGGATCACCGCTCTTGAAAATACCAGAGCCGACGAACACGCCGTCCACGCCAAGCTGCATCATCAGCGCTGCGTCAGCTGGAGTCGCCACGCCGCCCGCCGCAAAGTTGACAACGGGCATGCGCCCGAGTTCTTTGGTTTCTTTGACAAGCTCGTATGGCGCGCCAAGTTCTTTCGCGAATGCCATCAATTCTTCATCGGCCATTGTGGTCAAACGGCGAATATCGCCAAGCACTGTGCGCGCGTGACGCACCGCTTCAACCACATCGCCCGTCCCAGCCTCGCCTTTGGTTCGGATCATGGCTGCACCCTCGCCAATGCGCCGTAATGCTTCGCCAAGGTTTCTGCATCCGCATACGAACGGCACCTTGAATAAATGTTTATTGATGTGATTCGCTTCGTCCGCGGGTGTCAACACCTCGGACTCGTCAATGTAATCCACGCCGATCGCTTCGAGAATTTGCGCCTCGACAAAATGTCCAATGCGGCATTTGGCCATCACCGGTATCGTGACTGCATCCATAATCCTTAGGATAAGTTCGGGGTCCGACATGCGCGCTACGCCGCCTTGTGCGCGAATATCCGCCGGGACGCGTTCGAGCGCCATCACCGCGCACGCGCCGGCATCTTCAGCAATCTTGGCGTGTTCAGGAGTCACAACATCCATGATGACTCCGCCTTTGAGCATTTGGGCCAAACCTTTTTTGACAGCAAATGTACCAGTCTGTTGTTCCATCTTCATCTCCTTGATTTTCCTGCGCAAAGATTCTACCACGCAGACTTATACGCGCCATACCCAACGGGAAGCGGGTCGCCGTTTAAAAAGCCAAATCTTGCCAACCAACTTTTTAACGTTATCAGTGACAACGAAGTTTTTCTCCTTGACAAAATAACACACAATGATACAATTGTGACAATCATACAATTAGTACAATTCTGAGATGAACGATAAGCCCATCCTTTCTCTCCGCCTCGACTTCCATTCCGGATTGCCAATCTATATCCAGATCATGAATCAGATTGAGCAACAGGTTTCTGGCGGAGTCCTAAAAGCAGATACCCAATTGCCCACAGTCCGGGCCTTGGCGGCTGAGCTGCGCGTCAATTTCAATACGGTAGCACGAGCCTATCGTTTGTTGGATGAAGCAGGCGTTATATCAACGCAACAAGGACGCGGCACGTACATTATTGAGAAACCACCGCCGGAAGTTGAAAAGAAGCTGCGGAGTCAAACGCTTGAAGCGCTGGCCCGTCAATACATTGGCGAAGCAAAACGGCTTAAATTTTCAGACGCAGAAATAAGCCAAATGATGAAAGCCCAGTTGAAGTCCTGGGAAGAAACGCAGGAAACAAATTTGGAATAGGTTTTGAATGAAAGAAGGAGAACGCAAATGGACGCAAAATTCATCAAGAATGTTTTTCAAAAGAATAGATCCGTGAAAGTGGATCAACACATCCCAGCTGTCGCAGGTTTTCTGTTCGGAATCTTTTTGATCGTTGCCTTGCTTGGTGCGGTCATTATGAGCAGCAAAATTAATGACAATTGGATCTCCGTTTGGGTCGCAGGTTGGACGCTGATCGGTGTCATTCTGTTATTTGCATTGAAAGTGGCATCGCAATGGGAAAAGGCAGTTGTGTTGAGATTAGGCAAATTCCGTTCATTGCGCGGTCCTGGCTTTTTCTGGATTATTCCAATCCTGGATACAATCCCAACCTGGATTGACAGCCGCGTCATGGTAACGCCATTCTCTGCCGAGAAAACGCTGACCAAAGACACCGTGCCGGTGGATGTTGATGCCGTGTTGTTCTGGGTGGTTTGGGATGCAGAAAAAGCCGCGCTGGAAGTCGAAGATTATCGCGCTGCAATCGCATGGGCGGCGCAGACGGCACTGCGCGACATCATTGGACGCATGATGCTGGCAGACATCCTCGTTGGCCGGTCAGCCATTGACGAGGAACTCCAGCACATCATTGATGAACGAACCACACCATGGGGTGTGACCGTGCAGTCGGTAGAAATTCGTGACATCGTCATCCCACAAAATTTAGAGGATGCCATGTCGCGGCAGGCGCAGGCCGAACGCGAACGCCAAGCGCGCGTCATCCTCGGCGAGTCAGAACAACAGATCGCGGCCTCGTTTGCCGAGGCATCCAAAGCTTACGTTGACAATCCCACCGCACTCCACCTGCGCGCCATGAATATGCTTTTTGAAGGATTGAAGGAAAAAGGCGCACTGGTCATCGTGCCGTCGTCCGCTGTGGACACAATGAACTTGGGCGGTCTCAGTGGCATGGTCGCCATGGCACAGGCAAACAAGCCGAAAGAAAGTTAGCAAGTTTGAAGGTTTGAAAGATGGCGAGTTGTCGTATGCAACGATGACTTGCCAGCCTGTAGATCATAAGCCGCCAGTTTCACGTGAAACGGCATTTTCTGAGAAAGAAGGAAAGATTGTCCACTCGAACTACTTTAATTGTCGCACTAACTCTGGTTGCCATCGCCGTCATATTCAGCGCGGCAGTCTATAACCAATTGCCCGAACAAGTCGCTTCGCATTGGGGTGCGAACGATCAGGTGAACGGATATATGTCCCGCTTCTGGGGAGCGTTCCTGATGCCCATCATCGCTCTGGGGATGCTCGGCCTGTTTATACTCGTTCCAAACATTGATCCGCTCAAGTCCAACATTGCCAAATTTCGCGAGGCGTTCAACGCCTTCATCGCGGCAATTATGGTCTTCCTCCTATATATTCATGTTCTGACCCTGGCATGGAATCTGGGTTTTCAGAATTTCGGGATGGGCCAAGCCATGCTCCCGGCTGTCGGTTTGATCTTCGTCTTCGCTGGTCTAATGATGAGAAAGGCCAAACGCAACTTCTTCATTGGCATCCGCACGCCATGGACTTTGTCCAGCGACCGCGTCTGGGACGAAACACATCGCGTCGGGAGTTGGCTTTTCGTCGCCATGGGTATCGTCACCATGTTTACCGGTCTTCTTGGGCAGGCAGGCATCTATGTCATGTTCGGTGCGATCTTAATCGCGGCGCTTGTGCCCATAATCTACTCATATGTGCTGTATCAGCAGGAACTGAAATCATAAGCACAGATTGCGACCTGCGCCATTCTAAACACAAGGAGAATTTAATATGCTTACCGCCGCTTACATCGTTAGTTTTACGGGCATGATCCTCCTGCCCATCCTCGCGTGGATTTACTTCGCACACAAGTTCAGTCTCTCCTGGAAGCTTTTGCTCGCTGGCGGATTGGCTTTTATCGCTTCGCAAATCCCGCACATCCCGTTGACAATCGTTTTAGCTCCGGCGCTCAAGAGCTGGAGTTTCCTTACCGACGCTATCGTACTCGGCTTGCTGGCCGGGCTCTTTGAAGAGACCGCCCGCTATATTCTTTTCAAGTTCATCCTGAAGAAGTCGCGGACCTGGCAAGAAGGAATCTTCGTTGGACTGGGCCACGGTGGAACGGAGGCAATCATCCTTGGGATTCTTGCTGGAGTGTCGTTTGCCAGAATGCTGGCTCTCCGCAACGTTGACCTGGCTACTGTGCCAAGCATACCAGCGGACCAACTTGCCTTAGCCAGGCAGCAGCTGGCTGCATTTTGGTCTACTCCTGCTTACATCGCAATACTTGGTGTGGTCGAAAGAATCTTCGCGGTCTGTTTGCATGTCTCACTGTCGGTTATGGTCTTGTATGGGATCGCAGTGAACAAACCAGCCTGGTATGGACTGGCAGTCCTGTGGCATACCATCGTGGATGGAATTGCCGCGTATTTAGGATTGTTAAAAGTCAATACGCTCACGATGGAAGGCTTGATAGGGTTGATGGCAATTGCAAGCATTGGACTGGTCTTTGCGCTGCGCGGAAAGTTTCCAGCCGCCGCGCCGGAAGTGGCGCCCATGGAGATCAACAATCCATAGCGGGAGCAGTTCAAAGGTCAGAAAAGAAGCGAAATTCAAAAATACGATAAACTCTTTTCGCACCCGATAAAGACTCCGCCGGTGATTTCCGATCGGCGGAGTCTCCTTCAACGTGCATCGGCATGATATGCGGGAAATTGTCATCCCGGCTTTGGACATTTCTCAGCCCGCTTTTATCATTCAAATTCGAACATTTGTTCTATATCTTTTATGGGATTGTATTGCGTTGGCAAAGCCGCTAGACTGTTATCATGCCCAGCAAAAAAATCCAAGAACTGGAACAACACAACGAACAGCTCAAACGCCTCGTTGAGTTAAGTGTCACCCTCAACTCGACGCTTGATCTCGATGCGCTGCTCCAGGAAATTACAAACACCGCAACTGAATTGCTTGACTGCGAAGCCGCGTCCATTTTGTTGTACGACGAGAAACACCCGCATCTTTATTTCGCCGCCGCAACCGGCTCCGATCCAAAGAAACTGGCCGAAGTCCCGGTGCCGATCGAGGAAAGTTTGGCAGGCACCATTTTCCGCACCAACCACTCCATCATCCTGAATAACGTCGAACAGGATCCTCGTCATTATTCGCTGGTTTCCGAACATATCCGCTTTCACGTGCAATCGCTTCTCGGTGTCCCCATGCTGATCAAAGATCGCATCATCGGTGTGCTGGAAGCAGTCAACAAACGAAACGCTGAATTCACGATACGCGATGAAACCATCTTGTTAGTCACTGCCGCTCATGCTGCGATTGCTCTCAACAACGCTCGTCTATTACGAACGACTCAACAGGCTCTCCAAAAGGTCAAGGAAGCAGATCAACTGAAGAGCAATTTTTTATCACTGGCATCCCACGAATTGCGGACGCCGCTTGGCATCATTATCGGATACGCATCGTTCCTGCGGGAAGATGCCAAAGGGGAAACATCGGAGCACGCACAACACGTATTAAATGCTGCCCTTCAAATGCGCTCCCTCGTTGAAGATATGACAAATTTGACTATGCTTGAAACAGAAGGTTTGATGTTGATTAAGTCAAGCAACGTCGTTCTTCAAGATGTATTGAAAATTGCCTGCGACGAGGTGAAGGAACTTGCTTTAGCCAAAAGACAGAGGCTGATCTTCGCTTTTCAAGATGCGCCAATCATAGTCAACGTAGATCCGAACAAGATGAACATCGCATTTGTTAACCTGCTCAATAATGCAATCCGATTTTCGCCGCAGGGAAGCGAGATCACAATCGGCGCAACTCAACAGGGAGATCGCATCATGGCATGGGTGCAGGATAGAGGGGTTGGAATTCCAACTGACAAATTAAAGAAAATCTTCGAGAGTTTTTATCAAGCCGAGTCTCCCGCTACGCGTCGTTACGGCGGACTCGGCATTGGATTGACCATCGCCAAAGGATTGATCGAAGCACAAGGCGGAAAAATTTGGGCCGAGTCGGAAGGAAAAGATAAAGGCTCGACATTCAAAGTCCTTCTGCCAAAAGTATAAAAAAAGAGACAACCGATTGGTCATCTCTAACTTCCAACTGTCCAAACTTTAAACTTTTAACCCAAGTGCATCGGCATAATTACATGCAGAAATTGATCATCGCCAACCGGCCGCACCACCCCCGGCGCATTCGGTGCGGATGTTTCCAAGGCTACATTCGGAGTTTTGATTACTTCGAGTGCCTCGCGCAAAAACTTGACATTGAACGCAATTAAAACGCCGCTTCCATCTACCGTTGCTTCGACAATCGTTTCATTCTTGCCTGTTTCCTCGGAAGTTGCAGAAATCTCGACCTCGCTCGGTTGCAAATCGCCGCTCGCCGATTTGATATTCAGCCGCGCCACATTCGATCCTTCGCGCGCAAAAATCTCAGCCTGCTTGCAAGCTTTGATCAACGCCGCCGTGGACACGAGCGTTCGTGATGTATATTTACGCGGAATGATTTGCTGATAATCCGGGAAAGTCCCGTCAATCAATTGCGAAACAACTTCGACATCTTTGACGCGGAACAATACCTGTCCGCGCCCTTTTGGAACCACCATGTAAATCGGCTCCTCGCCATCGCTTGCAACACGCGCCAATTCGACCAAAGCGCGCGCCGGGACAATCGCCGTCAGCGGTGCGGGCGCAGGCGAAGACAAGGCCGCTTTGCGAACCGAGAGTCGAAATCCGTCCGCGGCGGCCATCGTTAATTTATCTTTCTCAACTTGAACCAGCACGCCCATCAAAACGGGGCGCGCTTCATCTGTCGAGGCTGCGAAGGCCACCTGCTGAATCATCTCGCGGAAGTCAGCCACGTTTAGTTGCACCCCGCCGTCCAAGTCCGGGACGGGAAGCGGAGGAAATTCCTGGGCGTCAATGCACTTGATATCGTTGGTGGAGGTCCCACCGCGTACGTTCAGCGTTTGCGTCTTGGCATCAAGTGAGAGCAGTACCTGATCGCTCGGCAGCGTATTGACCAAATCAGAAAACGTTCGTGCCGGAACGGTCGTTGAGCCTTCCTGTTCGATACGGGCTGGAACCCAGCATGTGATTCCCAATTCAAGATTGGTGGCAGAGAGCCGCAAACGACCTTCGTCCGATGCGACCAGCACATTCGCAAGCACTGGCAGCGTACTGCGCGGCGACACCGCACGTGACACAATGCCAAGACCGCGAGCAAGATTCTCTTGTAATACGGTCACTTTCATGAGTTAGCCCTCGTCAATGGGATGATGCCGAAGTATATCATTAACGTACAAAGGCAGATACAACCAACATCACTAAAGCAAACAGAATTTGCAGACCAAACAACGCGGCCGCGACATAGCCAACGATAACCCAACCAGAATTGCCTCCAGTTTGTTGGCGGACGGGTTGGCCCTCAGCTAATTGACGAACGACTTGCGCCGCCTGCTGGATTGCCTGCTTGTTGACTCCGCCTGCCCAGATGATTCCCTGCGACTCATCCGGGACGATGATGCGGCTTCCACTAAAAGAGCGAATCCACTCTGGGACACCCTTGGCCACCAAACTTCCGCTCAGCACAACTGCATCAAATTGACCATCCGGTTTCTCACCAACAACGATCGCCGACACATTTGGCGCAGATTTCACCATCGCGGCTTTGACTGATTCGCCAAAACCATCCTCCGAATCCGCAATCAAGACTTTGAAATCGGTTTGTTTCTTTGCCAATGCGCTAGCCGTGAATAATCCATCGCGGCGCAAAACCAACAAATGATAGATAAACAAAATGATAAATAAAACGAGCAACTGCAGATCGTTCAAAACTGTGGACAGAAATGAACTATCAATCTGGCCGCCCAATAAAGCATTCAAGAATTGAAAGACCAGCGCCACAGCCGAAATCATCCCGCCGATCACGCCGGCAAACAATGCCAAATACAAATAAGCTTTTCTGACGATTGACCGCCGCGCGTGTTCTGCCATATCGCCTTCCGCAAGCGCTTCACGTTGCATCGGGCGCCACGTCAGCAGCCAAAGCGGAAGCCAGGCAGCGATCAGCGAAATAGCGGTTGCAAGATTCGAGCGCAATGTATCAGTCAAAAGCAACGAGCCGCCGGTTGATAAATCAATCAGGAACTTGATCAATGCGGCAACGCCGATGAATGCTCCGCCCAATCCAAGGGCGGACAAAATATAGAAGTACACGCGCTTCATAGCGGCTTGTCGAACCGGATCGCCAATCGAATCAATGTGACGATTGAGCCAGTGTCCGTAATAAGCCCACACCACGCCAAGCGGCAAGCCAATCGAAATGGGTCCGCCAATTTGATGGATGAAGTCCGCAGTCGAAATATCTGCGCCAAGAATTTTCGTGATGACGATATTTACAACCATCGCCGCGGTCGTCAGCACGGTGACGACTCCGCTTAGGGCGAGGATGTAAAGAAAGCCAAGGCGTAGATTCGACTCTTTTTCCGCCGCGTCGGCCAGCGAGTCCTGGATGATGCGCCACGAATAAAACCACACCGGCGTCCCGATGACCAACAAGGCAATCCCATTGATCAAAGTCTCGGACGTAAGCTCACCCAGCACGCTTCCCGGAATAAAGAAAATATAGTTCAAAGCTTGTTGCGCACCAAAGATCATCATCAACAAACTGTAGAGAACCCACACATAACGATACAGTCGACGGACGTCTGCAAAGTTTTCTTTGGATGGGAGCGTCTGCCATTCGCCCCGCAAAATATTCCAGAAGTAAATCGCAATGACGCCGTTCATCAGGATTGCGATCAGGTTATCGGGCCAGGTCTGCGAACCACCGACAAAAGCGCGCTCCACAGATAGATGAACCAGCTGCAGAAAAATACGATTGAGCAATGCCAGCAAATTTTGAATCAGCGGGATAAGTGTGCCGATCAAAACCCCATAAAGAAAGATGGCGCGCAAGCTGGCGGTTTTCTCTTCATCATCACGACCCGAGGTGCGTTGCGCCCATAACCAATGGATTAGGAAAATGGGTACGCCGACTACAACCAGCGCAAGCGCCTGGGCCAACGCCTCCGCACTGCCGCCGACAATTTGATCCACAATCGAACGAAGCAGGTTGATCAATCCCCAAAGGACAACCTCGAGGCTGATGAGCGCGACAGCGTAGAAATAAAGTCTGCGGACAGTTTTCATGGCATTCTCCTATGGCTTTGGGGGTATTTGATACCAGCTGTAATCCCAAAGATTATATGTTGGCATGGATGAGATTTTCCATACGCCGTTCTGCTTCACCAACTTCGCTGAACCAACATCGTTAAACCCGCTGGAGAACGGATCATTGGGTGTGTACGTCATGCTGATTTCAACGGCAGCATCCTCGCCAGTGATATCAACCTTCCCAATCTGGACTCCGTTATTGGCGGGGTCCAGTTTTCCAACTGCAAATGCCTGCCGGAATTGGTTTAGCGTTGGCTTGTTGTCGAGGTCAGCCAAATATCCGTAGGCTTTCGGATAATCCTTATTGAGCAAAGCCAGCACATAGTTATGCACAACGCCATCGGGAGTATCCTCAGAAACATAGGCTTGTGTATTCTGCCTTGAAAAGAAGAAAGCCAATGCAATCACAATCAATACTGCAATCCCGATCAAAATGCCGGTCAAAAACCGATCCTGTTTCATGGTCAGCTCCCTGTTTTGATTTCATTGTATAAGGTTTGAATATGGAAAGCAAGAAAGGCGTCTTTCATGTTTGGGCGCTTGTTGGATGTTTCCCAGTAGGATGTAATGACAGTTTATTTATTTATATATGGAATTCGTAGTCTTAGTAGGGACTGTTGATAATGTGGATAATGAAATGTGGCCGTATCGGTTGGATGTCTTCGACCCCCTCACTGCCACATCTTTGGGAATCTAGTTATTTTATGGTTTTGAAACTATGTGCACAATATTGGAATAGTTTCTCGCCGAAGCAGGCGGTTTTTTGATAGCTCTATATATTGGATAATGGGCGTGATTGGAGCCCATATCTAGGGGTCATGTTTTCGGGCTTTTTTGCTAATTTCTCAACGAGTTGTGTCTATTGTCCACAGGCGATGCCCTTTATCCACAGTTTTACCCCTGTTATCCACAAAAAGGACTTTCTAATTTGGAGTTGTCTGACCCAAATATGGACGGCTCACAGGCTGGTGGATGTTTCCAATCCATTTTCAGCGGCGATTTCGTCTAGCCGGACTTCGATTTCATCCAGATAGCTATCCAAGCCGGAAACGCGCCCTTCGAACGATGCGCCAAGCAGACTCAATTTTTGGCACGCTTCATTCCACGACTGGGACTGGCTCTCGTTTAAGACGGCAACTGTCAGCGTCCACGTGTGGATAAGTGGCCAGAGCGCAGTCAGCGGAGTATCGCCAGCGAGCAAGGCCTCCATCGCTTTTTCGTAATAGTTCAGCCGTGCGGCGTGGATGCGTTGATCCACTTTCGCATTTTCAGCGGCGGCGAGGAACGAAGCTTTCCATTGGGGCATCCATCCGGTGAGTGTATTGGCATCCACTTGACTCGCACCGATCAAATTGAAAAGTGTCGCTGTGAAATTTGGACGTTCGGCAGCCTGTGCCCGCGCGGGAAAATCGAGCAGGAAACGTCTTTCCGTCAGCGGGCCGCCGCTCAATTCGGCCACCGTATCCGCCGCGTAGTTTATGGCTCGAAGAAATTGCCTGACTTGCATCGGCCCGGTTTTTTCTGGTTCGATGTCTGACAGATCCATCCAGCCTTTGCGCGCCTCAGCCAACAGTTTGCGGCAGCGACTCAACATCAGCGACGGCGCCTGGAATTCAAACCCGGCGCGCAAACCAGCCTGTACGAACTCAAAAAATTTTTCGCTTTGGTACAAAAGCATCGGGTCGTACATTTCGTAGCCGAGCATCGGATCCGCCCGTAGTTCCCGCGGCGACCTGAAATCCGATCTGGCCCGATGTGCGATATCGAGATGAAAATCCGGCGTGAGCTTGACGATCTCACGCTTGACAGCTGGCTTTGTGTTATGAACCAGTACGAGGTCGATATCCGCTGTGCCGCCGAGCATCGGATCCACATCTGAGACAAGCGAGCCCGTCAGATACGCGGCGATCACGTCGCGGTCGTTGAAAGCCCGTTCCTGGGCTGTCTCTTTGGCAATGCGGATGAGTGACTCTCGTGTGACGCGCATAGTTGGATTCTACTCGTCGAGCGGCAAACTGGGTTGAAACGGATTCAGGTTCAAAGTCTCGCGGATGCGGTTCTCGATCAGCTTGAGGTGCTCCGGGTTCTGGATGATATTCAAGGGATTCGTATCAATTGTCAAAACCGGCGTGCTGTCGTATGGTCTGGAAAAGAAATCTTCGTATGAACGATTCAATAGATCAATATAACTTCGTTCCATATTGCGTTCGTACGGACGGTCGCGCAAAGCGATGCGCTGCATGAGCACGTCAGTGGTGGCGCACAGGTAAACGATCAAATCGGGTTTCGGGATTTTCTCTCCGAGCGCTTCATGCACTTTGTAATACATTTCCAATTCGTCACCCTTCAGGTTGATGCGTGCAAACAATGCGTCCTTCGCAAAAGTGTAATCGGAGATCAGGGATTTGCCAGCCGCTAACAGGTCCGGTACAGTGCGGCGCTGCTGGTGATATCGGCTGAGCAAAAAAAAGATTTGCGTTTGAAACGCATAGCGTTCGCGGTCACTGTAAAAGTCAGAAAGAAAAGGATTCTCCTCAAAGACCTCCAGCAAAATTTCAGATTCAAAAACAGGCTGCAACAGGCGGGCGAGGGTGGTCTTGCCAACCCCGATCACCCCTTCGATTGCGACGTACATGAACGACTCCCAGGTGAGATGTGTCAAGGATACCATAAAACCTAAAGCTATCACGTCATTACAAAGGCGGGTAGCAAGGGTTTGAGTCGCAGGGCGTTGACATCTTCCGAGTGTCCCTACGATATAATTCTTTTGATGACGCGTATTGGCATTGTTCCCAGTGTTGACGGTATCGGCGGGATGGCATCTTTCCGATTCAAATTCGAATCTGGATTGAAAGCTCGCGGAATCGAGGTGACTCACAATCCTGAGCAATCAACCGATGCTATTCTGGTTATTGCCGGGACGAAGAATCTGCCCCCGTTATGGAAGGCTCGCCGCCGCGACGTGCGGATCGTGCAGCGACTCGACGGCGTCAACTGGATCCATCGCAAGCGCAATACCGGCATCAAACATTTTGTCCGTGCAGAGTACGGCAATTTTATTCTGTCGCTGATTCGTTCACGGATTGCCACGCGCATTTTGTATCAGAGCGAGTTCTCCCGTCGCTGGTGGGATGATTGGTATGGCAAACCGAATAAGCCAGCTTTTGTCGTTCACAACGGCGTGGATTTGAATGTGTATCAGCCAAATGCTTTGGATAAGCGCTCAACTGAGCGCTACCGCTTGTTGATTGTCGAGGGCAATCTTGGCGGCGGCTACGATATGGGACTTGATCATGCAATTCAGTTGGCTGAGGCTCTTTCCCAGAAATATAATTTTCCAATGGAAGTGATGGTGGTCGGAAAGATCAGTGACGAACATAAAGCCGCGGTCGAATCCAAAACGCACATTCCGATTCTTTGGACGGGCTCGGTTCCGCGCGAACAAATTCCAGAGATTGACCGTTCCGCTCATTTGCTTTTTTCCGCTGACCTTAACGCAGCTTGTCCCAATTCTGTCATCGAGGCGATGGCGTGTGGATTACCGGTAGTCGCATTTGATACGGGTGCGTTGAATGAACTTGTGCTTGGTGATTCTGGCCGCGTGGTTCCGTACGGCGGCGATCCGTGGAAATTGGATCAACCGGATATTCCCGCGCTGGCGGAAGCCGCTGTGGAAATATTGAACGATCAATTGCATTTTCGAACAGCCGCACGAGAGCAAGCTGAAAAGGCTCTCAGTCTCGATAAAATGATTGATGGCTATTTGAAAGTCTTGTTGGATTGATTCCCGCTGATGAATGCAGATAAACGCAGATTCTTCGGAAAACTCGGACTGCAGCAGCGTGTCCTGCCAAATTATCGCGCGCCATTTTTTGACATGCTCGCTCAATCATGCGATGGCGGGATGAGCTTGTTTGCAGGATTGCCGCGCCCGACCGAGGAAATTACAAGCGGCAAATTGCAGATTGCAAATTATGTCCCCGCAAAAAATATTCATCTTTTCAGCGGCCCGCTTTATTTTTGTTATCAGCGTGGATTGATTGACTGGCTTGCAGATTGGGATCCCGATGCGTTGATCGTTGAAGCCAACCCGCGTTATCTTGCGACGCCGTCTGCCGTGAAGTGGATGCATGCGCACGGGCGCAAGGTCATCGGCTGGGGATTGGGGGCGCCAAAAAGTGCGGGGCTAAAAGTTTGGCGTCAATTCATTCACCAATTTGACGCGTTGATCGCGTACAGTCAGCGCGGCGCGGATCAATATGCCGCACTCGGATTCCCGCATGAGAAAATTTTTGTTGCGCCGAATGCAGTGTCGCCGCGTCCCTTATTTCCTCTTCCTTCACGATCATTGAAAGTTGATTATCCTGCAATTCTCTTTGTTGGACGTTTGCAAGCCCGCAAACGAGTTGATTTTTTGCTGCGGGCCTGTGCGGAGTTGAAGCAAAATATTCGTTTGATGATCGTTGGTGATGGGCCGGAGAGACAAAACCTGGAATCACTTGCGAAGCAGGTTTATCCGTCAGCGGAATTTATCGGGGCCAAACATGGAGCGGAGTTAAAACCTTATTTTACGGAAGCCGACCTCTTTGTCCTGCCCGGAACCGGCGGACTGGCTGTGCAGGAAGCGATGAGTTATGGTCTGCCCGTCATCGTGGCGAAAGGCGATGGCACACAGGATGATCTTGTCCACAGATCGAATGGATGGCAGATTCCGCCAGATGATTATGCCGCTCTGGTCGGCACGATGCGATTAGCTTTATCGGATGTCCAGCGATTGCGAAAGATGGGGGAAGAATCATATCGGATTGTTTTGGATGAAATCAACCTGGAGAAGATGGTCACTGTGTTTGTGACTGCATTGAATTCCTTATGAGGAGGCCGCAGAGGTCTTTTATTATGTGAGAATGACTATGCATCCGCCGCTTTGGCTATTTGACCAATTCCTGAAATTCCGGATGCCGCTTGATATAACCGTCAACGAACCAGCACAATGTTTTCACCCTCAATGAATTCTCCCGTGCGTATGTCAGAGCGGCTTTTGCCAATTTACTCCCGATGCCTTGACCTTCCAACGCGGGCGGAACGTAAGTATGAGTGAAAATAATCGTGCGACCTTGCAAAACGTAATCTAATTCCGCAAGATACGAATTGACCCCGATTTCAAACCGTTTTTGTTTGATATTGTGAACAACGTTCACCTTGTCGAGTTCAATGCCCATATTACCGGCCTGATTGCATCTTCCGCGTGATCTTTATCAACGGTATAAATCGTCGCATCTCTCCGATCAATTCACGCAAAGCCAATGTGAACGCGCCGCCGGGAGTCAAATTCGCAGGTCTCAAAATATTGGCATGGTCCGTGTGATTCATTTCTTCCAATCGCCAAGCACACGAAGAACGCAAAGGAAAAAAACTTCGCACCCTTAGCAGATTTCGCGGTTTCTTCCTTTCTCAGAAGGAAATCTCAATATGCTGATGGTATCATAAACACGTATAATTTTCTTTAGAGGTGCGCCATGATGAATAACCGCCAACTAGCTGACACATTTACCCTCATCGCCAATTTATCCGAAATCAAAGGCGAGATCATTTACAAAACGCTCGCCTATCGCAAAGCCGCGGAAAATCTCGCCGGGCTTGGCCGCGAAGCCTCCGAATATTGGAAGGAGGGCAAGCTCGAGGAAATCCCCGGCGTGGGCAAAGCCATCGCGGAAAAAATTGACGAACTGCTTTCAACGGGTAAACTCCAATTTCTGGAAAAGTTAAAAAAGGAAGTGCCAGAAGATTTAGCCACGTGGCTACAAGTGCCGGGACTTGGTCCGAAGAAGATTGCTCTCATCTGGAAGACATTGAACATCACGACTCTCGCGCAGCTCGAAGCGGCCGCCAAAAAAGGAAAGCTGCGCGACCTCCCTGGCATGGGCGAAAAATCCGAGACGGCGATTCTTGCGGGGATCGAATCTTTGTCGAGGCGCTCCGGGCGGATTCCACTCGGACGCGCGTATCCGCTCGCACAGGAGATCATCGGTCAACTCAAAAAGGTGAAAGGCGTCGTCGCCGCTGAACCCGCTGGAAGTCTAAGAAGGATGCGCTCGACTATCGGCGATATTGATATTCTCGTTGCAGCAAAAGATTCCAAGCCGGTCATGGACGCGTTCACAAATCTATCCGGCGTGGTACGCGTGCTCGGCAAAGGCGAAACAAAATCGTCCATTGAATTTGGCGATGGCGTGCGCGCACAGGTTTGGGTGCATCCGCCTGAAAAATTTGGAACCGCACTGCAATATGCGACCGGCTCGAAAGATCACAACGTTCAGTTGCGACAACTTGCGTTGGATAAAGGCTTATCGCTTTCAGAACACTCACTTACGAAAGTAAACGGCAAAGGTGAAATCTTTTGTGCGACCGAAGAAGAAGTTTATCAAACGCTTGGCTTGTCGTGGATTCCGCCTGAATTGCGCGAAGACCATGGCGAGGTGCAAGCCGCCAAACAAAACAAACTTCCGAAGTTGATCGAAGTCAAAGACATCAAAGCCGATTTGCAGGTTCACTCGAATTGGAGCGACGGCAAATTGACAATGCTCGAGATGGCACAGGCCGCCGCAAAGCGCGGCATCAAAGTCATTGCGTTCACCGATCATTCGGTCAGCCTCGGCGTCACGGGCGGACTGAGCATGGAAGATCACAAGAAACAGGCCGCCGAGATCAAGAAGACGCAGGACAAACTCGGCGACAGTATTTTGATTTTGCATGCAACCGAGGTTGAGATCAAAGCCGATGGGACGCTGGATTATCCCGATAAATTTTTAGCGAGCCTCGATCTGGTGCTTGCATCGCTTCACACAAGTTTGCGACAACCGCGTGAGAAAGTCACGCAGCGTGTTATTAATGCCATCCGCAATCCGCATGTGGATATCATCGGTCATCCAACAGGACGATTGATTCCCGACCGTGAAGGTGCGGATTTGGATATGGACGCGGTGCTCAAAGCCGCAAGCGAAACGGGCGTCGCTCTGGAAATCAATGCGCATCCTGCCCGATTAGACTTGGATGATATGTATGCTCGCCGCGCAAAAGAGATGGGCATCCCGATCAGCATCAACACCGACTCGCATTCCGAAGCTGATTTGGATATGTTGTTTTATGGTGTCGCAACCGCAAGACGCGCGTGGTTGACAAAAGAAGACGTAATCAATTGCTGGTCAACAAAGAAATTATTGGATTGGCTGAAGAAGCGAGGATAACATCCTATTTTGAGAAGCCGTATTGGATAATAATAAGTAGGGACACAGCGTCGCTGTGTCCCTACTTATTTGGTAAATTCATTTTATCGCCCGCGTTCTTTTGACGCGTTCACCCTCACGGCTTCAAGAATGAGCGCCTTTAATGCAGCTTCATTTACAATATCGTCTTCGTGGAAATCAATGGCGCGAACCGACTTGCTATCCAGGCGCGTGTTGAAGAGTTTCTTCGGATCCTTCATCTGAGCGCCTTTGGGGAATGTCAGCCGCACGGCATTCTTGAGCGTATCTGCCATACAAATTATTCCGTCATGAGACCAAACGGGGACTCCCAATGGTTTGGATGGCATTTTCCATTTCACTTCTTCGACCACGCCAGAATCAGCTTTCTTGATCAAAGCGCGCAGTTGTGATAATTTCCTGCCCCGCCAGTCGCCCGGCTCTTTGATGATGGCATCTATCTGTTGAGACGCGGACTTCTCTTTCGGCGAAGCATTCGCACTTGCTTTCATACCTAGCTTACCGCTTTCTTCACGAGCGCGGCGATCTTTTCCTCATCGGCGGGGGTTAACTTAATCAGCGCAAAACTGGTTGCCCACATATTGCCTTCGTCGAGGTGCGCGGGGCCGTTGAAGCCGAGGGTCGCGTACCGCGCTTTGAACTTGGCTGCGTCTTGGAAGAAGCAGACAACGTTGCCATCCTTGTTGGCGTATGCGGGCATCCCGTACCAGGTTTTCGGCATGAGTTCGGGCGCGTTGGCTGTGACGATCTCATGAATCTGCTTTGCCATAGTATGATCCGATCCCTTCATCGAGGCGATCTTCGCGAGCAACGCTTTTTCCCCTGCCGCCCTGTCCTTGTTCATGCGCTCTTCCGCCTTCCGCTCTTTGAGGGTCTCCTTCATCGCGGCGATTTCCTCTGCCGTTAATCCATTGGATTTCTTCGCGGTGCTTTTACTTGGACTCATAGAAACTCCTTTTACTAATTAAGGTTTTAACACTTGCGCTCCACTGTATTTAGTTATATAATAAAGATACTTCAAAATAAAGATATTGTCAAGAGGCATTGATATGACGAATTCCACAACAACCGAGTTGAAGAAACGAGCGCTAATGGCGGTGAGGGATTATGGTATTCATTTGACGCGGCTCCAACATGCGATGGGCGAATGGGCGGGACTCAATGCGACCGATATGGAATGTCTTAGGCTCCTATTCGCCAGAGGCATTGCCACGCCCTCTGAACTTGCCAGGCACACGGGCCTCACTTCCGGTGCGACGACCGCCATGCTCGACCGGCTCGAAAAGGCGGGGCTGATCGAGCGGCGGCCCAATCCTGATGATCGCCGCGGGACTCTGATCGCCCCTGCGAAATCGGCGACCGAAAAAGCTGCCTCATGGTTTGAATCGGCAAGAAAGGCGCAAGACGAATTGATTTCAAGCTACCCGGAAAATGAACTGGAAATCATTTCTGATGTCTTTGAACGATTTACAAAAATATGGGAAGAGGAACGCAAAAAACTCGAAAAGAATAAACAGAGGTAGCGATATTCCATCCCCGCAAGGCATCATCAAATTTTTTGGAGTCGATCATGCTTGTAATTGCGAGCGATATTCATCTCGTTGACGGCACGTGCGCCAAATCCATTTCCCCCAGCGCCTTTCATCTTTTTGCGGATCGCCTGTGCGAGAGCGCATATCAGGCTTCGTGGCGCAGGGACAACACGTATCGTCCGATTGATGGCATTGACATTATCTTGATGGGCGATATTCTCGACCCATTGCATTCCACGCGCTGGCTCGATACAAAACCCGGCGACGCCAATTACGTCCGCCCGTGGACAAATCCGCACAGCGATGTGTATGTGTCAAAACTTCGTGAAGTGACTCAAGCTGTTATTGGCACAAACGCCGAAGCGTTGAAAGCTCTCAAGGATGTAACGCACCCGGGAGCGATCACCATTCCGCCGTCCATCAATGGTCAGCCCGATTTTGCGGCGCAGACTCAAATCCCGGTGCCAGTGCGGATTCATTACACCATCGGCAATCACGATTGGTATTATCACCTGCCCGGCGAGCAATTCGATGAAATACGAAAGGACATCATTGGCGCGATGGGCCTCGGCAATCCGGCAAATATGTTTCCCTACGAGATTGACGAATATGAACCCATGCAGGATTTATGTGAGCGTCATCAGGTCTTCTTCCGGCACGGCGATTATTACGACAAATTCAATTTCGACAAAGATAAAGGCCGCGACGTTGGGACGCTCGGCGACGCGCTGGCAATGGAAGTGGTCAACCGTTTCCCAATCGCGGTGCAAAACGAACTTGGTTCGGACCTGCCCGAAGGCATCCTCAAAAGTCTGCGGCGAATTGCAAACGTCCGACCCTTGCTGGCAGCGCCGCTGTGGATCGAAACACAGATTCAAAAGCATGCCGATTCGTCCGCGCTCGAAGATCAACTTAAAGAAATTTGGGATCGCATTTGCGACGAATTCCTCGCACTGGATTTCGTCCGCCGGGCAAACAAGCCTTTCAAATTCGACACGGTGGACGCGCTCAATCTGGCAATCAAGATTTCGAACCGCACTTCATTCCACACGATCAGCGAACTGGTCAATTGGGTACGATCAAGAACAAGCGGCGATGAGATTTCCTACGCGGCGCACGCACTGAACGAACCAGCCATTCAGAAGAAAGAAGCGCGCTTCGTGGTTTATGGACACACGCATTTTCACGAAATTGTCCCGCTGGATGTTTATAGCAACATGTCCGACCCTGAAAGCCAGGTGTATATCAATTCCGGCACATGGCATTCGTATTATGCCATCGCCGCGAAGAATTATGCCCGCAGTCACCAGCCGGATGAGTTCGTTCCCTATCAATCCATGACGTACGTGACGTTTTACAAAGATGATGAGCGCGGCGGTCACGGTTTTGAATCCTGGTCGGGGACATTTGCGTGATTCAATAGCCGACGCTGTTCGTTTGTAAAGCTCGGAAAAAGATTTAACGCAAAGAGAAAGCCGTTGAAGTTGCAACTGATCATGCTTGATAAACTGAAATCCCGCGCCCGCACGCTCAAAACCGAAACATTTGCCATTTATCTCGCAGCACGCGACCCGCGCACGCCGTGGCATGCAAAGGCAATTGCCATCGGAACAGTCGCGTATGCGCTCAGTCCCATCGATCTGATTCCGGATTTTGTTCCGGTTTTGGGCTACCTCGACGACTTGCTCATCGTCCCGGCAGGGATGGCGCTGGCGCTGAAGCTGATTCCGGCGCGGGTGATGGAAGAGTCCCGGGAGAAAGCGCGCCAGGTTTCGGGTCCGGGGCGAGGCGTAAAAGTTGTCGGCGTGATAATCATTGTCTTAATTTGGATACTGCTTATAATCGGCTTCGCGTCAATCATCCTACATTTCATCAGGTAAAAAACATGAACTTGAATATCCGCCGCGCCACGCTCGAAGACAAGCCCGAATGGCTGAGAATGCGTTATGGACTTTGGCCGGAGGCCGATTTCGAAATTTTGCAGGCAGAGCAAGATCGAATTTTGAACGATCCGATGACGCCCGTTTTTGTATTGGAGCGTCCGGATGGCAGGCTGGCTGGTTTTATCGAAGCCGGTACGCGCAAATATGCGGACGGCTGTGAAACCAGCCCGGTCGGTTACATCGAAGGCTGGTTCGTGGATGAGGATTTGCGCGGGCAGGGCTACGGTCATGCGCTGGTGCGGACTGCCGAAGATTGGGCGCGTTCGCAAGGCTTGAAAGAGATGGGATCGGATACCTGGCTCGACAACGACGTCAGCATCAAGGCGCACTTGGCGATGGGCTATGAAGAAGTGGAGCGTTTGATTCACTTCGCAAAAACGCTATAATCATTTTGATGAAACGTTCGATTCTGATTATCGTCGTTTTTTCCTGGATCTTGAGCGCGTGCGGCACACCCAAACCTTCTCCCTCACCTGCAACTCAAGAGGCACCCATGAGCCTGACAATTTCAAGCGCGGCATTCGCATCGGGACAATCCATCCCGGCCAAATATTCCTGCGTCGGACGCGAAGTTTCCCCTCCGCTGACGTGGAGCGGCGCGCCCGCAAATACAAAATCCTTCGCTTTGATCGTGGATGATCCCGACGCGCCTGGCGGTACGTGGGTGCATTGGGTAATGTATAACATTCCCGCCACGACGAATAATCGTCCTGAAGCGGTTCAAGCTGGCGGACAATTATCTGACGGTAGCTTGCAGGGAAAGAATTCGTATGGCAATTTGGAGTACAACGGACCGTGTCCGCCTTCGGGAACGCATCGCTATTTCTTCAAACTTTATGCGCTCGATTCCATGCTGGCATTATCGTCCGGAGCCAGCAAGCAGCAATTGCTTTCCGCCATGCAGGGACATATTCTCGCACAGGGCGAATTGATGGGAATCTTCTCCAAATAAGTTTCTGGGATACAGATGTTCATAGATTCCCAATCAGGTAGCAAGGCTTTCTCCAAATGGGTGGATATTTTATCTATTGTTGGTTTAGTCGGCGTGGCGGTATACATTCTGATAGAGACCGCAATAAGACGAGCACGTCATCTCGACCAGGCAATTTCCATCTTTCAAAATTTTTTATCGGGAGCGATCCTCGCCAATTTGGCGGGTGGAATTTTTCTCGTTGTGATCGCGATTGTATGTCTCTGGGCGCGTCGAAAATATCCATCTTTGCAGAGGGGACTCAACTTAGCAGCGCGTTCAATCGGTGTTTTCCTCCTATTCTGGCTGATCTACCAAGGCACAGCGTATTTCATAGATTACAAATGGTGGACGCCGCTTAAATCCTATTTCCCGGATTTGGCGGCGGCTTTCTTGCAAGGCAAGACATATCTCGACGCGCCAAAGGCCTTTGTGGATCTAACCATGTTCCAGAACAAATGGTACGTATCTTTTCCGCCTCTGGCATCCTTATTAATGCTTCCACAAGTCGCACTAAGCGGTTCGGATTCAGTGAATACGATCCATTTCACGATTTTGTTCGGAGCTGCAAGTGTCGCTATAGTGTTTGCAATTCTTGAAAGCCTCTCGCGGCAAGGCTGGACAAAATTGAATCTATGGGGAAATGTATGGTTGACCATCCTTTTTGGATTGGGAACGATGTACTGGTCAATGGTCGTGGCAGGTCAGGTTTGGTATATCAGTCAAATATTAACCGTCGCATTCGCAGCCTTAGCAGTCTTACTGGCAATCAATATTGATTCGCCTCTTCCGGCCGGTTTAAGTCTTGCAATCGGAATGCTGGCACGGCCAAACATTGCCCTTCTATGGCCGTTCCTATTTGGTATTTTCTGGCAACGCAAAATTTCCGAAGGCACAAAGCTTACATGGAAGCAAGCGTTGACTTGGATGCTTCTCTCGATAATTCCCGCTGTGATAGTAGCTCTAGTGGTGCGTTTGAAAAGTAATGTTACATAGTCAGGAGGACTTCTTTTCAGCCCATTCATGCAGGTCGCGACGGGACCATGACCAGTGGATGGGTTGAGCCCAAAGGCGATTGTAT
>JAKAKJ010000003.1 GCA_021824575.1 Chloroflexota bacterium
TATTTGGATGCCGCTAATTTTGATCGTCATCGCGATTCTGGCCAGCAATCAAAATCTAAAAGATTCAACCGGGCAAATTTACGAAACCGAATCGGCGTACAACTACATTCAAGTGCAAAAGATCAATGGCTACACTCTTTTGCGTTTGAACGATGGCGAAGGCGTCCACTCGATCTATAACCCCGATACGCTGAATTACGGCGGACCGTGGGCGCAGTTTCTCGTCGGGCCATTCTTTTATCCAAACGCGACAACGTCGCAAGTCAAGAGAATAGCGATCGTCGGATTGGCTGCCGGAACCACCGCACGCATGGCGACAGCCGTCTATGGCCCAATCCCGATTGACGGCTTTGAACTCGATCCGAAAATCATCGAAATTGGCAAAAAATATTTCGATGAGAATCTTCCAAACCTGAACGTCATCATTGGCGATGGGCGCTGGAATCTCGAGCAAAGTCCTTATAAATATGACATCATTGCCGTGGACGCGTATCGCCCGCCGTACATTCCTCCGCACATGACCACGCAGGAGTTCTTTCAAATCTGCTACAACCATCTGACAGACAACGGCGTGGTCGCGATCAACGTCGGCAGCGTGCCCGGCGACCGCCGACTCATCAACGGATTGGCAACCACGATGGCAACAGTCTTTCCATCCATTCACATCATGGACATTCCCGGCACGTTGAATACGATGATTTTTGCCACCCAACAACCGACCAGGCCTGAAAATTTTGCCGTCAACTTATCTTTGCTGTCGCAAAAGCCTGATACGAATCCCATCTTATTGAGCACGATGCAAACAACGTTTGCGAATTTAAAGCCCGGTTATCAGACCACGCAAGTCTTCACCGACGACCGCGCCCCGATTGAATGGATTGTCAACAGCATGGTCATCCGCTTTGCGTTGAGCGGAGGATTGAGCGGCTTGCAGCAATAATTTTGTAGAGGCGACGTCCTGTCGCCCGCGAGATGATTATGAATAAACTCTATTCGGTTCTTTCCTGGCTTATCGTTGTACTAATTCCACTTGCAATCGTTGGACTTGGTGTGCGCGTTTTGCTCACGCCAATTTTTCCAAACATTGAATATCGCCTGCCTGATTTTCCGCCCGATGAATACGGTTTCACCACACAAGACCGTTTGCATTGGGGCATGTACGGGATCAATTATCTGCTCAACAACGCAGATATTTCCTATCTCGGCAATTTGAAATTTCCCGATGGCACACCGCTCTTCACGGAACGCGAATTGAGTCACATGCACGATGTCAAGATTGTGACGCAGGGATTCCTCCGCATCTGGTACGCGGATCTCGCCGTCTTGATTCTGCTTGGGGTTTTGGCGTGGCGCGGGAAATGGCTCACTGCTTACAGTCAAGGATTGAGGCGGGGCGGATGGCTCACGCTTGGGCTCGCCGTCATCGTCGGCGTCATCGCCACGTTCGGCTCAATGGGCTCCGGCGATGTGTTCTGGGCTTTCTTCTCCGACTTTCACGGCCTGTTCTTTCAAGGCAATTCGTGGCTGTTCCTTTATTCCGACACGCTGATCCGTTTATATCCGCTCAAGTTTTGGGAAGACGCGGTTTTATACATCGGCATCATCTCCGCAATTGTCGCGGCAGGTCTCGCCTTCGGGTTAAAGCCAGCTAAACAAAAGACGGAATGACACCTCCATGATGTATAATTCCTTCGACAGGAGACAACCATGCCCGACACTCTCACATTGGAAAATCGCATCGCACTCGTGACCGGAGCCGGGCGCGGCATCGGAAAAGCCATCGCCCTCGAATTCGCCCGCCGCGGCGCGGCTGTGGTTGTCAACTACAACAAGTCCGCCGAAGCCGCTGAAGCATTATCCGTTGAGATCAAAGCTGCGGGCGGCAGAGCCGCCGTCTTCCAGGCAGATGTTTCCAATTTCGCACAGGCGCAGAGTCTGGTGAAGTTCGCGGTGGACACGTTTGGCGATTTGCACATCCTCGTCAACAACGCGGGTATCACACGCGACACGCTCATCATGATGATGTCCGAAGAAGATTGGGATTCGGTGCTGGCGACAAATTTGAAGAGCACATTCAATTGCTCGAAAGCCGCCGTCAAACACATGATGCGGAAACGCTATGGACGGATCATCAACATCGCATCCGTCGCGGGACAAATGGGCAACCCCGGACAAACGAATTATTCCGCGTCGAAAGCCGGGCAGATCGGATTCACCAAATCGTTGGCGCGCGAAGTTTCCTCACGCAACATCACGGTCAACGCCATTGCGCCGGGATTTGTGGATACAGAAATTTTGGATGCCATGTCGCCCGAAACGCTGGAAGCCATGCTCAAGATGGTCCCGCTCGGGCGCAAAGGCAAACCGGAAGAAGTCGCGTATGCCGCGGCGTTCCTCGCTTCGGACCAGGCCGCGTACATCACGGGCCAGGTTCTCGGCGTGGACGGCGGCATGGCGATGATGTAAGGAGAAAGAATGTCAGACGATTACAACCGCCCGCCGGGCAAAACCACTGTCTCTCCTGAGGTGCTGACGACCATCGCGCGCATGGCCGCGTTGGGTGTTCCGGGCGTCAAGGGCATGGCGCCGGTTTCCGGCGGCGTGAACCGACTCTTCCGTCATGGCGCGGACGAAGGTGTGCGGATCATATTGCGCGAAAATACCGTGACTGCGGATATTTATCTCATCGTAAAAGAGGATGTCAACATCCGCGAAGTCGGACGCAACGTCCAGCAGCAAGTCGCGCGCGCCATTCAGGAAATGGTCGGCATGGATGTCGCTCAAGTAGACATACACATTGAAGACATTGATTACGAGGCGAACGAGGCCTAACATCTTATGAAGTCACGAACCAGGGCGCGCGGCCTGGCCCTGCAAGCACTTTACGAAATAGATATTGCCAATCATCCTCCAGCCGAAGTATTGAGAGAACGGCTGGAGGATGAACCGCTTTCAGACGATCTGGCTGAATTTGCCCGGCAGATTATTTTCGGCGTTCTTCCCCTTGCTCACGATCTCGATCAAATCATCGCAAAATACGCGCCTGAATGGCCGCTCGATCAGATCGCGGCGATTGACCGCAACATCCTGCGCGTGGCCTGTTGGGAATTCGCGGTCAAAGGCGAGACACCAGTCAAAGTCGCGATCAACGAGGCGGTGGAACTCGCGAAGATGTATGGCTCCGACAGCGCGCCGCGTTTTATCAACGGCGTGCTGGGAAGTCTCGCTGAACATCAACACGAAATCGAACAACGACTCAAGAGCGCAAATTCGTCCCTGCTCAACTCGGAGTCCTTACAGTCCAAAGGTTAACGGTTATGGAAATTCTCGGTATCGGTCCTGAAGAATTGGTGCTTATTCTCATCATCGCATTGATCCTGCTCGGACCCAAAGACATGCAAAAGGCTGGACGCATGATCGGCTCGTGGCTGCGGAAGGTCGTGACCTCCGACGGCTGGAAACTTTTTCAGCAGACATCGAAGGAGATTCAGACCTTGCCCAACCGCTTGATGCGTGAAGCCCAATTCGATGAATTGAAAAATATCGGCAATGAGATCAAAGGCGATTTGAGACAAACTGCGGACGCAGTCCGCGAAAGCGCACGCGTATCCCTGCCAGCCTCCGGTGATTCACCCAAACCGGCGGATCCCGCCGCCACCCAAAACGTGATCCTGCCTTCGCCTCCGCCACCCTCCGCCCCGCCCGCGGACAAAGACAAAGATGCGTAAATTTTTTCGATCCCTCGGGCTCATCATCACATTTCCGTTCCGCGCAATTTGGTGGATCATCAATTTGCCGGTTCGCGCTTTTCGTTCGGCGCGCGACTTTCTCGTCACCGAACCGGACGAGCATCCGCTTGGCGAGGTAATTTCGGATTTAGTCCGGGATGAACAAGCGCGAAACATGTTTTGGGAGCAGATCGAGATTTTCCGCGCGCACCTTTTGCGTTCCGTGATCGCGATCGCAATTGGCGTGGGTATCACTTTATACTTTACGCCGAAGATCGTGGACTTTCTGGCCGTCCCAATCCATGGAATAGGTTC
Source organism: Chloroflexota bacterium (assembly GCA_021824575.1). Lineage (GTDB taxonomy): Bacteria > Chloroflexota > Anaerolineae > Anaerolineales > Villigracilaceae > Fen-1038. The sequence continues at coordinate 4,044 of JAKAKJ010000003.1, forward strand.
GCTTAGGGCCATCGAAGTTACTGAATCCATTTCAGTGTATATGAAGGTTTCGTTATTAGGCGGGATTGCAATCGCGCTGCCCTACGTGGTTTTCGAATTATGGCTTTTTATCGCGCCGGGGCTGAGACCGCGCGAACGCATGTACGGATTGATTGGCATTCCACTGGCGGTCGTCTTTTTCGTGGGCGGGATGGCCTTTACCTATTTCGTCGTCCTGCCCAGCGCATTACCGTTTCTGCTGGGCATCCTGGGTATCCAGGCGCAACTTCGTCCCGATTCGTATTTCTCCTTTGTCACCGGCTTGATGTTTTGGGTGGGTGTGGCGTTCGAATTCCCGCTGATCATTTACCTTCTGACGGCGCTTGGATTTGTAAAACCCCAACCGTTGCTGCGTAACTGGCGCATCGCTGTGGTGGTCATTGCTGTCATTGCCGCCGCCGTCACTCCGACCGTGGACCCGCTGAACATGAGTTTGATCATGCTGCCGATGATCGGCTTATATTTCCTCGGCATCGGTTTCAGTTTCTTCGCATATCGGGAACGGAAAAGGCCGGCTGAACAAAAACAGGCGCAGGAGGCTGCTAAATGAATTTGAAAACCAGGAGGGCGGTCTTCGTTTTTCTATCCATTTTGACAGCAACCAGTTTATCCTGTACGATTTCCCTGCTCCAGCTTCCAAATTTTTCGCCAGGCCCGACGCAGGCGCCTGAGCCGGTTACCCCAACGCCGACACAACTGCCGCGCGCCGAAACAATTTTCACTGCTGTTTTGCCCGAGCCATTGGTCGGCGGCGAAAGCCTGGCCTTGAGTGTGGTGGACGAAGTCACCGGGTTGGCGCTCAATCCACAGAATTATCCGATGCAGGCCAAAGACAATTTGACATATACCGCGACGCTGGCACTGCCTTATAACGCGGTCGTCAAATATCGTTACATCCGCATCAGCAACGGCAATCAGATTTTGGAAGATACCACGCTTGGCGATCCGATCCGGTATCGCATGTATTATGTCGCAGGACAGGGCGAAGTGCGCGACATCATTGCGAGTTGGAGCGACAAGAAGTACAGCCCGCCGGTTGGAAACATCCAGGGCCGCGTCCTGAACACCGATACCGGCGCGCCCATCCCGAATATTCTTGTCACCGCTGACGGTGAACAAGCCTTTACCGATTCTGCCGGACGTTTTGAATTGGATGCGCTTCCGGTTGGCACGCACATGCTGGTCGCGTACGCGCTCGATGGTTCGTATCAGACGTTCGAGCAAGGCGCGAGCATCGCGTCCAACCTGACCACCGCGGTCGAGATCAAAGTGAAGGCTGCGCCGCTTGTGCATGTGACGTTCAACGTCACCGCACCGAACGATGTGCGCGGTGCGCCGATCCGCATCGCGGGAAATCTGCTTGAGCTTGGCAACACGTTCGCCGACCTCCAGGGTGGACTAAGCACAGTCGCGGATCGAATGCCCATCATGACTCTCCAACCTGATGGTCATTACACCGCGACGGTCAGCCTGCCCGTCGGCGCGTACGTTCAATACAAATACACGTTGGGCGATGGCTTCTGGAATGCCGAACATCATGCCGGCGGTGCCTTCATGCTGCGCGAGATGATCGTGCCGCCGCAGGATATCGTCGTGCAGGATTCAGTTGAAACATGGCAGGCCGGAAACTCGTCTCCGATATTATTCGAAGTCACCGTGCCGTCCACCACGCCGGTCAGCGACATCATCTATATCCAGTTCAATCCGTACGGCTGGACTGAGCCGATCCCGATGTGGCCGGTCGGCACAAATAAATGGATTTATAAGCTTTACAGTCCACTCAACATGCTGGGCACATTCCATTATCGCTATTGCCGCAATGGACAATGCGGAAGCGCCGATGATATTTCAACCGCTGGCATTAACGCCGCGGGACGGCAGGTTGAGACGAGTTTGGTTGGTCAGGATATTCAGGACACGGTAACCGGATGGGCATGGCTCAACAATACACAGCCGTCCACGCTGACGGGTGCGACGATCACAGCGCGTCCAACCGGATTTGTGAGCGGGGTCGAGTTTCAGTCAACGTACCAGCCCAATTGGACTTACTACAACCCGCAGGCGATTCAGAGCGTCAAAGCAATTGGCGCAAATTGGCTGATCTACACTCCGAGTTGGACGTACAGCCGCGTCTCGCCGCTGACATTTGGATTGGTTCCGGGCGATGATCCGTTTTGGCTTGACTCTGCGATTATGATCGCGCAAGCCCGCGCAGCGAATCTGAACGTGGGCATTTTCCCAATTCCGCGCTTTGCCATGAACATTGATGATTTCTGGAAGAACGCTCCGCGCGATACGAATTGGTGGCAAAGCTGGTTCGACTATTACCGCGCTTTCGCGATCAATTATGCCGACCTCGCCACGCAAAGCGGATCGCAAGCTTTGATCCTCGGTGGCGGAGGCTGGATCAATCCCGCCATGCCAAACGGCACATTGAGCGACGGCACTCCATCAGGTGTTCCTGCCGATGCAGACGCGCGCTGGCAGGCCATCATCGCAGAAGTGCGCCAGCATTACAGTGGAAATCTTTTGTGGGCCATGCCGTATACGCCGGGCAAGTCTCAAACTGCGTACAACTTTTTGAAATCAGTGGATGGAATCTATTTGCTGTGGAACACCGGCCTGGCAACACAACCCGGCGCATCCAAAGCGGACATGGCAAATCATGCCGGTCAACTGCTGGATAACGAAGTCTCGCCATTTATAACCAATCTCAATAAATCCGTCGTACTGGCTTTATCGTATCCATCTGCAAGCGGAGTGACAACCAATTGCATCAGCGATGGTCACGGCGGCTGCCTCGATTGGACGGCATTGAGCCAGCCCAATAATCCTCCATCTGCATCCGTTGATTTGCAGGGGCAATCCGATTTATACGAAGCCATGCTGAACGCCATCAACACGCGCCCGTGGGTTGGAGGCATCGCCAGCCGCGGCTTTTATCCGCCCGCGGCGTTGCAGGATAAATCCGCGTCTGTGCATGGCAAGCCTGCCGCAGATTTGTTGTGGTATTGGTTCCCGAGGTTATTGGGAGTGGTGAAGTAATTTTTTCTCTGCATGATTCAAACCGTCATCTCGGCGCGCTTCGCACAACACGACAAAGATTTTTCAAGGCTGTTCGATAAGGTTTCTTTTGGAATGATTACGTTCATGTATTTGGCAATCAATATTGCTTTACCATTGAGCGCACAGATTCGGTAACAAAAAAATCCAGGAAAGGGAATTCACATGACCACGATCAGATTATCGAAAAAGGAATTGGGCGTCCTTTCCTTTAAGGACAATGTTTTGGAACTATTCGGGAGTTGGCGTTATCATGTCAGTCAGATTACAAAGTTGGAGCTCAAAACCGACAAGAAAGGTAATCACACCCTGGATATGTATGCAGAAGGTGATAATTATGATTTAGGAAACGTGGTAGATGAAGATGCTTTTCCAAAGGTCTCCCAATTAATCACGGATGTTCAAAAAGCCCAAGCCGAATTCAAGTTTGATTAGCGATCCATACAACAGTCCCATATAAACAATTTCTCTAATCCCGTCAAAGAGACGCTACCGCAAACGTCTCTTTTCTTTTTCCTTTTCTTCATCAGTCGTATAATCTCTAAAATTTCGTCTTGGAGGAACCATGAAGAAACTTGGAAGGATTCTGGGCAGGTTGTTGATCGGGGTGGTCATCATCGCCCTGCTGCTCGTTGCAGGCGGTTTGTTCTACTTCAAAAGCTACCTCCCCAACACGGTCGCGCCGCAATCATTTCCGCAGATTTCCGGCGCGATTCATTTGCAAGGTCTCGATGGAACGGTGGATGTCTACCGCGATAAGATGGGCATCCCGCACATTTATGCCTCGACTCTGCACGACATGTTCTTCGCACAGGGCTACGTCCACGCGCAGGATCGCTTCTGGCAAATGGACGCCTGGCGTCATATCGGCTCCGGCACGCTCTCAGAAATGTTCGGCTCGGGTCAAGTCTCGACTGATGCGTTTCTCCGCACGCTTGGCTGGCGTGAAGTCGCTCAAGCTGAATGGGATGGCATGGGCCCTGAGTCAAGAGCCATCCTGACCGCATACACAGATGGCGTCAACGCGTATCTCAAAGATCACAGCGGAACCGCTGTCAGCCTCGAGTACGCGGTGCTGGGTTTGCTCAGCCCCGATTACAAGATCGCGCCGTGGACGCCGGTTAACAGTCTCACGTGGGGCAAAGCGATGGCGTGGGATTTGCGCGGCAACATGGATGAAGAAATCCAGCGCGCGGTTTTGCTCAAAACGCTGACGCCGCAGCAAGTTGACGAACTCTACCCGCCGTATCCTTCGGATCATCCAATCATCGTCAACCAAATCGGGAACGGATCTTCAGTGGATATGACGCCAGAACAAGCGACGATGAATCTTCCATCGAGTGTTTTGTCGGCGCTGCAACAGAACGCATCTTTGCTGGACGCCGCACTGGGTCCGCACGGCGACGGGATTGGTTCCAACTCCTGGGTCCTCTCCGGCAAGCTGACCAACACCGGGCAGCCTCTCCTCGCCAACGATCCGCATCTCGGAATCCAAATGCCGTCCATCTGGTATCAGATCGACATGCACTGCATGCCGAAGAGCGATCAGTGTCCGTATGAAGTCGCGGGCTTTTCGTTCGCGGGCGTGCCGGGCGTCATCATCGGGCACAATGACAAGATCGCCTGGGGCTTCACCAACACCGGCCCGGACGTGATGGATTTGTACATCGAAAAAGTCAATCCTGATAATCCCAATCAATATGAATTCAACGGGCAGTGGCTCAATTTCGACACGCGCACTGAAACGATCAATGTATCCGGCGGCAGCCCGGTGACGATCACCGTCCGCTCGACGCGGCATGGCCCAGTCATCTCCGATACGTACGGCCCATTGGAAGATGTCAACAAAGATAAGGCGCCGGACTTCATCCCGTTCAAAGATAAATCCGGTGTGCCGCTGCCAAGCAATTATGTCATCGCGCTGGCATGGACGGCGCTCAAACCGTCCAGCCCGTTCGAAGCGATTTGGGGATTCAACAAAGCCCAGAACTGGGATCAGTTCCGGCAGGCCGCGCAAAATTTCCACGTCCCGGCCCAGAACCTGGTTTATGCCGATACGCAGGGCAACATTGGCTATCAAATGCCCGGCGATATTCCCATCCGCAAAAGCGGAGATGGCCGCTTCCCCATCCCCGGCTGGACCGATCAATACGATTGGACGGGTTTCATTCCGTTCGATCAGTTGCCGTACACCTTCAATCCGGCAGAAGGCTACATCGTGACCGCCAACAACGAAGTTGTGTCGCCGCAGAATTACAAATATTTGATCACGACCGATTGGGATTATGGCTATCGCGCCAACCGCATCGTGGATATGATCAAGAATGCACCGGGCAAAATTGATATTTCCTATATTCAAAAAATGGAAGGCGACAAGTACGATGCCAACGCCGCGACGCTTGTGCCGCTTCTCGAGAATTTGAGCAGTCAGTTTACCGGCAACGACGCGGCAGCTCTCAACTTGCTGAAAAATTGGGATGGGCAGACGACGGCCAATTCCGCGCCCGCGGCGATTTTCGAATCATTCTGGCGTCATCTTTTGCAAAATACGTTCGACGACGATATGCCGAAAGCGTACTGGCCCGACGGCGGCTCGCGTTGGAATGAAGTCATCCGCAACCTGGTAAAGAGTCCCAACGATCCATTTTGGGACGACAAGACAACCAAGAACGTGGTCGAAACGCGCGACGACATTTTGAAGAAATCTTTAACGGACGCCGTCAACGAACTCGAGGGGCGATTCGGCAGCGATATGTCCAAATGGAATTGGGGCGACATGCACGCGGCCACATTCCAAAACCAGACACTTGGCACATCCGGAGTTGGCTTGATCGAAGATTTGTTCAACCGCGGTCCGTACCCGGTCGGCGGAAGCGAAGCGGTCGTGGACGCAACCGGCTGGTCTGTGATTGATGGTTACCAAACCAACTGGCTGCCGTCCATGCGTATGATCGTGGACATGAGCAACTTGAATAACTCAGTTACCGTCCATACCACCGGCGAGTCGGGGCATGCGTACAATCCGCATTACGATGACATGGTTCCGATGTGGGTCAATATCAAATATTATTCGATGCTATGGGATCAGCAGGCCGTGATCGCGTCCACTGAAGGGCATTTGCAATTGATGCCTTAAATAAGTAGGGGCACGGCGCAGCCGTGCCCCTACTGAATTTTTTCCATTTACGGGATTTGCAGTACTTGCCCCACCGAAATCAAGCTCGGGTTTGAAATATTGTTTGCCGCCGCGATGGCTTGAACAGTAGTCCCATATTTGACGGCAATTGCGTAAAGCGTGTCACCGGCTTTGACAGTGTATGTGCGCGTTGGAGCGGGCGGAGTTCCGCCGCCGCTCGTTCCTCCAGACGTTGAAGCGGACGACGCGGGAACCTGTAAAACCTGGCCCGGCTGGAGCAACGCAGCATTGTTCAAGCTTATTAGCTGCATCAAATCCACACTCAACTTTTGTGCAATGGATGTCAGTGTATCACCAGCCTGGACAGTATAGGTTGTCGTCGCCGAAGTAGTCGAAGAAGCAGAACCTGTTGCAAACTTGTTGAGATCATCCATCGAACCATTGAAGTAATCGAAATCCAATAATTGACCCGGCCCAAAACCGGACATCTGCCCTTTCGATGAATACTGCCAGAACGTCCACGGCTGGAAGCCAGTCGGCTGTTGGGGCATTAATTGACTCGGCGTTGGTACATTTTGAGCGTTTTGATATTGCTGGGTCGTTCCAGGTTGATAAGGATATTGCGCCAGCCACAACGGATAATTGACCAGCCATGGCGCATTGACTCTTTGCGAATTGACAAATACATAACTCGTGTAGATCATCGGCTTGCGACCAAAGGCACTTTCCACGCGATTCAGCCAAACCTGAATGAGGGATACCAATGCATTCCCCGCGGGAAGCGCAATCGCCATACCATTTACGTAAACCGATTCCAAATCCAGAACCGGAGGCAGCTCGCCCTTGTCCGCACCGACCGCTGCGATGAAGACATCCGCTTGATGAGCCGGATCTGCTTCGGGATGAAAGAAATGATAGGCGCCGCGCAACATGCCAACACTTTTTGCATTCTGCCAATGCTGGGAGAATTGAGGATCAGTGTAACCATTTTCGGATGCCTTGACAAAAACGAACTTGACTCCCTGATTGGCGACCGCGTTCCAGTTATTGACCACGGTATACCCTGAAACATCTAGCCCAAATACATAAGCCATGATATTCTCCTATCATCAATTTCGTTGGATCAGTGCTGAGTTTGAGTCCCGATGCCGGCTTTTCTCGTGAGTTGGTATTTCAATTGTTCGAGGGTAGCACAATTTCCAGCAGAATGCAATGCCCACATGGTTAATTTTCCTCTCCCCATGTCCTTTCGATTCATGGTATAAGTTTTCTGCCCTGCGGTGTTCGCGATATTGCGTCAACGTTTTGAGCCAACACCCACCAAACGGGCTTCCATCTTTCAGAAACCACGCGATAGGCTTGAGCCAAGGCGGCGTTTCTGGGTCGGGGCCCACCTGCGAAAGCAGGTTCAAAACTTTGCAGTACACGGCACATGCGGGGTATCTTGTTAAATGCGAAGCTTTTCGCAAATCAAATTTAATTCCGCCTTGACGAGTTCATGGCCCGCGTGTAAAATCACGGCCAAGTTACAACTGAATAATGGAGAATTAGCGGCTGGGTCTCGATGCTGACTGAAAATGTCGAAGCGCGAGATCACGAGGTGGAGGTTCCGTCCCGCGAGGGACGCGCTAATCCCGGTCTACCGGGAAAAAATCGGATTGATCAGCGGATGCCTCTGGAGCCTGTCACAGACTCCCTTCTCCCTTCCAAAGCAAGCGTCAGGAGCAACGGTTTAAAAAAACCCTGTTGCTCATCGCCGAAAACCATGCGGTAACGTATGAGACAGGGCGAACGCAGTGAACAAACGGAATCCGTTTGTGCCGTTTGGAAGGGCTGTCTTTTTAAATTGCAGACTGCATTTAACAGGCATGCCCGCGCATGCCTGTTTTATTTAAGCAAGCCAATTGAGCAAGAATCGGGTCGCTTGAATACGGAGAGATTCATAAAATACAAAAAAATAGAAAGGAACATTTTATGAATACATCTCTCACCGATTTCAAAGAACTGTCCGAAGATTACCTGCGTATCGAGCAGGCAATCCTGTACCTTGAAAAACACTATAAAGATCAGCCGAGTCTCGAGGAAATCGCTGCCAATATCGGCCTCAGCGAATTTCACTTTCAGCGGATATTCACGCAATGGGCTGGCATCAGTCCCAAGCGTTTCCTGCAATTTCTGACCAAGGAGAATGCCAAGAAGCTGCTCGACCAATCTGAGAATCTGCTGGACACCACGCTTCAAGTCGGACTTTCGAGTCTGGGCCGCCTCCACGATCTTTTCGTCACAGCCGAGGCGATGACACCCGGCGAATACAAATCTCGCGGCGAAGGTTTGACCATCCGCTACGGGATTCATCCGACGCCATTTGGCAAATGTCTGATCGGTGCGACGGATCGCGGTATCTGCCATTTGAGCTTTGTCCAAGCCAGCGAAGGCGACGCGATTGATGCATTGGTCACCGATTGGAAAGAAGCAAGGATGATCGAAGACAATCGCGCTACCGCTCCGCTTGTCGCTCCAATCTTTCTGCTGAATGCGCGCGGGCAGACTCCTTTGCATTTGCATCTGCGTGGTACGAACTTCCAGCTGAAAGTCTGGGAAGCGCTGCTCAATGTTCCAACCGGCGCGGTGACAACATATCAGCGTCTCGCAGCCCGGATTGGACAACCGACCGCATCACGCGCCGTCGGCACCGCGGTTGGACATAATCCAATTGCAGTGTTGATCCCATGCCATCGTGTGATTCGCAGTGTCGGTGAATTTGGCAAC
>JAKAKJ010000085.1 GCA_021824575.1 Chloroflexota bacterium
TTTGCTCGGCTTGAAGCTAGCACCCAAACGCGGGCTCAAGCCGATGGGCAAACTGATGTGGTACGCGATGACCAAACTTCCGAAGCCGCCTTATCGCGTTGTGCTGGCAGTCGAGGCAAAAGGCCAATTAAACGGCAAGCCGATCCAAGTCCGCGTGAGATGCGAACACGAAGACGGTTACGAATTCACCGCGATTCCCGTTGTCGCATTTTTGATGCAATACGGAAAAGTCCGACGCGCTGGCCTCCACATGATGGGACATCTGGCAGAACCACATCAACTATTCGATGATATGCAAAAGATGGGAGTCAAAGTAATCGAGAGCATATAGACTCCCCAGTTGCTCAAGCCGCCGCTTGCACTTTGTTCTTTGAGTATCCTCGGCGGCGAGCCGCCGCCGAGAGCAGAGAGTATATTGACATAGAAGTAGGTCACGCATCATGCGTGACCTACTTGTTTCAACGATATTTTCCCGTGCGCGCCAAATCAGTTAAGTGGTCAAGAAGCGGACGCAGTTTGTCGGGCACAACCGTTTCGCTTACAATGACGGTATGCGTTCGCGGCGGTGAAGAAATCGTCAGGCTGTATTCAAACATGTCTGCGCCGGGCGGTGTGGGTTTGATCTGCCCGGGCAAATCAAAGAAACTTGCATCCGATATCTTTTTCTCGAGCGCCGCTTTTTCATCCGGCGCGAGCTTTTCAGAATCAACGCGCGCGGTCAAACTGATACCGGCAAAGCCGCCGCTGCGTACAAATTCAATACGCATTGCATGGACTCCTTACGAATAAATTTTATGAGCCGCCAAAAATCGAACGGATGATGGCGGCAGGCGCGGTCACGCATCCGCTGGGTTGGGGCTGCGGCTGAGTCTGGGGAGCGCCGGGCGTAATGCCAACGGTGATCCACGCGTTCTTCACCGCTTGCTGTTCAGCGCTATCCGTTCCAAAAAGTTCGCCTGCGGTTTGAGTGGTTAAATCTGCCGCGCCCTGGAAATCGGTCGTGTTCTTGAATTTATCGCGCCCGGCCACATACCAAATCTTCCCGGCTTTTTCCCATGCGTATCCGCCGATGCCGGCCGCCGTCAGGTAAAACGCGCGATTGGGAATCCCTGAATTGATGTGGACACCGCCATTGTCCTGCGTGGTGTTGACGTAATGCGCCATATCCGCGGGCTGTGGATCTTTTCCAAGCACCGGATCATCATACGCCGTACCGGGTGCTTTCATCGAACGAAGCGCAACACCATGGACGCTGGCTGTGAGCAATCCCTCGCCGATCAACCAATCGGCCTGGTCCGCAGTCTGGTTGAGCTTGCGTTGTTTGACCAGCGTTCCGAACACATCCGAAAACGATTCGTTCAACGCGCCGGATTGGCTTTGATAATCCAGGTTCGACATGTATTGTGTCACGCCGTGCGTCAGCTCGTGGCCGATCACATCCACCGCGATGGTGAAGCGGTTGAAAAGCTGTCCGTCGCCATCGCCATAGACCATCTGCTGGCCGTTCCAAAAAGCGTTGTCGTAATTCTGCTGGTAATGAACTGTCGAATCGAGATGTAGACCGTTGCCGTCCAGCGAATTGCGTTGATAAACGTCCCAATATAAATCGTAGGTGAGTCCGGCGCCATCGTACGCCTCGTTCACTGCAACATCACTCGATGGTGGCTGGCCCTCATCGCGCATCTGTTGGCCCGGCAGGCTGCTTCCATTGTTTGCGGTGTAAACTGTGCGGTGTTTCCCGGGCGCGGTGAGAGGTGTAAGATAGGCCACTGCCGACATCAATGCCTGGCGATGCCCGCGTATTCCGCCGGAGATTCCAATGCAGTCCAGCGCCAGTTTCCTCTGGGCTGCATTGCCATTTGCCAATATACTGTCGAGCATGTGGGGGGGGATAATACAGTGAAGACAATTGACCTGGTGATTCATCCGACTCTCCTTTTCAATAAAAAATGCTTTGGCGTCTTTCCGACTCGCGCTTTTACTGTACTCTTTTTCCAATCAAAATTCAATCACTGATTTGTATCCGATCCTCGCGCAGGGCTTTATCTCCATCCCAGTGCAATGGCTTGACCACGCCATCTTCGCCCAATAATTTTGGAAGGAGGGATTGAACGAAGCTCGCATCGCCCGATGTGAAGAATTGGACTTTGCCGCGCCCGCCCACCGGACGCTTCAGTCTGTTCGCCTCGAGCAGACGTTTGGCCTGCCGCGCCACCGCCGGAGCTGGGTCAATCACCCGGACCTTTTCTCCCACGATCTCTTGAATCAGCGGAATCACAAACGGATAATGCGTGCAGGCCAAGACAACTGTGTCGATATTTTTTGCAAGCATGGGATGAAGCGCGTCTTCCAAAATCTTGCGCGTCGCGGGTCCGCTCAAATCGCCTTTTTCTATTTGTTGAACCAACCCAACACAAGTATCCTGCAATAATTCAACGCCGTTCGCAAACCGCTCCACCACCGACGCGTACAACGCGCCCTGGAAAGTCGCGGGCGTTGCCAGCACGCCGACCACACCAGTCTCGGTATGTTCTGCCGCGGGTTTGACAGCAGGTTCCATGCCGACAAATGAAACATCCGGGAAGGTTTGGCGCAAATACGTCAGCGCCGCGGCAGAGGCTGCATTGCACGCAACCACAATAATCTTTGCACCATTATTCAGTAGAAAGCGCGTGATGCCTTCCGAAAAATCGCGCACTTGTTGAAGCGGACGCGGCCCGTAAGGCACGTGTCCCTGATCGCCAAAATAGATAACCGGCTCTTCGGGCATTTGCTCACGAATGGCGCGCAAAACCGAGAGTCCGCCGACGCCGGAATCAAAAACGCCGATTGGATTGTTCGAATTGGCTGGGGGCATTGCTGAATCATAAAACGCAAAACATAATTCGTAAAGCCCGCTTTTTGCGTTTTACGTTTTGATTGTTATTTGCCTGCTGCTTCCACGAACTTTTCAAATAAATTTCTAGTTGGCCGTTGATCCGTCAGCCATTCGGGATGCCATTGGACCCCAAGGCCAAATGGATGATTGGGCAGCTCAATCGCTTCAACCAGTCCATCAGGCGCATGACCCGCCACGCGCAGACTCGGCGCGATATCCTTCAGCCCCTGATGATGGTGGCTGTTGACCTTGACGATTGGCTCACCCAAAACGTCAGCGACGCGCGTGCCTTCTTCGATTTTCACTTCATGAACCAACACCGTCCGCATGTTGCCGGGATACGAATGATCGAGCGCGTTTGGCACTTGATCAGGAATGTGTGTGTAAAGCGTCCCACCGAGGCCAACGTTAATTAATTGACAACCGCGGCAAATACCAAGGAACGGTTTGCCGTCCGAGGCCGCAGCGTGGAGCAAATTCAATTCAACGGAATCCCGCGCCAGGTCCACGTCATCTATGCGGGGATGCGGCTCGCCCGCGAAATGGTCGAGGGAAATGTCGCCGCCGCCCGTGAAGAGAATCCCATCGAGGCGGGAATAAACCGCATCCCATCCATCATCCGCAATCAAAGATGGAATGAGAACCGGCATGCCGTCCGCCTGCATGATGGCTTGGGCATACGCCTCCAGAAGCAGGATCGTGGTTTGCCCAAAGGAATTCGTGCCGTGATTTGTAGTAATGCCGATAACAGGCCGTGACATAAAGATCAAAAACCCTAAAGGTTTTGACCTTTAGGGTTGTGGTGTCTCCTAGTCGAATTTCTGCTTGAGACGAGCGGATTTGCCTGTGCGGCCGCGCATGAAATAAAGCTGTGCGCGGCGGACCTTGTTGTGCCGCTCGACAATGACCTTGTCGACGCGCGGGGAGCGGAGCAAGAAGGTGCGTTCCACGCCGATGCCGTTGGATGCCACACGGCGAACGGTAAATGATGCTTCGTTGCCGCCTTTGCGTAAGCGGATCACCGTGCCTTTGAATTCCTGGATGCGCTCTCGGTCGCCTTCCTTGATCTTCATATGCACATTGACGGTGTCGCCCGGCTGCAATTCGGGAATTTTTTCGTTTTTCTTGGCCTCGACGGCCTTCATCGGGTCTGCCATTTTCGTTCTTCCTAACTTGGTTTGGTTTCGTTTTTAGCGGGCGGATTATAGCATGTGAGTTCGCAATTCACAAGGCCGCCGGGAAGTTCGCGCAGGGTTTTCTCAAAATCCAGACACTCGTGTTTAATTTTTCGAGAATATCGGATCTTTCATTTGAATGATGAGAAGAATGCTGACAATGATCAGCCCGCCTCCCAGCAACAGTGACGTGGTAAACGCACCATCGGGGCTTTTTAGCGCCACCATGATATAAACATATATGACAGAGATTTGGCCAAAGAGCTGCATCACTCCATTTGAAGTTCCTTCGGGTGTGGGTTGTGTGATCTCAGCCGCGTATTGGTAAGCAATTGGGCCGATGCCAACGAGGAAGAAGCCAAGCCAAAACCCGGAGATCATCAACAACCAATAGTTCGTGGCGTATGTCACACCCAACAGGCCGGGGATGGCAAGCAGGAATCCGAGGAGCAAATACCGCTGGCGCTTCTGCTGCTTATCTGAGAAGGAAGGCAGAACCACCGCCCCAATAACACCGCCGACAACCATCAGCGCGCCGAACGTGCCCGCGTCGGTCGGAGTAAAGCCGCGCGGGCTGATCATATCTTCCACCCATGTGGTGACGCCGTTGAATATTCCCAGTCCCACGAATGTCACAAACAGGAGGAACCAAAAGTCCCTGACTGTGATGGCTCGCTTCAAGCCATCAAGCATCAATGCGCGCGTTTCTTGTCCGGGCGGATTTGGGGGCGTGGCGGGTTTCTCGCGGGCCAGAATTAAAAAGAGCACGGAGGAAAATGCAGCGATAAGGCCGAAGATCAACTGCTGGGTTTGGATGGACATGCCTCCTTGCAAAAGGATCGGAGGCACTGCTTCGCCTACCGCAACGCCAAGCAGACTCGAAAGGGTGACCAACCCCACCGCGGTGGCGCGCTCTTCCAATCCAAACCACAACGCCGGGACTTTTGTCCAAGCGTTGAGCAGAAAAGGTTGGGCGAGTCCGAGGCCGACTGTGCTCCATAAAACCAGCGCGTAACTTCCAGAAAAGCCGCGCAGGATGCCAAAGATTGCCATCAGGATGGCTCCCAGGCCGACGGCGCGGTGGAAGCCGTATGTGTCAATTGCCCAGGAGACGGGAAAGGAAAGGGGGATGAAAACAATGAACCATATTTCCGACAGGAACCCAATCTGCGCGTCTGATACGTGGTAGAAGTTTGCCGCGGGCAGGGTGATGGGTGCGTAGCAAATCCATAGAACCTGTATGGTGAGGTTGATAAACATGAATACCGCCAGCACCACCCAGCGGTATCCATACACACGATAGCCTTTGTCAGTCATGTTTGCTCCGATAAGATGGAAGATGTTTTAGCATAAAGCTGGAAACACCTATTTTCTGAATTGGTTGCCAATCTCTTTCCTGGACGGTAAACCCAGCCACTTACTGGAATCTTGCCGGGCAGGAAATTGGAAACTTGAAAAGCCCTTGAGTTTTCATAAAACCGTATCGAAATATTGTTTCAAAATATCCGGGATTTCCTTTTCGCCCACAGGTATTTCTTCGCGGCGATCGTTTTTCGTAACGATAAGTTTGTTGTTTGCAAGCGTAACGCGGCCATCAGATGTCGCGAGACTGATGAGACTCTCCCGCCCAAAACTTGAAGTCTTCGGATTCTGGTGATACGAACAGCCGGCAAGATAATCATCCGGGAATTTACGCGGCGTCAGATCGAAGAAATACTGATGTTTCCATTGGTCATCATAATCCCGCTGCCACATCACATAACCGCCGTTGGCTTGTTCAAGTTTATAAGCACGTTGATTCTCCGCGTGGTCGCTGTTTGCTTCGAACTTTAACGGTTCCATGAACGAATCGCCAAAGCCAACGTCAGCCAGCCAGCGTTCGGATTGATTCAGCGCACTCACCAGCAGCGTGAGATGATCGAAGTCAATGCCAAGCGAGCCATCGTCGCGGTAGACGCGGCCGTTGAGATATGTAACGTCAAAGCCGATTTTCCTGAGCAGCCACGCAAACATGCCGTTGAGTTCATAGCAGAATCCGCCGCGCTGGCGGACGACGATCTTGTCCCACAACGATTCTTCTTTAAGTTGAATAGGGCGGTGGAGCGGAACGATATCCAGATTTTCGAACGGCACACTCAGCATGTGCGCGCGTTGCAGTCCGCGCAAGGTTTCATAATTAGGCTGGACTGACTTTTCATAACGAATACGTCTAAGGTAAGTTTGGATGTCCATAATTTAGGTTGCCTTTATTGTAAATTGGAAGCAAAAGCTATGGAAGCAATGTCGGCGTGGACGGCGGTTGTGTTGGTAAATGAACAATTGTCGGTTTTGGGGTAGGCGTATTCGGTGATGCCAGCACCGGCACACCTTGCGAGTTTCCGTTTGTCTGACCGGTCGCCGCGGCGACCCAGCATTTGACATTAAACTGTCTCCAAAAAACGAAATACCAGAAACCGTCTTGGCTTACACCTTGAATCTCAACAATGTCTCCCTTTGGAATCGCCGTAACATCCGGGAAGGAGATATCCGGACCTTTGCGGCAGAAAGCATTTTCATGGAGCGTAAATGTTGGAATTGATGGCGTTGAAGATGCGGCAGTAGTTGCAGTTGTCGTCGACACAGACACAGGAGTCGATGTCGGGGTTGTTGTAAAAATAATCTGCGGAAGAGCCGGCGCGCTCGTCAAGGTTGGCACAGTTGTTTTTGTTGGCGGAGTTGCATAGCTAAGAATGACCATACCCACACTTGCTGCAAGAACTGACAGAACCACTACACCGACTGCTAAAGCGATTATCCACCCGACTTTGCTTGTGCTACCTTGGCTGGAAGCATAAGCCTGCGATGCTGCTGCTGATGACGGTTGTGAGACATTAGTGTATGCCGTCGGACGCCGAGCTATCATTGTTTGCGCGAAATCGGTTGTTGGCCTTCGAGCAATCATCGTTTGTGCGAGCGTCCCGTTTTCGCGTGAAGATTGTGTTGCCACGGCTTCAGAGAAATTCATGTAATCAAAGTGCTTGGGGTTTTGTTTCTCCACGCTACCCTTTGTGCTGGCGTGCATTCCTTTGTCGGTCAATGCTTGAATACCCAGCGCTACGGGATCAACACTTGCGTACGCGCGCGGTGATTGAAGTTGATCAAGCGAGGTAAGTTTTGCTTCAGCCGGTCCCAGACTTGCAACGAATTGTGGAAATTCTTTTTTGTGCGCGACCTCGAAGAATTGAGGCAAACCCCTCCACGGGATTCCCAAAATCAGCGGCGCATCCTTTCCTTTCCAGGAAAATGCGACGCCTTCCCAATCCACGAAGACTGGCGTTACATCCCTTTGCGTGGATGCCAACATATTTAAGGTCTTCGCATCAAGCGCAGAAGTCTGTGCCCTGCGATTTCGAATAATACTTGGATTTCTTTTCTGTTCTATTTGGAGCGAGCCAACCCGTCGAACCACTCTTTGCAAACTGCGAGCCGCAGACTGACTTATTTGTCCATTAAGTGCGCGTAAAGCAAGTTCAGCGCAAGATTCCAATATTTTGCCTGCAGCAATGATTTTTCCGCTTTGTAGCTGTAGCCGGGCTGTGCGACCCAGTTCGTGCATAGACTCGCCATACGCATCGTGCGGCAGATAAATTCCAGGTCGAATATTAGCATCTTCCCATTTCTTGAGACATACGCGTGGAAATTGCTTCCATAGTGATGGGTCGTGCAAATAAGACCGCACCGCGCCTGTCAATAATATAATCGCCGCGGCAAGCTGCGTTTCGTCGTCTATATACTCGCTGCCAATTTCGAGACGGCCGCGACGTGGACGAATTAGTAATCCGGGAGATTGTCGCGCCTCCATCAATAGAATCAATGCGGGTGCAATTGTTGTGGAGAACGCAGATGCGATTTCCCATTCCCGTCCGATAGGAACGCTGATGTTCAAATGTGTGGAATAACCGCGCACTTGCTGAATATTGTTCTGCGCAAGCAAATTCACCAGATGTGTTCGGCAGTGGACAGCTTCACGCGCGAGGGTCAAACACCCATCTCCATGCGAGTCGATGGGTGCCGTTGCAAACTCGGCTTCCCTCCCATCGCAAGCGAGCATATATCCGGCATCGAGAATAACCGCGCTATCGCAATTCCTGAATGGAACGGATCGCATGTGTGCGATGACGCGTGGGAACAATCGTCGAAAGTCAAGATATCTATCCCCGCCGAGCAGATCAAACTCCTGTTCGACGCCGAGACGATAAGACGCGCAAGGATAATCGGAAGTTTTGTTCTTCGTCCAGAAGGAACGGAGGAACATCAAGGCTATCCTTGTGACATCAATTTTTTGGAGCAAGCAAAATCAGAGTAATCCAGGCCCTCAGGCGTTTTGCAAGCTATTTGATTGGGTTATTGGGATTAATAGTTGGGCTTGCCGCGGGCGATGTGCTGACTGTTGGGCTAATTCCTCCGCCTTGAATGCCAGTGGATGCTATCGCACTTCCTCTTGACGCCGCACCTTCGACGGACTGGCCTGTGAATTGAGTAGATACAGTTTGAAGATTGCCTTTCTCGCCGCTTGGGGCAGGTTGGCTTTGAGGGGTTGCCGCAGCTGAAATAGCGTTTTGGACACCCTGCAAGCTCGAACTTGCGGCCGGAGAAGAGGTTGCACTTCCAGTTGATGCCGCATTATTTGTAGAAAGGCTATTAATGCCATCCTGAACGAATTGCTGTCCGGCATTCGCAGCGCCAGTTACGAAGTCGCCGACGGATTGCACGCCGTGGCTGATAGATGAAACTAAATCCATATTCTGTAGCATTGCCTGACCTTTTTCGCCCATTTTTATCTCCTTTGTTGTATTCATTGTAAACAGGGCAAAATTGGAAGTCAAGTGTATTGGCGATGGTTGTGCCAAAATGTGCAAAGGAAAGCAAGTGCATCGGAGCGCTTTGCGAAAACTCCAGATGCCTGTTTTGTTCAATTGCCGAGTTCGTACACGCTTTTGGGCCAACTTATCAACTCGGCATCGATATTGTTTGTTGAAGTTAATTTCATCTCGTTATGGAATCTTCCGCCAATAATTGTTCAGACCTGTGTATATGGTAACTAACTAACTAACCGAACAACCACACTAATGCAACCCCAAGCATGGCGATATTTGTAATAATGAAAATGGAGTAAGCGATTATCTTCCAAGCATTAAACTGGATTGCGGGAATTAAGTTGTCTTGCGCTTTGATGCGAAGCCAAATTTGTGCAGTAAATAATGTATCGAGGAAAAGGTGCGCTGAAATGGCAGCAAGAAGATTGCGAAATATTATGAGCAAACCAACAAAGACAGAGGCATAAATAAAGTGTGTAATCACTGTTCTTAAATTTCTTCCCTGATATAAATGCATAATAATTGACAACGCAATGGAGATAATGACCCATGGAAGGAATGTACCGGTCTTGTTGCCTAGAAACCATACGAGACAGCCGCGGAACACCAAATCTTCGGAAATTATCATGAGCGGAAGTACGGTCAAATAAGCCAGTCGCTCTCTCCAATCATGGTATTTTATGTCCTCTGCGATCAGCGGATTGGACATGTCTAGGTCGGGTGCTGTTTCCTTTTTTCCTTTGGTTCGTGATATCAATCGGTAGATTAAAGCATAAACAAGGAGAGCCACATAAGTTATAGCTATCCCGCTCAGCAGCGCTGAGATGTTGTTGTTTTTGCCGCTTGGATACAAGCCAACGAAGGCGACGCCATTTGGTTGGTTGTTGGCGACCAATAAAACAACAACGATCGTTGACATTGCGCTAAGCCACCGATTTAACAGGTGGTCTGAGGCGCTGAAGCCTGTTTTGAAGTCAAGGTTCTTGATCCAGAAAAATGTGCCCAAGAGGTAATTTAGTACGCCAATGAGAAGAATGGCGCAAAATTCGAGGATCGTCTTCCATGTTGTAATATCAATTGATTTCACTGCAGTATTCACAACAGGAATGACAACAGACGCGGTCCATAATAGCAAGCAAAGGCTAATCGCCACGGCTGGCACAAATATGCAAGCCCCACGATTTTTTGCATATATAGGTTCGTTATTCATTGTGCGACCTTTCTGCAGTCAAAATGATTTGACAACAAGGCGTAAAGAATCTGTGGCGCATTCCATTTTTGATGTTTCATAGCGCTCATGTCCTCAGCCGCTTACCAGTCTCGCGTGCCAATTTGGTCTTAGATCTCATCATACAAATCCCTCTACTCTGGATTTAGCTTATTGATCAGTTCTTCTTTTCGTTTACGATTCCAACTTTTGATTTGTTTCTCCCGAAAGATCGCCTTGTTTATATCATCGCCAGCTTCGAAATAAATCAACTTGGGGGCATTATATCTTTTTGTAAATCCGCTACCTTCGCCGGTTTTATGTTCCAAGACTCGTCGTTTCAAGTTATTCGTGACGCCAGTATAAAGAACCGTGTTGCGAATATTGGACATGATGTAAACATAATATTCCTTTCCCATCTATTCCTCCTCAAGTGTCATTACGAGACCCGCGAAGCGGGTCGTGGCAATCTCGTGTTTTAGTGTCACCGCGAGGAGCCGTTTCGAAGGCGACGTGGCGGTCTCAAGTAACCATCGAACAATTGTTTGATTGAGCCACGGGATTGCCGCGTCGGGAAGAACACCCTCCTCGCAATGACACTTGTAACAGTGACACTATGAGCCTAACCACTTTCCAGCTTCGCGCGATAGATTCGCGGCAGGACCTTGACGTGCCGTGCATTGCGGCAAGGATTCCAAAAACAATCGCCCGTATTGCTTTGTCAACACGCGGCGATCCAAAATCGCAACCACGCCGCGGTCGGACGCAGAGCGAATCAGGCGTCCGAAGCCCTGACGGAATTTCAGGATGGCTTCGGGCAAATAATATTCGTTGAATGAATCTTCGTACATTTCAGAGCGCGCTGCAATCAACGGATCGGTCGGGACATCGAATGGAAGTTTTGTGATGACTACGACCGATAAAGCCGCACCGGGAACATCCACGCCTTCCCAGAAGGAGCGCGTGCCGAGCAGCACCGCGCGCTCTGTGGACTTGAACGATTCGAGCAAAGCATTCGGCGAAGCGCCGTCGCCTTGTTCGTAAACATAGATATCTTCACGCGCCAGCGGCCCGGTGACGGCTTGTGCAGTTTTCTTCAAGGCTGTGTACGATGTGAACAAAACCAGCATCCGTCCGCCGGTGGATTTGGCTGTAGCAATCAGCGAACGGTCGAGGATTTGCTGGTAGCCCGATACATTCGGTTCCGGAATGTCATTGGCGATATAAAGCAGCGTCGAATTTTCGTAATCGAACGGCGAGCCAAGCGACATCTCGTCTGCTTCATCCGCACCGAGTGTGTTTCGCAAATATTGGAACTCGCCGTGCGCGGTCAACGTGGCGGATGTGACAATCACGCTGGATTTTTCATGCCACAAATATTTTTCGATCAACGGACCGACGCGCAGCGGCGCGGCATTCAACGAGAGTCTGTTTCCATTCGGATTGACTTCGATCCAATAAACCTGTCCGTCGTTCGGCTCGCTGATCATGCCCTTGATGTTGGCGTGCGCTTCGGACAGCCTGCGATAGACGTTGCCGATGTCGCCGATTACATCCTCGAGATTTTCGTGTCCATCCGAATAAAGCTCGGACGCGGCTTTGTGGATGTCGGCCAGCGCGTTCAACAAAAGATTCATCGTCTCGCCCGCCGCGTCCCACGCGATCTCGACTTCGTCCCAGCCGGGTAAAGTTCGGGTTGCTGGCAAAATGCGCGCCTGCCATGAATAATTACTTTGCGGCTGTCCTTCTCGCTGCATCGCCGCGAACTCACTGAGGATGTTGAAGAACTCGCGGTTGAGTTGTTCCAAACGGAAAGCCATGTCGGTGGCGCGGCTGACTTTTTGCTGGAGCAGGCCGAAGTCCGAGGGACGAAGCGCTTCGTGCGTTTCGGTGAGCACGCGTCCCAGAATCCCGGCGCTCGATCCGCCGACTTCCTTCAGCATCCGCTCCAAATCAACTTGAGTCAAACGAAAAGACAAAGCGCTGGTTGTAGCCGATTCGAGATGATGGCCTTCGTCCACGATGAGATGCGAATACTCCGGCAAAACTTTGCTGCCGGTCGCGATATCCGAAAGCAGAAGCGCATGATTGACCACAAGCAGGTGCGCGTTCTGCGCGGCACTCTTTGCGCGATGGAACGGGCACGCGCCGCCTGTGCGTTTGATGCAAGTCTCGGTTGTGCAGGCATCATCTTCCGCAGAGACGCGCAGCCACACTTCGCGTTCGGGATTGCCTGTGAGATTGATCTCGTTGCGGTCGCCGCTTTGATTGTTGAGCTGCCAGACCATGATCTTTGCCAGCACGCGCATTTCATCTGCATTGCGCGGGCCGAAATGCCGCAGGCCTTCAAGCCGGCGCGGGCAAAGATAATTAGCGCGGCCTTTCAACACCGCGGCGCGTAAATCAAGATTGAGCGCGGCGCGCAGATCAGGGATATCTTTTTGGATTAATTGATCCTGGAGATTGATGGTGTTGGTCGAGACAACGACGCGCGTATTGTTTTGGATGGCAAACAGCGCGGCGGGGACGAGATACGCGAACGATTTGCCGACCCCGGTTCCCGCCTCGACCATTAAATGGATTCCGTTTGAAAGAGCGTTGGTCACCGCCTTGAGCATTTCCACCTGCTCGGGGCGCTGTTCG
>JAKAKJ010000086.1 GCA_021824575.1 Chloroflexota bacterium
GCCTCCGACGGTGAGATTTGTATTTCAGCGATACAAAATCTACTACCTTCGGCGGCCCTTTGCTAGCCCTATTTTTTAAGGCTCAGTTCTTGTGCTCAAACACCCATTTTCCGACACGAACTAGCTATGGTCAAAAAACTGCTGGCGCTTCAAGACGATCTCCCGAAATTTTCGTTCCATTGAAAGCAAGGGACGAAGACCCTATCTTTTGGGGATGGCGGGCATTGTTTGTACAAGACCCTAAAAATCAAGACAAATATGATCGCCGCGATGTCAAAATGTTGATTCGCGGCAACATCGAATCAATTAACATGATGACATGGCCTCTCAAACATGATTTTCGTTTGAGGAGCGAGTCTTTAAGACGTGGAGCAGAGATAGAGGACATTCTCAGAATTGAACGTTCTGATGGCACAGCAGGATATCAATATGTCGTTGAAGTGATTTCATCAACAGATCCAAATTACCCTGCCTTTTTAGCTCTCTGTTCTCACGAAACTGGCAAACCCAATTCTCAAAAGAAATGGGGATACTACTAAAAATCAAGCCTCTGTTTTTTGCGGAGGCTTTTGTTTACTTCGGTTTTTGCACATCCAAAATAAATTCGGAAGCGACGGCATTTTTTCTGAAAATATCTCTGGAAACGAGCATTTCCATAGGCAAACTTTCCAAAGAGATAAAGCCAGCCGATTTCGCTAGATCAGAAAGCAGTGTGGTTGTCTCAATATCTACGCGCCTGTTTCCTGCAATCGTATGGTTATTACCAATCACTACATAAGCGTGAGAGCCAGGTTTTAGAGACAGGTATATGCCTTCAAAGACTTTTTGCATATCCAAAAAATATTTCCCTAACAAGGCAGAGAGATTTTTCCGCCTAAACCCTACATCCGAATTCCGATTTAGTCTTTCGATTAAATCAACTGTTTTCACTATTGAAACAGGGAGTGCATTCTTGCTTTCTTCATAGTCAGCCCATAGTTTTCTGCGAATTCCATCGGTTATTTCGCGGTTGCCAATCATACCCAAATTCTGTTCGGCTTGGTTTGAGCGTGAAAGTAAACCAAGATAACTTAGGCTTAAACGATCAGTATCAAGATATGGCAAAGCAGTCGCATAGGGAGGAGAAGTAATAATTACATCCACTTTACTGAGATATTTTTTCCAGTGGACGGGAATATCCAGAGCACTTCCTTCGAATATTTGGTAATTGCCCAACTTGCTTTTTTGATTTTGATACAAAAAAGCCAAGACAATTCTTGCTGACCTTCCCAGTTCCTCTAGGAATTCTCGAATTGCGTCAAGGTCTGTATCAACCTTCATTTCTTTGCGAACTCGCAAATCACTTTCCTTTTGGTAAGAGACTGTCCGCAGGATGTTACTTAGTGCCACCAGCATAAAATCACGAATTTTGGGATTTTCAATCTCGTCAATTCTTTGTTTAATCTCTTCCATATCAAACAAAACATGCTCGGCGAACCAGAGAGACAAATATCTCTGGTCATGTTCAGGTAGCGACTTGAAATACTTCAAGCCAGATGGTTTGCCACTCGGTTTGGAGCGAAGTAAGGCGTCATGGATTTTCTTGTATTCCCGATTTAATTCATCGGGCGCAACTTTCAAGATTTCGACTTTCGTCCGACTCATAAACGCTGATAAAGGATTGAGATCAATGCCAATCGCCGTTTGACTGGATAGAACACCTTCTAGAATTGTTGTGCCACTTCCACACATAGGGTCAGCAACAATTCCTTTGTCAGTTGTCTTTGAAATGTTTATCAACGCCCTGACAAGTTGAGGGAAAAACCTGCCTCGGTATTCATGAATTCCATGAGAGCCATATCTCAATACACGACGATTAGGTAACGGAGCAGAACCATTGAACGGCAATTGACTTGCGATTTGTTCTGGCGAAACGCTATTTCTCACTACGTTTACAGTCGCCTCTCTAAGAACTTGGGTAGTTGCTTTGTTTTGTACTGATTCCCAGTAACTAAGTTTACTGGCAAGAAAATTCTCACCCTCATTTGTTTTGATAGCATAATATTCGCCACCAATTTCACTTTCGGTTAGTGAGGGGGCAGAACCGCTTAAACTGGTTAATTCCCTTATTGCCAGCATTTTTTCAAACGGTTGGATATAAGGCTTGATTTTGCATTTTAGAACAGCCATTATCAACCTCGTTTTTGCAAAATCAGAATTCGCTCATCTCGAATCTTGCCAATTACAGGATTGAAGGCTTTTTTGGTGGCTTGCAATTCTCTGGACAAGCGAGCATGTTCAACAAAACCACTTTTAGATGCAATGTTAGAAAGCAATTCGGCATTGTCGATTTTTTCACCCTTGATGGTTGAATCACCAATTACAAAGCAGGCATATCGTTCACTTTTCAAATGCAGGTAAAGCCAATCGAAAATGGCTTGCATTTCCTTCTTGAAGGTCTCAATAGATGCGCCAACCTTACTATACTTTCTGTGTGAACCAATCTCGCGTTGCTTGAAATCTTTGTAATCCATTCCAAGCCAAATCATTCGCGTCATGTGATAAAGATGATAACTGTAGGCATTAGGATAGGGTGGAGAGCAAACCATCAAATCAAATGAACTAACTTCTGGAGCAGAAAGAATGTCAGAATGGTAGACCTTACAAAAGGTTCTACTATCTACTTGTTTTGTGAATTCTGAAACGGCACTCACCGATTTCAAGAGCGCATTAGCAAATTTTAGAAAAGTGTCTCCTGGTCGAATACCTTTTTCTCTACGAACATATCGGGTATCAGAGTCTTGTTTGGAGACAGTAATGATAATTGAAGACAAAGCAGTAAGTGCAACTTGCTGACTAGTCTTTGTTGAGAGGTCTCTACACCAAGATAAAATTTCAGCCAATTCTTCAACTACAAACGGCTCAAACCAAAAAGAAAGAGCGTTATCATCTGGGCGGTATGCGCTCGATTTATAAGACTTCTTTTCAGGCAACATTCCGCGAAGCAACAATTCGCTAGATAATCCTTGCGCTTGTTCTACCAATTTGCCCAACAAACTTTCATCGTTAGATTCAAAGCGTGTTGTCTTTGCTTCAGAAATCAGGCAAGCCAAAGGATTCGCGTCAATGCCAATTGCGTTTCTGCCCAATAAATTTGCTTCAACTAAAGTAGTTCCGCTTCCACAGAAAATATCAGCGACTGTTTCACCATACTTTGAGAGTTCCGAAATCAGCGAATGAGGAATCTGAGGAATGTATTTAGCAGGGTAAGGATGAAGACCGTGTGTTAGATAGGCGGTCTTGGCAGTTTTGAAATCCCAATCTATTTGAATAAGGGTGTCGAGTGCCATAACATTGACATTATATCAGGAGATGTACAACTGTTCTATAAATAGTGACATTTTTTGTTCGCGCTTGCTTCATGCAATCCGTCTTCTTCCACATAACCGCCCCTCCTGCATTGCCATCTTTTCCTTCGCCCATCAGTTATAATCCTATCACAATCCAAAATTAGAAACCGTCAATCCAACATGCCTCTCAACTTTCAACAAGTCATCCTCAGGTTACAAGAATTCTGGGCGGAGCGCGGCTGTGTGCTCTGGCAACCCTATTACACCCAAGTCGGCGCAGGGACGATGAACCCCGCCACCTTTTTGCGCGTGCTCGGACCCGAGCCGTGGAATGTGGCGTACGTCGAGCCGTCCATTCGTCCCGATGATGGACGCTACGGCGAGAATCCGAATCGCTTCCAACAGCATTATCAGTTCCAGGTCATTCTCAAACCCGATCCGGGCAACCCGCAGGAAATCTATCTCGACTCGCTCAAAGCCATCGGCATTGACCCGCGCCAGCACGACATCCGCTTTGTGGAAGATAACTGGGAACAGCCCGCCATCTCCGCTTGGGGACTCGGTTGGGAGGTCTGGCTCGACGGTCAGGAGATCACACAGTTCACGTACTTTCAACAAGTGGGCGGCGTGACGCTCGATCCGGTCGCGGTCGAGATCACGTACGGACTCGAACGCATTTTGATCGGCTTGCACAACGTCAAAGCCGCGTGGGATTTGCCGTGGAATGATTCGATCACGTATGGCGAAGTCCGCAAGCAGGAAGAGTTCGAGCACAGCAAATATTATTTTGAAGTCGCGGATGTGCAAGCCATGCGCGAAGTCTTTGAACGCTTCGAACGCGAAGCTGAGGCTTGTCTCGCGCAAGGGCTGGTCGTCCCCGCGCACGATTATGTTCTCAAATGCTCACACATCTTCAACACGCTCGATACGCGCGGCGCGGTCGGCGTCACCGAACGTCAGGCTTTCTTTCGGCGGATGCGCGATCTGGCGAGACGCGTCGCGGAAGCATACATCGAACAGCGCAAGCAGCTTGAATATCCGTTGCTAAGGCAAGGGAAAGGGGAAAAGAGCAAAGGGGAATTTGCGTTGCCCCTTATCCCTTCTTCCCCTCAGCCCTTCATTCTTGAAATTGGTGTCGAAGAACTCCCTGCCAGCGATGTGGACTCTGCTCACGATCAACTTGTCACCCGACTCCCATCACTCCTCGATGAACTTCATCTTGAACATGGAGATGTGCGCGTCTTCTCGACCCCACGGCGGCTTGTTGCGTCAGTAGCGAGTCTCAGCCCGCGCCAACCCGACCGGGAAGACCTCGTCAAAGGTCCGCCCGCGGATAAAGCCTTCGATAAAAATGGAATCGCATCACCTGCCGCGATGGGCTTTGCCAAAAAGAATGGCGTTGAGACCAAAGATTTACAAGTTCGCGAACAAGATGGCGGCAAGTATGTCTTTGCCGTTGTGAAACAAACTGGTCGCCCAACGCCGGAAGTTTTATCCGAAGCATTACCAAAACTTGTTGAGAGTATTAAGTTTGAAAAATCTATGCGCTGGAATGAATCAGGTGTCGCATTCTCGCGTCCGATTCGCTGGCTGGTTGCATTGCTCGGCGACTCAGTGATTCCATTTGAATATGCTGGCGTCGCTTCTGGCAACGTCACGCGCGGACTGCGTCCATACGATTCACCTGAAATCAAAATTCTATCTGCTGATAAATATTTTGATATTGTCCATGAATCGGGCATCGTGTTGGATACTGAAGAACGCAAAGCATCCATCGTTGAACAGGTCAAACAAGCCGCGGCCTTGGTCGGCGGTGAAGCCATGATTGATGACGATTTATTGGACGAAGTTGCGAATCTCATCGAAATGCCAACTGCGGTAATGGGCGAATTCAATTCGGAATTTTTACAACTGCCGCGCGATGTTTTGATCTCGGTGATGAAGAAGCATCAACGATATTTCCCCCTCACCCCAGCCCCTCTCCCTCAGGGAGAGGGAAAAGGGGTGAGGGATGGACTCCTCCCTCACTTCATTGCCATTCGCAACGGCGATGAAATGGGTGTTGACCTTGTCCGTCAGGGAAATGAACACGTGCTCGGCGCGCGTTTTGCGGATGCAAACTTCTTCGTCCGCGAAGATTTGAAACACAAGCTTGAAGAATTCCGCCCGAAACTTTCGGGTTTGATCTTCCAAACCAAACTCGGCTCGATGCTGGAGAAGTCCGATCGTATGTTGAAGCTTGGCGCAGAGCTAACACCCATGTTTAGCATCAAAGATCCAACGATGATCAAGCATGTGGCGCGCAGTATCTACCTTGCCAAAGCTGACCTTGTCACTCAGATGGTCACAGAAATGACTTCATTGCAGGGCATCATTGGACGTGAATACGCTGTGCGAAGTGGTGAACATGCGGATGTGGCATTGGCAATTGGCGAGCAATATCAACCTGTGCCAAAATCAAAAATTGGCGTCGTGGTCGCGCTGGCAGATCGAATCGATTCGCTGGTTGGCTTATTCGCCGCTGGTCTTGCTCCCACTGGTGCGAAAGACCCGTTTGGGTTGCGCCGTGCCGCGATTGGTGTTGTGCAACCTTTGATAGAGCATGGCATTTCATTTGATCTGCGTGAGGCTTTTAGCAAAGCCGCGAAGTTACAGCCGATCCCTGTGAGTAATGAAGTTCAAAAACAAGCTTTGGAATTCATTGCCGGCCGCTTGAGCGTTGTGTTGAAGGATTCCGGTTACCGGTATGATGTTGTTGACGCAGTGTTGGCAGAACAAAGCGCAAACCCCGCGGCGTCTGCGGACGCGGTCAAACAGTTGCAGGCGTGGGTCAAGCGCAAAGATTGGCATGAGATTCTTCCCGCTTTCGCGCGATGTGTGAGAATCACCAGAGATCAAAAACAAACCTTCAGAGTGAATCCAAAGAACTTTGCCGAGAAACCGGAAGAGGCGTTGTTCAAAGCTCTGGAGAAAGCTGAGTCCGCTTCACGCCGGGAAGGAAGCGTGGATGATTTCCTGAAAGCCTTCGTCCCGATGATTCCCGCTGTCAACGAATTCTTCGATAATGTCCTTGTCATGGCCGACGACAAAGTCTTGCAGGAGAATCGTCTTGGACTGTTACAAAGAATTTCGGCATTGGCAGGCGGTGTAGCAGATTTATCGAAGCTGGAAGGATTCTAACAACCACGGACGACGAACGACGGACAACAATGGCGGCGTGTGCGGCGCGTACGATACCATTCAAATCCGAACTTCAATAACGTTGGTTCGAGATAAAGAACGGCTGCCCTTTTGAACGCCGGAAACGCAGATTTTTTCTTTTTCATCAGCATACATCAGCGTTTTTTTGTATCTCAATTTCCTGGCTTTATCCCTCCCGCAAACAGGGAGGGATTTTTCGTAATATCCCTCCCCTTTCATCGTTAGTATAATTGAAAGAGTGGCGCCTTCCTCAACTGTCCGCAACGAACCCCCGATCCCGGATGAAGCCCACCTTGTTCGGCAGGCCCAATCCGGTGACGCAGACTCCTTCGCACGACTTTATGATGGCTATGTCGAGCGCGTCTATCGCTATGTATTTTTCCGTGTCTCGGACGATGAAATGGCAGAGGATATAACTTCACAGGTCTTTCTCAAAGCCTGGGAGAATCTTGATCATTATCACTCCGGCAGTTCGCCGTTTCTGGCATGGCTTTATACGATTGCGAGAAACCAGGTGATTGACCATTACCGTGCCCGCAAACAATCCGTCTCGATTGACGAAGCTGTTTCACTGCCGGCAAAAGACGAGACGGTGGACGAACAGGTTCAATCCCGGTTCGAGTTGCAGGCCATGCGCGATGCCCTGCAATATTTGACAGAGGAGCAGCAGCAGGTTTTGACCCTGAGATTCATCGCGGGATTGGAGACCAGCGAAATTTCCGAGCGGATGGGCAAGGCTGAAGGTGCGGTCCGCGCATTGCAGATGCGGGCGCTGCAGGCGCTCTCGAAGATTATGACCGAGAAGGAATTGAAATGAACGACTTCGAAATTGTTTTGGATGAATGTCTGGGCCAGATTGCCAGCGGCGCGTCCTCCGTGGACGAATGCCTGGCGCGTCATCCCGAACATGCCGTGCAGCTAAAGCCGCTCCTGCAAACCGCCGCACGGTTCGACGCCGCACGGGACGTCAAACCTTCTCTGGTCTTCAAAGCGCGCGCCCGCACACAACTGACAAATTACATGCAAGCTCATCCGCGCCGCCAGTCGCGGACGGCATCACCGCTCTGGCGCGTGGCGATCAGTTTGGCGGTATTAGCCGCCGCGTTCCTTGTCACGGGTACGGCGTTTGCTCAAGGCGCGCTGCCCGGACAGCCTTTGTACGCGTGGAAATTATCCAGCGAAAATGTTTGGCGCGCGATTGCGCCGAATCCTGTCGCGGTGGATTTGGCTCTCGCCAACCGTCGAGTAGCGGAGATGACCGCGGTGGAGGGGAATGCCGCGGGAGAGTCTCAGGCGCAGAAAGGTTATCTCGAAGTGCTGGCCCGCTTGAAATCCGAGAGTGACACGCAGAATCAAATCTTGATTTTACAGACGCTCCAATCCCACCAGAAAAAATTATCCGGGGCTGGTATTTCCATCCCTGATTTGAATCAACTTCTTTCGCCGTCAGGCTCCAATTCCGTCGCCCCTGGTTCCAGCCCGGCCAAGCCGGCGAAGACGCCGCAGCCTGGACCGATTCTGCCGCCTCCGGCGCAAACTGTGATGCCAGACCTCCCGCCTCAGGCGCTGACCGCCATGCCGAAGGGCATTTCAACTCCCCAGATTCCGCCTCCTGCCCCGTAACATTTTGCGTTTTGATTCGTCTCTTTTTTTAGAGACTCTATTGTAAGAGTCTGCCAGACCGATTTGAGGGTGTCCATTTTATAAAATGAACCCGCGGCGATGAATCGCGAAAGAACGGTTGGGCACTCTCCACTTTTGGAGGTACGATGTTCAAGACTGGTTTATTGTTACTGCTGGGATTGGGGATTGGGTTATGGCTCGGCTTCAACCCGCAGGCGCATCAGAAGATGCTTCAAAATTGGGAACAGGCAAAATCCGGATACCTGAGGATGCAAGCCCAGGCGACGACGAAACTCAACGGATTGACTGTGCAGGTGGGATCGTCGAAGCAAAGCGCGTCCAGCTCCACGCCAACGTGGATCAATACAGCGTGGCAGCAGCTTGCCTCGATCTTCAATACCATTTGGAGTTCCGTGCGCAGGTTCTGGCTGAGCATTTCAGTGGGCCTGAACTCGAGTCACCTGAGATTGAAAAAATAACTCAAATCGAAGGCGGCCAAACGGCCGCCTTCGATTTTTAATTTGACTTTCATTTTGGCAAACGATTGGGAGTGTATAGATCTGCGATATGCGCGCGGGAAATTCATCAATCCATTTTGTTCCGTGCCCGAAATATTTTCCATTCATTTTGAGTTGGTGACCGCGCAAGCGTAATATTTGCGGCAGCGCCTCGTTATCTGAATTGAACGACCGCAACAAAGAAAGGTCGAATCCAACTCGGAGGTACTATCATGAAAACGATCGCTCAAATCATTTTGTCCCTGGCGTTGAGTCTCGGCGTGACCGCCGGCCTCAATGGAAATGTTCGCAGCAAGGCTGAGCAGACTCTTCAGCGTGTGGAAGGCATTGTTGCTCAGGCCGCGGACTTTGGAATGCAGACCGCTTCGAACGCCTCGGCCAATGCGTCAACACAGGTTTCGGCAAATGTTGGCGCCAGCGCTTCGTCCCATTCGCACAGTTCCGTTTCGAGTTCTGTTTCCGCATCTGGTAATGCCAACGGAGGAGCGAATCTCGGCACGATGTTGAAGAATCTTCTCAAGGACAATGGCCAGACAAATGCCGGCGCTAACGCGAACGCGCAGACCTCGGTCAACGCCACAGGCGACGGATTATTCCTGAATCTGCTCTTTGGCGGCCAGTCCGATTCGAATGCGGGCGTAAGCCTCGGCCACTAAGTACCCTGTCCTCCTTTCGCCAGTAGGGACGGCCATTTGGCCGTCCCTACTTTTTTCCGAACCGATCCAGAAATTTTTCTCTTGTCATCCAAAACTCAGTGCGCTGCATTTTGAACATTTTTCTATACCGCGCACTGACAGGGTTATAAGCCCACATCAACCACCAGCCGTAAAAATTTTCCCAGAATTCGCCAAATGCTCCGAGTGTGCGATGATAAGGAAAGATCATAAAGCCGAGATGTTGAAACAACGCGCGTCCGCCGTCGGCTTGCTCGCGCGAAATGAAAGCTGTGATTCCACCGACAACTTGAATATCGTCCAAAGATGGATCGCTCTGAATGTGTTTGGCAATCAATTTCAAGGAATGGACAATCAGCTTCTGGAATTTCAATCCGTAGGCAAGGTCCGGCCCTGTATCCGGGAGGACTGGCATGCGGTCATTCCAAAAATGGATGAAGAGCGCGCGTGAGTCCAGTCGAATAATTTGATCGGGAAAAGCGATGTCGTGATGAATCCGGCCGGTTTGAATCCGCATGATGCACTGCGGATCGCCCGTAAATGGCTCGACGCCTTCCACATGACTCAGCCAATCGTCAAAGCGGCGGATGATGGAGCGAAGAGGATTCATCGTTTATTCTCACCACAAAGAGAAAGCTCCGTGCGCTTTGCATCTCTGTGGTGAATTATCGTCGAATCAACCAGATGCCGATCACAACCGCCAGTGTTCCAAGCCATTGTCGTTCCGAGATCGGCTCGTGGAAAATCCAACTGGCCGCGACCATTTGAACGCCAAGCACTGTCAAGCCGGTCGTGAGCGGAAAGGCGATGCTCAACGGCATGTACTTCAATAACCAGGTCAATGTGATGACCGTGACCAGCCCGGCCAGGTTGCCGACGATCTGCCAGATGAGCAATCCGCGCCATGTGGCGCTCAAAGCCGAAACGCGGAAACTGGCATTGGATAAAACGTTGAAAGCCAGGTTCACAACGATCAGCCAGAAAACCAGCAGGGATGTGCTATCAACTCTCGGAATAGATATGCCGCCAAAACGATTGAACATGGTGTGCCTCCGAAGCCTATTTTATAAAACCCTGACGTTAACTTCAAGATTTGCCAGACCGTTTAAGGCTATAATTCTTTTATTCTTATGCCTGTCACCGACGAAATCAAATCGCGTATTGATATTGTTGACCTCGTCTCCGAGGCCGGCGTCAAGCTGCGTAAGACCGGAAAGAATTACACAGGCTTCTGTCCGTTCCATGCCAACAAGCGTACCCCGGCATTCGTCGTCTGGCCGGAAACTGGCACGTGGCGCTGCTTTGGCGAATGCAACGAGGGCGGCGACATCTTCAAATTCGTTATGAAGAAAGAGGGGATTGATTTCAAAGAAGCGCTTCAAAAACTCGCGGAGCGCGCGGGCGTGGAAGTTCCGACGTATCAGCCGGAAAAGCCGGAACAGAAGGAAGCGTATGACCACCTGCGGAAATTGCTCGAAGACGCGCTGATCTTTTATCGCAGCCATCTTCGCAACACCCCGGATGTTTTAACGTATCTCCACGAAAAACGAAAATTGACCGACGCAACCATCGAGGCGTTCGGGCTGGGTTACGCGCCGCAGGGTTTCGACAATGCCCTGAAACATTTCACGCAGCGCGGCTACGCAGAGCAGGATTTATTCGATGCGGGTTTGCTTTCCGAGAATGAAAGCGGCAAACGGTTTGATCGTTTTCGCCATCGAATTATGATTCCGATTCGTAATGAAAAAGGGGATATGGCTGGTTTTGGCGCGCGTATCGTTGATCCGAACGATATTCCAAAATTTTTGAATTCACCCGAAACGCCGATTTTTTCCAAAGGGCGATTGCTCTATGGATTGGACCGGGCGCGCAAGCCAATCCGCACTGCTGATCAGGCCGTCATCGTCGAAGGTTATCTGGATGTCATTGCTTTGCACCAGGCAGGCTACGAAAATGTCGTCTCGCCGATGGGCACGGCGTTGACCGAAGACCAGCTGCGTTTGCTGAAACGATTCACGCGTCGCATTGTGTTGGCGCTCGATCCCGATACTGCGGGACAAAAAGCTGTGTTGCGCGGCCTCGACGCTGCGCGCGCCGCCATGGATCACGAGGGTGAGTTGGGCTTCGACGCGCGCGGATTGTTACGCAACGAAGCGCGTCTGCAAGCGGATTTGCGCGTGGCAACGATGCCTGACAATCTCGACCCCGATGAAATCGTGGCGCGCGATAAAGAGGAATGGCCGCGATTGATCGAGAATGCCAAGCCAATCGTCACGCATGTGATGGAGACGGTGGCGTCGGGCCGCGATTTGAAAGACCCAAAAACCAAGAATCAAATTGCATCGCAGGTCCTGCCGTTGATCGAAGATTTGCCCAACGCGATGGAACGCGACACATATCGCCAGCAGTTGGCGCGAATGCTGAGGGTGAGTGAGAGCGCGTTGATTGGCACGCAGGCTCAGGGTCCGCGCGCGAGGCGGCAGAGGCCAACGAGGCGGGAAACGGTTCGCGAATCCACGCCGGTTGCTGTGGCGGTACCGTCCAGTCAAAAGGTCGAGGCGTATCTCATCGGCGTTTTGTTCCGCAGGCCTGAACTGCTGTACCGGCTCGACCGCAAACTGGGGCAGTACGGACTTACTACTCTGTCGGCGCAGGATTTCGAGTATACTGATTACCAAATGTTGTTCGGACTCATTCGTGAGGCCGTTGAGCAGGATCAGACCGAGCATCATGAGTTCGTTGTAGAAGCGCTGCCTGAATCGCTACGCGGTCTTTCGCGTGAATTGCTGGCACAGACCGAAAAACTCGATCCTGTGGAAGAAAAACTGGTCGAGGACCTGCTTCGCAGTGTGAAGAGAATACGCTTCGACGCTCTCAATCAAATGCTGACCCAATATCGGTTTTTGCAGCAGGAAGCGCAGGATAAGGGTGATAAGAATACCGTTGTACTTTATCAAAAGGAAGAAGTAAAACTTATGCAGATGAAACGCGTTTTGGACGAGCTGAATCATAAGATGTCATTGAAGCGGCTTGAATAAACATCATGGATTTTTGGGCAAGCCAGGGCGAAGGGAACAATGACTATAAAGAAAAAGGCAAACCGCAAAACCAAAACTCAAACAGGCGGGACGCGAAAAAAGAATGCTGCGCCGGAAGCTTCGCGTGAAGGCAAGCGATCAGTCAAGGAACTGTTCGAAGAAGCCGACGTTGAGGAATTCGACGCAGAAGAAACTGCATCCGAGCCTGAACCGGATTTGGCGCAACCGGACGAAGATGAACTCGAAGAGGATCTGCTCGACGAGCGCCGCCCTGAGATCGCGGCAGAATTATCCGAAGACCCGGTGCGGTTATATTTGCGCGAGATCGGGCAGGTTAAACTCCTCGATGCCGATAGCGAATTTCGTCTCGCAACGATCATCGAAGCCAGCCGGTGGATTGGAACTTTCCGCCGGCGCCCGGTCCGCAAAGGTTTGCAGCCCGCGACGGCGGTATATCACAGCCTGCTTTCTGAATTGATTACAGCATGGAAGCGATTCGGTGAAGATGCAAAACGCCTCAGCACCGCACTGCCTGATCTATGTTCGACGTTGGCTGAGGCGCAATCCATTCATCATGGATGGGAGTTCGACCAGCCTTCGTATCTGCGCGCCTTCCTTGCCAACGACCGCTGGGGGCACGACCCGTTGTGGGACAGCATGGTGCGAAAAGCGTACAGCGTTTTTCTGTGCCTTTATCTTTTGCCAGCGGACTATGCAGATTGGCTTTCACGCTCCGTCACCGGTTGTCGAAAACTTCCGGTCTTGCGGACCCTTTACCGGAATCTGCCGAAGGAAAAGATTCTCATCAACGAGCTGGATTCCGCGCAAGCCCGCGCTGAGGAAGCGAATCACGCGATCATTCGCGCCAACCTGCGATTGGTGGTCAGCGTTGCAAAGAAATATCTTGGGCGCGGCATTTCACTCCTCGATTTGATCCAGGAGGGCAATCTCGGTTTATTGCGCGCGGTTGGCAAGTTCGATCCGCGCCGCGGCTTCAAGTTCAGCACATATGCCACGTGGTGGATCCGGCAATCCATCAACCGTTCGATTGCAGAGCAGGCGCGCACGATCCGCATCCCGGTGCATCTGTTCGAATCCATTTCGCGCATCCTGCGCGCACAGCGCGAGTTGACGCAGGAATTGGGCCGCGAGCCAACCAACAGCGAACTTGCGCTCGAAGTCGGCTACATGCACGCGGCGGATGTGCAATCCATTCTGCGCGCGCAGGCAGAGGAAAAGCCGCTCGATGCTTCATTGCAGCGTCGGCTTGAAGTGGCCACACAAAAGGTTGACCGCGTATTGCGTTCCGCCGAAGAGCCGGTTTCACTCGAAGGCCCGGTGGGTGATGAGGATTCGAGTCAACTAGGCGATTTCATCGAGGACGAAGACGCGCCTTCACCAATGGATGCCGCGGCGCGAGAGATGCTGCGCGAGCAAGTCCAACATGCGCTGGAAGGGTTGTCGGAGCGCGAGCGGCAGGTGCTCGAATTACGCTTCGGTTTGATGGATGGCAAAGATCATACGCTTGAAGAAGTCAGCAGGTACTTCAATGTGACGCGCGAGCGCATACGTCAAATTGAGGCGAAGGCGCTGCGTAAACTGCGACATCCAAGCCGCAGCAGGACTCTGAAAGACTATCTGGGGTAATGCTTCGGAGCAACTGGAAACGGTTGCTCTTTTTGTATCACATCCAAGATGACCATTATCATCTGTTTTTGTGAAATGTGACACATTGTCTATCCCTGACAGGCCTCTTATGATATACTTCATTGCCAGTGTGCAAGTTTGCACAACTTGGGCCTGTCCGAGGAAAAACGAGCCCGGCTGATTGGCGTCAAATTTAGACGATCTCCGCTGACTCCAGAATGCCATCGCCCCGATAGGCCTTAAAGCGTATTCTCTTTGAGGTGTCTATGTTGCTCGAGTACATTGCCATTGGAGTTATGATCGCGTTGGCAACGGTCATTGCAGTGATTGCGATTGGTTTGGGGGAATTGTTCGGACCGAAGAAAAAATCCAGTGTCAAATCTGAGCCTTACGAATCGGGGATTGCACCCATTGGTCCCGGAACGCGGCGTATGCCCGTCCGCTTTTATTTGATCGCGGTGCTGTTCATTCTGTTCGATATCGAAGTCATCTTCTTCCTCCCATGGGCGGTCGTCTTCCGTCAGCTTGGATTGTTTGGTTTGATCGAGATGACAGTCTTTATCGTTATCTTGTTGATTGGTTACATTTACGCGTGGAAGAAAGGAGCGCTTGAATGGGAGTAGAGCAAAAACTCGGCAACATGGGCGTGGTGACCACCACGCTCGAAACTGCTGTGAATTGGGCGCGCACAAATGCCATGTGGCCGATGTTATTCGGACTGGCTTGTTGCGCCATTGAAATGATGTCTGCACAGGCGGCGAGTTACGATATGAGCCGCTTCGGGATGGAACTGATGCGCCCCAGCCCGCGGCAATCGGATTTGATGATCGTAGCGGGACGGGTCTCGCGCAAAATGGCGCCTGTCCTGCGCCGTTTGTATGACCAGATGCCCGAACCGAAATGGGTGATCGCCATGGGCGATTGCGCTTCGTGCGGCGGTGTGTTCAATAATTACGCCATTGTCCAGGGCGTGGACGAAGTAGTGCCCGTTGATGTTTACGTGGCGGGTTGCCCGCCGCGACCGGAGGCTTTGATCCACGGTGTGCTGACTTTGTCCGAAAAGGTCAAGGGCGAGAAGTTCAAGGATTTGACGAAAGCATAAATATGAAACAATGTAGTAGCGACTTAAGTCGCTACTACATTGAGTAGGAAGTTTCATGGACAATAAACTCGAAAAGATCGTCCAAACTTTACAGGAAAAATTCGGCGCGACGTTTGAAGAGTTTCGCGGCGAGGCGCATGTCTTTGTCAAACCGGAACAAATCGTCGAAGCGCTGACGTTTTTGCGCGACCAGCATGAATTCGCACTGCTCTCCGCGATGACAGCGGTGGACTATTGGCCGCAAGAGAGTCCGCGTTTTCATGTGATCTATCAGCTTACATCGCTGACGCAGAATCTGTCAGTGCAGTTGAGAATCCCTGTGAACGGAAGCCAGCTCAAAGTCCCTACTGCGACCGGCGTGTTTGCGGTTGCGAACTGGCGCGAGCGCGAAATCATGGATATGTTCGGGATCGAATTCGAAGGTCATCCCGATCCGCGTCGTATTCTTCTGCCTGATGATTTGGATGGGCATCCGCTCCGCAAGGATTTTCCGCTGGGCTATGAAGAGCCGCAGTTTACATTCAACTTTGAAGAGATCGATGTGCGTAAACCGTATGTCAAGGAATAGTCATGAGTGAATATCAACTGCAGGAGATTCCTGTCGGCCCGTACAAACATTTAGTTTCAGAACGCGCCATTTCGGGCGAGACCATGATCTTGAACATGGGCCCGCAGCATCCCTCGACGCATGGCGTTCTGCGCCTGGTGCTCGAACTGGATGGTGAGGTCATTGTCAACTGCGTTCCAGAGATCGGTTATTTGCACACCGGCGTTGAGAAGAACATGGAAGCCAAAACCTATCTCAAAGCCGAGGTGATGACCGACCGTCTCGATTACATGAACAACATGGGCAATAACCTTGCTTATGTAATGGCGGTTGAGAAATTGGTGGGACTCGATGTGCCGCCGCGCGCGCAAGCATTACGAGTGATCCTGACCGAACTTCAGCGTATTGCTTCGCATTTGGTCTGGCTCGGCACCACCGCGCTCGACCTGGCGGCCATGTCGGTCTTCCTTTATTGCTTCCGTGAACGCGAAATTATCCTCGACATCTTCGAGATGGTTTCCGGCCAGCGAATGATGGTGACCTATTTCCGCCCCGGCGGTGTATGGCGCGATGTGCCAGTTGAATTCGAAGCCGCGGTGCGCGATTTCATCAAGCTGCTCCCGAAACGCATTGATGAATATGAAGCTTTGTTGACAAAGAATCCGCTCTGGCTGGACCGGACAGTGGGCATCGGCAAACTCGACGCGGCTACCGCGCTTCAACACGGTGTGACCGGGCCCATGTTGCGCGCATCTGGCATCAATTGGGATTTGCGCAAGGTGCGTCCGTACATGGGCTATGAACAATATGATTTCAATGTTCCGGTTGCGACTCAAGGTGATACGTATGCGCGTTATATCGTCCGTGTGCAGGAGCTGCGCGAATCGTTGAAGATCGTTGAGCAGGCGTTGAACAAATTGCCGATGGGACCCGTCCGCAGTGATAATCGCAAATTTGTCACGCCGCCGCGTTCGGAGATCGGGACGAGCATGGAGGCGCTGATCCACCATTTCAAGTTGTGGACGGAAGGTTTCCCTGCGCCGAAGGCTTCCATTTACAACGCCGTTGAAAGTCCGCGCGGTGAGTTGGGTGTGTACCTCGAAGGGGATGGCGGTCCCAAGCCATATCGCATTCACTGGCGTACACCTTCGTTTGATAATCTTTCCGTAGTGCCCCAAATCGTCAAGGGACATCTGGTGGCGGATTTAATCGCCATTCTCGCTTCCACTGACATCGTCCTCGGAGACATTGACCGATGAGTCTCGCAAAGAAATATCCAAAAGAAGTTAAACAAATTTTGGCGAAGTACCCCCCCGAACACAAACGCTCGGCGGTCATGCCGCTTCTGTATCTTGCTCAACGCGAGGGTGGTTACATCACCAAAGAAGCGATGCAGGATATTGCCGATACGCTTGAGATCAGCGTCACTGATGTAGGCGCGGTGGTCGGCTTCTATACGTTGTATCATGATAAAAAAGAAGGCAAGTATCGTATGCAAGTCTGCACCGATTTGCCTTGCGCGCTGCGCGGTGCCGACCAATTCATGGAAACCTTGTGTGCCAATCTTGGGATCAAAGTCGGCGAGACAACGCCCGATGGACTTATCACGCTTGAAGCCGTGACCTGCCTCGCGGCGTGTGACAAAGCGCCAATGTTCCAGATCCAAAGCGCAGAAGGCATCGAATATCACGAGGACATGACGGTTGATAAGACAATGGAATTAATCGAGACCTTGAAGAAGGCAAACGTGGAGGTGAAATAATGTCTTACGTTCTCCTCCGCCATCGCGATATTCCCGATATCAATACTTTGAATGTTTATAAAAAGAACGGCGGCTTCGAAGCTTTCAAAAAGGTCGTAACGAAGATGAAGCCGGGCGAGGTGACTGACACGGTCAAGGCTTCCGGCCTGCGCGGACGCGGCGGCGCGGGATTTCCAACTGGCGTAAAGTGGTCATTCATTGACAACAAGATTTGGCCGCATTACGTGGTTGCCAACGCCGACGAGTCGGAGCCGGGTACGTTCAAAGACCGCGAAATCATGGAAAGCAATCCCTTCCAATTCCTGGAGGGCGTTGCCATCGCCTCGTACGCGGTCGGCGCGAACGCCGCGTATGTTTACCTGCGCGGCGAGTTCTGGCAGGTCGCGAAATTCCTCGATGAAAAGATCGCTGAGATGGAAGAAGCCGGTTATCTCGGTGAGAAACTTTTCGGCACCGATTATTCGCTTCATATCTATACTCACCTCGGCGCGGGCGCGTACATTTGCGGCGAAGAGACGGCCATGCTCGAATCCATCGAAGGCAAACGCGGAATGCCGCGCATCCGTCCGCCGTTTCCGGCAGTCTATGGTTTGTACGGCAAGCCGACTGTTGTCAATAACGTGGAGACCTTGACCAACCTGCCGATGATTCTTGCCAACGGCGCGGACTGGTATAAAAACATGGGAACGCCGGATAGCGCGGGCGTGAAAGTTTTTTCGCTTTCGGGCCGCATTCGCAAACCCGGGAATTATGAATTGCCTTTTGGTACAACCTTCCGCCAGTTGATCTATGAACACGGCGGAGGTGTTTTGGATGGACGCCCAGTCAAAGCGATCATGCCTGCGGGCGCATCGTCTTCGTTTATTGTTGCGGACGAAAAAGTCCTCGATATGCAAATGGACTACGCCACTGTCCGCACGCTTGGCGCGGACCTCGGGTCCGCTTCCGTTATCGTGATTGATGATACCGTCTCGATTGACTGGATCATCAACAAGACCATCCATTTCTTCAAACATGAATCTTGCGGCAAATGCACACCATGCCGTGAAGGTACCTATTGGATGATGCACCTGATCGAAGACATTCGCGATGATAAACATTCAACAGCCAATGTGGATTTATTGCTCAACGTTGCCAGGCAAATGCAGAACAAATGCCTCTGTCCATTAGGCGAATTCTCCACGATGGCAGTGGTCACGGGCATCGAAAGATTTCCTCAGGATTTCAAGGAAAGCAATAAGCAAGTTTTAACGGAGCCTGCATGACAAAACAAGTCACGCTCACAATTGATGGAAAGCAAGTCACCGTTCCTGATGGAATGCTGGTGGTGGACGCGGCGAAGGAAGTGGGCATTGATATCCCGGTCTTTTGCTATCATCCAAAAATGGAACCGGTTGGCATGTGCCGCCAGTGCCTGGTCGAGATTGGCCGCCCGATGATGGACCGCGCCACAGGCAAACCGATCCTCGATGATAAAGGCGCGCCCAAGCTTCAATTTCTCCCAAAACTCGAAACGGCCTGCACCAATCCGGTTTCGGATGGAATGGTCGTTTACACACAGTCTGAAAAGGCCAAAGCGGGACAAAAAGCCAATCTTGAATTTTTACTGACATCGCATCCGCTCGATTGCCCGATCTGCGATAAAGGCGGCGAGTGTCCGCTTCAGAACCTGACGATGGCTCACGGTCCGGGGAAGAGCCGCTTTTTATATGACGAGAAAATGCACCTCGCCAAAAATGTTCCGCTCGGCGATTTGATCTTCCTTGATCAGGAACGCTGCATCCAATGTGCGCGCTGCATTCGTTTTCAGGATGAAGTCGCGGGCGACGCGGTTCTTGGCTTCGATGAGCGCGGCCGCTCGACCCAAATCGTCTCTTTATCGGACCCGGGATTTGATTCCGTTTTCTCGGGCAACACCACCGACATTTGTCCGGTCGGCGCGCTGACCACCGCGGACTTCCGCTTCGGTGCGCGTCCGTGGGAATTAAGTTCATCGGCTTCGATCTGCTCGCAATGCCCGGTGGGCTGCAACATCACTTTCAATACGCGCCG
Organism: Chloroflexota bacterium; assembly: GCA_021824575.1. GTDB lineage: Bacteria > Chloroflexota > Anaerolineae > Anaerolineales > Villigracilaceae > Fen-1038. The sequence continues at coordinate 19,494 of JAKAKJ010000086.1, forward strand.
CGAGGCGATGAGCGATGGCAGGATCGTCATCAAGCGCGTGATGCCGCGGCAAAATGAAGAAGTCAACGAGATTTGGATTTGTGACAAGGGACGTTTTGCTTATCACTATGCGGAAAGCGAAAAGCGTTTGAGCAAGCCGCTGGTTCGCAAAGATGGAAAGCTATCGCGCGTGTCATGGGACGCGGCCGCGAGAGCCGCGGGCGAAGCAATTGCCAAAGCCAAAAAAGATTTGGTTGTACTGGCTTCGGGGCGTTTATCCAATGAAGATTTGTTCAACTTGAAGTCGCTGGCCGACCAAATGGAAGGCAAAGCGGTTTTGTACACGCACATGGGCGGCGGCGATCTGGTTTCACTGGTTGGAGTTGGTCAAGGGACAAACTTCGGTTCGATGGGCGAAGGCTCGACCATCGTGGTTGTCGCGTCCGATTTATATGAAGAGGCGCCGATCTGGTATTTGCGAGTCAAGCAGGCGGCCCAACGCGGCGCGACGTTGATCGTTGCCAATCCGCGCGAAACCAAACTTGACCGCTTCGCATCTTTTGTGATTCGATATTCTTATGGCGATGAAGTCAAGACCGTTCATGACCTGACAAAGAAGGGCAAGATCGGCGATGCATTTGTCAAAGCCGAGAATGCTGTGATCTTGTTTGGAAGTGATGGTCTCGGCCTTGATGGTTCAACGGCTCTTGCTACCGCATGTGCACGTGTCTTGAGTGATACCGAACATATTGGCAAGCCGAATAACGGTTTGATCGGTGTTTGGCCGCGCGCCAATGACCAGGGCGCATGGGAAATTGGTTTCCGTCCCGAAGAGAATCTGGCGGGCGCGCTTAAAGGTAAGACGGTTTATGTCGTTGGTGCGGACCCGGCGGGCGATAATCCCGCGTTGGCCAAAGCTCTCAACGGCGCGGAATTTGTGGTGGCGCAAGATTTGCTTGAAACCGAGACTACGAAGCTTGCGGATATTGTTTTGCCCGTGCAGGCGTACACCGAACGCGAGGGCACATTCACGTCCGGGGAACGACGCGTCCAGCGTTTCTATCCCGCCGTTCCTGCGCTGGATGGAACCAAACCTGATTTTGCAGTCACATCTCAAGTCGCAAAAGAAGCGGGTGTTATTCTCGAAGGCACATCAGCGTCGGTGGTGTTCGACATCATGGCCGAAGATGTTAAATCGTTTGCGGGTTTGAATTACGCAAGACTGGCCGAGGTCAAACCGCAGTGGCCGATTGTCGGTCGCGGCGATTTGTATTATGGCGGCACAACGTACGAGAACAAACATGGCTTGGGTGCGTGGTTATCGAGCGCCGCGGGCCGCTCGGAAAAGTTCACGCTGCCTCGCGTGCAGAAAGTCGAAGAACTTCGTCCGAAGGAAAAGAAATTGCTGGCGGTTCCCGTCACGAAACTCTATGACCGCGGCGTGACGGTCGAATCTGCAAAATTGTTGAATCAAAGAATCGGCGAGGCTTTCATTGCGCTGCATCCATCCGCTGCGGAACAATTCGGCGTCGAGGCGGGCGAGCGCGTGAAGCTGAGTCTCGATGGCGTCAGCGAAGATGTGGTTGTGAAGATTGATGAAACGATCTCGACCGGCGTGGTACTGGTGCCGCGCTCGATGGGATTGCCTATTTCCGCTCCGACCGAGGCCAGCTTGAAAGTCGCCAAAAAAGTTGCGGTGAGGTAATGATGGATCTTGCGCTGTGGATTGAATTTATCATCAAAGGGTTTATCCTGATCTTTGCCGTCCTCACTGGCTTTGCTTATCTGACTTTGTACGAGCGCCGCGCTCTGGCCCGCATACAAACCCGGATTGGCCCGAACCGCGCGGGGCCGCAGGGTTTCTTGCAGCCGATTGCCGACGCGGTCAAGCTGATCTTCAAGGAAGAGTTGACGCCGGCACGCGCAGATAAAGTCCTGTTTGTTCTTGCGCCGATCATGACGGTTGTGCCGGCCATGATCCTCGCGGCGGTCATCCCGCTTGGGACGCAGTTTACGCTGCCGTTTCTGAATCGCCCGATCACACTATATGTTGCTGACATCAATGTTGGCGTGCTTTATCTGACTGCCATCGCCTCGATTGCTGTTTATGGAATTGTTCTGGCGGGTTGGTCATCCAATAACAAATACGCCATGCTTGGCGGAATGCGTTCGTCCGCGCAAATGATCTCGTACGAATTGTCTCTCGGACTTTGTTTTGTCATCGCGATTTTGCTTGGCAATTCGATGAGCCTGCTCGATATTGTCGAAGCGCAAAAGGGCGTTTGGTTTGCAATTATCCAGCCGGTCGGCGCGTTGGTCTTCATGGTCACAACGCTGGCGGAGGTCAACCGCGCACCGTTCGATATGCCCGAAGCGGAGCAGGAACTTGCAGCGGGTTATCACAGCGAATATTCCGGCATGAAGTTTGCATTGTTCTTCATGGCTGAATACGAAAAGATGATCGTCATCAGCATGATCGCGGCCACGTTGTATTTCGGCGGCTTCCGCGAATTTTGGTTCTTGCAGAACACATGGTTCAGCGTGGATCAGCACTGGTGGCTTGGCCCGATCTACCTTCTGTTGAAGGTTGTCGTGTTGTTGTTCTTCATGATCTGGGTGCGCGCAACCTGGCCGCGCATTCGCTATGACCGGCTGATGGCTTTCGGCTGGAAAGTTTTATTACCGCTGTCACTGGCGTTGGTCTTTATCACCGCGCTCGGAATTTTGCTTGCGAACCAATTCGGCGCGGTCTACATTTGGATGATCCCTGTGCTCTCCATCGTTGCTGGTTTGTTTACAGCCTTACTGGTGAATATGTCACTGAGAAGGAAGGTGGCTCATGCTTAGAGAATTGACGCGCGGTCTCGGCACGACGCTCAAATCCATGTTTGAGCGGCCGGTGACCGTTCAATATCCGGAAGAGAAGCGGCCCGTCCGCCCGCGCTTCCGCGGACGTCACGTGTTGAAACGTTACGATAACGGACTCGAAAAGTGCATTGGATGCGCGTTGTGCGCGGCGGCCTGTCCCGCGGACGCGATCTTCGTCGAAGCCTCGGAGAACACGGATGAGAAACGCTTCTCGCCCGGCGAACGCTACGCGTCCACGTATGAAATCAACATGCTGCGCTGCATCTACTGCGGTTATTGTGAAGATGCCTGCCCGACGGAAGCCATCGTGCTTGGCGATAATTATGAGTTGAGTTTCACAGATCGCCGCGATGCAATTTACGATAAGAACATGTTGCTCGAGCCCGCTCCTGCTGGAATGCAAACCACACCGCAGAAGACTCCATCGGGAGTGTTCACGCGTTCTGTCCCGGACATGAAGGATCCGCAGGATTAATCATGACACCCGATTTGATTGCCTTCTTTGTTCTTGCCCTGATTGCCATTGCCGCCGCATTAGGCATGTTGCTCAGCCGTAACGCGGTGTATTCGGCGCTGTTTCTCGTGCTGAATTTTGGTACGGTGGCGGTCTTTTACATCTTGTTGGATGCACCGTTCATTGCCCTGACTCAAGTCAGCGTGTATGCGGGCGCCATCATGGTTCTATTTCTGTTCGTCATCATGCTTCTGGGAACGGAAACATTGCCCGCATCGAAAGCGCTTCCGTGGCAGAGACCGCTGGCTTTTATTCTGGCTCTGATTTTGGCGGGCGAGGCGGGCTACCTGCTTTTCTTCCGCAATGTGACAAGCGGGACTATTCCTCAGCCGGTTCAGACCTTTGGAGGTCCGCAAGCGTTAGGTCAGGCGTTGTTCAATCAATACCTGCTGCCGTTTGAAATCACATCTGTTTTATTGCTGGTTGCCATGGTAGGCGCCGTTGTATTGACGATCAAGAAGAAAGGAGAGCAGTAGATGGTTCCAGTCAGCTACTACGTTGCGCTCTCTGCAATTTTATTTACCATCGGTGCGCTGGGCGTCTTGATACGCCGCAACCCGCTGATCATTTTCATGTCCATTGAGTTGATGTTGAACGCAGCCAACCTGGCAATGGTCGCCTTCGCGCGCATCTACACTGTGCTCGAGGGCCAGATCTTTGTCTTCTTTGTGATGACGGTTGCGGCGGCGGAAGTGGCAGTTGGCCTCGCCTTGATCGTGGCGATCTTCCGCACGAAGCACAGCATCAACATTGACGAAATGAACAGCCTCAAGGGATAACCATGACGTTCTTTTATCTTGCTCCCTGGATTGTCTTTTTCCCGGTCATTGGTTTGCTGGTCAATATGATTTTCGGCGGCCGGTTCAGCGAAAAGGTGATTGGCACGGTCGCCAGCCTCGCCTCGGGACTCGCGTTTGTTTGTTCGGTCTTGTTGGCTTATTCATTGACGGGACATCCCGAAGCATTCCGCTGGACGATTGGCGAATGGATCCATATCGGGACTCTGCAACTTGATTGGACATTCCGCGTCGACACATTATCCACGACGATGATGCTGGTAGTCTCCGGCGTTGGAACACTGATCCACATCTATGCCATCGGATACATGCACGAGGATGTGCGCTTCAAATCGGACCTCAAGCGGTTCCGCCGTTTCTTTGTTTTCCTCAACCTGTTCATTGCCGCGATGATGATCCTCGTGGGCGGCGACTCGTACCTGATGCTTTTCGTCGGTTGGGAAGGCGTGGGACTCTGTTCCTTCCTGCTGATTGGCTTCTGGTATGAAATGGACACGCTCGCTCGTCCCTCGTGGGCCAATTCCAACGCGGCCAAGAAGGCCATGATTGCCAACCGCATCGGCGACTTCGGCTTTTTGATCGCGTCGTTCTTGATGTTCTGGGCGTTTCACAGCCTGCAATTCGATCAGGTATTCCAACAAGCGCCTGCGATTGCTGCAAGCAATCCCGGTTTGATCACAGCCATCACGCTTTTCCTGCTTCTTGGTGTGACCGGCAAATCGGCGCAGATTCCGCTCTTCGTATGGCTGCCTGATGCGATGGCCGGTCCGACCCCGGTCTCGGCCTTGATCCATGCCGCGACGATGGTGACCGCGGGCGTGTACCTCATTGCACGCTCCGCCGCGTTGTACGTGACGGTTCCCGCCGCGCAATTCATCGTGGCGATGGTCGGCGCATTGACTGCGATCTTTGCAGCGACGATTGCCGTTGGTCAATATGACATCAAAAAAGTTCTGGCGTATTCAACAATCAGCCAGCTTGGATTTATGGTGGCTGGCGTTGGCATGGGCGCATTCGCGGCGGGAATGTTCCATCTCGTGACACATGCGTTCTTCAAAGCGTTATTGTTCCTTTCGGCGGGTTCGGTCATTCTGGGAATGGAACGCGGACATCATCATTTGGCTCACCACAAAGGTCACGATGAACATGGTGATCCTCATGAGGAAGTTTTCGACCCCAACGACATGCGGAACATGGGCGGACTTCGCAAGACCATGCCTGTTACATTCTGGGTTTATTTGATTGGTGCGCTGGCATTGGCAGGCATTTTCCCCTTTGCGGGTTTTTGGTCGAAGGATGAAATTCTCGCCAACGCACAGCAGGGCGGCTTTACCGCCGTTTACTGGCTGTTGGCGATTGCTGCATTCTTTACCGCGTTCTACATGGGCCGTCAGATTTGGATGGTGTTCTTTGGCGAGCCGCGTCACGAAGCCGCCGCACATGCAGAGGAAAGCCCGAAGGTTGTCACAGTGCCGCTGATGGTGCTGGCCGCTCTATCGGTCGTCGGAGGCGCGTTGAATCTGCCCGGCGTGGAGACGTTGACCAAATGGCTCGAACACACGGTTGAATTCATCAAACCAAGCGAGTTCATCATGAGCGTCGCGTTGATCTCCACCGCGCTGGCACTGATTGCCATTTTCATTTCCTGGCTTCTGTATGGACGCAAGCCGCTTAAAGCTGGCGAGGTTGATCCGCTCAAGAAAATGCTCGGCCCGATCTTTACCGGTATGGAACGCAGGTGGTTCGTGGACGAAGGTTATAAGGCTTTATTTATTGATCGTTATGTGGACATCGCGCGCTTTACGGCAGACGTGATTGACTGGAAATTCTGGCACGATTGGTTCCACGAGAAAGTCATTGCTGGTACGTATAACTGGCTGAGCAATGTCATGCTCAACCGTTATGCGGATCAGCGCGGCATTGACGGGTTCTTCAACGGCCTCGGCGAATGGACGAAGAATGCCGCCGCGGGTTTGCGCCGCTTCCAGAACGGATTTGTCCGCAGTTACGCGCTGTTTGTCCTCATCGGCGTCGTTGCAATTTTGGGATATTTGCTTTTCAAATAATTCGTACGAGGTTCACATGGAATTTATCCTCCAACCCCTCACGCTCATGACCTTCTTCCCGCTTTTGGGCGTGCTTGTTTTGCTGTTCATTCCAAGCGAAAAGAAAAATGCCATGCGTTGGACGGCGCTCATCGCATCGCTGATCACGTTCTTGATTTCGATCTGGGTGCTGACAATGTTCAACGCATCCAACCCGGATTTACAACTGGTCGCCAAATATAATTGGATCACCGTCGCCGGATGGAACATTCAATATTATCTGGGCATAGACGGACTCAGCATCCTGCTGGTATTGCTGACAACGTTCCTCTCGCCCATTTCCATCCTTTCGACGTGGACGGCGGTTGAAGAACGCGTCAAGGAGTTCATGATCTTCTTCCTTCTGTTGGAAGTTGGCATGACGGGCGTGTTCCTCGCACAGGATTTATTCCTCTTCTATGTTTTCTGGGAATTCACCTTAGTCCCGATGTATTTCCTGATCGGCATCTGGGGCGGACCTCGCCGCATTTATGCTGCGCTCAAGTTCTTCCTTTACACGATGGCTGGCTCGATTTTGATGCTCTTGGCAATCTTGTGGCTCGGAATTTATCAGGGCACGTTCTCGGTTCCCGATTTGATTACCAAGGGTGGTATTGATCCGCATACGCAGTTGTGGCTGTTCATCGCCTTCGCCGCCGCGTTCGCGATCAAAGTCCCGATGTGGCCGCTGCATTCGTGGCTGCCCGATGCCCACGTCGAGGCCCCGACCGCTGGTTCCGTCATCCTGGCTGGCGTTTTGTTGAAGATGGGAACGTACGGTTTCCTGCGCTTCAACCTGACTTTATTCCCGCAAGCCGCGGTTCAGGCCGCGCCGGTGATCGCAGTGCTGGCCGTGATCGGAATCATTTATGGCGCGGCGGTTTCGTACGCGCAGGCTGATATCAAAAAATTGGTTGCCTATTCTTCAGTCAGCCACCTCGGCTTTGTGATGCTTGGTCTGTTCGCCCTCAACCCTCAAGGAATTCAAGGCGGCATTTTGCAGATGATCAATCATGGACTCAGCACGGGTGCACTGTTCTTGCTGGTCGGTATGGTTTACGAACAGACGCACACGCGCGAGTTCAAAGTCTATGGCGGCTTATGGAAGGTTACGCCGATCTTTGGAACGATCTTCCTCATCGTTTCGCTTTCTTCGATGGGCCTGCCTGGGCTAAATGGTTTCGTCGGTGAATTCACCATTTTGCTTGGCACGTTTGGCTCGACGGTTCTCCACTCGCCGTGGTATGCAGGCCTCGCTGCGTTGGGCGTCATCATGGCGGCGGTTTATATCCTGTACATGTTCCAAAAGATTTTCATGGGACCGGAAGGCTCCATTGTCGAAGAAGTCAAGAAACACGGACACGCTTTGCGCGATTTGAACTGGCGCGAGATCGTTACGATTGTTCCGCTGCTCATCTTCATCTTCTGGATCGGACTATATCCTGCACCGTTCTTCCATCTGATGGCTCCATCCGTGGATAAGCTCACTGCTGCCTTCCAGGCCGCCGCGCTGGCAATGAGATAATCTTTCCCTCACCCTTGCCACTCTCCAACTTTGGGAGAGGGGTGGGGTGAGGGAGGAGACGATATGCCACCTCTCAATTTCACTGTCATTCTTCCGCTTCTTGTTCTCACGATTTGGGCGTGCCTGCTTTTGCTGGTTGACCTCTTCGTCAAAAACAAAGGCATCACCGCTTTGCTTGCCGCGCTGGGGCTTGCAATTTCACTCGGTGTCACGCTTTCGCAGGTCGGCGCCACCGGGACGAGTTTCAACAACATGGTCACGCTCGATGGTTTCTCGACCTTCGTCAATGCGTTGCTCCTCGTCTCCGGCCTCTTTGGCGTTGCATTGGCGTACGGTTATGTCAAACGCATGGGCATCGAGCGCGGTGAATATTACACACTTTTGCTCTTCAGCATCGTGGGCATGATGTTGATGGCGCAAGCCGCCGATCTCATCATCGTCTTCCTTGCGCTGGAGATGCTTTCGATTCCGCTTTACGTATTGGCAGCGTTTGCGCGTCCCAACGTTAATTCAGAAGAAGCGGGACTCAAATATTTTCTGTTGGGTGCATTCTCGACCGGATTTGTTGTTTATGGGATTGCGTTGGTCTTTGGCGCGACGGGGACAACATCGCTCGCGGGTATCGTTGCCGCCGCATCTTCCGGGACCTCGAGCCTGCTCCTACTTACGATAGGCTCGGCCCTCATCCTGGTCGGACTCGGCTTCAAGGTCGCAGCCGTTCCCTTCCACATGTGGACTCCCGACGTTTATCAGGGCGCGCCCTCCGCGGTGACGGCTTTCATGGCCGCGGGTGCTAAGATCGCCGGCTTTGCTGCGTTATTGCGCGTCTTTTCATTGGCATTTCCTTCGCTGGCCTCTGATATCACTCCGATCATCGCAGTCATCTCCGCGTTGACGATGATTGTCGGAAACGTGATTGCCATCGCACAGACGAATATCAAGCGGCTCCTTGCATATTCGAGCATCGCACACGCCGGATACATCCTGATGGCTTTCGTGCCTTACGGACAGAAAGATGTAGTCGCAACTTCAGTCGCCGCCGGGCTTTTCTATCTCGTCTCTTACGTGTTGACCAACTTCGGCGCGTGGGCGGTTGTGATCGCGCTTGAAAAGGCGGAAGGCAAAGGGCTGGAGATTGCAGATTATGCTGGCATTGGACGAAAGTATCCCGCCCTCGCCGCGGCGATGACCGTCTTCATGCTTTCGCTCACGGGCATCCCGCCAACGCTTGGTTTTGTGGGTAAGTTCTATCTTTTCCGCGCTGCCATTGCCGGGCAGTTCTATTTGCTGGCGGTCATCGGCGTGTTGACATCACTCATCTCTGCATACTACTATCTGCGCGTGGTTGTGACGATGTACATGCGCGAAGGCGAACCTGAAACCACGAGCGAGCCGTGGCTCAACATCACGTGGGGACTGGCCGCATTGTTGACAGTGATCGTCAGTCTCGTCCCCGCGCCATTGTTTGATTGGGCAAGTCAGGCAGTGTTGAAGTTGTTTTAATTGTTGCATGTGTCAAAGAATAGACTTCCGAAGTTTTGAGGAAAATTCGGAAGTCTGATCAAAAATGAGATGGACGATGATCCATCTCGTTTTTGATTCTATCGGCTTGAGATTAACACCTGTGTAACAGCAGGCAGCTGTTCCCTTGCACCCTGACATCTTTTGTTAATCAATGTTTTCTTCTTTGATTTTACAAATCCATCATCTGGGATTTAGGAAACTCCTTATAATAGTTATACTTGCTTGAAATCGTATCTGGTTAGGAGCCCTTATGAAATTCGGCATACACAATCCATCATGGCTGTTTGGTTCGGACCCATCTCAAATCTTCGATGAAGTCAAGCGCAAGGCGCAATGGGCGGAGATGCACGGCTTCACTTGGTTTTCACTGATGGATCATTTGATTCAAATCCGCGGTGTCGGTGAAGCGGATGAACCCTTCATGGAAGGCTGGTCCACGCTTTCGGCGCTGGCGGCGGTCACCAGCAAGATTCGATTGGCGCCATTGGTCACATCCGTGGCGTATCGCAACCCGGCGCATCTCGCCAAGATCGCGGCAGGCGTGGACATCATCAGTCATGGCCGTTTAACATTTGGAATCGGCGCGGGTTGGAATGTTCAGGAATACAACCAATACGGCTGGGATTTTCCCGAAAAGCCCGCCGTCCGTATCGCTCAGATGGAAGAAGCGATTCAAATTGCCCTCGCAATGTGGCGCGAACCGCGCGCTACTTTTGATGGCAAATATTTCCACATCAAGGAAGCCATGCTTGAACCCAAGCCGGTTCAGAAACCGCACCCGCCCATCATGATCGGCGGCAGCGGCGAGCAACTGACATTGCGCGCCGTTGCTCGTTGGGGCGATGCCTGTAATATTTTCGGCGATCCGGATACCGTCAAACAGAAATTTGATGTCCTGAAAAAGCATTGTGACGCGGCTGGCCGCGATTACAACACCATCCAGCGCACAAATTTGACTGCAATGTTGATTGCAAAAAACGAAGCCGAACTCAAGGCCAAAATGGAGCATCTCGAAGCTCCTCAGCCGTTCCGCGGCTTTGCCGTGACTGTCGCACAGGCTGCTGATCTAATTGGACATTTTCAAGATATCGGCTCGCAGCTTTTCATCATGAGCGCCTACAAAAATGATTTCGAAACGCTCGAACTTCTTGCATCGGATATCATGCCGCATTTCAAAGAGTGAATAATGTTCAAAGCTCTTATCTTCGATTTCGACGGCCTTATCGTTGATACCGAAACGCCGGAAGTTCAAGCCTGGCAGAAAATTTATTCCGAATACAAACAGCCTTTTCCGCAGGACGAATGGGGCAAGATCATCGGCGGTTATGGCATTTCCAATTTCGACGCGGCGGAGCATTTGCGCGATCAGATTGGGGACGTGGTCGAACTCGATGACCTGCGCGCCCGCCAGCGGTCCGAGAGCGACGCGCTGACTCTCCGCCAGCCGATTCTTCCGGGCGTCCTCGATATCATCCATAATGCGAAACATCGCGGAATCAAACTTGCCATCGCTTCGAGTTCGCCGCATTCGTGGGTGGATACGCACCTTTCCCGACTTGGATTGGCGCGCCATTTCGACAAAGTGATCTGTGCCGATGATGTGGCGCCGGGAGGCACCAAACCGAATCCGGATTTGTTTCTGAAAGCATTACATGAATTGTGCGTCAATGCGAACGAGGCGATTGTCTTCGAGGATTCGCCCAATGGCGTGAAGGCCGCGAAGTCCGCCGGTATTTTTGTCGTGGCTGTGCCGAACCCAATCACATCTTTGTTAAAAATTGATGGCGCAGATTTGACTTTAAAGTCGCTTGCAGATTTCAACTTACATAATTTTCTTCTTTGAAAAAAGAGACCAGTCACTTGACTGGTCTCTTGATTTCATTGCTTATATCAAAATAAATTTGTCGGGCTTGGTTCCGCAAGTGGGACACGGTTCCATTGGCTTTCCAAATTCGATCCGCCCGCAAACCGGGCAGATATAAAATTCAGTTTCGGTCAGGTCTTTGCCTTGAATCGCGGCTTCCAATGCGAGCTTGTATAACTTTGCATGAACTTCTTCCACCTCGAGTGCATAACCGAACATCCGCTTGGCTTTATGGTCCTCGGCCTTCGCTTGTTCGACCATCGGCGGATACATCTTGGTGTATTCGTATGTCTCACCCTGGATCGCGGCCTGCAAATTTTCGATGGTTGAACAAAGTTCGTCCATCGCCTTCAAATGTCCCTCCGCATGGATGCGTTCCGCTTCGGCGGTGGTGCGGAAGAGGCGAGCGATGTTGGGGTATCCATCCTGCTCGGCTTTCTTTGCGAAAGCTCGATATTTTTGATTCGCCTGGCTTTCCCCCGCAAAAGCTGTTTTCAGATTGTCAATTGTGTTTGCCATATCATTCTCCTTTTGAGATGAAATTTTTTGTGGATTGATCTGGATTGGGAAATTTGTCACAAATTTATTATATCAAAGACGATAGCCCCAAAGTGAAACAAAAAGAAACTGGTTTGGAATTGCCAGTTTCTTTTTGTGATAGATATGCTTGGGCAACATGATCCTCATTGATGCTTTTTGGATATCGCCTACTCGACCACTCGAAACGTGAGATGGACGACCTCGGTTGTTGCATTTGCCTCAATTATTTCCAAGCCCACAGGCTGAATTCCCAGATGATCGAACAACGGAATGCCACTAAAGAGCAGGGTTGGTATAAGGTCAATGTGGATTTCGTCCATTAGCCCTGCTTGGAGACATTGCTTCACGACGCTCGGCGCGCCGACCACAATGTTCTTATCCCCCGCGATTTTCCTGGCTGTTTTGATGGCATTTTCAACCCCATCAGTCACGAACGTGAAAGGTGATCCGGGTTTGTTGACCCATTCTTGTGGGACGCGATGAGTGACGACAACGATTGGAACATCCATGGGATGTTTGCCGCCCCAAGCGTGAGCGATGTCGAAAGTTCGACGCGCCGTCACCAATACTCCAGCCGATTGGCTCGCTTCCTGGACCATGTCCGCGCCTTCTTTTGACATCTTGAACGTGCGGTTGCCGCTTGGCACTTCATGCGTGGCATCACCGCTGAAATACCACTTGAAGAGCCGGTCGCCGCCATCACCCAAAGCATTGTCAGGGCCGTCATTCGGCCCAGCAACAAATCCATCCAGCGACATTGAGAATCCGGTTGTGACTTTGCCCATGTTATTTCTCCATTGGTTATTTGGCATCAGGCTCATAATAAAGCAGAATGTTCCCGTTGCCGAACATTCTGGTTCTCAGAAGCTTCAAATTGAATTTGTCTTTTGTTTGGAATAGCGGTGTGCCGCTCCCCAAAACCACCGGGTTGACCATGACGCGATGCTCGTCAATCAAACTCATCCGCATCAATTCGGACAGCAAATTTGCGCTGCCGAAAACGGCAAGGTCTTTGCCGGACTGCTGTTTCAAACTTGAAATTTCGTCGGCAACATGATCCTTGACCAGACGCGTGTTATTCCATTCGGCTTTGTTCAACGTTTTGGAAAAGACGATTTTGGGAATTTGATTCATCAAGCCCGCGACAACTGGATCGTCCTTCAACGCATCAGGTGAGGACCAGTAACCGGCCATGCCCTCATACGTCACTCGCCCGAAAAGAAGTGTGCCGATTTCGTTGAGTTGGGCGATGGCGAATTCATTGAATTCTGCATCCACGTTGTGCCAGCCGAGGTCCCATTTTGATGAACCTTCAAAGAATCCGTCGAGCGACATCATATTAAATGAAAAAAGTTTTTGCATGCCATTTACCTATAAAGCTCTATATTTTATGATTTGTCAAACTGCAAATTATTTTACTTTTGTTCCACGAACTTCTTTAAACCTGTGAGCATCATCTCCCAATTCTGTTCTGAATGAGTGCGCTCTTCATCGTTTGCATTATTATCTTGGGTTAACAAGACGTGCGTTTGATTTCCGTTCGCTGACAACTCAACCGTTACCGTGTGATAATTTTCAGGTTTATCTGGGACGCCGGATAGGGGACTGAAGTGGCTGTATTGGATTTTTTGCCCCGGCTTGAATTGAAGGATCGTGCCTTTATCTTCGTATGGCTTGTCCTGCCATTCGCCTCTCCAGAAGATCGGGCTTCCTTCGTGCCAATCGGAAACAACGTTCGTGCCGAACATATATTGTTTGATGGATTGGGGATTGACCAGCGCGTCCCAGACTTTTTTGCTGGATGCATCGATGTTTATTGAGGCTTTGGCAATCAGATTTTGGCTCATGATAAAGTTCCTTTCTGCACAACTTATAATTTTTGATTTGCTGAGTTCAGCAAATGCCAGGAAGTTGCCTTGTTTTAGAATATATGTTCTATATCGTCAAGCCGGTGGATTTTGACGCGTTGAAACAGTATTGCACAACAGTCTGAAAGAAAAATGAAAAGAGACCGGCGAAAGGGCTAGCCTCTTTTATGATCTGCCTGATTGGATTTTTAAATGGCTAATTACTTCCAACCGTTTCCCCATATAACTTTCGATGCACAATGCTCAACGCTCGAACCTGCTCCGCGGCGTGATATGACGATCTTACCAGCGGCGCGGACTCGACCCATTTGAATCCGATCTCCAGGCCATAACGTTTTAACTCAACGAATTCTTCGAGCGTGTAATAACGATCCATCGGCAAATGTTTCTTGCTCGGTTGCAGATACTGGCCGATGGTCAAAATGTCCACACCCCATGAGCGCTGGTCGCGCATCACGGCTTTGACTTCATCCATCGTTTCGCCGAGTCCAAGCATGATGCCCGATTTGGTCAGCACTTCGGGATCAAGTTTCTTGGCGTTCGATAATGTGGCCGCGGCCCAATCGTAATTATCCTGCGGCTGGACTTGCTTGAACAATCTCGGCACGGTCTCGACGTTGTGATTCAAAATCTCGGGCCGCGCGTCCATCACGATCTTCAAGGCTTCGAGCGAGCCTTTGAAATCGGGGATCAAAACTTCAATCGAACAGCCGGGCAAGACTTCGCGAATGCGTCGAATGACCTTAGCGAAAATCGGTGAGCCGCCATCGCGGCGATCATCGCGGTTCACGGATGTGATCACTGCATGTTTCAGGTTCATGGACTTTACAGCTTGCGCCACGCGTTCGGCTTCGCCCCAATCCATCAACGTAGGTTTGCCATGTTTGATGTCACAAAAGCCACAGGTGCGTGTGCAAACATCGCCGAGCATCAGGAACGTCGCGGTGCCGGAGCCCCAGCATTCGCCCATGTTCGGGCACATGGCTTCTTCGCAAACGGTGTGCAAAGACTTCGAGCGCATCAATGTTTGAAGGCGCTCGTATGTTTCGCCCGATGGCGCGCGCACCTTGATCCATTCCGGGCGGCGCAGCGGGCGGGACTCTAAAGTTTCAGGGGTAACTCGATCTCGTGTAGGGGTAACAGTCATAAGTTCCAGTTTGAGACGCTATTTTATCATGCATGTCATTGCGAGCGAAGCGAAGCAATCTCGTATTTTACAAGAAGATTGCTTCGGGAAGAACGCCCTCGCAATGACATTTAAACTTTTCGGACTTTCAATCTCAAGCCCTTGACCTCGACAACTTCAACATGGTCGCCCTTACCGATCGTCCCGGACCCGGGCGCGGGTTCCGCTGTCCAAAGCTCGGAGCCCACGAGAACCTGTCCCGTTAAACCAAAATCCGTTTTGGCGAATCCCGTTTTCCCGACGATGGCTTCGACGCCCATTTGAATCGGCGCGTGCCGGACTCGCATGGCGAAACTAATGATTGCCGCGAACAATAATCCAATCGCGACGCCCACGCCAACGACCAGCGGCACCGAAACGCGCTCGAACTGTGGAACGCCCGGCGAGTTGAATAGCACCAAGGCGCCAATGATAAATGACGCGACACCCGCCGCGGTCAGCGCGCCGTGCGTGGGTGTTTTTATGTCGAGGACGAATAACACGAAAGCGGTGGCGATGAAGATCAGCCCGAACCAGTTGACCGGAAGAAGACCGAGGCCGTAGATTGCCAGCGCCAGACAAACGACTCCGACGAATCCGGGAATCCACGCGCCGGGATGCGATAACTCAATTTGCAGCGCCAGCACGCCCACCGAAAGCAGAATGAACACGAGATTGGAATCGGTCAGGATAAGTAAAAGCTGTTCGATCAAAGTCATATCCACATTCTCAGTGGTGGCGTTGGTCGTATGTAACGTGTGAACGCCATCTGGCATGGTGACTTGAAGGCCATTCAGTTGCCGAAGCACATCGCTCATGTCGGTAGCGGTGAAATCAATCAGGTGAGCCTGAAGCGCTTCGCTTGCAGAAACCGCTTTGGCGTTATCAATCATGTCCTGTGCGAGTTGAGTCGCCGCTGCGCCGCGCCGTTCGACCAGTGGTCGAATTGTCGCCTTCATGATTTCTTTTTGTTTTGTTGCGAGGGTCGAATCCAGATTTTGACCGCTGGCGTCAATCGGGCTGGACGCGCCAATGGCTGCTTCCGGGGCCATCGCGGAAACCTGCGCCGCGATGGTGATCAGCGCGCCCGCGCTGCCCGCCATTGCACCGTTTGGCGCAACATAGATGACCACTGGGACGGTACTGGCGCGGATGGCCTGGATGATATTATCCATGCTCTGCAAATCGCCGCCCGGTGTTTGAAGCTGGATGATCAAGGCTTCAGCGTTTCGCTGTTCGGCAATGCTGATCCCGCGCTGAAAATATTCCTGCATGGCAGGCTCGATCGCCCCGTTCGCATTCATGATCAGAATCAGCGGCTGGCTGGTTTGTGCGTAAACGGTCTGAAAGGCGAGCAGGGCAATTGCCAGAAAGACCAGTAATAATCCAAGGCGTTTCATACGTGCCTCCGCCGATGATTATATCCCCAACGTTATTATTGGCGCGGTGGGGGCGCAGCACCGCTGTGTCCCTGCGTTGATATCAGAATTGTCCTTCAAGATATGCGCGTGTGCGCTCGTGCTGTGGATTGTTGAAGACTTCCTTTGCTTGCCCGGCTTCGATGACTTCACCGAGGTACATATAAATCACATAATCAGCGAGGCGTTTTGCCTGGCGAAGCGTGTGCGTTACCACAACAATAGTATATTGTTCCTTCAAATTCATTAACCGTTTTTCTATATTCTGCGATGAAATTGGATCCAATTGGGACGTCGGTTCGTCGCCCAAAATAATTTCCGGTTCGACGGCCAATCCGCGGGCCAGGCACAGGCGTTGCTGCTGTCCAATCGAGAGGCTGGTGGCAGGATCGTGCAATCGTCTTTCGACTTCCTCCCACAAGCCGGCGATTTCCAAATAATGCCGCACCGCGGCTTTATATTCCTTTCGATCTTTCTTCATGTGATGAATATGCATTCCGTACGCGACGTTGTCGTAAATGGACATCGGCAATGGCGACGGACGCTGTGCGAGAAGCCCAATTTTTTTGCGGACTTCGGTCACTTCCACGTCGCGCTCATAAATGTTTTGACCATCCAAATAAACTTCGCCAGAGAGTTTTGTGCCATCGGTCAATTCGAGAAAGCGATTGAGAGTTTTGAGCAACGTTGACTTGCCGCACCCCGACGGCCCCATGATGACCGTGATTTGTTTTTTGGGAATCTCGATGTTGACATCTTTCAAGGCTCGTTGCTTGCCGTAAAAGGCGTTCATGTTACGGACTTGAATGTGCGCATCCATAATAACTCCGTTCATTTCACAGTGTATTTACTCAATCGACTCGAAGCCCAGCGCGAGCCGAGGCTGATGATCAAAACGATGATGGTCAATATCAATGCGGAGGCGTAGCCGCGTTGCTGGACTTCCGGATAAGGTGTGCCGAGTTGAAAGAAAACTGCCAATGGCAATGATGCGGTCGGACTCATCAGCGAGGTGGGGATGCGGTCGGTATAACCGGCTGTGAACAAAACCGAAGCCGCGTCGCCGATGCCGCGCCCAAAGGCGAGCAGGATGGCAGTGATGATCCCGGGGAGCATCTGCCGCGTCACAACCCGCAGAGCCACTTCCAGCTTGGTCGAGCCGAGGGCCAGCGCGGCCTGCTCGAGGTCCGCGGGCATGTGGCGGATCACTTCATCCATGGCGCGTACCATAATCGGCAATTCGACAAGTGCCAGCACGATAATGCCTGCGAGCAATGAAGCGCGCAATCCAATCGCAAGCATGAGCGTAAATCCAAACGCACCGTAAACAATCGTCGGGATGCCCCACAAAACATCCAGTGAGAGGCGCACGTAATATCCCCATTTCGAATCGCCAAGATAGGTTTTGAGATAAAGCGCGATGGGCAGGCTGATAATCAGAGCCAGCAATGTTCCGCCGCCCGCAAGATAAAGCGAGCCGATGATGGCGTTTAGAACGCCGCCTTCCTTGCCCATGTAAAAACCGCCTTTGGGTGATTGCGTGATCATGCTCCACGTCAAGGATGGCAGGCCGCGAATAAGAATGGTAAACAAAATGGACCCAAGGCTGAAAGCCACTACGATCAAAGAAAAGATCATCAAGCCTTTTACGAAGGCTTCCAAGATGTGACGTCGTTCCCAGCGTTTTTTCATTAGACAATTTTCCCTATTGTCGCCCTGCCGTCTCGCACCGGCGTGCCGCCGCTGTTCGCGGCACGAATGGTGAGCGGAGTGTAGCAAAGTCGAAGGGCAAGTTTGAAATCGTTCTTACGCTTCGACTGCGCGGCGCTAGGCGCCGCTTCGCTCAGCGCGATGATTCGAGTAATAAAAAGTTTTATATTTATACCCAATTCCTTTTCAACATGCGTTGAAGCACGAGTGTCGAGAGAATATTGAAAAACAAGATGACGGTCAATAACACCAATGCCGCGCATAATAAGGCTGCGTCATAAAGCGGGATGGACATCATGTCGCCGTAGTTGTTGGCGATCAGTGCCGGGAGCGGATACGCGGCGTCGAAAATGGATGTTGGGACTTTTGCCACGTTTCCGACAACCATCAACACGGCCATCGTTTCTCCAAGCGCACGCGAGGCCGCCAGCACAATTGCCGCAACAACGCCGGGAATCACGCGTGGAATCACAACGCGGCGAATCGTCTGCCATTGCGTGGCGCCAACCGCCAGCGACGCGTGCCGAAGATCGTTTGGAACAGTTGTAAGAATCTCGAACACAACCGAGATAATCAACGGCGCGATCATCACCGCCAAAACGATGCCGCCCGCTAGGATGCTGAAACCGGTGGGCTGATTTACATCAAAGATTGGAATAAAGCTCAGCCATCGCTTTGACAAAGGCGCCAATGTATCTTCCACAAATGGGACAATTGCCAGGAGTCCCCAAACGCCATAAACGACTGGAGGGATCGCGGCGAGCAAATCGAGAATCGGCTTGGCAAATGTCCGCGCGGCTGTATGGGCATATTCTGATAAATAAAGTGAAGTAAGAATGCACGGCGGCACGGCCAGAAAGATTCCAACAGCGGTCACCCAAAACGTGCCCGTTATAAACGGCCACAGACCGAACAAGCCAATGTCCGGTTTCCAGATAATCCCAAACAATAAATCTTTGAGCGAATAAATGCTCAGGATGGGCCAGGCGCGGACGATGAGTGCGATGGCGATTCCGATAATCAGTATCAGCGGCAAAAGGGTGATAACAAAAAATGTTCGTCTCGCTTGCTGATTCTGCCGATTGCGCAGCGATGCAGAAGGCCGGGTTTGCCGACCTTCCGCTTTAACGTTTGATACAAATTCGATGATTTGATTCTGATTGCTCATTTGACTTTGGCAAGTGAAGCAGCCTGCTGATCGGGAGTCAATTGCACATATCCGGCCTTGTCGAGATATTTTTGACCGTCGGTCAAAATCCACGCGATGAACGTTTGAACGAGTCCGCTGGGCTTGCCTCGCGTAACCAGATTCTCGAAGCGAGCGGGCGGCGATGGATATTTGCCGCTGGCGACTGCGTTGACTGCATCAGACTTGGTTTTGAAATATTCATCGGGATCAGCTTGACCGTTTCCATTCACGTCAATCGGCGGAACGATGATGCCCGCGACAAGTTTTCCGCTGGTCATATCGAACACACTGTTCAAGTTGCTATAGCCAATTCCCAATGAATCTTTGCCAACTGTGTCAATCAAAGCGGGTTCGCCATTTACGCCAATGGCACCGGACAGAATGTCACCCTGGACTTTCCCGCCTGAAAATTGCGCCCACATTTCGGCGGCGCCGCATGAATCCGAACGCGTGTAAACATGGATCGCATCCGTGACTTCGGGCTTGCCAATCACTTCTCCCCAGGTTTTGATTTCACCTGTGATGAAAATTTTGTTGAACGTGGATGGACTGATTCCTTTTGCAAGGATATCCGCCGCGGCCGGATTTTGTGCGCTGACGACTGGGAAGACCGCGTCTTTCGCGACGGA
Organism: Chloroflexota bacterium; assembly: GCA_021824575.1. Classification (GTDB taxonomy): domain Bacteria; phylum Chloroflexota; class Anaerolineae; order Anaerolineales; family Villigracilaceae; genus Fen-1038. The sequence goes on from JAKAKJ010000086.1 coordinate 39,168, forward strand.
AACCCAGTACGCGCCTTTGGATTCTTCTTCGGGTTTGATCGCACGCGAAACCATGCCGATGTCCACCGCTCCGGCTAACGCGTCCGTCATGCCTTTGCCCGCGCCGCCAGCCTGGATGTCGAATTGAACGTTTGGATGAAGCTTCTGGAATTCATCCGCCCAGACGGTCATCATCGGGTAGAGGGCGAACGCGCCGGAGATGATGATCGTTCCTTTGAGCGGATCCCCGCTTGGGGCCGGGTTCGATGCGGGAGTCCCGCAAGCGGCGAGGAGCAGCCCTGCGATAACGAGAAAGACCGAAACAAGATGAAGTTTTTTGTACATTCTTCCTCCATTTAGGTTTATCTATTATAAAGTCTATAATTTAAGTATACTTTTGAGCCGCGAAAAGAGCCGCTTGAAAGCGGCCAAACTGAATCAAGTTTTCAACATCTCGCGGACTTTATCCACGCGGTTGTTCACATCTGCCAGCGATGTGCCGTCGAGCAGGGCCGAAATTGCGTTCCGCACATCGCTCATCACCAAACGCAAACCGCAGGTTTCCTCATCAGGACACCCACACGGCTCATAAGCCATCTGGCTGACGCATTTGACCGGGGCAAGCGGGCCGTCCAGGACGCGCACGATTTGGCCGAGGGTGATTTCTTTGGCCGGCCTGGCGAGGTAGTATCCGCCGCCAACGCCCATTTTGCTGTGCAGCATTCCAGCATTCTTCAGCGCGAGCAAAATCTGCTCAAGGAATTTGGCAGGAATCTTCTCGCGCTGCGAGATTTCTTTGATCTGCACAATGGGAGGGTGGCCGTCTTCGGTCGGTGTTGCCATCAGGATCATGGCTCGTAAGCCGTATTCACCGCGTTTCGAAAGTCTCATAGTATGTCTATTAGAATTATAGACTTTATAATCATAATATACCAACGGATGGATTCTGTCAAGCAGGTTAAATTAGTTGGACGATTTCGTATTCATTCAGGCCGCGTTGTAAATCTTTGCTTTTGAGGATGATGCCTGTATTTCGGATTCCCGACCCGATGGAAATTTCCTCCTCTTTCAGCACGCTCGGGTCAATCAGGACTTTGAGCGGACGCGCCAACCCGAACGGACTCACCGTCCCGATGCGGTATCCCGTAACTTCCAACACTTCCTCCTCAGTTGCCATGGTCAATCGCGATTGACCAAGATGCTGGCGAAGTTTTTTCCATGAGATTTGCGCCGGTCCCGCGACCAGCGCCATAATAAAATCATTTTCGCCGATTCGAAATAAGATACTGCGGACGACTTGTTCGGGCCGCTGGCTGCGTTCGGACGCGGCTTGTTCCAGCGATGTGACTTGCCCGGCGTGGTGAAACACGCGGTGGGGAATTCCAAGTTTTTCTAAAGCAATGCTGACAGGAGGAATTTGATCCATGATTTCACTAAAAGGCTTAACGCGAAAGCGCAAGGTCGCGAAGAAAAAAACCTTGCGGCTCCGCGACTTTGCGTTGAGCTTTTAAAAACATTCGCATTGAATCACTTTGTCTTTGGTTCATAATCACACAACTTAATGATTGGACACTTCGGGCAATCTGGTTTTCTTGCGTGACACACTTCGCGTCCGAGGCGGATCAGATTCAAATGCGCGGCGTAATACGTTTCGGGCGGAAATAATTTTTCGAGGTGCGGATGCGCCTGTTCGACGGTCATCTTTTCAGGGCGCAGACCAATGCGGCCCGTGACGCGATAAATGTGCGTATCTACCGGGAATGCAGGACGATTGAGCGAAAAACATAAAACAATCGCCGCGGTCTTCGGGCCGACGCCGTTGAACTTCATCAGCCAGGTGCGCGCTTCTTCGAGCGGTAAATCTTTGAGAAACCGTAAATCTAAATTGCCGCGTTCTTTAGTGATCTCTTTCAAAACCTTTTGGATGCGTGGACCTTTTTGATTCGCCAACCCCGCCGGACGAATCGTCGCGATGACATCCTTTGTTTTTGCATCGCGCACTTCTTCCCATGTTGGGAATTTAGCGCGCAGAGCATTAAAGGCGCGGTCGCGGTTTGTGTCGTTTGTATTCTGGGAAAGGATCGTCGAAACCAATTCGTCAATGGGCGGCATTGGATTGCGCCAGATTGGTTTGCCGAAGGCTCCTAAAAGTTTCTCGTGGATTTTGAGTGCGCGCTTGGAAAGGTTATCCATAAATTCACTGCAGAGGAATATGGCTCAACAAGGATTCTGATTGATCTTCATCCGCGTTCATCTGTGTTCGATTAAGCTTCTTTTTGAAGTTTGAACACCGGCCTCGACTCGCCGACCACGATCCCGCGATGATTCTTTACGGGCAGGGTTGGACCGAACGCGGCAAGTTGTTTCATTTGTGAATCGTTGAGTGCGCTGAGCTGATGCAGGATTTCCAATGTCACTGCCGGGCGAACACGGGGCTTGGTTTCCAAATCATCATTCATGCGTCCGGCATCGCCGTCCATCACTTTTAGCGCAATGCCGATGCCGCGCGATCCGCCATTGATCGCACCCGGCAAAAGCCCGATGGCTTGGAATCCTTCCGCGCCGCGCTTGGTGAGGATTTTTCCGTTCCCAACTTTCATCAACTCACAATCGAATTCGCCAAATCCGCTGACCATTTCGGAGTATGAGGTCATCGCAGACGTAATCTTGCGGCAGGCGTCCGCACGGGCTTCGGGAAGAGACGAGGGGTCGCATAAACGGGCAAAGCCGAGAGCGGCGTTCCGAAGCGGAACCGCGAAGTTTGGCGCGGAACAACCGTCGGTGCCGAGTTCCACTTTCTCGCGTTCGATTCCACAGATCTCCGCGAAGGTCGTCAAAATGTCCTGCTGAATCGGATGAGCGCGTTCGAGGTACGTTTCGAGCGGCAGTCCGCGCATTTTAGCGTGAGCCAGCATGGCCGTATGTTTGCCGGAACAATTGTTGAAGTTTGCAGTCGGTGTGATGTGATGGATGATGACGTGCTTCAACATCTCCGCGTCGCTTGGCAAATGTGCACCGCATTGCAAGTCGCTTTCTTTGATGCCAATTTTTTCCTGCAACGCTTTTACAGCATCCAGATGAATCTGCGCGGTTTGATGCGATGCGCACGACAGTGCCAGTTCTCTTGGCGTAAAACCGAAATACTCCACGCCGCCGCGTTCAACGAACGGCAAAGCCTGAAACGGTTTGGCGGATGAGCGCAAAAAAGCGACCGTCTGCGGGTCGCCGTAAGAATACAAAAGTTTGCCGTGAGAGTCCACCACCGCGATCGCGCCGTAATGAATCGATTCGACAATGTTGCCGCGCGTGACCTCGAAGATGGGTTGAAAACGTTCAGTCATTGGATTTCACCTGTAATTTTTATCCGCAGATTTCACACACGAGATTTTGAAATCCGCTAAATCTGCGGATTGCTATTCTTCTGCCGCGCTGCCTAAATGGTAATGGCGCGTGTAATAGTGACGCAGTCCATATCGCAGACGCTGGACATATTGCTTGTGTTTTGCCGCTGAAGATTTGAACGTGCTGAGCGATGGCTCGATCAATTTTTCGGTGGCATCTGGCGATGTGCCGCGCGAAGCCATCTTTTCCAATTTGTCGTGGATTTGTTTGATCAGTTCGGCCTGCGCCTTGATGAGCGCACTTGAGACGGTTCCGCCGCGTCCGCTGATGAACGTGTAACCGCGATAGTCCGAGCTCATCAGAATATTGAGCGCCTCCAGCCACGACGGGAGGTCGGCGTGCGCCAAAAAGGGAGGCTGATTCTTCAGGACGAGGTCGCCGACGAAAACAACTTTCTCACTGGGAAGATTGACCCACATTGCCCCGGCGGATGGTCCGGGATGGTGTTCCAGGATTACCGGCTCTTCGCCCCAATGGAGAAACATCCGGTCGGTGAACGAAATTTCCGGCGGCGCCCATCGCACCGTGCCAAGCCCTGGAATGGTTTCCCAGTCTGCGCCGGTTTCAGTTCCCTGCGCTTTGAACGTGGTTGGACGCGAGCGGAAGACCTGCGCGGTTTTATCTTGAGCGATAACCGTGCAGTCCATGGAACGCGCTCCAAGCGTCCGGTCCGGATGAGAGTCGAGGTTGATGAGCACGCGTTCCGGCCCGCTGCTGAAACTCATCAGCGCGGCGCGCCATGAACGGCTGTCCTCCGGCGAAGGCGGCGCATCAATTTGGATCAGTCCGCGTGGTTCCTGGATGACACCCAGTGTCGCGCCGAGATAATGGTCTTCGATAAAAACATTGTCAGCAATTGACTGCATGAAAACTCCTGTGCCATTAACCGTTCCCGCTCCGAAGATGCCAAAGGCGGGATGTTTCAGGCGAGGGCTATTTTACTCTTATTCTTTGCCATCCATCACCGGCAAAGTGAACATGAATTTCGCGCCTTTGCCCTCTTCGCTTTCGACCCAGATGTTGCCGCCGTGAGCCTGCACAGCGATCCGGCAAAACGCCAATCCAATACCCAGCCCCGCGGGACGATTCTTGCCTTTGGCGCGCACGAACTTTTCGAAGATGCGTTTATTTTCAGACGAAGGAATGCCCGGGCCGGTATCCCGCACCCAAAACTCCACCCATTGGCCGTCCTTCTTTGCGCCAATTTCGATACTCGTTTCGGCCTTCGAGAACTTGATCGCGTTTTCCAGCAAATTGATGAGCACGCGCCGCATCATATCTGCATCCACCCAAACGTCCGGCAATTTGCCGGCGATCTTTGTTTCGATGGTCTGATGACGTCCGGCAGCAGAGGGCTTCACATCCTCAATCGAAGTCTGGATCAAAACCTGCGGGTTGACGTATTGCTGCGAGACGATGGCCTGTCCGGATTCGAGCCGGTTGATATCGAGCAGGGAATTCACCAATCGCTGGATGCGGTCCGTGGAACTGACCGCGATGTTCAGGATGGAACGCGTCGTTTCGTCCCCGCTGACCATGCCGTTCAAAACGTCGAGGCTCGAGACGATGTTTCCAAGCGGCGAACGCAGATCGTGGTAGATCATGGCCGTCAAATCTTCGCGCAGGGAATCAAGTTCCTTGCGTTCGGAAATATCGCGCAGAGTCCATTGGACGGATTCAGTATCTTCGAACTCCACGCGCCGCACGTGGACTTCGACCGGGACCGTGCCCGAATCGGCCTTGTGCAAGACCGACTCATAGACATTGCCATCGCGTTCGCGCAGATTCTCGAATTCGATGCCCACCTTGTTCCATTTGACTTCATGCAGCTGGTCAATGCTCATGCGGTGCAGGTCTTCGGCTTTGAAGCCGCTTAGTTGAATGGCTTCGCGGTTGGCTTCGATGATTTTTCCGTCCCAATCGGTGATGAAGATTGGATCAATGCTTTCTTCGAAAAGTTCGCGGTAACGCTCATGCGCCTTCTGCAATTGTTCGAAGAGTTCCGCATTGCGGATGGTCGTGCCAGCCAGGCTGCCGATACCGGTCATCACCGTCAGTGCGTCGGCGTCGAACGACTTTGAGATCGGGTTGATCGCTTCCAGCACGCCGATGATTTTGCCTTGCGATTGGATGGGCGCGATGGCGACGGCTTTGGCCTCGATGCCTGCAAAGCGGTCAATATCGGCATAACGTTTGTCTTCATTTACATTTGAGATCACAATGCCATGACCATCACGCGCCACCTGGCCGACGAGTCCCTTGCCGCCGGGAACGCGCCGCTCGAGGATGCCTCCTGCATTATGTCCTGCCGCGGCGTGGAACACGATGCTTCCTTCCACGCCTTCGATCAAACCAATGGCGACGGTTTCCACCTGCATGGCCTGCAAGGTCTGGTTGAGCACGCGCTGCCAGACTTCGCGCACCTCGAGCGACGCGCTGAAAATCGCCGCGCCGTCAGCCAATGCGGTCATGATGCGCGCCTGCCGCGAGCTTTCGGTATAAAGACGCGCGTTCAACACGGCGATGCTGGCCTGGTCTGCGATGGCCTGCATCAATTCGAGATGATCGGGACCAAAAGCGTTCGGCGCGGGATGGACAAGGGTCAGCACGCCAACCAATTGGTCCCGCGCCAGGAGCGGAACGCAGAGCGCCGATTTCGCGCCGCTTTGCTCCTTTGAGTCATCCTGCCGTTTGAGCCAGCGTTCATCCTTGCTTGTGTCGGGAATCAGGACTGCTTCGCGGTGTTGGATCACCCATCCGGCAAGGCCCCGATCAACCGTCTCGCGCAGTTGTTGTGTGGTATGTTCATGGAGGCTTTTGCCGTAGACGATGGTTGCGTCGATCGGCTTGCCTGCGTCATCGAGAACAACGATACTGCCGCGCTCTCCGCCGACATTCTGCAAAGCCGCGAACAATAAGCGCTGTAACACGGTGCGTAAATCGAGCGCCGCGGCAACTTCGCGGTTGATCTGAATGAGCAGTTCCAGTAACGGTCTTGCGCGGTCCTTGGTCATGGATTCGTTTCCATCCTGTGGTCCTCCCCTTGCGGACGATTCTCAAAGGTATTTTAGCCCACTTCCGGTATTAAATAAAACCAAATTTTCCTTCAATAGGACTGGGACTCAGGTCATTTGATTTCGACCTGTACGCGACATTTCCAGGCAATGATCGCTGCGTTCACAATCATTCAATATGCTTGCAGTTGCCGAAAGTATAGCACGCATCCCCAATTTATAACCGCGAAATCGAATACAATTGGGTTATGCCTCTCGACCTCCAACGCGTCCGCGCTCTGTGTTTTGACGTGGATGGAACCCTCAGCGACACGGACGATTATTATGTAAATAGATTGTCCGGTTTCTTTCGCCGTGCGCCCTTCGTTCGGGATCCCGAACGAGCCGCGCGCCGCCTTGTAATGTGGGGCGAATCGCCAGGCAACGCGTTGCTCGGATGGACTGATACGATTGGCCTCGATGGGCCGATCATCCGTTTGATTGATTTCATGTATCGTCATCGTAAACATAAAGTTAGAAAATATTTGATCGTCCCCGGTGCGCAAGATATGTTGGCGCGGCTGAAGGAACATTATCCGATGGCAGTAGTCAGCGCACGGGATGAAGACAGCACGATGGCTTTTCTGGAACAATTCGATCTGGTGAAATATTTCGATGCGATCATCACAGCATTGAGCGCCGAGCACACGAAACCTTACCCGGACCCGATCCAGCTGGCCGCGCAAAAAATGGATGTGATGCCCGAGGCTTGTCTCATGACCGGTGATACCACAGTGGACATCCGCGCGGGAAAATCTGCCGGGGCACAGACCGTTGCCGTTTTATGCGGTTTTGGCGAAGAGCCTGAACTGCGTCGCAAGAGTCCGGATTTGATTTTGGAAAGCACGGCTGAATTGGATAAAGTATTACTAAAACGCCCTGAATAAATGATCTTTGTTGTAAATTATCCGATCATCTGGTGTTGCTGATAATAACGATTGAGCCGAATTTGTCGGCTGTTTCAGGCAATTCCTTGTAAACCGTTCCTAATTCATTCAGGAACGGATATGTTTCCAGGAAACCTGTGCGGGTTACCAGAATATCCCATTTCTTTTGAAAAACTTTAACCCTGTTGGCCCATATGCTTACCCCACGCTGATGGTCACATATGGTTTTGATGTCATTCGTAATTTCAAGACTTGTGCCGTTGTCGCCGAATTGAAGCGATTGACACGGCGAATAGGTTCCATAGGTCCAATAAATATTTAAATTTTCCGGTGACCGGCTAATGGATGCGCCATAGCTCTGAATGGCTTTCCAGGTTTGCGTTTGCGCACTTTGAATGCTGTCTGCATAATTATTCCGAGTGAGGATGGATACTGAGAATGAAATCGCTAGGCCGCCTAAGAGGAGGATGGCGACGATTTGCCTGATGAGGTGGTTCAGCGCCGGATCATTTTGAAAAATATCCAGAATGGTTATCATCAGCACAGGCAGAATTGCATCCCCCGCCAGCATATAAATATCGCCGGGATGCTTGGTGACGGCTACGATTACAAGCACAAGCATAAGTGTTAATCCGCCTGCCATTGCCCACGTCCCCGGATTTTTATTAGCATCTTTTCGCCATCGTATCAATCCGTATGCGAATAGAATGAACTCTAAAGCGGAAACTGCAAAAAGTACCGGAAGGTCCTGCACAAGTGTTGAAAAATTTCTGAGCATGAGGGATGGCGATGTGATGCCTGTCGCACCTTCTCCATAGATTCCCTGATGGAAAACCAACCCGGTCATCCAGTTTGCGAACGAGGAATATAGGTTTAGAACTGGCAGAGTTGCGAGCACAAATCCTGCAACGGAGGCGATGATGAGCATTGCGCCTGCAATGACTGTTTTTCTCCATGATAGTTTTAGTAATCGGTATAAAGTAATCAGAGCGGCGAACGCACCCGCAATCCAAGCGGCGAAGTAAATGGTTATCGAGGTTAAAACGCCAACTCCCAATCCCAGTCCAACAATTTTCCAAAGAGGGACCTCTGTGTTTCCTCGAAAAATCCTGAACTGGATAATCAAGAGCAGGGTTCCAAAAGCAAAATTAAATGAATTATGCGACCACAGCGTTAAGGTGATGAACGAGTCGGGGTGGATCACAAAGAACATCATGGAAAGAGCTGCGGCAGCGAAAGCATCCTCAAGCTGTTTGGACGCCTTTGCAGTGTAGAAGAAAAACGTTGCACAAGCAAGGCTCAATAACATGATGAAACCGCGCACCAATCCAAGGAATAATTCGGGATGTTGCAGATGATACAGGGCAAAACTTCCCTGGTGGTTTGGAAGAAATATGCGGGTTGCCAGTAGAATGACAGTGCCTATAATTTCGAGCGGTGTCCCCGGGTGATCAATGTACGTGTAACTCCCGCCCCTCAGGATTGCCAGCGAATTCAGAAAGTATTGAAATTCCGGATCGTAGTCTTGGTAATAAGGTGAGATTGGCTTTAGAAAATTGCAATAGGACCAGTATCCGAGAATGGGAACAACAATAATGAGCAGTGGAATTAACTGTTTTATTTTTATGCCGGCTGCTTGGAGACGATTTGGCTTTGACATGGGTTCTTACTGCGCGATTGGTTTGGCTTTTGATGAAGCACTCACCCCCGCACAAAATAGATGATCGAAACCATGACTCCGATCACGACCACAATCCATCGCAATGTGGACGGTTTGACCTTGCCTGCCAACCTGCCGCCGAGCGCCCCGCCCAGCAAAGCGCCGACAGCCATCACTGCCGCAATGCCCCACCAAACTTGACCGGAAAAAACAAAGAATATTGCCGCGGCAACATTAACGGCAAAAGCAATTGCCTGTTTGATCGCGTTCAATCGTGTCAATGTGTCCTCGATGACCAGTCCAAGTGTGGCAAGAACGATGACGCTCAATCCCGCGCCGAAGTATCCGCCGTAGATTGCGGCTAATCCCACAGGCAGCGCGGCCCATCGTTCGGACGTTGTCGTTGATTGTTTTTTCTCGGCTCGACGCGTCAGCCAGCCTTTCACGGGGTCTTGAACAGCCAGGAGGAGCGATGCCATCAAGATCAGAAATGGCACCAATTCGCGGAAAACTTTTTCGGCGGTGTTCAGCAAAATAAAACCGCCGATCAATCCACCAATGACTCCGGCCGGGATTGTGATCCACATGCGCGTTTTTTGTCCCTTCAAATCATCGGCTTGAGCCAGTGTTCCTCCGATATAACCGGGACACAGTGCAACAGTATTGGTCACATTGGCGGCCACGGCCGGAATCCCCAGCGCGACCAGCGTTGGAAACGTAATCAGGGTTCCTCCGCCAGCGAGTGCGTTGATTGCACCCGCAGCGATGGCTGCCAAGCCAGCTAAAATGAAATTGATAATGGGCATCTTCGAGAGATCATCCTTTCGATGGGTTGCGAACGAACGGCGTAACTATGCAGAAAGGCTCGAATGGAGTCAATCTGCCTTTAAGTCTGGAGATTTATTGCCTTTTATTATCTGTCTTTCTTTATTGCTCGCGGCGCAAAAATCCATAAGATGGCGAGAATGACTCCTCCAATGAAGAATGGCACGGGCGCGCCGAACCATTGGAATAATGACCCATAAAATAATGGGGCGATGGCATTCGCCGCGCTGTAAAACGCGGCGGAGATTCCGAGCATTCCGCCCACTTCGCTTTTGTCTGCGGACTTTGTAATCAAACTATTTACCGCTGGATGCAAAACGCCGCCTCCCAACGCGGCAGGGAAACTTGCAATCAAAAGCCAGACGATCCCAAACCATCCTTTCGCCGCTTCGGGCGGCAGCGGTACTTTGATGGTTTGCGTTGACAGGGCGATTGAACTTTGACCAGCAAGGCTTTCCAAAACCTTTGACTGGTTGTACCACGGCACCGGGATGCGCGGCGTGAGCGATGTTCCGATCAGACCGATGGCTAATGTTGAGACACCCAAGATGACAAGCCAGCGGTCGCCTCGTTTCCTGGACCAACGGCCAATGAGGCCGCCTTGGACGATCACAATAAAGATGCCTGCGATTGCAAACAGTCCCGCCGTGTCGGTGGCGTCCATACCAAGGCGCGTTAGTGTGAACAATGAAAAGAGTTGTTCATAACCGCCGAACGCAACTTGATAGAAGAACATGATGAGCAACAAAAAGCCGATGGCGGGGCGGCCTAATGCCTGCCACATCGCTCCAAATGAGAACGGAGATTTATAAGATGTCGCGGACGGTTTGTCGCTGGTGTGCGTCTCGTGGAACCAGAATGTCGTCAGCAGAATGGACGTCAGCGAGAAAAAGGCCGCGGTCAACGCGACCGCTTTATAGTCCCCGCCGGATGCGGCAAGCACGATGTATGCGATGATCGGACCGAGGATGAATCCAACACCAAACGCCGCGCCGATCAACCCGAGTCCCTGCGTGCGGGTCTTTTCGTTGGTGCTGTCTGCAATCGCGGCTTGCGCCGTGGACATGTTCGCACCGGAGAGTCCATCAATGATGCGCGAAACGAAAAGCAGCGGCAATGAATTTGCAAAACCTAGCAGAATGAAACCGGCCAGTGTTCCAAGCTGGCTGAATAAAAGAATCGGCTTACGCCCAAAGCGATCGGACAAACGTCCGAGGATGGGCGTGCCGAGAAATTGCGATAGTGGATAGCTTGCCTGCAGAATGCCAATGAGGAACGGCGATGCGCCAAAGCGGGCTGCGAAAAGTGGGAGTAATGGAATGATGATCGAGAGACCCATCAGGTCAACAAGGACGATGACAAGAATGGGCAGAACGCGTTTGAAGTCCAGCTTTTCAGTTGGGATCGTAGTTTCAGCAGTTGTCATTTGTTAGATGCGAATTGAACTCTAGGTTTAATTAGCGCCAGCCGTTGGGCACAATCGAAACGCCAATTATGATCAAGATGAGCGAACCGATAATGGCGAGAGCAGAATATTGAAAACGCAGTTTGTCTGTCAACGTCTTGAAGCGCGCCGGTAAATGCGCGGCTACAACAGCAAGGAACATGACGATGCCGTGAAAAATGCGATATATCGGAAAGCCGGTGACGGCAAAGCCGTTCCAAAAGAAATAAATCAAACCAAGCAGTATTTGCAAATCCATCAAACCGCTAAAGCCGGAAGCCAAACCGCGATCCATTGCTTTGAATAAGCCGTTTCCTGCCCAGCCAATCGCGAATTTGATGATGGCAATCACGGCGACTGCGATAATCAGCCAGCGGATTATGGAATGAAAAGTTAAAATCAAATCCATCTTGTTCTCCTTTGGAAAATGTCGGCACAATGGTAGCACAGTTTACTTTCTCGTGTAGAATCAGGTTTGGTTAAACCGCAAAGGAAAATAAAAAAACCTGGTGCGCTTGGCGTGCTCACCTGCACTTGCGCGCACCCCACGCAGTTCGTGGGGCAGGTGCGCAAGTGTTGCGGTTCGAAAAACAAAGGAGGCATTATGTCGTACGAATTCGTTTTAACCGAAACGCGCGGCCGCGTTGGACTTGTCACGTTGAACCGCCCAAAGGCCATGAACGCGCTCAACAATCAATTGGTGCGCGAGCTGATGGACGCGCTCGAGGCTTTCGACAAGGACGACAACATTGGCGCGATGGTCGTGACTGGAAACGAGAAGGCATTTGCCGCGGGGGCGGACATCAAAGAAATGTCGGATAAAAGCTTACAACAAATGATGGATAATGATTTGGTGGGTGGGTTTGGCCGCATGATGAAAATCCGCAAACCGGTCATCGCGGCGGTATCCGGTTACGCGTTGGGCGGCGGATGCGAAGTCGCCATGTCTTGTGACATGATCGTCGCATCGGAGACAGCCAAATTTGCTCAGCCGGAAATCACGATTGGAGTCATCCCCGGTGCGGGCGGAACTCAACGTCTGACGCGCGCAGTCGGCAAAGCCATCGCAATGGAAATGATTCTCAACAACCGCACGCTGTCAGCGCAGGAAGCGCTTCAATTTGGCCTCGTCAACCGCGTTGTCCCGGTTGAACGAACTTTGGATGAGGCGTTGAAATTGGCGGATGAGATTGCATCGCGCGCACCGGTCGCGGTCCGCGTCGCGAAGAAGATGATCAATCAGGCTTATGAACTTGGTCTGACCGACGCGCTGAACCAGGAGCGTCAGGAATTTTATGATCTGTTCGCAACCGAAGATCAAAAGGAAGGAATGAAAGCATTCATCGAAAAGCGTAAACCGGATTGGAAAGGGAAATAATTTTCTGACACGTTGATGAAGATCATCGTTTCATTCACGGACCTGCGCGCGGCTCTTTTCACATTGGGGCTTTCTCACACCCCGGTCATCGCTCACGCGTCACTGAGAGCTTTCGGCCACATTGACGGCGGCGCGGACACGTTGGTCCGCGCCGTTCTTGATTCTGTCGGTGCGCTGGTCATGCCAACGTTCACATATAAAACGATGATTACACCGGAGGCGGGTCCGCCAAATAATGGAATCGCATACGGCAGCGATGCGAATCTGAATAAGATGGCCGAACCTTTCACGCCGGACATGCCAGCTGATAAACAAATGGGAATCGTCTCCGAAACTTTGCGACATCATCCACAAGCTAAACGGACGCGGCATCCGATCCAATCGTTTGCGGGAATCTACGCCGAAAAATTCCTTGCCGCGCAAACGATGCAAAATCCGCTGGGACCAATTGGCGCGCTGGCAGATGCAGATGGCTGGGTTTTGTTACTCGGCGTGGATCATACGGTCAATACCAGCATTCATTATGCGGAGAAACTCGCCGGGCGTAAGCAGTTTATCCGCTGGGCTTTATTGCCAGATCGAATCATCGAATGCCCCGGCTTCCCCGGTGATTCGACCGGCTTCGATGCGATTGCGCCTGATCTGATCAATGAAACGCGCACCGTGAAAATCGGCGATGGTATTGTGCAGGCTGTGTCTCTGAAAGCGTTGATCGCCGCGGTTATCCATCGGATAAAAGAGGATCCGCTGGCTTTGCTTTGTCAGCGGGAGGATTGCGAGCGATGCTTGGCGGTGAGAAACTCTTTATAAAATTTACCTGGGCATAAGAATAGAAATGTACTTGGTCGTCATCACGACCTTATAGGCGGTTCCGTTAACGCTGAAGTTGTCCGTCGACAGTGGATCGGCAACCAATACGGCACATGGGGTGAATTCTGGAAACTCCTTGTACTCTTTGGCCGATACATTTTCCACGTTGACGGCCTCGATACGGAAGTCGCTGCCGAATTCCTGCCGAAGCAAAACCCAAAGCGGATATTCCCAATCTCCGCCACCAAAATATAAGCCGATTTGTCTGCATTGATAATCGGCCAGCACGTTTGCTGCGCGAGGATAGACAAGCCACAATGAATGATTGTTGTGGAAGTATTGTTCAAGCCGGCCCGTGTTGAATATGTTTTGGTTGCCGATAAGCGGACGGGTTGCGTTGAAAAATACCCACGGCAGGGCCGCCAAAAAGAGGATGGTCATGGCTGCATTTGGAATCCATGCCCTTTTGATATTTGCCATCATAGTCCCGATGAGTGCGGACCAAAGGAGGAACAAAGGCAGTTCCAAACGATTATCCCAGGGCTGCCACCGCAAGTAAAAGCTGAACAACAGGAATGCCAGGATCAGAGACAGGCAATAAATGAATCTGTCCTTGTGCTGTTTCGGTTGTGTTATTACCAGCACAATGGCGACCGCGATAAGAATGACTTGAAGTAAATTTCCAGCCGAATCTTCGGAAAAAGAAGTCGGCACCACCGCAAAGTCCGTTTGGGGCCACGTTGTCCGTGGGTCGTTTGGAGAGAGCCCAATCACCGAATGAATCCAATCCACCCCTTGCTGTGTCATGCCATTTATGGAATCAAACGGCGTCCCCAGATTGGATGCGATATTCCGTACGCTGTTGGAAACAAGCGAAGAAAATGTGAAAATGTCATTCGAATATTTGAAGATCTGGATTTGTCCGCCCGTGGAAAAAACATCTGCGGTAAGTCCCAGAGGATTGCCGAACAAATCATAGTTCCGAAGATAATGTCCAAAATTCAGTGATAAGCTGATGATTGCGATGATCCCTATTGTTTGTAAAGCTTTGCTCCATCCCGACTTGAAAAGTCCGATGCCGAGCCAGATCAAAAAAGGAACTGCAAAAATGTAAGCGGTTGCTTTTGCCAAAATTGCCAGTCCGAGGCTTGCGCCAGTTGCAAGAGCGTTCCACAGGGTTCGGTCTGTGCGTAATTTGAATGTGAAATACACAAGACAAACCAGCCAGAATGTGACCACATAATCATTCTGCGTGCTTGAGCCTTGAAGGATTCCCATTGGGATTGTCATGCTGACAACCGCGCTGAAGATTTGACCGCGGCGATCCGCACCAAGTTCCCTGGCGATCAATGGGACGCCGATGGCGCTTCCAACCATGCTGAACCATTGAACAAAATTGGCAAAGTGGTCGCCGCCGCTCAAGGTTTGGAAATGCAGGATGATGAACTCGCTTCCCGGATTCATAAAGAGCTGCCTGACAATGTGCGTTGGATAATCGGCCACGCTTCCATCCTGGATCCAGTGCATGACGCGCGCCATGTGATACGTCATCGAATCCCAAGTGTTTGGCGGTGCGATCAGAGCGATCAGCCCGACCATGCCTGCGATGAATGCAATGCCGCCCAGGAGAAAAAGTTCGAAGCGGGAGACATCTGGCAATTTGAAATTGGCAGGAAGATTCTTTGGGTTGCCCGCCACTCTGATCCAATAAATCGCGAATGCAATGAGACAAAGGCTCCAGATTCCCAAAATGGGCCAGAATGAAATTGCTTTGAACAAGCTTAGAGTTTCAGTGATGGCAGCTAATAGAACTCCCCAAATTACCGCTGCTGACAGGAAGGCTGCGCGCCATTCACCTTGTTTTTTATGGAAGATTTCCCACAGAAGCAGGAACGGAGCCAGAAGAACGATGGATGGAAGAATTTTCATAAAGCAACCATATGTAACATAAGAGATGGGAACTGAAAAATCGAATACAAGTATAATGTTTGTCACCCTGTTATTGGAATAAGTCAATGAAAAAACGCCTGGTTTCCATGCTGATGATCCTCTTTGGAGCGGCTATTGTTATGGCGGCCATCTTTGCTTCACAACTTGGTTTGGAACAGGTCGTTGGTTGGGGGAGAGGTCGCATCCTGGTTCTTGCAATTGGCCTATTTATCTCTGCCTTGTTTTTTCTCGACTTCAAATGGCTCCATAGTCGCTTTGTTGAACTCTTGTTTTTTGCGCGGCCAATCCGGACTTATGTGATGACGGGTATCTGTGTATTATTCGTAATTGCTGTTTATATTTGGTTTGTCAGTATTGGTCAATGGACGAGCTGGCCTCGAACCACTATTTACTACGATCAACTTGCCACCGCTTTCCAAAACGGACAACTCAATTTGCAGATCAAGGTTGATCCGCAATTACTGGCACTTTCCGATCCCTATGATCCCAACCAAAGAAGCAGTGTCCGAAGGGTTGACTATATCTGGGATATGTCCTTATATAAAGGCAAAGTGTATTTGTATTGGGGCCCCGTCCCGGCTTTCGTCCTGATTCCCCTGCAAATTATTTCATCTACAAAGGTTGGCGACGATGTTCTGAGCTTCATCTTTTCAGCGGGATTGATCCTGTTTCAATCCTTATTGATGTTGAAAATCTGGAAACATTTTTTTTCATCCGTACCAGAGTGGACTGTTGCGCTTGGAATTCTTGTTGCGGGATTGACCATCCCGATTTTGTATGTCTTGAGCTACGCGTCTGTTTATGAGGCTGCGATCACAGGCGCACAATTCTTCTTCATGGGCGGACTCTATTTCGCGGTATTGGCTATTGATGACCAAAAGTTGTCTCTTTGGAAATTGACCCTCGCCGGAATCCTTTGGTCATGTGCTGTCAACTCACGCGCCTTTCTCCTACTCCCGGTTATTTTCATGGCTGTCATGGTATCTCTCTGGATCGTTCGAAATCTTTTTCGTGCGCGTGATATTGGGAAAACCCTGCAAAGGTTGTTGGCGCTCGGAATTCCGCTGGCTTTGGGAGCTATTGCCTTCGGCTGGTATAACTGGGCGCGGTTCGACTCGCCGCTTGAAACCGGCCTTCGTTATCAGATCACTAATAATGATCTCAACCAGCTATATAGCCAGGTCTTTCAACCGTCTTATATCCTCCCTAACCTCCAGGCTTATCTTTTCAGAACCTTTGGCTTGAGCCGCGGCTTTCCTTTTATGACGATTCTCGAACAGGCCAGCCAAATGCGGTCCATGTTTGGCTGGCCCATCCCTCCTCTTTACATTGCATATGGCGGGATAGGTATGATCGCAGGTGCGCCTTTTGTGTTGTTTGCCCTGATTGCTGTGACCACCTTTATACGCGATATTTTCAAAAAGAACAGCGGGCAAACGGATGATCAAGATCAATACCAGTTTCGCTGGCTGTTCGTCAGCTTGTTTGGATCGTTCCTTCTGCCGTTTGGTGGGTTGTTGCTGCTTCTCAATTCCGCCATGAAGTACATGCTTGACTTTATGCCTTGTCTCATCCTGCTTGCAATGATCGGACTTTGGCAAGGTTATCAACTTCTTGAAAAGAAGAAGCGGTTTCGTAGATTGTATGCAACCTTGGTTGTTGGTGCCGGAGTCTATTCTTTTGTGACAAGCGCGTTGTTGGCCCTAAGCATCAACGCTCATAGGTTTCTCGATAAGAATCCAACACTGTTCAATTCGCTGGTTAATTGGTTTGCAAAGTTCATAAAATAATTGGTAGTGGTCAGGTAATAAGTGATAGGTTGTGATGGATAATAAACAGTCTGATTACGATTTCGTGCATCGCATCGGATTTTGAAAATGAGAGTGTTTTTCGGACGAACCGCGCACACGATTGTCGCA